>JBILKR010000036.1:0-15170 GCA_044376575.1 Flavobacteriales bacterium | reverse complement strand
GTAGAAGTACCATGAACATTAATGTAGTCAATATCTTCAGGTTTTAATCCTGCATCTTCAAGTGAAAGTTTCATCACATTCATTGCACCAAGGCCTTCAGGATGTGGGGCAGTTAAATGGTAAGCATCAGCTGTTGCAGCGCCACCAAGCATCTCTGCATATATTTTAGCACCCCTTGCTTTAGCGTGCTCAAGTTCTTCTAAAATAATTGCACCAGCCCCTTCGCCTAATACAAAACCATCGCGATCTTTATCAAACGGACGGGATGCTGTTTCAGGAGAATCATTTCTTGTTGAAAGCGCATGCAAGGCATTAAAACCTCCAATACCGGGCTCATTCACCGCGGCTTCAGATCCACCAGCAAGTATAATGTCGGCTTTTCCGTTTCTTATTAAGTTAAATGCATCGAGCAATCCGTGAGTAGATGATGCACATGCAGACACCGTCGCATAATTCGGACCTCGAAATCCAAAGCGCATGGAAATATGACCCGCTGCAATATCAACAATAACTTTAGGTATAAAGAATGGGCTAAAACGAGGAGTCCCGTCACCCTTAGCAAATTCAGATACTTCGTTGAAGAATGTTGTTATGCCTCCGATTCCGGAAGACCAAATGACACCTATACGGTCTGGATTAATTTTAGCGGTATCTATACCACTGTCCGCAACAGCTTCATCACTTGTCGCAATGGCATAATGTACAAAAGGATCTAATTTTCTTGCTTCTTTTTTATCTACAAAAGAAAGTGGATCGAAGTTTTTTACTTCGCAGGCAAACTGTGTTTTAAATTTAGAAGCATCAAAGCGGGTTATAGGTGCAGCACCGCTAATTCCCGACAGCAACCCATTCCAATATGCTGAGATGGTATTGCCAATTGGGGTAAGCGACCCTAAGCCGGTTACTACAACTCGCTTTGATGTCATACCAAATAGTTAATATTTACGCCTTCGCGTTATCTTCAATATATTTGATAGCCTCTCCAACAGTTCCGATTTTTTCAGCCTGATCATCCGGAATGGCAATATTGAATTCTTTTTCAAATTCCATAATTAATTCTACGGTGTCTAATGAATCGGCACCCAAATCATTAGTGAAACTAGCTTGTGGAGTAACTTCAGCTTCGTCAACTCCTAACTTGTCAACAATAATGGCTTTTACGCGTGTAGAAATGTCTGACATAATTTCTTTTTTTAGGTTTAATAGTGCAAAGTAAATAAATTTAGTACAATAACAATTATTTTTTAAAAATTTCATGAAGTATCACATTGATACATTTTACATATATTTATCATCAATTAATAATAATGATTATGAAAAAGATTGTTTTTTCTTTCATGTTTGCCTTAACGCAAATTACATTCGTTTCTTCTGCTTGTTTTGCTGCAGATTCTGTTGCTGAATTCCGAAACAACGGGGATATTCAATTTAAAGTAATCAATAACACCTCAGCTCCTGTTGATTATTTTGTAAACGGTAATAAAATGACCATTACTCCAGGAGAATCTGTAGGCTTTAGTTTTACTGAAAACACAGTGATATATAAATGGGAAAATAATAAAAAGGGAAATACGTGGTTTACTGTAAAATCAGATATGCATGGTCAAAGTTATCAGGTATCTGATCTTTTAAAGAAAAAATAAATTTTTTTCAAAAGGCAACGGAGAGTTGCCTTTTTTTATTCATTCAATTTCCACACTTTACTCTCTGAAACGACATACAATTCTTCTGCATCTCCGGCCTTTAAAATATACTTGCCTGTAAGTTTTCCGAATGCAGGAATTATCATTCTATTTTTGTATAATACATATGATGGAAGAACGATAGACTGTCTGCCCTTGCCCCTTATTTTTATACCGGGATGAACATGTCCGTGTATGTTAAACAAAGTGGTATCTTCTTCATCATGTGTCAGTAATATTTTATCATTTAAAATCAATGCTCGGCTAATTTCAATTCCTGCATCATGATATATCTGTGTATTTAAAATATCATGGTTGCCAATAATCAAATGAAAATTGATTTCAGGAAATCGTTGTCTGAATAAAATAAATTCATCCCATTCTGCATTGTAACTACTATGAAATAGATCACCTAAAAAGATAATTCTTTTGCATTTCGTTTTATATAAAAGTTGCTGAAGTCTCAACAAATCATTTTCAGGAGAATATGGTAAAGCAATTCCTGACTTCCTGAAGTGAGTGGCTTTTCCAAGATGTATATCTGCAACCACCATCGCCTGATTTTCTACAAAAAACAGGGCCTTCTCCGGAAGTAAATGTGTAGAAATTCCCTCAATTTTAATTTCCATGATGATTAAATCGTTACCTAAATCTCGTACTATAAACCCTTAGAATACAAATATTGTTGTCGGATAAATTGTAAAAAAAAATATCGTTACTTACATTTACTAAAATATATATTATGAAGAAAGCATTCATATTAATAAGTTTCTTTTTAGGATCACATCTGCTTCATGCTTCTGATACAACTCCCGGAGACACCACAAAGTATGAAGCCATCGGCTCAGTAAAAAAAAGATTTGGGGTATTTCTTATCATGGATTTAGAAAATCTGGAAGATGTGGATTATTTCCCTTCTGCCAAGGCAAATGTTAACCTTGAATATTATCTTGATAAAAAAGGAGGCGGAAAAGGCAAAAACGGTAAGTGGGTGCTCGCTTGTAAAGCTGTTGTATACCGCGTATATGATAAAGATAAAACTATTGAATTTAAATTGCTCGAAGATCCTGCTGATCGCCTCGGGAAAGAAGGTATAGAAGGGGGATTGAAAACAGGTGACAGAATTAAATTCAAATATGAAGTCATAGGATATTAAGATCATATACACTATTCAACCGCATCATTTTATTCAACAAAAATTATATTCATTCTTTCGCGTTTTATCCTTAATCAATCATGTTCATTTATATTAGATTTGCAAAAAATTTGATGTAATGAATTCTATGGTTGAACACTATAAAAAATTTATCGGACAATATGTTTCCACTGCTCCCTCTCCTTTTTCCAACTGGTTGAAGGGGAAAATTCTGGATATTCAGGAAGATGGAATTACATTGGAGTTTGTTGTGAGAGAAGAGATGACCAACCCTGTAAAAATGCTGCATGGAGGTATGATTGCCGCCATCATGGATGATATGATTGGCATGACCATCTATGTTACTGGTGTAAAAAATTTTTATGCAAGTGTGAATCTTCACGTTGATTTTATTTCAAATGTTCGGGTGGGGACATCCGTAATTGCAGAAACAAAAATGATTAAAAAGGGACAAAAAGTTATTCTTTGCGAGTGTAATATGTATGGCCCTGAAAAAACGCTGATGGCTAGAGGAACCTCGAATCTAGTAATTGCTGAAGGAACTGCATATACACATCCATAACCTATGATTATTCGCGAATTTTTTTATTCTCTTCGAAGAACCTGTTTAGTGCTTGCTGTAATTCTTTTAGTTATTACGTTGGCATCTTTTGTTTTTATAATCATGAACACAACGAATCCTGTTCTTCAATCTATTCGATATAGATACATCCCATTCATTATTTCATTTGTTGCGGGTTATATTTCCGTTTTTTTATTTCAGCGAAAACTTGAAAATCAATCCGGAGTGAATTTATTTTCTCAATTATCTCATTACCGCCAGGCATATCATTTAAGGTCTGCGATTACTGCTTTTACAGAAGTTTTTGCTTGTGTGACGGGTGTTTTAACTAGCGACTGGATAGCAATTCTTCCGTCTGTTATCGGAATAATATTTATAGTTACTAACCTCCCTCATCCCGAAAAATGTATTCTTGAACTATCAGTAGATACAGGTGATGCCGCATTAATCAGAAATCCCGAATCACAAATCAATCCATGAAAAAGCAGAAGTTGGCTGATTAATCGCTACCTTTACGGGCTTAATAGATTATGGGAAATATTGTTGCTATCGTCGGAAGACCTAATGTCGGAAAATCTACCTTGTTTAATCGACTTACCGAAAGTCGCTCTGCTATCGTTGATGAATTCAGCGGAGTAACGCGTGATCGTCATTACGGAAAAGGAGAGTGGAACGGCCAGGAATTTTCTTTAATAGATACCGGTGGTTATGTGAAAGGCTCGGATGATATTTTTGAAGAAGAAATCCGCAAACAGGTTTTGTTGGCCATTGATGAGGCAGATGTAATTTTATTTCTCGTTGATACCACAACCGGAATTACTGATCTTGACGAACAGGTCGCAGATCTGCTCCGCCGTTCAAAGAAACAAGTGATGGTTGTAGCGAATAAAGTAGATAATTTTGATCGTATTAATGATACTTCTGTATTTTATGGATTCGGTCTTGGAGAGATTTATCCGCTTTCTTCCATCAGCGGATCAGGAACCGGAGAGTTGCTCGATAAACTCGTAACCTTACTTGAAGATAAGCCTGTTGACTTTGATGAGACCTTGCCTAAAATAGCCATCGTCGGAAGACCCAATGTCGGAAAATCTTCCATCACCAATGCATTTTTGGGAACGGAACGTAATATTGTTACACCAATTGCAGGCACTACGCGCGATTCTATATTCATTCGTTATAATTCATTTGGATTTGATTTTTATTTGATTGACACGGCCGGGGTTAGAAAAAAAGCCAAAGTAACCGAAGACCTTGAATTTTATTCAGTATTAAGAAGTATCCGTGCCATTGAAAGCAGTGATGTTTGTGTATTAATGATTGATGCCACAGAAGGTTTTGAAAGTCAGGATGTGAATATTTTTAATCTGATTAAAAAAAATCATAAAGGATGCGTAGTCGTGGTAAACAAATGGGACCTGGTAGAAAAAGATCATAAAACATCTGAAGCCTACAAGAAGATTATTGAAAATAAGATTGCTCCTTTTGTAGATGTGCCGATCATTTTTACATCCGTTAAAGAAAAGCAACGTATTTATAAAGTAGTGGAAACGGCTATTGAAGTTTATCAGAACAGAAAAAAGAAAATCCCTACCCACGAACTGAATGAATATATTCTTCCCATTATCAATGAAACGCCACCTCCATCAATAAAAGGAAAATACATTAAAATTAAGTTTGCTATGCAATTGCATATTGCATATCCGGCATTCATTCTTTTCTGTAATTTACCTCAGTATGTGAAAGAGCCTTACAAGCGATTTGTCGAAAATCAAATTCGAAAACACTACGATTTTTCTGGCGTTCCGATTGAAATATTTTTCAGACAGAAGTAAAGTACATCGTATTTTAAATTTCTCCTTGATTGAATTTTTTATCTTTGGCGATAAATTATAGATCATGGCCGCACAAGAAGATTTATTGAAGAATATCATTTCACATTCTAAAGAATATGGGTTTATATTTCCATCTTCTGAAATTTACGATGGGTTAAGTGCAACCTATGATTACGGTCAATACGGGAAAGAACTAAAAAATAATATTGAAGAGTATTGGTGGAAGTCGATGGTTCGATTGCATGATAACATTGTTGGTATTGACAGTTCAATATTCATGCATCCTACAGTTTGGAAAGCTAGCGGCCACGTGGATGCCTTCAACGATCCGTTAATTGATAATAAAGATTCTAAAAAAAGATACCGCGCCGATGTATTGATTGAAGAACACATCGAACGCATCAGAGGTAAGATTACCAAAGAGGTTGAAAAAGCAGCTAAACGATTTGGAGACGCGTTTAATCTCAATCAATTTGTTGAAACCAATGGGCGCGTGCTTGAATATCAGAAACAAATTGATGAGGCCGAATCTCGCATGAAAAAAGCACTGGAAGCCGGAGATCTCGAAGCCGTTAAACAGTTAATTGTTGATTTGGAAATCGTGGATCCCGTTTCCGGAACCCGCAACTGGACAGATGTTCGTCAGTTTAATTTAATGTTTGCCACAGAGCTCGGGTCTGTCAGCGGCGAATCAAGTGTAATTTATTTGCGTCCTGAAACAGCACAGGGAACCTATGTTAATTTTTTAAATGTTCAACGTTCTGGAAGGATGAAAATTCCTTTTGGAATTTGTCAGATAGGTAAAGCATTCAGAAACGAAATTATTGCCCGTCAGTTCATCTTCAGAATGCGTGAATTTGAACAAATGGAAATGCAATTTTTTGTTCGTCCCGGTGAAGAAATGGAATGGTACGAATATTGGAAAAATGCAAGAATGCAGTGGCATCGAAACCTCGGTATGGGTGATGCAAAATACCGTTTCCATGATCATATCAAACTAGCGCATTATGCAAACGCGGCATGTGATATTGAATTTGATTTTCCTATGGGATTCAAAGAAATGGAAGGAATACACAGCCGCACGGATTTCGATTTAAAAGCACATGAAATATATAGTGGACGAAAGCTTCAGTATTTTGATCCCGAACTTAATCAGAGCTATGTTCCGTATGTAGTTGAAACAGCCATTGGTCTCGACAGAATGTTTATGTCGGTGCTTGCAGCTTCATACAATGAAGAGAAATTGGAAGATGGATCAGAGCGAACAGTATTGCGCTTCCCTCCTCAGTTGGCTCCTGTGAAAGTAGCGGTGCTTCCTCTAGTAAAAAAAGAAGGCCTGCCTGAAAAAGCCATGGAAATATTTTCTTTACTAAAGCTGGAGTTCAATTGTCAGTATGATGATAAAGATGCCATCGGAAGAAGATATCGTCGCCAGGATGCGATAGGCACACCATATTGCATTACCATAGATCATGAAACATTAACGAACAATACAGTTACATTGCGTGAAAGAGACAGCATGAAACAGGATCGCATTGACATTAACCAGATTATTGGCATCGTTAAGAATAATGTGGACATTTCTCCGCTGCTGAAAAAACTCGTATAAAATGGCAACGCCATTTTTACCTTATCGCATCTTCACATTTCTTAATCTTGATGTTGTGCTGGGTGCTTTAGGAATGGCTTGTATGTCTTCAAAATTTCTATCAGTTTCTATTAGTTTATCTCTTTATTTTATTCTTGGATCTGTGGTATGGATCATTTATACAACAGACAGAATCCTTGATACACTGTCAGCAAAGCAAACAGAGTCTGCCCGACATGCCTTTCATTTAAAATACAGGAACTATTTAGTTACAATCATTTTATTTCTTATCATCATTAATGTTATAGTTATGATGGAATCTGCTTTATCAATGACTATTCTTAAAAAAGGAATTATACCGTCATTGATGATGATGTCTTACTTATTATTAAAACAATGGCATGTAAAAAAGAACAGAGCCATGTATTGGAAAGAAATTTTCATTGCGGCAGGATATGCAATGGGTGTATTAATCCCGGTTATTTCAATGAAAAGTAATGTGCCGGAAAAACTTATATGGATGTACTGCTATATTTTCTGTATAGCAATGGTTAATGTATTGGTGATAGGTTATTATGAAAAAGATGATAGTAAAAGAGTAAATGATATTTCACTTTGTCATTTTCTATCTGTTCAATCAATAAGAGTATTGTCTATATTGCTTACGATTATTGCTGTTACAAGTTTATTTTTAATGAACTTGCCCTGGCAGGGTTACTTTGTTCCCTTTTTTATCTCCATTTTTTTGCTGATGCCACTGTGGAATTTTAAATATTTCTATTTGCATTACCGCTATAAGAATTGGTCAGATGGTGTTTTTATGGCTGCTCTCTTATTTTGTTTATGAATGGTTTATATTACTTTTACTATTAGCAATAAATAAATGAGTAGCAACATTTACTTTACCTCTTTGTTTCATTTGTTTATTGAGCCTGAAATAAACTGACGATTAATGATGAGTGAGCCGCATTTTGAGTTACCCTTTTTTACGAATCTTCTGATTCTTTTGGTTACCGCCAGGATATTTGGTGAAATTTTTGAGCGATTTAAGCAACCGGCAATGATTGGTGAAATTATCGCCGGAATAATTTTGGGACCCACTATTCTTAATTTAATTCACAGAACGGAAGATATTAAAGTTATTTCTGAGTTAGGAATTTTTTTACTGGTGATTATTGCAGGTCTTGAAATCAATATTGATGATATCCTGAAATCTTTAAAAGGAAGGAACATCATCATCTCCATCATGGCATTTTTTATTCCTATATTTAGTGGGATTGCAGTTGGGTATATTTTTGATCAGGACATCATGAGCACTGTTTTTATTGGTTTATGTGTCGCTATTACTGCACTTCCGGTAAGTATTCGAATTTTAATGGATCTTGGGAAAATCAATTCTGAGGTTGGGAAAAAAATAATTTCTATAGCAATTTTTGATGATGTTCTGGCACTTTCAATTTTAGGCGTCCTGTTGAATATAAAAGACTCCGACATGTCTGTAATGTCGGTTGTAAAGGCCGGATCATTGTCTCTGATAAAACTTATTGTTTTTATATTATTGTTGGGGTTGGCATACATCCTTATAAAAAAACTACTTCGAAAAGGAAACTACATCCAGGAATCACTTGATAAGCTGGTCGCTTTTTTAAAAGGGAAAGAACCTTTGTTTGCATTGTTTTTTGCCTTTGTATTATTGTTTTCAACCTTTACGGAAAATCTTGGATTGCATTTTATTGTTGGAGCATTTTTTGCATCAATGTTGATCAACGAATCTCTTATAGGAAAAGAAAATTTAAAGAGCATTGAGAAAACAACCAGCAATATGGCCATGGGATTTTTAGCTCCCATTTTCTTTGCAGGTATTGGACTCGAATTTAATATGTCATCTATTGCAAATATTGGACTATTAATATCCGTATTGGGCATATCTTATTTATCAAAGATTACCGGAGGTTTCTTTGGTGGTAAGTTGGCAGGTATGGGCACTCGCGCCTCACTTACATTGGGGATCGGTTTGAATGCCAGAGGAATTATGGAGCTTGTGATTGCTAATATTGCATACAGAAATGGATTGATAAGTACAGAGGTTTTTTCGATTCTCGTTATTATGGGAATTCTGACTACACTAACAACCCCATTATTGTTAAAGAGAGCATTTGGAAAAGACGTGGAATAAAACACACATCTCCATTTAGTAAAAAACATTCACGGTTCCTCCGTAAGATATTTCTTCTCCGTTCAGCAGCGTAATTTTTAAAACCACAAAATAAGTACCTTCTACTACCATTGATCCGGTAGTGGTAACTCCATCCCAGCTCACCTGAGCTTTATTACTGGTAAAGACGGTTTGTCCCCAGCGATTTAATATCTCACAGGTAAAGTTCTTAAAATTTGTTCCTGAAATTTCAAACAGGTCATTCGATCCATCGCCGTTAGGACTGAATACATTGGGAATGTTTAAACCCGGAATAATTTCAATCACAGCAGTAGCTGTATCATAACAACCGTCAGTCGATTGAATCACAAGTATTGCCTGGTAGGTTCCTTCCTGATTATATACGTGTTCAGGTGATGTTTCTGAAGAGAACTGGCCATCTCCAAAATCCCATTGCCATGTTTGAGCCAACGTACTCTGATCTGAAAATACCACGGGTATAGAACCCAGCAAGGAAGTTGGAACTGCAGTAAATGCAGCATTAGGCTCAGGTGCAACAATTACGGCTAAGATTCCAGGCCAGGATGAACATCCAATGGGCGACACTGTAAATACACTTAGTGTATCTTGTACACCACTATAATTCCAGGTAAGGTTTGCCTGTGGATTAGGATCACCGGAAATGATCTGCCCGCCTGATGTTACATGCCATTCAAATGTATTACCCGTTCCGGGATTGGTTACATCATACGTTTCCAAAACATGAAAACAAGGCGTTATATTTCCTGAAATAACCGGAGTTTCCGGACGAACGGTACTTAATATATAATTTTCATTCGACCAGCTTGCCCAGTTATTTTTTATGTTTAGATTGAGAGGATTCGCAGGGGTAAGTGCTGTTACGGGACTCATGTCCTGCCATAAAGGCAACGCTGTGTTCCATTGAGATATGCCATCCCAGTTGCCATCATCAGCAGGATCATAATGTATGGCCAAATCAGCATTAGCATTTCCTGTCCAACGATTGATCTGATGATAATACAAAGGATTAAGTTCACAGACAAAAGAATCGCGCAGTGCACGGTCAAATCCATTCAGTCCTGATTCATTGTTTGCCAGTCGTGCTGCAAAGGTCGAAGATGTTGCGGTTGTTGGTGTAATAATTACCGGACGATACCTGATGATACCAAGGCTTGACCCCGTAGGAAATAAATAAGCTGATATTGATTGTGTGTTTCTTGATAATCGTCCCGAACCAAGACTGCTGACAAAACCATTTGTTCTTTTAATTGCTTCTATTGCCGTGTTGAACACATGCATTACAAATGAATCTGTCGCCAGCTCACGATCTGTTAAGTCCAGATAACGAAGAGTGTTCGCATCGAGGGTTTGAGTTTTTATGCCGGTATTGATTAATGTTAAATCATAAAATGAAGAAACAGAATCACCGGTAATCAACTGATCATCTCCATTGAGAATTACTTCTGAAGTATCAGCAATAAAAATCCAATTGTTTTCCCAGTGTAATCCAACCTTATAAGTTCCGTTCCCTTCTGATGTTGCATCATTGATATATGAAGAGTCAATGGTGGTTGTTCCGTGATTGGTAAATAATCCCCCCGCATCATTTTGCATGTGGCCTTTTACTTTTACAATGGCATCATAATTTGCAAAAGTGAGAGCTCCGTTATTATACCATAGTGGTTGCTGCGCTGCAGTATCTGATATAAGTGCAAAAAGAAAAAATATAAATAACCACTTTTTCATTGAATTAAAAGTAATTATTTTTTTTGAATCGTTTTTTTACTTTTAGATGACGATAACAACCATTCCTTTTTTATTTTGATTAAAACGTTAGCCTTTATATCGAATAAAGCTTGTTGGTGATATTTATTTCACAACATCTACTCATGATAAATAAAAAACAAAATTCATTTTGTGTTGCCAATTACGTATTCTATTATATGCTATGCATAAACATTTAATAAAATATACATTGTTTCTCTTTTTTATTTCTTTTCTTTTCTTAATAAAAGAAAC
Organism: Flavobacteriales bacterium; assembly: GCA_044376575.1. Lineage (GTDB taxonomy): Bacteria > Bacteroidota > Bacteroidia > CAIKAF01 > CAIKAF01 > BA4. Next base: position 4,152 of record JBILKR010000036.1, on the reverse strand, counting down.
CCAATAGCTCCAATTACTGTGCCAACTGCTGAAGCGATTCCTGTAATAAATGAATTGCTTAAATCTTTATCTGCAATTAAGAATAACAGTGAAAATGAAACTGAAAAACTTGATAGAAATAAAATCAACACTATTTTTTTTATGTTTTTCATAATTTTATTTTTATTTAATCCCACCATTGAAGAATAATATCTTGAACAGAAGCTGCTACTGCACCGCCTAAAGTTCCTGCTCCAAAAACGCCCCAGCCGAAAGGACCACCTGTAGCACCTACAACACCTGTTGCTACAGCGCCACCAATTCCACCAGCAACATCATTTTTGCCTACTTGCTTCCAATTAAAATTACAGCTATCACAAACAGCAGTTGCTTTATTTTCTGATGCCAATGCAACCCAATTATCAAAATTGGTATTCCAATATGAAAGAGAGCTTGCGCCTATTTCTATAGCTACCAGTAAAACAGAAACTTCTTCTAGCGTACATTCATTTTTGATTCTTTCCTTAACATTTTCAAAAATTGCTATAGTGGCATTTAAATCTAAAGTTGTGTCATTAATGGCATTATTCAAAATTGTTAATAATTCTTTTTGTTTTGTTGTAAGAGAATCCTCAACCTCTTGCGGCCAAAGTTTTCTGATTTCCTGTTTTTAAGTTTAAGAGAATTAAATGAATATTCCTTTTCAACTCTTATAAAAGATTTTTGTGCCTCTGAAATTGATATATCAATATTTTCTTTTACAAAACTTAATTGGTTCTTTTCAAGGAAATCTATTGTATGTTTTCTAGCCATTTCTTGAAAATCAGAACGGTTTATTTCACCTGATTTTAATTTTACTTCTTTTAATTGTTCATAAACATATTCCAAACCTTTATTATGTTCTTCACCAATCGTTTTACAAATTGCCTCCAAATTATTACTTTCGGTTAGCAAATCAGCTTCTGTTTGATTATCACAAGAAAAAAAAATTAAAGTGGCTAGCACAGCTACTCTTAAGATATTTAAAATTGAATTTTTCATGCTATTAGTTATTTATGAAGAAAGATTTTTTTACTTCCTCCGATTAATATTCTTTTACCTACTCTATCGATTTTCGGTTTGGACTCGGTTACTTTATTGTTTTTAGTCGTTTTTCACTTTCACATTTCCGACTTCGGATGGTAAATCCCACTCATACCGCCATGTTTTTTCTTAATTGCCCATAATTAATTTACAGTCGAAACTTTAGTTACTTTAAATTATTTCTTCATCTACTAAAAAGCATTTGATTTATAATAACTAATTATCGCTTTCGTCCTAACTTTAATTATTTGTATTTTTTTATCCTGAAATACGGGTTGTTAACATTAAGACTCTTTCGAAATTATATAGTGCAAATCATATTGTCAACCGACAACTACAGATATTTCACCTGTGTGAACTATTATTTAATACGATCAAAAATATTTCTATAAATTTTGCCGAAAGCTGCGTAAGAATGTTTCTATCAATTTTAATTTATCGCTTCCAGTTAAATGGAAGGCCATCATAAGCTACAGTAGGTAAAATCAACACAAAAGAAAAAATTTAAAAATCTATTTATTCAGTAGATGAGAAGGTGTTATTTTTTTTGAATCGCTTTTTCCCTTTTAGATGTCGACAACAGCCACTCCCTTTTTATTTTGCTTAAAAACTCCGGAGTTATACCCAAATAAGCAGCAAGATGAATCTGCGGAACTCTTCCTAATAAGTTCGGATATCGTTCAACAAACAATACAAAACGATCATACGCTGGAAGACTTACATTTTCGAGAAGTCTTTGCTGCATGTTAATCATCGATTTTTCCATGAGTATCCGGAAGAATCTTTCAAACTTTGGAACTTGCTCAAATAACAATTCACGATCTTGATTACTTAATAAAATAATTTCAGTTTGCTCTAAGGCTTCAATGTTGAGTATGCCCGGTTGACGATATGTGCCGCTGTACATATCACTAATCCACCAGTCTTCAATGGCAAAGCTTAAGACATGTTCAAATCCGTTCTGATCTATAAAATATGAACGCAGACATCCTTTGTTTACAAACGCAAGGGCATTAGAAATTTCTCCCTCACGATGAAACATTTCTTTTTTCTTTAGAATTCTTTTGCTAAGTTTTTGTGTAAATAATTCTTCTTCTTTAGCGGTCAGCTGAATTCGCTTTTGAACATTCTGAAGAATTAATGATGTATCCACCGCGAGATATTATTTTGTTTCGATAATTTCAATCGAGCCGTTTTGCCAGTTGTGCATATTGTTCACACTCCACTGACGAACAGCCATAGGGAAAACAGATTGAAGATCAGGTATAAAAAATTTGTAGTTCGCAGGTTCGTAACGGTCATCATTCTGCCATTTAGAATTATTGATAATTGCCGGACCGGTAACGTCCACAAGTATGGAACCTGAAAAATCTGTTCCGCTGTAAATAATCATTCTTGTATTGGGAGCAACCGCAATTCCATCAAATGTATAACGAACGGAATTGCCTAATACATCGCCAATTCTTCTGTATTTACCGGGAGTTAAAAAATCAGAATACATATCGTACACATATGCTTTTGAAGTATGACTTTGTAAAAATACATCTGACATAATTAAGCCGGAAAAATGTACGGTATGATTTTCTATGCGCTCTTTGATAACACGACTATCTTCTGTTGAAGAAAAACTATTACTGCCACCGTCAATCCTTGTTTTAGAACCATCATCGTTGATAATAAAAATAGATGACCCATATCCATCGTTGTCAAAATTATAACTTGAATATGGTTGATAGTTCGTGTTAAAATTAGACTGTGATTGAAAAGGTGAAGTATTATTATAGTAATACGTTTGTTGTGATTGAATAGTTGTTGTTGTCGAATTTATAGACCCGCCCCCCTGCTGCGTACTAAAACTACCTCCGTTTGAATTGTTACGCACCGGATCTCGGTCGTCAAAACTACCGGGAGAAGGACGGGTATCGCGGGTTCCGACATTTATATTTTCAACAGGTCGTTGAATATTCCCGTTTGTACCTCCTGTTTGTGGATTAAGATTTTTTGTTTGTGCAAAAACTAAATTACTTAACGTAATTGCAGCAAATATGATGATGAATTTATTCATAAAAAATCATTTTAAATAACCTATTCAAAAGGTGTGCCATAAAGTTACAATTTATTCATCTTTTGAGCCACTCCTAATAAATTTATAATAACATTAACAAGTCTTGTAAGGTATTAATTTCATTTTCGGGTTTGTCTTTCCTCCATCGCAATATGCGTGGAAATCTCAATGCAATACCTGATTTATGACGGCTGCTTTTTTGAATGCCTTCAAATGCAATCTCAAATACCTGATGCGGATGAACACTTCTCACCGGACCAAATTTTTCTATGGTATTCTTTTTTATCCAGCCATCCAGTTCTACGATTTCCTGATCTGTTAATCCTGAATACGCTTTTGTAAAAGGAACGAGTTGGCCATCATTATTAAACACTGCAAACGTATAGTCGGTGTATAATCCGGCACGTCTGCCATGCCCTGACTGTGCATAAATCATTACTGCATCTATGGTGAATGGTTGCACTTTCCATTTCCACCAATTCCCTTTTTTTCTTCCGGAAAGATATGGGGATGCTACTTTTTTAAGCATGATTCCTTCAGCATCTTTTTCTCTGGATTGCTTTTGTAAATCACTTAATTCATCCCAACTTGAAAAATTTAACGAAGTTGAAATCATGAAATTATTATGGTGTGTTTTATACACTAAGTCATTCAATAACTCTCTTCTTTCTTGAAGTGGAGAATTTCGAATGTCTTTTCCTTCGAATTCAAGCAAATCATAACACATCAATACTACAGGGATTTCTTCAAGTATTTTTTTTGATATTTTTTTTCTGGTGATACGTTTTTGTAACGACTGAAAAGGTAGAATCTTATCATCTTTGTATGCAAGTATTTCTCCATCTATTGCTGTTCCGGAAGGTAGTTCACGAAGAAAAGTATGAAGTTCAGGAAACTTTGGTGTAAGCAGTTCTTCGCCCCTTGACCAGATGAAAATTTCATTGCTGCGGTGTATGAGTTGTGCACGTATTCCATCCCATTTATATTCTGCAATCCAGTCGGAAACAATTTCCTTTTCAAAAAAA
>JBILKR010000035.1:0-15336 GCA_044376575.1 Flavobacteriales bacterium | reverse complement strand
CGCATATGCTTGCCATTGATAACGGTACACATGCCGACTTTTCTACCACACAAAATAATCCTAATCTCTATCCAATATTTCAGGCTGCTGCTTTGTATAATGCAGGCTCTGATAAAGGCGGAACGTATAGTGAAGGCGGAACCTTCCCCAACGCAGTTTTTACTTCACAATTCGGAAAAGTTACAGTTACCGATGATGGTGGAGAAAATATTTGCATCAATTTTAAAGGATTTCGCTTACAAAATTTAACTGATCATATTTCTGAACTTCTCAATTTTGATTTTTGCAGATCACTACCGGCGCTTTCTATTCCGGTAATCAATGATGCTTCAACACCCTGGATTTTTCCTAATCCGGGTTCAGGATTATACGTGTTGAAAAACGCAACTTGGAAAAATACAATTGATGTATCTGTTTTTAATATTCAGGGCCAATCTTTTTACAGAAATAAATTAAAGGCAAATCAGGAGCAGTATGCACTTGATTTAACAGCATTGTCATCCGGTATTTATTTTGTAAAAGTAGAACACGAAGGTGTTAGTTTTATTCAGAAACTGGTGAAGGAATAATACTATGCAAATCTTGTTTATATCTTATCATTTTTCATGATTTTGTCAAAGGTCAATTTTATAATTTTACACCATTAAAATAAACAGTTATGAAATTTTTTATCGATACCGCAAATCTTGTTCAAATTAAAGAAGCCCAGGAGCTTGGAGTACTTGACGGAGTGACTACCAATCCTTCACTGATGGCAAAAGAAGGCATCACCGGAACAGATAAAATTTTACAACATTACATCGATATTTGTAACATAGTAGATGGAGATGTAAGTGCTGAAGTAATCTCTACTGATTTTAAAGGCATGGTGGAAGAAGGAGAAAAACTGGCAGCATTACATTCACAAATTGTCGTTAAAATTCCTATGATTAAAGACGGCGTTAAAGCATTAAAATATTTTTCAGATAAAGGAATTAAAACCAACTGTACACTTGTCTTTTCTGCAGGTCAGGCATTGCTGGCAGCGAAGGCCGGAGCAACCTATGTCTCACCTTTTATTGGTCGTTTGGATGATGTTTCAACTGATGGAATGCACCTGATTCGTCAGATTGTAACCATCTACGGTAATTATGGATATGATACACAAGTGCTGGCCGCTTCTGTTCGTCATCCGATGCATATTATTCAATGTGCCGAAATGGGAGCCGACGTGATTACCAGTCCGCTTAGCGCCATTATGGCCTTATTGAATCACCCACTTACAGATGCAGGGCTGGAGAAATTTTTAGCAGATTATAAAAAAGGAAACGGATAGTTTTAATTATCCTTTTATTCCTACTACCTCGTCGCCTTCAAGATGAATTTGTAATGCCTGTGGTTCTTTCGGGAGACCTGGCATCAACATAATCTCACCGCATTGTACTACAATAAAACCTGCACCTGCATTTACGTTCAACTGATCCACATGAATTGTAAATCCTTTTTCTTTGCCTGATACCGTTGCCTGATCCGTAAAACTATATTGTGTTTTAGCCATACAAATGGCCAGTTCATGCAATCCTTTTGCAGTAATTTGCTGTATTTGTTTTTCTGCCTGTGCTGAAAATTTAACTTTTCCGGCACCATATATTGTTGTCGCTACTTTTTCAATTTTTTCTTTAATACCATCTGTTAAGGCATAGGTATGTTTGATAGGTAAAGCATCTGTTTGTGTTAATTCAATTACTTTTTGTGCATAATCCATACATCCTTTTCCGCCTTGTGCATATCCATAATGAATAGTAAACGGAATTTGATGAGAAGTACAGAAAGATTCAATCACATCCTGTTCTTCTTTGGCATCGGTGGGGAAATGATTCATTACAACCAATACTTTTTGTCCGAACGATTTTAGAATCTCTACATGTCTTTCCAGGTTCCATAATCCTGCCTTTACTTCATTCACATTGGGAACATTCAATTCTTTTTCATTCGCACCACCATGCAATTTCAATGCTTTTACAGTTACCACCAATACACTCAATGCTGGTTGTAATCCCGCATAGCGGCATTTGATATTAAAGAATTTTTCTGCACCCAGATCACTGGCAAACCCTGCTTCCGTTACTACGTAATCAGCTAATCCTAATGCAGTTTTTGTAGCAATCACAGAGTTACAACCGTGCGCAATGTTGGCAAATGGTCCGCCATGGATCATCACCGCGCCATCTTCTATCGTTTGCACCAGGTTGGGTTTAATTGCATCTTTCAATAGTGCAGTAATCGCCCCTGTAACGCCCAGCGTATCCGGAGTAACAGCGTTTCCTTCATACGTATAGCCTACAATCATTCTGCGAATACGTTGTTGTAAGTCGTCAAGATTTTCTGACAGACAAACAATGGCCATCAGGTCAGATGCAGGAGTAATATTAAATCCGGTTTCATTCGGAATACCATTAGCACTTCCATTTAATCCTGTGTTGATGTAGCGAAGCGAACGATCGTTCACATCCAAACACCTTTTTAAAGAGATCGATTTTATTCCATGCGGTTTACCTTGATTGTAATATTTATAATTTTCAATGAAGGCTACCAGCATATTATTGGCGGTTGTGATGGCATGAAAATCGCCATTAAAATGTAAGTTGATATCATCGGCAGGTTCAATCTCGGCATAACCTCCACCGGTTGCGCCACCTTTCATTCCGAAGTTGGGTCCTAAAGAAGGTTCGCGCAGGGCAGCAATAACTTTTTGACCTGACTGCTTTAATCCCATCGCCAGTGATATGGTGGATACTGTTTTTCCGTTGCCCGACTTGGTTGGTGTGATGGATGTTACCAAAATGAGTTTCCCTTTTTTTTGATTGTTCAATTTTCGGGGATCGATTTTGGCTTTGTAATTACCGTATAATTCGATAGCTTCTTCACTTATGCCGGCTTGGGTTGCTATGTCAATTATCTTTTTCATGAATAATTTATTTTATTCTACAGTATCAAAGGTAGCTTTAATTAAAAATCAACCGAAGTTTATGAATAACTTCTTTTATTGAATGAATAAATTAAGCGATATCCTGTTTACCTTTAGGACATGGATCAATTCTCATCCCGTTTATTGGAAGATGCGGTACATTCGTTTTCTTCATTGCCCGGAATAGGCAAGAAGACAGCATTGCGACTGGTATTGCATTTGCTTCGGCAGGAGGATCAGGAGGTAAGTCGTTTTGGTGAGGTATTGCTACGATTAAAAAAAGACATTCGGTTTTGTAAGCAATGTTTTAATATCACAGAAGCTGAAGTTTGTGCTATTTGCAGTAATCCTGCGCGTGATCATTCGATGATCTGTGTTGTGGAAGATATTAAAGATGTTCTGGCCATTGAAAATACGCATCAGTTTCATGGAGTTTATCATGTGCTAGGCGGTCGCATTTCACCGATGGATGGTATCGGACCTTCGGATCTGCATATTGAACCACTCATTCAACGGATATCTTCAGATGAAGTAAAAGAAGTTATTCTTGCATTAAGTAGCACAATGGAAGGAGATACCACCAATTTTTATGTATATAAAAAATTGTCACCGTCAGGTGTACAAATCACCACCATTGCCAGAGGTATAGGATTCGGTGATGAATTGGAATATGCTGATGAGATGACGCTCGGCCGATCATTATTACACCGTTTGCCTTATGAAAGTACTTTGTCAAAATAAGATCATTTTATTCCTTATTATTTTTATTGGATGCTCAAACGTGGTATCTGCTCAACAGCGCTGGCAGGTTGATGTTCAGGGTGGGGCAGGAGGTACATTTTTACGTACAGATGAAACACCGGTTACCTACAGCGATGTTGAAGTATCATACGCTGGATTAGTTGGAATACAATATCAGTTTCATTCGCTTTTTTCATTACGTACTGAAGTAATGTATGAAAGAAAAGGTGGAAGTTATTCTCCAAAATTTATGGATGGATTAGGGAATTTGGTAGAGATGGGTACTGCAGATTATTTTATGAATTACGTTTCTGTTCCTTTGTTGGCACAATTGCACATAGGAAAAAAAGTTCGCTTTTTTTTGAATGTAGGTCCTTCAGTAGGGGTATTGGTAAATACCTCATTACGATTTACATCTCCAACGAATGAAGTGATTAATTATCCCGATCCGGGAACATTTGCCCGTGTTGATATAGGTCTTGTTGCAGGCTTAGGCTGCAGGATCCCTTTGGGAGAGAAATGGATGGTTACAATGGAAGCAAGAACTCAAACCGGTTTTTTTCCGGTTGAAAATAACGATACATTTAAAAAATATAATTTCAATGCATTGTTGATGGCAGGGTTGGGGTATAGGTTTTAATTGAGTTGTGTCCCGGTTTATCATATCAATGATATAGATGAATTTTTGAACAGATGTGTCATTAAATTCATCAAAAATACATTTCTGACTATACAATATGAGTTTATTTTTTAATTATATATTATATCTCTTTTAATCTATCTTTGATGTGTGACAGTATTTTTTAAATATCTATGAGATTATGTGCTAAAATCAATTTAATTTTTTTCATATTAGCATCTATTATATATCTAATCTATTGTTATAAAAGTGCTTCCAATTCCCCTTATATAGACGATTATAAAGCAATCATTGAATTTTCTACTAACTATCAAAAAACTAATAATTTTACAGATAAGATAAGTCTTGTTATAGATCAAATCAATGAACACCGGGTCATCATCACTAAATCTATAGTTGCTTTCTCAATTCAGGTTTTTGGTTACGTAAACATTAAGGGATTAATATTTGCAGGTAACTTATTTCTTGTTATATTCAGCTATCTGCTAATAAGATACTATCTGAATCAATCACTAATTAGTTTGATTATAACTATTCCCTTGCTATATAATCCACAGCATCATGAAAATTTCCAGTGGGCTTTAGCTGCTACACAGAATTATGGTGTGCTTTTATTTTCTGCGGTGAGCATTCTTCTTTCAATAAAAAAAATAGCACCGGGATCTATAATTATGGGTATGCTTGCATTTTTCTGCAGTTCTAATGGTGTGATTGTACTTCTAATAATCAGTTATGTATTTTATGTTCAACAAAAAAAAATGCTAGCATTTTTATCTTTGGTAGTCACCGTGCTTTTAGGATTTGGGTTTTACTGGTTACTATATGAACCGGTTTCACATCACCCATCTATTACACTTTTAGTAGAAAAACCTATAATATTCATACAGCACTTTCTTGTACTTAATGCAGCTTTCCTAGAACGAAGTATAACAACGAATGGTACAATACTTCAGATATCGGGTGCTTTTATGTTTTTACTATCATTTATCCTTTTCAGAAAAAGATTTGCTAAAAACAAAATAGATCTACAAGTACTTATTGGTATTTTTATTATACTCTCTATGCTTATGATTAGTATAGGTAGAGTAGGTTTTGGATGGGAACAAGCTTATTCTTCTAGATATAAGATACTATCTGCTATCTTATTTAGCATGATAATCTACAATTTAATACTTGCTATCCGTGATTATAAGCAATGGATTTATAAGATTATTCAATCTGTTATACTTGTTTTACCAGTAATACATTTAGTTACAGGAATACTGATAATTGGAACAGAAGTTATGGATAAAAAAAGGTATTTAGATCTAGGTATTTGTAGATATTTAATAAAAGACAATTCTCTTCTCGTGTATAAAAATCGTCAAGAAGCAGAAGAAATTCTTAACAAAGCTATCCTTCAGGGAGCCTATAAAACTGATATAACTAACTGTAATTAAAAAATATAACCTAAGTATATACCTAAGCCAAGTATTAAGGTCCATAAAAACATCAAGGGCTATAGATGTAGGTAGATTAGATGATAACAGAATTATTTTAAGATCTGTCAATAACTTCACCCACCTGTTTTCATTTATTCTTTTTTAATTTTCTTACACCCGGTATGCATGTTCTCCCTCAGTCCATAAAATAAAAAACCTCCACAGAATTCTGTGGAGGCGATTGAGTTTGCATTTGTGGGAGCAACAGGATTCGAACCTGTGACCCTCTGCTTGTAAGGCAGATGCTCTGAACCAGCTGAGCTATGCTCCCTTTCAATTGAAACGGGATGCAAATATACAGTGAATTTTCATTTCTCCAAATTTCTGATAAAAATTAGAGGATATCAGCCACCACAAATGTGCTTCCCCCAACAAATATCAAATCATTGGATCCTGCCAGTTTACGTGCTTCTTCCAGTGCTTCATGAACAGTAGGGTAGGAATCTCCAAGTAATTGATATGTAGCAGCTTTTTCTTTTAATTCATCTGCAGCCATCGCTCTAGGAATGGATGCCTGTGTAAAATAATATTTTGCTGTAACCGGAAGCATTGACAGCAGTTTGTCAATGGATTTATCATTCACAAACCCAATCACCAAATGCAGCTGCTCAAATTTTAAAGTCTCAATATGATGTAAAATTTCCCTGATTCCTGGTTCATTATGTGCTGTATCGGCAATTATTAATGGATTTTTACCCAATATCTGCCAACGCCCCCTGAGCCCGGTATTGGTCTGCACCTTTTTTAATCCCAGTAATACTTTTTCCCTGTCGATGGTTAGCAATTCATGTTCTTCCAGTTCATCGACCACCGCCAGCACTCCGGATACATTTTTTAACTGATATATTCCCGGCAGATCAGTAATTACTGATATCTTTTCATCCGTTACCCAATGCAAAAATTTCATTTTTAAATACAACTGCCCGTTTTCTTCGATGTATTCGTAATGTTGTAACTCATACAAGTCATCTGCAAATACACAAGGTGCATCAAGGTAATCGGCCTTATGCATAAATACATCCTGAACTTCTTCCTGCCGTTCACTGATAACAACGGGTATTTTTGATTTGATAATTCCTGCTTTTTCGCCGGCAATTGCAGGAAGTGTATCTCCCAGAAAGGCCATGTGATCCCATCCGATATTGGTAATCACACTCATGATAGGAGTAATAATGTTGGTTGAATCTAATCTGCCTCCCATGCCGGTTTCAATAATGGCAATATCTACTTTCTCATCTTTAAAGTATTGGAAAGCCAGTCCAACGGTCATCTCAAAAAAAGAAAGTTCATGAGAAGAAAAAAAGGCATGATGCTGTTCAACAAACTTCGTCACAAATTCTTTACTGATATCTTCGCCATTGATTTTAATTCGTTCTCTGAAGTCTTTTAAATGAGGAGATGTATACAAACCCACTTTTAATCCATGTTCCTGCAAAATGGATGCGAGCATGTGTGAAGTTGATCCTTTTCCATTAGTTCCTGCAATGTGAATGGAACGGAAATGCTGTTGCGGATGATTCAAATAATTACAGAGCGCAATGGTATTGGTTAAATCTTTTTTATAAGCAGCAGCACCAATGCGCTGATACATGGGCAACGCATTGAAAAGGAAATCGAGAGCTTCTGCGTACTCCATTAATTTCTTCTGAGGTTGTAAGTGATGTATCCGGTTCTCAACTCACCGGCTGTAGGATCTGCAACAAATCTGGTTTTGAAGGCTGCCTGTCTGGCACGTCGATAAGAATCTTCAGAAATATTCCCGATGGTTCCCTTGTTACCATATTCTTTTACATCAACAACAGTTCCGTTCTTGTCTATTTTTACCCTTACCACAATAGTTCCTTCATCCTGGTTATTGATGTCAGGCCTTACAAGGCTGGTTGCATCTCCATTTCCAAGCGATCCGCCACCGGTACATCCTTTACAAGGTACTTTGCCTGTTCCTCCTTCAGTTCCATTCGGATCACCCTGATTCCCTTTTCCTTTTGTGTTTCCCTGACTACCGGAATTACTGGATGCCTGACTCCATAAATCATCAGCCTCTGATGATGTATTATTGTTATTGTTCGTGTTTTGATTTGTAGTGTTTGTCTTTGTCGGATTTTTGGGTTTCTCCGTTGTGCTTACTACATCAGTTTCTTCTGCATCGTTGGTAAGTTCCTGATCTGTTTCAGAAACTTCTGCTGTAGAGGCATTCGCTGATGGATCTACAGGATTCTCATCACCAAAACCTGTTTCAGTTACTCCCAAATCAACATCAACACCACCTGCAGGAATTTCAATCGGCTTTTGAAAATTCATACGTAGCAGAAATAACAATAAAAAAAGTATGATGATATAAATCACCGCTCCTGAATATCCATAAACTTTTTCAGATGCTACCATACAATCTGTTTTAATTAGTTTTTACCCTTGGTCTGAATTGAAATCTTATATCCGCTTTGAACGGATACAATGTCCACCAATTCTACAAAGTAACTGTGCGGAACCGTTTCATCCATGGCTATTTCAACCCTTTTATCATTTCCGGGTGCTCCCAGTTTTTGTTGCAAAAGTGCTGCGATTTGTTCTTTTGTCACAATATCATTATCGATTTTGTAAACAAAATTTTTATCAATGGAAACTACCACTTTTGAAGATGAAACTTTTGTACTTGAGCTTTTAGGCAGATTCATGTCAATCACATTGTTTTGTTTCACCAATGTACTTAACAACATGAAAAAGATAAGTAGCAGGAATACCAAATCCGTCATGGATGCCATGTTGAATTCGGTACTGATTTTATTTCTACCTCTTAATTGCATAGGTTAATTATTTACCGGGTTCATTTAATAAATCAAGAAATTCGATTGACCTGGCTTCCATTTTATAAATTACTTTTTCAACGTTGGCCACCAATATATTATACCCAACATAGGCAATGATACCTACAATCAAACCTCCAACAGTTGTTACCATCGCTTCGTAAATTCCATTCGCCAGTGAGCTGATGACAATACCTTCTCCTGAATTTGCCATTACAAACAATGCTTTGATCATTCCGATAACTGTTCCAAGGAATCCAAGCATAGGTGCCGCTCCTGAGATGGTAGCCAGCAATGCCATTCCTCTTTCCAGTTTATATACTTCCAGTTTGGCAACATTTTCAATAGATGCACTGATATCATCCAGTGGGCGACCAATACGAGAAACTCCTTTTTCAATCATTCGTGATATAGGTGTTTGCGTGCCTTTGCATAAAGACAAAGCAGAATCAACCTTGCCGTTTAAAATAAAATCCTTGATGTTATTCATAAAATTGGAATCCTCTTTTCCTGCCTTACTGATGGCAAACCATCGCTCAATGAAAATATAAATGGCAATGATCGACATGATTAATAAAGGAATCATGATCCAACCACCTTTAATGGCCAGATCCATTACCTGAATTGATTGTTCAGTTACCTGTGGAGCAGGAACGGGAGTAGTTGTTGTAGCTGTTTGCAACGCTTGGTTTGTTAAGTTACTGTCGCTTGTTGTAATTTGCATTAAAAGACTCATGTGATGTATGCTTTAAATGGTTATTTATTTAATTAATTGTTCAAGAGCAATTTCAAATCCTGTGTTTGCAATACGAGTTTTATTAGTATTACGCTGATATATGTTTTTTATTGCTTTTTCAATGGTTTGAGATGTATCTGAAAAGATGGCATCGTCAGATAGCTCAATGTTATTTTGCATGAGATAAGCAAATACCCTGGCCATTCCGCAATTGGCAATAAAATCAGGAATAAGTGCTGTGTGCTCATCAACGTAGCCGGCAATTGGTCCAAAGAAAATTTCCGGATCTGCAAATGGAACGTTTGCTCCGCAGGAGATTACTTCCAGTCCGTTATTGATAAGTTGTTCAATCTGATCTTTCTGTATTAGTCGTGAAGCCGCACAGGGGGCAAATATTTCAGCCTTTAATTTCCAGATTTGCTGATTGATGATATCAAAAGGAATAAGCTGATTGGCCTTTAATGTATTTCCGTCTTTATTGATGTATAAGGTTCTTATTTCATCAAAGCTGAATCCATCTTCATTGATCAAACCACCGTTACGGTCAATGATGCCAACAATCTTTACACCTTGTTGTGCAAGATAGAAAGCTGCAGCCGCCCCAACATTTCCCCATCCCTGAATGATGGCTCTCTTGCCTTTGATATCTCCACCGAAATAATGATAGAAGTGTTTGATGGCTTCAGAAACACCGTAACCGGTGATGAGGTCAGCCACTACATATTTATGATTCACATCGGGAGAATACATCGGTTGTTCTACAACTTTAGAAACTCCTGTTCTGAGCTGATATATTTTTTTTGACTTCTCCTCATCACCTGATTTAAAATGACCGTTTACTACACCTTCTTGAGGGTGTAACAATCCCCATTTTTCAGTGATTGGAATTACTTCATGAATTTCATCAACGTTTAAATCTCCTCCTGTACCGTAATAATTTTTCAGCAGAGGCATTACTGCTTTATACCATCGATCAAGTACACCTTTTTTTCTGGGATCAGCAGGATCAAAATTGATACCTGATTTAGCACCTCCAATGGCAGGACCGGCTACCGTAAATTTTACTTCCATGGTTTTGGCCAGTGACTCAACTTCGCGTTTATCTAAGCCCTTTCTCATGCGTGTTCCGCCACCTGCAGCTCCACCTCTCAATGAATTTATCACTACCCATCCGGTGGCTTCTGTTTCAGCATCTTTCCACTCAAATACAATTTCCGGTTGTTTATTTTCAAATTTCTTAAGTAACTCCAACATTTCAAATCAATTTTATTCAATTCAAAAGTATAAACTCTTGAAACAGTGAAAAGGGTAGGGTAGCTGAAGTTATCGAATGAGTAATTAACAATTTTACTTTTCTTTTATGCGTTAGCCGTGAGTGGTGAAGAGTTAGCAGTAAAAGCTTACCCTAAACTTTTTTCCTCAAACTTAGACCTAAGCCTTGGTCAGTTTGTGTGAGCCGTAGGCCAATTATTTTTTTTGGAAATATTTCTGTTAAAATAAATCAATACGCATACAGTTCAATGTAAGTGATGAATTTTAATGTCTATTTTTACTGCATGGAACAAGAGATAAACAATAACAACAATCGCCATCGCTTAATTATATGGATTCCGGTTTTCCTTTCACTCGCTGTGATATTCGGGATGTTTATCGGAAGTCATATCAATAGATTTTATGGAAATAATTCAAATGTCAATCATCCTGCAGTTCAGGAAAAAATAAATCAGATCATTGGTATTATTGAGAGCGAATATGTTGATACTTTAAACCTTGATCAAATTACAGAGAAAACCATTTATGCATTGTTAGAGCAATTAGATCCACATTCTGCTTATATACCACCGGTTGACCTACAAGCGGTAAAGGAAGATATGCAGGGAAATTTTGAAGGCATAGGAGTAGAGTTTAATATAGTAAAAGATACGATTGTTGTAGTGACTGCAATTTCCGGCGGTCCATCTGAAGCGGTTGGTATCAGAGCCGGTGACAGAATTGTAAAGATTGGTAACGAGACCGTAGCGGGAAAAAATATTAAAAACGAAGATGTAATTAAACGCCTGAGAGGAGATAAAGGAACTTTGGTCCAGATTTCAATCAAACGTGCCGGATCTTCAAAACTTCTTCCATTTACAATTAAGCGCGATCAGATTCCATTATACAGTCTTGATGCCGCATTCATCATCAAGTCGAATGT
Source organism: Flavobacteriales bacterium (assembly GCA_044376575.1). Taxonomy (GTDB): domain Bacteria; phylum Bacteroidota; class Bacteroidia; order CAIKAF01; family CAIKAF01; genus BA4. The sequence goes on along the minus strand of JBILKR010000035.1, from coordinate 3,793 downwards.
TGGATACATTAAAATTAATCGTTTCTCAGAAACCACTTATGATGAATTTACAGCGGCAATGTTAAAACTTCGTGATGAGGGTATGCAGAAATTAATTCTCGATTTAAGAGGTAATCCCGGAGGTTATCTGAATGCTGCGACAGAGATTGCCGATGAATTTTTATCGAATAATAAAATGATTGTATATACAGAAGGAAAATCAAGAAAAAAAGAGTTTTACAAAGCTACTTCTACAGGTGATTTTGAAAATCAAAAACTCATAGTATTGATTGACGAAGGCTCAGCATCAGCCAGTGAAATTGTTGCAGGTGCAGTTCAGGATAATGATCGTGGAATAATTATAGGAAGAAGAAGTTTCGGAAAAGGACTGGTGCAGGAGCAAATTGAATTTGATGATGGTTCTGCATTGCGTTTAACAGTTGCCAGGTATTATACACCAACGGGAAGGTGTATTCAGCGACCTTACAACGAAGGTGTTGAAAAATACTATGAAGATGGAAATAACCATTCAAACGATTCAGTTCCTGCTGTTGATACTACTCAGAAATTTATAACGCCCGGTGGTAAAGTTGTATATGGTGGCGGAGGCATTATTCCGGACATTGTTATTCCATTCGAATCCAAAGGGATTACACCTTTTTTAACTGAAGTAATCAGCAATGGTATGGTGTATGATTTCGCTTTTGAATATGCAGACAGGAACCGTGCAAATCTTCTAAATAGCAATAGTACCTATAGGATTTTTGCGGATAATAAAACGGCAGAAAAAGAAATTATGAAGAAGTTTATTGAAACAGTAAAAGCGAAAAAAATTAGTGTTCCTGAAAATGAATATGAATTGTCATATACATTACTCAGGGATAGAATCATGGCAGTGATAGCCCGAAACTTGTGGAATAACGAGGCGTTTTTCTACATTTTCTATCAAAACGATAATGATGTGAACAAGGCCTTGAATGAAATAGGAAAATGAGTTGAATGAAATTATTTTAATTCAAATTCCATTTTTACAGTAATACTAGCAGTTTTTTCTTTGCTGCTTGTATTATATACACCACCCCAGCTGTAGTCTTCATTCTCATACTGACCGGTAATTTGAAATATACCCATTTGAGAATTTACCAGTTTACCTAAACTGGTTCCGGCATTGGTGGCAATGGTTTCAGCACGCAGCTTTCCATCCTGAGAGGCTTTGGCTAACAAATCGATTTTAAGGTCAGCCATTTTGGTATAATAATACTGAGGCTCATTCGACTGAAGATTGATTCCCTGATTTAAGAGTTCAGTAATTTCACGAGAAATCTTTTCCACTTTATTCTGCTCCGCAGATTGAATTTTTATGGTTTGGCTGAGTATGTAACCCTTAAATTCACTACGCTGGCGACCATCATTATCATAAGTATACTCAATATCTTCAGCGGTGTTGACTGATGAAAAAACAATTTCAGAAGATTTGATGCCTTGCTGATTAAAGTATTCACGGATAATTTTTTCATCTTCCTTTAATGCGGTAAATGCCGTCTTGATATCAAATGATTTGCGCGCAAATGATGCATTCCAAACAATGAGGTCAGAGGTAAAGTTGTATTCAGCCATACCAGTAACCATTATTTTTGTTGGCTTTTTTGAGCGAAAGCGATAGGCTCCGCCTAATATTGCTGATGAGATAATAATACCTAGCGCTATAATGAGGGTTGTGTAAATATTTTTCATAGATTATAGATGATTAATTAAACCGAAGTAACGAAAAAAACTTCAAATTATATTGAACACTTAAAATTAACACCAGGTATTTTTTCTATATATTCTTTAAAATTCAAGATGTTTGCTTTAGGAATTTCTCCATCGATATCAATACTCTCTGATGCGACTTCAACGCTAAATTTACCTTCAAAATTTTTAATTTTTTGAAGGATAGCATGCTGATAATTTTGATTGCATTGAATCGAAAACTCACTCATTATTTTCTTTTCAATGATGGATGTATTCTTTATAGAATCAAAAGTAGCCAGTTTATAAGCCTTTATCAATCCCTGACTCCCAAGCAATACACCACCGAAATAACGAACCACAACAACGCATACATTGGTTAATTCAAAACTTAATAACTGATTCAATATAGGTTTTCCTGCTGTGCCTGATGGTTCACCATCATCTGACGAACGTATTGTTTTCTCTTTATCAAATCCGGTAATCAATGCATAACAATAATGCCTAGCTCCCGGATAATTATTTTTAATTTGAGTAATTATTGATTTCAGATTTTTTTCATCATGAAGTGGCTGAAGAATGGCAATGAATTTACTCCCTTTTTCGCTATATAAACCTATTGAATTTGTAATGATTGTTTTATATGTAAAATGATGATCAGCCATTCAATAAAATAATCGAAAGAACGGATAAGATAATTCCTATATAATTGATACTTGTATATTTTTCTTTAAAAATCATTATGCCGATAAATGCGGTGGCCAAAACAATACCTATATTATTAAAAGCAATCATTATAACAGACCCCTGCTGCAAGGCGCGCAGCAAAAAAAACAATGAACCCCAGTTAAATAATCCCAATACTATTCCGGCAATACCTGATGTATAATCTAATTGAATACCGGAAGTAAATTTCTTATAAAGTAAATATACTAAGCCACCAATAAAAGCAAAGAAAAATACAGATGAGATGAAAGGAACAAAATCATTTTTACTTAAAATCATTTTCTGAGCAATAAACATATAACTATCAATAAATCCACTTCCAGTAAATAAAATTATGGGTAGTAATAAAATCCATGTTTTTTCAATTTTCCTTTCTTTCTGATACGAAATGGCAAATACAGAAATCAGCGCAATAGTAATGCCTATCCATTGTATCAATTGAATTTTTTCATTTAAGAAAATGTACCCAACAAGTATTGCAATAATCATACTCATTTTGCCGGCAATTGATGTTACAGCCATACCTGCTTTTTGCGTTGTTAATGCCATGACTAGGAAAATAGATATAAAAACAACACCTAAAATAATTCCATGTAAAATCCATGGACCGGTAATAATTTCTTTAATTGAAAATGGAAATATGAGAAAACCTGAAATTGCTGCTGTTAAATAATTTACTACTATGGCCTGTAGATTATGGATATTGTATTTCCCAAACAATTTAAAAAATGTAACAAGTATGGATGAACATAGAATACTTAGCCACAAATCAATCATATATTACTGTTTTTAAAGTATTCAATGATGTCATGTTCCAATTGTATTTCTCTTGTTTTTATAGCATTCTTTAATTCAGGTTGTCTGGTTCCTGCTTCTAAAAACAATTCATTATTGCGAATGACTCTTGCTTCATCCCAGCAATCAGTATCAATAAACTTTTGAATAGTATATGCACCACCTTCAACAAATAAAGAAATAATGCTATGCTCAAAACAGTATCTTAATAAAGATTGAATGGCATTGTTTTTATCGGTAATTATTTGTGTTGAATCCCCGTCGTTAAGAATGATTAATTCTTTTGGCAATTCACCATCTGAAGTCAAAACAAAACGAATAGGATTTTTCCCTTCCACATGCCTCACATTAAGTTGTGGATTATCTGTAATTGCGGTGTTTTTACCAATTACAATACCTTGTTCTTCTGATCTCCATTGATGTACCAACACATTTGTCTGCTGATGAGAAATAGCAGTGCGTTCGTTATTTTTTGAAATCAATCCATCACCCGATACAGCCCATTTTAGAATAATATATGGTCTTTGCTTTTCATGAAAAGTAAAAAAACGTTTATTCAATT
>JBILKR010000051.1:0-5257 GCA_044376575.1 Flavobacteriales bacterium | reverse complement strand
AGAAAGCTGAGTTAGCATATACAGCAGAACCGGCACCTGAATTTACCAAGTTGTTGTTCATCATGTTCACACCAACAGACTGACCGTTGTATATTTTAACCGGTGCATGGGTAGCATTTGCAGATCTTGTATGAACAGAGTTAAATACAACGTTCATGTTTGAACAATCCTGAAGTGTAATACCATTACTGTTTGCAGGATTAAAAGCATTACCCATATATACAAAGTTATTGGCTACAATAGATGGCTGATTAGGTTGTGCATCAACATTAAATAAGTTAATAGCGAAACCACCATTATTTGTTTTAATACTGTTTCCATTAACCACTGCACCATTTGAAGACTCTTCTACATCCAGATGAAAGATATTTGCATTAAAGTTAGAAGCATCAGTTGTAAATATATTATTTGAGATTTCAGGTCTGTTCTGATACACAGCAACAACACCTGCACCAAAATACTTTCCAATGGTATTTCCTGAAATCTTTAATCCGGCTTCAATATCCAGTGCATCATTTCCAAACATCCAGAAGGCATAAGATCCACCCATGATTGTATTGTTAATGATTGAAATGTTATTATCAATTCCCTCATAAGATACAACGTTTGGTTTATCTAGCGTTGAAAATGTAGCTAACGTATCACTGATTAGTTTACAGTTTTGTACAGTAATCTTATTATTTCCACCCAAGAAATTTACTGTACCTGAATAATATGAAGTATTAGAGATGGTCATTTCGTTTAATACAACGTTGTTCGACTCATTAAATCCAATCACATAATTGGTTGCCTGATCAAAAGGCATATAATCAAATTTTACGCTGTCAGCATCCATTACTTCAGACTGGATGGTAACGGTGTAAGGCACGCTATTCGCATAGGCTGGAACAGTAACCTGTTCCATGTAAGAACCAGAGCGTACGTTAAAAGTTACATCTCCGCAAATACCTCTCATGCCTAAGGCAGTCATTGCATCTGAAAGAGTTGCGAAATCGGGAGTAGTTCCATAAACAGTATATGGACCATCTAAAGATTCATATAAAGTTACTGTTAAAGTATCATTGAATGGGAATATATCAGCCACTCCATTTGGATTGGTTGGCCATACTTTAATCACATCCAAATCAGCAAAGTTTACAATACCCACGTTTGCTATACCTGTTTGACCAGGAAGAATAGATCCTGTCCAGTTATATGTGTTTACAGGACCTGCATTTACTGTATAGTTGATCGTAGCAGAAACTAAAGTAACAGTTCCCTCATTTTTTACAACCACTGCAAAATTACTATCGATAGTACAAGCAGGCTGAGCAGGTGATTCCAATGCGCTGATACCCGCATCCTCTGGTGGTACTGGTGATATAATAACTGTATAATCTTCTGCTTCGCCATACGAAGTGCTTAAACAAGGATCTGTAGGTGCAGAAAGCCAGCTATTACGAACACGCATTCTAGTAGGTCCGGTTAAAGCTGATGCAGGAATAGTAATGTTATCTGTATATGTAGCAGGTGTAGTACCAGCATACCCTGTTAAAACTAATTCATTGGCATCAAAAGTTCCGCTGTGGTTATAATCAATCCATACAGATGCACCCTCATTGTCTCCATCAGTTGTAACAGATAAATTATATGTGTTTCCAATAAAAGTAGTTGTTGAAATTGCTGTGTTGTCTAAATAACCATCACATGTTGAATTATAATTGATAGAATTGAATGTAACGTTTGCTATATAATCAGAAAAACAACCAAATGAAGATGTTGGGGTGCAATAGCAATCTAAAAAGCTGCTTAATTGCTCTAACAAAACATCACTGGTATCAGTCTGATTACTGCAGGTTACTTTGCAACGATAATAGGTTTGTGCATTAATGGAAGTAGATAACCCTCCGTTTGTAGCCCCAGGAATATCTGACCAGTTAATATTATCAGTTGATGACTGCCACTGGTAGGTCTGGCCTACTCCGGCAGTTCCACCTGTAAGTGAAAGAGAAAAATTTGTGTTCGGACAAATTGGATTTAAAGAAGATACCACAGACCCTGCAGTTGGAGGTGCAGTACATACATTACTTAAGAAGGTAAGTTGCATCGCCGGGCGAATGTTACCTGGTCCATAAGTATTTGCAGTAGCAGATGTCATTGAACATCCTACATCTCCATCCGTGTATAGTCCATAAGTTATGTTGTTTACATAAACATCAGAGGCAACCTCATAACTGCTTGCAAAGGATGAATTATCGAAACATACTTCAACAACAATATTATCACTCCCATTCCAAGTAAAATTAGAAGTAAAAAGGTAAGTATTCCATCCTGTAGTAGGAGGAGAAACGGAAGCATTGGTATAAACTGTTGAACCCGTTGGGATTAATACTCCAGGATGATTAGAATTCGTAGTGTGATCCATTTTAATGGTAAACCCATTTAATGGAAGCACGTCAGGGAAAGTTACATTGAAACCCAATGCGGTGATAAGACTTCCTGAAGATAAACCCGCAGTAATAAGTTCAGAAGCTTCAATAATGTACTGCACCCTTCCATCGTGCCAATAAGTGCCATAAGGCGTAGCTCCGGAGGTAGAAGTAAAGGAAGCTCCGGCGCCAATCTGTGCAGTTGTTTGCGCTAAACTTTTTGTTGTTATGCTGAATAAAACAACGAAAGCATAAACAAGTGGTAATAATTTTTTCATATTCAAAATTTTGATTTCAAAAAATGTATATCCAAATTAAAATAAAAATAACCAAATATTAAAACAAGAGTTCAAATATAATTATAACATCTTAATTATCAATAACTAAAAAATACTACAAATTGATGTGTGTTGTTCTTTTATTACATTTGCAACCTATTGTAAAAGAAGATGCCATCAGTTATTGAAAAGAACTATCAGCCACAGGCCATTGAAAACAAATGGTATAGCTACTGGATGAAAAATAATTTTTTTTCATCGGTACCGGATGAACGGGAGTCCTATACTATTCTTATTCCCCCACCCAATGTAACCGGTGTATTACACATGGGGCACATGCTCAACAATACCATTCAGGATGTATTGATACGCAAAGCACGTATGGAAGGTAAAAATGCATGCTGGGTTCCGGGAACAGATCATGCATCTATTGCTACCGAGGCTAAAGTAGTTGCCATGCTAAGAGAAAAAGGAATTAAAAAATCAGACCTGGGCAGAGACGAATTCTTGACGCATGCCTGGGAATGGAAAAATAAATATGGTGGTATCATTCTCGAACAATTAAAAAAACTGGGGGCAAGTTGCGACTGGAACCGCACTCGGTTTACCATGGACGAAACGTACTACAAAGCTGTAATACGTGTGTTTGTTGACTTTTACAACAAAGGTTATATCTATCGCGGATTGCGAATGATTAATTGGGACTGCGAAGCCAAAACAGCCCTTTCCAATGAAGAAGTTTTATATAAAGAAGAAGGTGAAAAAGCAATATTATATAGTATTCAATATCCATTACAAGATGGAAATGGATTTATCGTTATTGCTACTCAGCGACCAGAAACAATCATGGGTGATGTTGCCATTGCCGTTCATCCGGATGATGAACGCTATCAACATCTGATTGGTAAAAATGCACTGGTGCCATTTATTCATCGTCCAATTCCAATTATCGCAGATAGTTATGTAGATAAAGAATTCGGAACGGGATGTCTTAAGGTAACACCAGCACACGACATTAATGATTATGAAATTGGTCTTCGTCATCAACTTCAGGTGATTGATACCATTGCCCTTGACGGCACATTGAATGAAAAATGTGAAATGCCCGAATACATTGGTAAAGATCGTTTTGTGGTTCGCAAGATGATCGTTAAGAAATTAAAGGAAGAAGGATTTATTGTTGACGAAAAAGAAGTGATTACTAAGATTGGAAGATCAGAAAGAACCAATTCTGTAGTTGAGCCTAAGTTATCTGAACAATGGTTTATCCGAATGAAAGATATTTCACAACGGGCACTCAATGCTGTTGAAAATGATGAGATAAAATTACATCCTTCAAAGTTTAAGAATACTTACCGTCACTGGATGGAAAATGTAAAAGACTGGTGTATCTCACGCCAGTTGTGGTGGGGGCATCGCATCCCGGCATGGTATCTTCCTGACGGAGAAGTAATCGTTGCTGAAAATGAAAACGAAGCCTTTGCCATTGCGACTCAAAAACATCCGGGCATTACTAAAGAACAACTCAAACAAGAAGAAGATGTGCTTGACACCTGGGCGTCCTCATGGCTATGGCCTATCGCGGTTTTCGATGGATTTGAAGACTTTGATTTAACTACTGGAAAAATTAAACCGAATACTGAATTATCGTATTATTATCCAACACAGGTATTGGTAACTGCTCCTGAGATTTTATTTTTCTGGGTGGCACGAATGATTATTGCCGGTTATGAATACATGGATCAGAAACCTTTTTCAGATGTATATTTAACGGGAATTGTACGCGACAAACAGGGAAGAAAAATGAGCAAATCTCTGGGTAATTCGCCTGATCCGCTTGACCTGATTGAAAAATACAGTGCCGATGGTGTGCGCGTAGGAATGCTCTTAAGTTCACCTGCCGGAAACGATTTATTATTTGATGAATCGTTATGTGAACAAGGAAGAAATTTTACAAATAAAATTTGGAATGCCTATCGTTTGGTTCAGGGATGGGAAGTGAGTGAAACAATACCAACAAGCAATGAAAATAAAATTGCAATGGAATGGTTTCATGCCAAGTTTAACCATACCCTGTCTGAATTAAATGACTTGTATTCTAAATACAGAATTAACGATGCGTTAATGCTTACCTATAAATTGGTATGGGATGATTTCTGTGCGTGGTATCTCGAAATTATCAAGCCTGCATTTGGCAGTCCGATTGATCGAAATACCTATGAAAAAAGCATCGGCTATTTTGAAAAACTTCTTCAGGTGTTACATCCTTTTATGCCGTTTATTACTGAAGAATTATGGCATGCCTTGAAAGACAGAAAAGAAAAAGAATGTATTCTTATTTCAAGCTGGCCATCTGTTGAAATACATGATGAATCAATCATTACTTCATTTGACTGGATGATTTCTGTAGTAGCAAACATTCGTAATTTCAGAAATTCAAAACAAATTTCTCCAAAAGAAAAAATTGATCTGATATATAAAACTGCTGACAACAACATCAACACATTTTCATCAACAATTTGCAAACTGGGTAATATTGATAACATCATTGAAAATTCAGAAAAAACCGGA
>JBILKR010000018.1:0-44103 GCA_044376575.1 Flavobacteriales bacterium | reverse complement strand
ATGTTTCAACTGTTCCTGATGGCCTGTTGTTTGGAACAAACACAACTCTTCGACTTAAATATAACACATCTGCTTCTGTAATTTATATCCGGACAGATGCATGGGAAAAAGACTGTAATAATAATTGTGTATTTGAGGGTTCGTGTAATGTCTTTTCTGAAGACGATGACCGTGCACAATGTAATTCTTATTCTATTGCATTCAGAGATGCAAATAGTCCGCCCTGCCAATGGAACGATTATGGTGTTTTTCAGTGTGGAACGTTTTATTATGCTATTCGCGTTCGATGGAATTGGGTAAATCCACCGGTAATTTTAACACAACCAACAGCGGGAGGCGCAGACAGAACTCTTTGCGTGGGGAGCCCGACAACACTTTCCCTCGTTGCCAATACCTCATTTAATCAATCAACAGCATTACACTATCAGTGGCAAATCAATAATTCTACAATCAATCCAACCCCGGCAACGAATTGCCCGGGAACAGGATGGGCAAATATTCCAGGCGCAACAACTGCAGACTATACACCAACACAAACACCAGGAACGTATCTTTATCGTTGCCTGATTACATCAAATTGTAATCCTGATTTCAATGTAAATACAGTAGTTTCTGAATGTGTTCGGGTAACATATCACCCCTATTTGCCGCCAATTCAAAGCGCGGTTTGCGGAGGTTCGGCAACGCCCGGTATTCCTTATAATTTTTCTGTTCCACTGTCCCCGGCCGTTGGCGCAATTGTAAACAACACAACCTGGACATGGTCAGTTACGCCGTCAGCCGGAGTAACGATTTCAAATCCCAATTCCGCATCAACGGATATAACCTTTACAAACAACGGATCATATACAGTGTCGTTGACTGCAGGCGATACCTGTGCCGCGGCAGATGCACTTGTTACGTGCAACGTGGCGATTGCCTTGCCGGCATGTGATTTAATATTTGTTGATCAGCAACAGGGCAATGACCTGAATTTAGGATATCTTACTGAACCCGTGCAGTCATTAACCAGAGCGCTGCAACTGGCATCCGGCTCAAGAAAAATTATACGCATTACCACCGGCACCTACAATGAAGCCGGACCTGTAAACCTTGTAGATGGAGTAATGATAGATGGAGGATATGTAATTAATTCCGGAATTTGGTCAAAAACAAGTGGTGTAGGAGGAACAACCATTCAATTTCCTGCGGCTGTTCAGTCTATTTCAAACGACATCCAGCATGTGATGGGTATTCGGGCGGTTTCTGTCAATAACTGGACACTTCAAGACCTCACGATAACAACAGCATCAGCTACAAGTCAGACTCCTTCTGGTAATGGACGATCAAACTATGCGGTTTATATAAGTAATAGTTCAGGTTATAATATTACCCGATGTAATATATTTTCAGGTGCGGCATCAGATGGTGTTGCCGGACAGAATGGCCAAGCGGGAGGAAACGGTACAGTTGGTGGTAACGGTGGTCGCGGAAATTCAACCGTTCCATTTTTCTGTGGTGACGACCCTCGCGGAAGCGCAGGATCACTTGGATCCGGAGGTCTTGGTGGTGCCAATGCCCCTATAATCGGAGGATCAGCAACTTCAGGCGCTGCGGGAGGAAATGGTGGTCAGGGAGGGGATGACAATGGGAATGATGGAGATTGCGGAGGAGGCACAACGCTTGGTGTTAATGGATCTCAAGGAGCAACATCAGCCTGTGGAACCGCCGGAGGTTTTGGAGGAGCGGCAGGTGCATGTGATGGGAACAATAGTTCAACGCCATTCGGTGGAGATGGTGGCTTTGGCCCCAACGGAGTATCTGGTACATCGGGAACAACCATTGCTGCAACATTTGGAACAGGATATTATTTGCCGTCTTATGGAACTAACGGCCTGCCCGGTTGCGGAGCTGATGGTGGCGGCGGTGGCGGTGGCGCTAGTAAAGATTATAATGGTTGCGATGGAAGTGGCGGCGGCGGCGGTGGCGGCGGTGGCGGTGGCGGCGGTGGCGGAGCTGCTTCCGGAGGTCGAGGCGGAGGAGCGTCTTTTGCCATTTTCACATTTAATTCTTTAGGAAATGTAACGGATTGTCAACTCTCTGCGGGATTGTCCGGTGTTGGTGGAAATGGAGGAAACGGAGGAGCGGGAGGAATAGGCGCAAGGGGTGGTTTCGGTGGAGGACGTACCGGAACAATTAATCCTTGGGGCCCGTCTCCTTATGGCTCTCCATGTTCAAATGGTGATGGAGACTGTAATGCCGGAGGAATGGGTGGATTTGGCGGTAATGGCGGTAATGGCGGTAATGGCGGCAATGGCGGCAATGGCGTAAGTAATGCAATTAGAAGTATTGACATATTTGGCAATCCGATTGTTTCTTCTCCAACGCTTAGTCCTTCTGGCTTTGTTACCATCAATAGTAACGTTAATGGAGGAAGTATTCCTAATACAGTAAATGTATTATCTCAATTCAGTGAAAACTCAAGAGGGTGCACAAACTCACAAATTACCATAGGTCGCCCAAATCCTGGAACCTGGACTTTACCTGCTCAGGCTACATACATAAATGATATTAATAATACATCTTCTTCTTATAGTAATACAACCAATACATCAGTCATTTCTTATCAGTCAACGGGCGTTTATCCCGTTACCAATGATGGCATTGTTTATAATGGTCAGCATAGGATTTTTACGACCCGCCCATTGCCTCAGATTGATGTTGACCGTGATACGATTTGTTCAGGGGGAGGCGTTACAGTTCAACAACTTAATCCTTATGGAAATGAATTAGAATATGACTGGAGGATTTTTGTGAATGACGCCAATGCCCCGCTATTTACATCTACTGCACCAACACCAACATTTACGTTGTTGTCTCCGAGCATAACAACCTATCATATTTATTATAGCGTTAGAGAAGAATGTTGTGGCTGGTCAACGCCGGTATATACTACGGTTGTGGTAATTCCACCTGCAGGCTTACCTACAACACCATCGGGTCCGGCCATTCTTTGTCAAGGGGCTTCGCCTACGAATTATACCAGTTCAGCAGCGAATGCCATTGAATATATTTGGTCTGTACCGTCAACCCCAAACATTGCTTCCGGGAACGGTCCAACAGGCACAATAGCTTGGGATCCGCAGTTTAGTGGCGGTGCACAGGTATGTGTACAGTCTGCCGGATGTAATGGATTGTCTGCTCCCGCATGTCTTGATGTTGTGGTTCAGCCAACAGTAGCTTCTCCGCAGATTTTATCTGCGATAGCGGATCGTTGTATTGGTGGCGGGGTGGATACAGTAATTGCTTTTGCTCCCGGAGCAACAAGCCTCAACTGGACCATCACCGGCAGCGGAAATGGAGTGTCCGGCATTAGCGATACGGCGCTGGTGTCTTGGGACGGGAACTTCAGCGGAACGTCTCAAATTTGTGTTACAGCGAATGGCTGTAACGGTCCTTCTGCTCCTACTTGTTTGGTGGTGAATACAACACCAAACATCGCCGCTCCGGTGACGCCTGTAGGAACACTTACGCGTTGTCAGGGCACAGGAACGGATAATTATATTACACTTTCATCCAATGCTGTTTCTTATGGATGGTTTGTGTCCGGAGCAGGAAATACTGTTTCAGGAACTACAGGGACATCAACAGTTGCATGGGATTCTACTTTTTACGGACAGGCACAGGTTTGTGCTTTTGCTCAGGGTTGTGGAGGCCCAACAGTTCCTACATGTGTTACGGTTGAAGTCACCCAAACCGTTGGAACACCAATTAGCCCCGCAGGTACAATTATTCGTTGTATGGGCGCCGGAACGGATCAGTATTTAACTGCTGCAACAGCGGCAAGTTCTTATAACTGGAATTTATCACCTCCAACAGCAGGAACTATTTCACCGGGCGGACTGGTAACATGGTCGCCGGTTTGGTTTGGAACTGCGAATATTTCTGTATCTGCCAATGGCTGCAGTGGCCCAAGCGATACATCTTCGGTTATAGTAATTACTTTAGAAACCCAGCCCACGCCTAACGTTCCTGTTGGAACAACAGAGCGCTGCCAGGGTATAGGCGCAGACGCATACACCGCATCCTCGACGCTGGCCACCAGTTATCAATGGACAATTTCTCCGCCGAATGCAGGAACAGTTGCCGGATCAACAGACAGTGTGGTAGTGAACTGGAATCCGGCTTTTGCAGGAACAGCCTCTGTTTGTGTGGTTGCCTTTGGTTGTGATTCGTCGAATCAGATTTGTACCAATGTATTAATTAATCCAAGCCCTGCAGAACCGGTGATTACAGCAAATGGGCCTACCACATTCTGCTTGGGCGAAAATGTTATTTTATCTTCCAGCAGTCCGACAAGTAATTCATGGTTGCCTAACGGAGAAAATACTGCATTTATCACAGTAACCCAAACCGGCGTATATGCCGTTGTCGTTACAGGTACAAATGGGTGTACAAGCATTTCTGATGACATATTTGTCAATGTCAGCACAGGACCATTAACCCCTCTGATTACCGCAACAGACAGCACCTGTGCAGGTGATGTAATCACACTAAGCGCAACTCCTGTGGGTGATTTTTTATGGAATACAGGCGATACAACGCAATCCATAGAAATTACGGTTAATTCAACATCAATATTTACTGTAACGATAACTGACAGCTACGGTTGTATTGGCACTGCAACTCAACAGGTAGCTGTGTTTGACTATCCTCTCGCTACAGATGACGATAGTACAACGAATCATTCTACGCCAATAACAATTCCAGTTACACAAAATGACAACACTACCGGAAGCTTGTCGGTAATTCTTGGGCCATATAATGGTAATGCATCTGTTTCCGGACAGCAGATTACATACACTCCTTTCAGCGATTTCAGTGGTGTCGATCAGTTAACGTACGTGCTTTGTTTAGCGGATTGTCCGACGCAATGCGATACCGCCTTGCTTACCATTGTTACGCGCGCATCCCTTCTCATTCCTAATGGATTTAGTCCAAATGGAGACGGGGTGAATGATCTCTTTGAAATCATCGGGCTCGACTCCTATCCCAATAATGAATTGCACATATTAAACCGATGGGGAGATGCTGTTTACACTGCTGCGCCATATCAGAATACATGGGATGGTACAAGCAATACAGGGCTTGGAAGCGGCGGGCGACTGACAGACGGAACCTATTTTTATGTCTTTAAAACCGCACCGGATGGCGAATCTTTCCGGGGATATGTTGAACTAAAAAGATAAGCCAAGATGAAAAAATTAAAGAAAAAAATAAATTCAGTTCTTGCATTGTTTGCAAGTATCATTTTGTTGCAATCTTCAGCTCAGGCTCAGGATCAGCCCCATTTCACTATGTATTTTATACAGCCAACAGTAGTCAATCCGGCAGCCATGGGTGCCATGGAATCGCTAAACGGAGCACTGTTTTTTAATAAACAATTACTGGGATTTGATAAAAGCCCGATGGTGGGATTACTGGATGTTAATGCGCCCATTGCCAAAACAAATTTTTATGCAGGAATGCAGTTCAGTCAGGATAGAATAGGTGTTTCAACTCATTCTATTTTTTCAGGAAATGCAGCATATCGGATACAACTGGGTGTAAAGCAGTTTTTATCTCTTGGAATGGGCTTGTCAGCAAAACTAAGACAGGCCAACTTTTCAGAAGCACCCGTCATTAATCCCAACGACCCTGTGTTTTTACAGAATGCAGAAGCCATTTGGACACCTGATATTCGCCTGGGGGCATATTATTTTTCAGACGATTATTATGTGGGTTTTGCTGTAGCAAATATTTTTTCCAACAGTTTAAATTTTTCAGGTATAACGCCTCAGGCAGAAATCAGGGTAGATCCTAACGACATGCATTTTTATTTAAACGGAGGTTGGAAAAAAAGAATTAATCCTGATTGGACAATTATGCCTTCCGCCTTATTTCGTCTGAACCCGGGAGCGCCTCTTCAACTGGATGTAAATGCCATGGCTTTATTTAAAGAAATGCTGGGGTTCGGATTAACTTATCGAACAGCATCTACCATTGGTGTAAATGTGTATTACCAGTTTAGCCCCTCGCTGGTGGCAGGATATGCATTTAATGCGGGATTAAGAATGGTCTCTGATGCCGGATTTACAGGTCATGAAGTGATACTGGCATACAGATTAAAAAACAATAAAAAAATTATTCCGGCTGATCGCCCACGATTCTAATGATCAAATCGTATATCATGAAAAAAAGTATTACTGTTATTTTTTTAGTTTTAACAGCATTTGTTTTAACAGCTCAAACATCAGCAATTCGCGAAGCCAACAGGCTGTTTGAAGGTGCAGAATATTCTTTGGCACAATCAGCTTATCAGCAATTGATAGATGAAAATAAAAACCCGGAACATGAATGGATTGTACGTTTGGCTGAATGTTTTTTTCAACTTAAAAATTATCCCAAAACAGTTGAAACCTATGCTTTGCTTTCGGGTAAAGAAAAACTTCCAGAAAATTATTATCTGCGCTATGGCCAGTCATTGCAGTCGTTGGGTAATTATGTAACGGCTCAGGAAATGTTTAATAAACATCTTGCCATATACCCCGAAGATTCATGGGCAAAACTTTTATTATCGTCTTGTGCATATGCATTACAAAATGCAAATCTCAATTCAGACTATACGGTAATGCCAACAAATCTTAGGCTTCCGGGATATCATCTTGGTGCGTCACGATATCAGGACGGACTTGTTTTTTCTCTTTCTAAGGAACAAAAAGATAAAATGACGAAGTTGATTTATCCAAACTATCAACTGGTATATGCAGAATTTAAAAAAGACATGTTCGGAGAAATTCAACAAATATTTCCATCCCTTCAGTCATCTTTTTATTTGGGTTCGCCATGCTTTACTGCAGACGGGAAGGAAATGTATTATGTGAAAAGCGAATCTGAAACCAAGATTTCAACTAAGCGAAAGTTTTCAAAGAAACAAATCAGCTCTCAGGGTATAAATACATTAAATATTATTTGTTCTTTTAAGGAAGACGCAGGATGGGGAGAAGGGCTTTCTCTCGACATTAATAGCATTGAATATAGCATCGCTCATCCAACGCTCTCAAAAGACGGAAAACAAATGTATTTTGTATCAAACAAGTCTGGAGGCAAGGGCGGATATGATATTTATAAAAGTCTTCGCTCGGGAAGTGTCTGGTCATCTCCTGAGCCGGTGGATGAGTTGAATTCTTTCGGAGATGAGATGTTCCCTGTATTGGATAACGACACAACAATTTATTTTTCTTCCAATGGAAGGATTGGATTTGGCGGGGCAGATGTTTTTGTTTCCTATCTGAGAAAAGGGAAATGGTCAAAACCTGAAAATTTAGGCCGTCCGGTAAACAGCGAAAAGGATGATTTTGGAATGGTGAACTGGGAGGGAAGAAAAACATTTTTTGCATCCAACAGAAATTCAGAGCCCGGTAAAGATGACATATTTGTTGTAGAAAGAGTGATACATTATCGATCTATTAAAGGGGTTCTGTCTGATGAATTAACCCTCAAGCCGATTGCCGGAGGAACGGTAGATATTATTGAAAACAATAAAATTGTAGCATCTGTTGCCACAGATAAAAGAGGTCGGTTTGAATTTGACAAGATTGACCCTGACCAAGTGTACCGACTGGCCGGGAAATCCACAGGTTATAAAACCAATGAAGTAGTTCTTAGTGTAACCAGCAATTTACAGCAATTGGAAATATTTTTGGAGCCGGTCATAGAAAAAAATACCGTATTTACATTTAATGACATACTATTTGAACTGGCAAAAGCCGACTTATTACCCGCATCTATGGAAGTGCTTGACAGACTTGCAGAATTGCTCATCAAAAATCCCGGTGCAAGTGTGGAGTTGAGCGCACATACAGACTCAAGAGGATCAGATGCGTCTAACCAGTTGTTATCTCAACAACGCGCCGAGTCATCCGTAAGATATTTGATATCCAAAGGAGTGAATGCATCACAGCTAGTAGCAAAAGGGTACGGAGAAACCCGTTTAAAAAATGATTGCGCAAACAAAGCATCTTGTTCAGAAGAGCAACACGCAATTAACCGAAGGGTGGAGATTAAAGTACTTGAAGTAAAATAAGTAATAAATTTTTAGTAAGCTCATTAACAGCGCATTATGCACTGATGCGCAAAAATTATTAAATTTTTAAGAATTTTTATTTGATTTTTTATAAAAAACTATAATTTTGGAAAACGGAATTTTTTCAAAAAAAAATTGTGCTTTTTAAATTTATTTAATAAAAATAAACCCATATGTCAAACATTAACTCAGCAAGAAAAATCAAAAGCATGTTTATGCTAATGATGTTTTTGGTATCGACTGTATCCATGATGGCGCAGCGATCTGAAAATGCGATGGCAAACGCATCTGGCGCCACAACTGATCATCCTGAGAAAGAGGTCTATAAAAGCCCAACAGGAGGAATAGAATTAATTGATCAACGTGAAGAATTTTCTAAAACGTTCCAGAATGAGGATGGAAGTTTTACCAAGAAGGCAAGTGATATGCCTATGCACTATAAAGGTGTTGATGGTCTTTGGTACACGTATGACAGAACCCTGAAAAAAAATGGGCAGGGTATATACAGTATTCCTCAAACAAAATTCCCGATAAGTTTAAATGCAAATACCGGAGAAGTATTAATGACATTAAATTCAAAAGGAGAAGTAATCCGTTTTGGAAAAAAAACCTCCACTTCTTATTTTAATGCTTCCAATCAACAAGTTTATCATAATACTACAGGTAGCTTTCAAAATGATGAACTCAACAAAGATCAAAATGCAGTTTATTTTAAAAATCACTGGAATGGAATTGATCGTAAACAGAGATTTGATTTGTTTGAAATTGAAACAGATTATATCATAGCGCAGAAGCCAACAAATATTTCTGGTGGAGGAAAGGTGTTGTTTACTGAACAGTTTATTTTACCGGCAGGAGCTAAAGTTATTCGTGGAGAGGGGGTAGAAGGGCAATATGGTTTTAGCGGGGAGTTAATCGTACAAAACGCCAAGGGCGAAAATATTTTAAATTTTAGAACGCCTATTTATTATGATCAGAATACTTATGTAAATGAAATTACCGAAGGAATACCTGCAGATCAGGTGCCCCAAGTTGACCCCCAGAGCAGACCACGAGCAGAGCGAGGATTTTATGTTTACCAAATGAATGGCAACGAGTTAGTGCTATCAGTTGTAGTAAGTACAGATTGGTTGATGGCTCCAGAAAGATCTTATCCGGTTATTATCGACCCAACGGTGTCTAACTCAGATTTTTCATTAAGGCCATTTAACTCTTACGGTTATTCTGCCGCCTGTTCATATAGCCTTCCTGTTTTTGTTCCTGCGGGTACAGTTACCGGATGGTATGCCCAATTCCAGTGTTATGCAAATGGCTGTACTTATATGAATGAAACCGGATCTCAGGTGGGGTATAATGCCAACTATCAGGGTCAATTCAATGGTGTTGGCTGGGGATCAGGAAATTACAATGTAAATACTCCAACATACGGAGATGCCAATGGCAACTGGCCAGGAGGAAACATGACATTTTGGTGGCGTGGATACCGTTGGTATGTTTGTAATTCTGGTTGCAATACATTTGACGCTCGCAGAAACTACATTTATTTTTATGTCAATTACAACGTAAATACGCCATGTACAGGCACTCCAAACGGAGGTTCAGCCAGTATTTCCAACACCGGTTCTTGTATCGGATCAAGCGTTACGCTTACCGGAACCAGCCAAACCACAGGGTTGGGTATAACTTATCAGTGGCAGTCTTCTCCTGATAACTTTACCTGGTCAGACATTGCGGGCGCTACGACTACTACATTTAATGTGACTCCCGGTGCCGGAATGACCTATTATCGTCTGCGCACTTTTTGCATCAACAGCGGCGGTCAGGCATTTACCAATACTGTGTCTTTTAATGGATATGTGTGTGTGCCTTCTTTTGGAAGTAGTTCGGTGACAACATGTTCAGGAAATATTTATGACCATGCAGGTCCTTTCGGAAATTATTCAAATAGTATAGCAGGCTGGACAGCCATTAATCCTTCTACGGCAGGTGCCATGGTGCAGGTATCCGGTTCAGTTTCCGGAGAGTCATGCTGTGACTATTTATATATTTATAATGGTGTTGGAACGGGAGGTACTTTACTTTGGAGCGGTGTTGCAAGTACCGGAACGGTGCCAACCATTACTTCTACATCAGGTCCTTTAACAGTATATTTCACATCTGATGGAAGCGTAACCGGTACAGGTTTTAACCTTACGATTAATTGTATTACGCCTCCGCCAAGTCCTACATCTATTTCAGCTTCGCCAGGAGGTGCTGTATGTGGCGGCACACCCGTAACCCTAACAGCAAACGGAGCCAGTGGAACCGTGCATTGGTTTACAGGTGGTTGCAATAGCTCAGGAAACTTTACAACAGGTTCAACAATTACGGTTTCACCTACCGTTACAACAACATATTTTGCCAGAAATTTCAGTTCAGGCATTTACAGTCCATCTTGTGCATCATATACAGTTACAGTTAATCCTACTCCAATGGTTAATGCCGGTCCGGATCAAACCATCTGTGATGGAGGAACAACAACCCTGGCAGGTTCTGCCAATGTTGTTACTTCCGTAACGCCTACATCATTGGGTTTAGGAAACTCTTATTGGTATAATAATTCGGGAGGCTGTATGTTTGATGTAACATCTAATGGGCCATCGGTTAATATTACCGGGTTTGATATACGTTGTTCCAACAATGGTCCGCAAACCGTAAATGTATATTATAAGTCAGGAACATATAACGGATTCCAGGGATCACCTGGATCCTGGACGCTTCTTGGAACATACTCTGTTAATGGAAATTCTTCATCCCTGGTATATATGCCGGTATCTTCATTAAATGTTCCTTCCGGTCAAACAGTGGGCATTTACCTTAATTATAATGCACAGACAAACGGTTTTGGTAACTTTTATAACAACGCAGACATTACTTATAGTGCAGGTATCGGCTTATTCGGCTTCTTCTCAAGTTGGGGCGGAGGGTACTTCTTTAATGGAAGAATTTATTATGATCGTTTGAATACTTCCACTGCGCCTGTGGTTTGGTCTCCTCCTACTGGATTAAGTTCAACAACAATTTTGAATCCTACAGCAACTCCTCCGTCAACGATAACATATACCCTTTCATCTACAGTAAACGGATGTACAGGTTCTGATCAGGTGGTGGTGAATGTCCAGCCGGATCCGGTGGCACCAACAGCCACTAAGGTTCCGAACGTTTCTGATGTTTGTGTGGGCGCTCAGTTGTTTTTAACATCAATTAATCCCGGTAGCGGAGGTATTGGTTCTTGTAACGTGGAATATTCGTTCTCTACAAACGGCGGAATCACTTGGTCTTCATGGAGTACATCCTCTCCAACCATTACCGCGACAGGAACAGATAACAGGATTAAAATCAGAAGACAGTGTACGGGTACAGGATGTTCTTCCTCAGAAACAGTGTATCAGTGGAACGTTGTTCCCGATCCAACAACTCCGACAGCAACACCGTCTCCTGCAACAGGAAACGTATGTTACGGAGCTACCCTTACCTTAACCAATGTTGTACCCGGAACCGGAGGTGCAGGAACTTGTAATGTTGAATATCGCTTTTCAACCAACAACGGATGGTCTTGGTCTTCATGGAGTCAAACAGTTCCGGTGATGTCTGCCTTTAATACTTATTGGACATATTTTATAGAAGTGAGACAAGTTTGTTCCGGAACCGATTGTATTTCTGGAGTAACCTCTTATTCTTGGTATGTAATTCCCGATCCGGATGTGCCGTCCGCAAACAAACTACCCAATACAAGCACTGTGTGTGAAGGTGCGGCACTGACATTAACAAATGTTTGGGCAGGTAGCGGTGGAACGGGTACTTGTAATGTTGAATATTCGTTTACACTAGACGGAGGTGCAACCTGGTCAGCGTGGACAACAACGCTGCCAACCATAACCGCAACAGGTAGCTCAAACGGAATCAGAATGAGAAGATCCTGTACAGGTGCTGATTGTTTCTCAGGAATTAATCAGTATTTCTGGAATGTAACTCCTGATCCATCTGCCCCAAGCGCAACTCAGTCACCTTCAGTAACTACAGTGTGCGTTGGTGCTAATTTAACACTTACTAATATCAACTCAGGATTCGGAGGAACAGGTTCATGTTTTGTAGAATATGCCTTCTCTTATGATGGAGGGGCAACTTGGTCGAGCTGGAGCGGATCAATACCAAATTTAACAGCTACAGGAACCGACAATAAAATTAAAATGCGTCGTGTGTGTACCGGTAGCGACTGTTTCTCTACTGAAACAATTTATACATGGACTGTTGTACCAGATCCGAATGCACCAACGGCAACCAAGTTACCGAATGCACCAACGGTTTGTATAGGTTCTTCTCTAACATTAACCGGAGCAATTACAACCGGAGGAGGCGCAGGAACATGTACTATTGAATATGCAACCTCTACTAATGGAGGTGCAACGTGGTCTAGTTGGTCAACAACTGTTCCAACCATTACAGCAACAGGAACTGATAATCGTATTAAAATTCGTACAACTTGTACTGGTAGTGGTTGTTTATCCAACGAAACTGTTTATACATGGGGTGTTGTTCCTGATCCTGCTATGCCTCAGGCTACTAAACTTCCTGATCTAGCACAGGTTTGTGCAGGGCAGATTTTAACTGTAATCAATCCAATAGACAATGGTGGAGGAACAGGAAACTGTAATATTGAATATGCTTACTCTACAGATAACGGACTTACTTATACTGCATGGAGTACAACCGTTCCAAGTTTTGCAGCGGTAGCCGGCGGAAACAATATCATTAAAATGAGAAAAGTATGTGACGGTTCGGGTTGTGATATTTCCGGAGAAAGATTATATCTATGGAACGTTGTTCAGGATCCACAGGCTCCAACAGCCACAAAATCACCAAATCAGCCTGAAGTTTGCGAAGGAGTAACTTTAACTGTGATTAACCCTGTTGATAATGGAGGAGGAACAGGAACCTGTTCAATTCAATACTGCTACTCAACAGATAATGGTGTAACATTCACTGCATGGAGCACCACAGTACCAAGTTTCACATCTGTTCAAGGTGGAAACAACATTATCAAGATGAGAAAAGTTTGTAATGGTTCCGGATGTGATATTTCAACGGAAACCTCCTATACATGGTTAGTGTATGATATTTTGCCTCCAATGGTAACCATCTCTGCATCGGATGTAACCATCTGTCAAGGCGATCAGATTGATTTTACAGCCACACCGTTCTATGGAGGACCTAATCCTACATATGAGTGGTATGTTAACGGATTGCCACAAGGCCAGAACAGCACCACATTCTCTTCTACAACATTAAATAACCTGGATGTAATTACAGCGACTATGGTCTCTGACTTTGATTGTGCCTTTACGCCATATGCTTCTTCTAATATTATAGTAGTTCAGGTAGGCGCAATACCGGTTACACCATCTGTAACTGTTACGGCATCTCAGACAAGTATATGTGACGGAGACAATGTTGTGTTTACAGCAACAGGCACTGGCGGAGGTCCGACACCATCTTATCAATGGTATGTGAATGGAAATCCGGTTGGAAACAACAACCCGGTATTCACTTCAGTAGATATAAATGACGGAGATCAGGTTACAGTTGAATTAACATCTTCTGAGCCTTGCGTAACCATTGGATCAGTTTCATCCAATATCATCAACATGACGGTATCACCTAATGGTGCTCCGACAATGCTTATCACAACTGCTACAGCAAATATTTGTATTGGCGATAACGTAACATTTACGGCTACGGTTACTAATGAAGGAACCTCCCCGATATATGAGTGGTATATCAATGGCGTTTCTCAAGGAAATAACAGCTTGTCATTTACTTATAATAACTTCCAGGACGGAGATGTAGTTACAGCTGCTGTTACATCAAACAACCCATGTGCGGTGCCTCCTTCGGCATTCTCTAATCCAATATTAATGAATGTGGGTTCGTTGCCTTTAACACCATCTGTAACAATAGATGCAAGCGCAACGGATATTTGTTCTGGTAATCTGGTTGTGTTTACTGCATCTCCAACGAATTCCGGCCCAGCTCCTGTTTATCAGTGGAGCATCAACGGTAATCCGCTTGGACCAAACAGTCCGGTTTTCAGCACCAGCAATATCAATGATGGAGATCAGGTGTCTGTCGAAATGACAACTACAGCGGCTTGTGCTACGACAAACAATGTAACTTCCAATACAATTAACATGGTAGTGAATCCTACATTGATTCCGGGCGGAGCAATTGCGGCTTCATCAAATAATATCTGTTCTGGTGATAATGTAACAATTACATTAACACCTCTGAATGAAGGTTCTTCACCTAGCTATGAGTGGTTTATCAATGGTATTGCTCAAAACATAAACAGTACAACATTCTCCACCTCAACGCTGAATAACGGAGATGTAATCAATGCTGTGGTATATTCATCAGAAGTATGTGCAACACCTCATGCTGCTTCTTCAAATAACCTAGTGATCACTGTAAGCCCTCTTGTAACACCTTCAGTAAACATCACAGCTAACGCAGATTCTATCTGTTCAGGCTCACAAGTATTATTTAGCGCGAATGCTGTAAACTTGGGCAATAGCGGATCTTACCAGTGGTTTGTGAATGGGTTGCCAGTAGGACAAAACAGTGCCATCTTTACCTCATCTACTTTAAACGACGGTGATGAAGTAAATGTTGAAATTACCTCTTCGTTGACATGTGTGGCCACAACAACAGCAGCGTCATTACCAATCGAAATGACTGTGGTTCCTGCAGTTCAGGCATCAATAATGATAACAGCTTCTGATGTAAATATATGCGGAGGAGACACAATTTCCTTTGCTTCTACCTTGATGAACGAAGGAACTAGTCCTGTGTTTGAATGGTATATTAATGGGCTTCCTCAGTCAAATGATTCGTCGGAGTTTGTATTTGCAAACTTTAGCAACGGAGATATTGTGACAGCAACACTAACCACCTCTGCAGCTTGTGCCGCTTCTGCTACGGTTTCATCTAATAACATTGTGATGACTGTGGGATCTGCACCGGTTACACCGGCGGTGAACATTTCTGCAAGTCAGAACAGCATTTGTTCCGGAACAAATGTAATATTTACAGCGAATACTCAATATCCAGGGAATAATCCAACGTATCAGTGGTTAGCGAATGGAACACCTGTAGGTGGAAATAGTCCGACATTCACCAGTAACGGAATGAATGATGGTGATGAGATTACATTAACTTTAACTTCAAATGAACTTTGCGTAACTGCAGCTACTGTATATTCAGATACTATTCAAATGGCAGTTGAACAAATATCCTATCCATCTATATCTATATCTGCATCAGATAATAACATCTGTAGCGGATCTCTTGTAGAGTTTACAGCAAGCATTCAAGATGCTGGAGTTCCAACTATTGAATGGTTTGTAAATGGTGTGGGTCAAAGTGTGAACGACACGTTATTCGCTTCAAACTCCTTAATTAATGGTGATGTAATCAGTGCTATTGTTTCCTCTTCTCTTGCATGCGCAAATCAAGGAACAGTAGGTTCAAACAATGTAGTTATGACAGTTATACCATCATTGATACCAAGTGTTTCAGCTACAGCATCCGATACCGCGGTTTGTTTCGGCTCTAATGTTGTTTTCACAGCATCTGCCATAAACGCAGGCACAAATCCAAATTATCAGTGGTATATTAATGGATTACCTGCGGGATCGAATAGTTCTGTATATTCTTCAACTTCACTTTCAAGCGGCGATACTGTAACAGTTATGCTGAATTCAAGTGAAGTGTGCTCAAGTGCGGATACAGTGATGTCAAATGGAATTATTATGACTGTTTATCCTGTAACTACAGCTAATGCAACCATTGCAGCATCAACAAATACAATTTGTGGCGGAGATACGGTAATGTTTACATCTAGTGTAATCAATGCAGGACAAACACCTTCTTTTGATTGGTTTGTTAATGGTATTTCTCAGGCCACTAATAACGATACAATTTTTATTAGTACATTATCTAATGGAGCTGTTGTAAATATGGTAGTTACCTCATCAGATGTCTGTGCGAACCCGGTGAACACAAGTTCAAATAATATCGTTATTAACGTGAACCCTGTTGTAATCCCTCAGGTAAGTATTGCTGCTTCAGACAGTGTAATTTGTATTGGATCAAATGTGTTATTCTCATCTAACAGCGCGTTTGCGGGATCACAGCCATTCTATCAATGGACAATTGACGGAACACCGGTTGGCGCAAATACAAATCTATTTAGTACAACAACATTGTATGATTCAGCTCAGGTTCAGTTATTCATGGTTTCATCACAGGCATGCTCTACTCCTGATACAGCATTTTCAAATATTATACAAATGGCTGTTAAGCAATTGTCAATACCATCAGCATTTATTTCAACTCCACAATTATCCATTTGTGAGGGAGATACTGCTGTTTTTGAAGCACAAATCGGTGGAGTTGCAGAAAGTTCAGTTTACTATACATGGTTGCTGAATGGACAAATTGTTTTACAAAATGATTCAATTTACCAGTATGTGGCAGCAAACTCTGGAGACGTAATATCTTTAATTGCATCTACAAATGTTGAGTGTGCTATTCCTGCAAGTGTTTCTTCGAATGAGGTAACCATTACAATCAATCCGTCTGACTCAATGGATGTGTCCATTATATCAACAACCGGATTGTTGTGTGAGGGAACTGAAGTTACATTTGTATCTACGGTAAATAATGGTGGTCCAACACCTAAGTATATGTGGATGGTAAATGGAAATATAGTAGGCGCAAACAACCCTGTGTATGTTTCACCAGGTTTGGATAGTGGAGATGTAGTAACATTAAGCGTGTACACTAACAATCAATGTTCATTAAATGACTCTGCCGCTTCCAATGCACTGGTAATTACACCAACACCGTCTATAAATGCAGGGGTGGATGTAACTATCTTTACCGGTGACAGTATTCAGCTTGAAGCCATAGGAACAATACCTGGTGTATACTCATGGACTCCTGCTGGATTATTGAATGATGCTAACATTTATAATCCGTATGCTTCTCCTAATTCAACTACAGAGTTTACTGTAACATTAACAACTGCTGATGGTTGTCGTGCAGAAGACGAGTTAGTAATAATTGTTAAGGAGGGAGCAGGCTTGTATAGCAGCTTTACACCAAATGGAGATGGCATCAATGATGTATGGATCATCGAAAATCTCGAAGAGTACCCAACTTGTACGGTTGAAATATTCAATCGTTGGGGAAATCAGGTATTCAGTTCTGTAGGATACGCAGTGCCATGGGATGGAACATATAAAGGCGAAGCGTTGCCATTCGGGGTTTACTACTACATTATCCAATTACATGATGATGCCGAGCCATTACAGGGAACAGTAACTATTTTGAAGTAAACATAAATTTTGAAAAGAGATATGAAAAAACTAATTATTACACTGAATATAATACTGGGCGCTTCATTGCTGAAGGCCCAGGTAATACCTCAGTTCAGCCAGTATTATCAGAACTATTTAATACATAATCCAGCGGCTGCAGGAATGGAAGATTACTGGGAGATAAAAACGAATTTCCGTAAACAGTGGGTTGGGTTATCCAACTCACCTATTTCGGGTTATCTTACATTTAGCGGTGTTTTGAATGGTAAGAAATTCATGAAAGAGTCGGGAGTTAGAACCTTCCAAAGTGGTGGAGGCAAAGGAATGGGAACTGTTCGTCATGGTCTTGGAGGTTATGTTATTCTTGACAATTTCGGACCAATTACCCAGTATGCCGGTGGGTTGTCTTATGCTGCGCACGTTCGCTTGTTTAAGAATGTGAAGTTAAGCATTGGAACTTCGGTCGGGCTAAACAACATGCAGTTAAGAAACGACTTAACTATAAAAGATGTGACCGATGCCACTTACAGTGAGTTTATGATCAATGGAATGAATCAAACGTTTCTGGATTGGAATGTTGGATTTTATTTGTATTCACCGAATTTCTTTTTGGGCTATGGAGCTAATCACTTGTTAGGCAACATGGTTCGTTTTGGAGATAATTTGGCAGAAAGAGAGGTGAATATGCACCATTTTATATCCGGAGGTTACCGTTTTGTTGTGGGTAAGAACATTGAAATTCTACCAAGTGTACAGGTTAAATTCATGATGCCAGCTCCTGTTTCTTTTGATATTAGCACAAGAATCAGGTATAAGAAAATGGTATGGGCCGGAATCGGATATCGAAATGAAGACGCGATTTCTGCAATGTTTGGATTTACAATAGGTCGTGTTGTTAACGTTGGTTATGCATACGATTATACATTAAACAGCATACGTGCTTATTCTTCCGGAAGTCACGAAGTAATGCTTGGCTTTAATATCGGAGCTAAAAAACGAATCATTAATCAATATACCTGGTAAAAATGAGAAAGAAAATAATGAAACAAGCGCTACTAGGAGCCATATTTTCGGCCACAGTTCTAACGACAGTAGCACAGGAGGTTGATTTCTCTGATGTAAAAACCTTTTCATCCATTGTAAATTCCGGATTTGAAGATTCAAAACCGATGATTTCTGGTGATGGAAAAACCTTGTACTTTGTACGGAGCATCAAAGAGGGAAAAACAACGCGACAAAATATCTGGGTGGCAAGTAGAAACGATAATGGCAGTTGGTCTGAACCAAAGGAAGTAACTACGTTCAACACCACTAAATACAATGCAGTTGTAGGTGTTAACGAGGAGGGATCGGGACTATATCTTAAAAACGAGTTTTTGGTAAAGAAAAATGAAGGTTCTTATATTTCGTATATATCAAAACAGGGCGATACTGCCTGGTCGGCGCCAACACCCGTAAATATACCATTTGCAGAGAACTATGGATCATACAGCGATTATCACATCACCTCAGATGAAAATATAGTTGTATTTTCAATGAATACAAATGGAACGAAAGGTGAAGAAGATCTTTATGTCTGTCTGAAGCAAATAGACGGCACTTGGAGCCTTCCAATCAATCTTGGTGACGTAGTAAACAGTAAGGGATTTGAAATATCTCCATTCTTGATGGCAGACACTAAAACATTATTTTTCTCTTCTAATGGAAGAGGAGATTCAAGAGGCGGAGCAGACATATACTACACCCAGCGCTTGGATAACAGTTGGATAAACTGGAGCACACCGGTTAATTTGGGCGAGAAGGTAAACACACAAGGGTTTGATGCCTATTTTATTGTAACGCCATTTAGAGATGTGTTTTATTCCTCATCAAAAACCAACGACTATAGTGCATTGTATGCTGGTAAGATCTCAGGAGAAATCATGGAAAAAGCTACGCAGTCAACCGGCACAGGTGGAGCACCTGCAGAGTGCAAGGACGTATGTAAGGAGTTGGATAGCCTGAAAGAAGCAATGAAAAACATCAAGCCAACGGTAACAACAACAACTGTAGTTCAGGAGCGTTCAATGCAATACATTTATTTTGGATATGATAAAGATAACCTGGATGAGGCGGCAAGGGTAACGCTAGACGAAGTGGTATCGATGATGAAAGGAGATGAGTCATATAAAATCATGTTTATTGGACACGCAGACAGCAAGGGGGGTAATAACTATAATATGAATTTATCTGAGAAACGCTGTATGGCAGCACAAAAATATTTAGAGAAAAAAGGTATTCCATCAGGAAGAATCTACTATAAGCCTTATGGTGAAGAGAAGATCACCCCAGCGGGTCCCAAAGATGATGAATATTACAACAGAAAGGTGGAACTGGTGTTCATGAAGGCACCAACCTCTTCATCAAAGTAAAAAAAGAAAGGCATTCAAATCGAATGCCTTTCTTTTTTAATTGTAGTTTGTATTCAAATCAACTTTAAAATAATGCGTCCAGATTTGAAGGTGTAGTATTTTCAGAATTTATAGGTGTTTCAATTTCTACATTAGGTACTGTACCCTTCTCTTCTTTTTCTGTTTTTTTACCCTTTGTTTTGGCAATAGCCGGCTTGTTGATGCCCAAAGAACCAAACCCGGCCAAATCTAATCGATGCTCTTTTAAAAACATTCCAAGATTAATTGCTTTCATAATATCTGATACAGTAAATTCAATCTCCCATTCTTCGGGCATGTTTTTAGGTGCGGCATGCCATTCAATTCTGTTTTCAATACAATAATCAATAACAACTTGAATATTTTTTCTTTTTAATATAACACTCGGATTTTCTTGTAACATAATCTAATGTATTTATATATTAATCTTCAACAATAGTAATTTTTAAAATTTTGTCTCCAGCGCTTATTTGATCAATCAAATCCACGTTTTCTACAATTTTACCAAAACAAGTATGATTGCGGTCAAGGTGTTGTGTGTTTTTTCTACTATGGCAGATAAAAAATTGAGAACCACCCGTATCTCTTCCTGCATGAGCCATTGATACGACCCCTCTGTCGTGATACTGATTATTTCCTGTAAGTTCACATTTAATTTTATATCCCGGACCACCAGTTCCAGTTCCGTTTGGACAACCACCCTGAACAACAAAATCAGGAATTACCCGATGAAATGTCAATCCATCATAAAATCCATTTTTTGAAAGCGATACAAAATTCTGAACAGTTCCCGGAGCGTCTTCTGAATAAAAAACCATTTTCATATTCCCTTTCTCAGTTTCAATAATTGCGTGCATAGTTGTATATTAATTATGCAAAGGTAGTGAATTCAGCGCCAACATCATCTAAAAAATCGGAATCAATTCTTATGATTTTAGAAAAAAAAATGAATAACTTGCTCCCGTCATGGAAAAAATTTCTTCTGAAATATACATCTCGGCAAAAGTTGAATACAGGGATAAATATTCATATCCTGAAGATTCATATTATTTGTTTTCATACTTTATTACCATAGAAAATCATTCAGACGAAAAAGTAAAATTACTTAGTCGCCATTGGATGATATTTGATTCAAACGGAGAGTATCGCGAAGTGCAGGGAGAGGGTGTAATTGGCGAGCAGCCCGAATTTTTACCGGGACAGTCATTTTCGTACGAAAGCGCATGTAATTTCAAAACGACAATCGGAAAAATGAAAGGTACGTACCTGTTTGAAAGATTAAGAGACAGAAAAACTTTTGAAGTTGAAATTCCGGAATTTGTGCTCGCTGCTCCTGTGGTTTTAAATTAAAAAGGAAGCCTGTCCCAAACCCAGCGAGGCAAAATTTTCATTACTATTCCAATTAAAATCCATCGCTTCGAAATATATGCCACTTCCCTTTTTTTGCGTATGGCATCCATCATTTGTAATGTTGCTTTTTCTACGGGAGTAATCCAAAAAATTTTGGCGTCAGAAACTTTGCTTACATCCACGGTATTGATAAAACCCGGACGTAATTCTGTAATAATAATGTTCAGTTTTTCCTGTTTTGATTTTATTCTCAGGCTCTCGAGGTATTGAATTTGAAAGCCTTTGGTAGAAAAATATGCCGCATATTCGGGATTTCCTCGTAATCCCGAAATGGATGTAATTGCAGCAATTTGTCCGCCGCCGTTTGCCGCCATGTAATTAAAAACAAAAGTAATACAACTTACAAACCCGACTACATTTGTTTGAATGATGTTTAATTCTTTTTCGAAACTTAGCGCTTTATTTATTTCTCCATTCCCGGAAGAATAAACAAGCAAATCAATTCCGCCAAGTTCACGAATCAGTTCTTGAATTTTTTCCTGAGCAACCGTAGTCTGCTGTACATCAAAAGACCGATAACAGATTTGTAGTGGAAACTCTTGTTGCAATGATTGTAACAGATGTTCTCTTCTGCCGGTGATACCTACTCGATAGCCGGCTTTAATCAGCCGTTCCGCCATCATTCTTCCAATGCCGGAGGTTGCTCCTATGACCAGCGCTTTCTTCATCGGCGAAGTCGGCTTAAGTATTCGTTTGCTTTGTCAGGCTGACCAAGTATATTATAAGTGATGCCGATGTTCTGAATGGCTTCTGCATTGTTGGGTTGTATACTCAGCGTGCGTTCATAATATTGAATCGCCATATTATATTGTTGGGTTGCAGCATAACAATTTCCGGAGTTATTGAGAGAGCCAACATGATTAGGATCGCGCGACAGCGTTTTTTTATATGTATCAACTGCTTTCATATATTCACCTCCTTTGGCATACCAGTTGCCCAGGTTATACCATGTATTTGCTGCGGAACTGTCGATCTGTAACGATTGATTCAACGCATCCCAGCCTTCTTTTCTCGCACCGATTTCAGTATAACACATACCGAGGTTATTCCATACTTCAGAAGAAATTTTTTCAATGGCCAGCGCTTGCTTATTACATTCAATTGCTTTTTCAAAAAGTCGGAGATCTGCATAGGTTAATGCTCCCTGAATGTAAAAATCTACATTTTCTCTGTTTTTATATTTCAGCGCTGTTTCATAAGCTTTCAACGCATTAGGATAATCTTTTAGCTGGCGGTAAGCGAGAACAACATGAAAGCGCGCATCAAAATAATCAGGCATGATTTTTAAACTTTTATTTAGATACTCAAGCGCTTCGTTGGATAAAGTAATTTTTAGCGGATCGCCATCTTCAAGTGGAATAATTTTTTTAAAAATCAATTCACTGGCATACGCAAATTGAGTTCTGGCACTGTTTGGATTATTATCCTTATCTGCTGTAAATAAATCAAAACTTGTTTTCCATGCAGCATTTCTTGAAACTGTTTTAAATGAAAATAAAGCCAGGGAGATACCGATAATTACAACAAAAGAAAGATTGTTTTTGATTAACGAATTCAATGAAATATCTTCTTTGTTTTTTAATGGGAAAATTTTAGAAATCAATATTGGCAAGGCGATGCTGAGACCAATCGACGGGAAATATGCAAAGCGTTCGCCAAGAGTGGCTTCAATGACAATCACCATGTTTGAAACAATTGAAATGGTAATTCCAAAAAATAAAAACCCGAAAGCCGCCGCATTTTTACTTTTAATATTTTTAATAACGTAAATCAACATTCCAATAATTACCGCTAGCGACATCCATGTCCGGATATCAGATAAAGAAGAAATGGGAATGGTATTGTATGAATAATCATAACTCAATGGGTGAGGAAAAAGAAACAGTTGAATATATGTGCCAATCATTACCAAAGAGGTTGAGATGTGCTCTACAGGGCTTTTTGCTCCGACAATAGAGTTGTTGACGAGTGCAATTTCATTGAAATTTGAAATCTCTCCCAAGGCAAGTATTCGTAATCCAAAATAGATAAAAACAAAAACAGAGAGTGAGGCAATAGCCATTCCATAGTGTGATTTTTTTGCATTTGTAAAAAAGTAAAGCGAAAGCGGAAGGGCAACAAAAAGGGTAATTGCACTTTCTTTTGCCAGCACTGAAAGAAAAAAACAGAAGGCCCCTAATATCAGTTTTCTGATATTATTTTCTTTTACATAATCATAGAAAAAAACAAATGCCGCAACACCAAAGCATAATCCAAGCATTTCATCACGGCTTTTGATATTCGCAACCACTTCGGTATGAATAGGGTGTGTTATAAAAATCAAGGCTGCTGCGATGGGTATCAAAGGATGTAACCTATTCATCCATTTGGTGAACAAAATGTATACCAGCCATCCGGTAAATGCATACAACAGAATATTTACAATGTGACTTAGCATCGGATCAGACGGTGCGAGCTGATCCTCAACGGCAAACATCACCAGCGAAAGCGGACGGTATAAACTCTCTTTTCTGTCCCAGAAACCCTCACGGTATGCAGTGGTAAAAATTTCAGGTATAGCACTAATCCCTTTGGTAACAATTTTATTTTTAAAGGTTACCATTTCATCATCCAGCACATAATCGTGGTTAACGGTATTAAGATAAAGAAGCCCTGCGATGATTGCACAAAATAATGGAATCCACCGCTTCCAATAATCGGAAGAAGCACCAGCAGAATGAGTAATATTCTCTTTTATTGGTTTTGCAACGACGTGTTTTTTTTGTTTTTGTTTTTTCATGACTTAAACCAAAAGTTCATATCAAATGTTAATCAAATCCTGCAGACGCAGGAATAAATGTAAATTTGAAAAAAAAAATTGAATATGGCAGTAACTGTAGTAAATGATGATGTTTTTACCAATGAGATTCAAACACATTCGCTTGTGGTGGTAAAGTATTATGCCGACTGGTGTGGCGCCTGTAAATTGTTTGCTCCCAAGTTCAGAAGGCTGAGCGAGGACGCTCGGTTTTCATCGGTGCGCTTTCTGGATGTAAATGCTGAAGAGAATGAAAATGCAAGAAAAATGGCGGGTGTAGATAATTTGCCATTCTTTGCAATCATTAAAAATGGGGAACTTATGGAAGGGCAATCTACTTCAAAAGAAGAAAATGTAGTGGCCATGCTCGAAAAATTAATATCATAACAATGAAAATACCTGCGATAAAAAAACTGGTAGAAACCTATGCTGTTGATGAATTAAAAACAGCAGAGGATGCCCTATATAACGAACAAAAACCAGCGATTGAAATAGAAGGCGATGATGAGGGAGAACAATTAACGCATGTATTGGCTGCCATTGAGATTCTCGAACAAATGAAACACGGAAAAGATTTTAAAACCGCCCTCCGTGATTATACTCAGCGGGTTAGGAAGTCAATCAGTTAACATCATTTTCCTTGACCACTTCAAAGACGCTTATTGCGGATCTGAGAAAAGAACTCATACATCATAGTTCTCCGGATGTACAACAATCAGTTTCAAGATTTTTTAAAGAAGAAATTTCTTCATACGGAGTCAAGATACCTGCAGCAAGAGAATTGGGAAAAAAATATTTTTTGCAAATTAAACCAAACGGCAAGCAGGAAGTATATCATTACTGTGAATTTCTTTTTAAATCAGGGATGCAGGAGGAAGTAATTATTGCCATCCACTGGTTAACCTTATGCCAAAAAGATTGGCAGCGAAAAGATATTGATTTATTTATACGTTGGTCAAATCAATACATACATAACTGGGCTACATGCGACACAATTGCGGTAACGGTGATTGGAAAAATGATTCTGTTATATCCGGAATTTGTATCAGAATTAAATTGTTGGACAAAAAGTAAAAACCGATGGATGCGAAGAATGTCTGCAGTAGCCATGATCCCTTCTGTCAGAAAAGGGAAGAATATAAATGATGCCATGAGTATAGCAGAGAAGTTTTTGAATGATAAAGACGAAATGGTTCAAAAGGGATATGCATGGATGTTAAAGGAAGGGTGTAAAAGTAGTGAAGAGATAATATTTGATTTTATTTTTCAGTATAAAAAACAAATGACCTCTATCGCATTGAGAATTGCAATGGAGAAATTATCGCGAACACAAAGGGACTTATTAAAGAATGCTTAGACTATTTTTTCCTTTAAGAATTTACTAAAGTTAGAAATGTCTTCTGTTGTTGTGTCAAAAGAACACATCCAACGTACAATGTTTTCATGTTCGTTGAATACATAAAAAAAATATTTTTCCTGTAAAGCAGGTGTAATTTCTCTCGGTATGCGTGCAAAAATTCCATTCGACTCCACCTTGTTCAGCACTTCAATTTCTTTGATGTCTTTTATATTTTCATACAGTAACCGAGCCATGGAGTTGGCATGTGCTGCTGTTTTTTTCCAAAGGTCATCTTTAAAATATGCTTCAAACTGTGCAGATACATATCGCATTTTAGAGTTGAGTTGCATATTCTGTTTCCGGAAATATTTTGCATTTGCAGATAATTCTTTATTAAAGAAAATAACCGCTTCTCCCATCATCATTCCGTTTTTTGTTCCGCCAAATGATAGCACATCCACACCGGCATCACGTGTAAATGTTCTGAAATCTAATCCTAGTGATACCGCCGCATTGGCCAGTCGCGCTCCATCCATGTGAACAAACATTCCCAGTCGGTGGCTGGTGTCACAAATTGCCTTGATTTCTTCAAGGGTATAAACAGTTGCAAATTCAGTACTCTGCGTAATGGATACTACCCTTGGCTGTACATGATGCTCATCACCAATCCCAATGTATTGCTGTTCAATTTGAGTGGGAGTAATTTTTCCCTGTATTGCCGGCACCGGAATTAATTTACATCCTGTCGCTTTTTCAGGAGCACCGCATTCATCTACATAAATATGTGCGGCATCTGCACAAATCACCGCATTCCATGATGAGGTTAGCGCAGAGAGTGCAAGCACATTGGCCCCGGTACCGTTAAACACAAAATATATATCAATATTATCTCCAAATATTTTTTCAAAAATTTGTTTTGTACGCTGAGTATATTCATCATTTCCATAAGCCAGCTGGTGTCCTTCGTTAGCGTAAATCAAGGCGTTCATAATCTCAGGATGTACACCTGAATTGTTATCACTGGCAAAACTTTTTTTAT
This sequence comes from Flavobacteriales bacterium, assembly GCA_044376575.1. GTDB lineage: Bacteria > Bacteroidota > Bacteroidia > CAIKAF01 > CAIKAF01 > BA4. The sequence continues at coordinate 17,566 of JBILKR010000018.1, read as the reverse complement.
TTCCCATGTTATTTGGTATTTCTATTTTTTTCTTATAGGTTTGATTAACAACGCAATTTCAAAATAATGACACGAATATACCTACTATTCATCGGTTTTTTAATTTTTGGTTTGTCAGGTTACGCTCAGACAGATAGCATGGCCGTCATTGATACCCTGCCTGTAGTTGCTACGCAGGATATACCCGCAGAAGCAACACCTGCCGCTTTATATAAGCCGAGTGAAGGTTTTTCACTACAATCGTTGTTGAGGGGTTTGCTTGGTGTAGTGTTTTTAATCGGAATCAGTTATTTATTCAGCGCCAACCGATCTAAGATTAACTGGCGACTCGTAATTTCCGGAATCATTATTCAAATCTCTATCGCAATACTTGTATTGAATGTTCCGCTTTTTAAAGATATGCTGGAGTGGATCAGTAGTGGTTTCCTAAAAATATTATCGTTTACTAAAGAGGGGTATAATTTCCTTTTTGGTTCTTTCAGAACACAGCAATCAGCTGTTGAAGAGCCATTGATTACTTTTGCATTTACTATTTTGCCTACTGTTATTTTCTTTTCGGCACTCACCAGTTTATTATTCTACTTCGGAATTTTACAAAAGGTTGTATATGCGCTGGCTTGGGTAATGAAAAAAACGATGAAACTTTCAGGTGCTGAATCGCTTGCCGCTGCAGGAAATATTTTCTTGGGCCAAACCGAGGCGCCGCTATTAATCAAGCCATATATCACGAAGATGACCAAATCGGAAATACTTTGTCTGATGTCCGGAGGAATGGCAACGATTGCAGGGGGAGTTTTAGCAGCTTATGTTGGATTTTTAGGAGGTGATGATCCGGTACAGCAAATGTTTTATGCGAAACACTTGATTACCGCTTCTGTAATGTCTGCTCCGGCCGCCATTGTAGCTGCAAAAATATTAATGCCTGAAACCGAATCTTTTTCTCAGGAAATGAGCATATCAAAAGAAAAAATAGGATCTAATTTTTTGGAAGCCATCAGTAACGGAACCAGCGACGGCTTAAAACTGGCAGTTAACGTAGGTGCCATGCTTCTTGTATTTATTGCTTTGGTAACTATGGTGAATTTTATTTTTGAAGGAATCATTGGTGAAGTAACAGGTTTGAATGAAATTATAGCTTCCACGACCAACGGAAATTATAAAGGACTTAATCTTCAATTTGTATTGGGTTACCTGGGCTCTCCGATTGCATGGATGCTGGGTGTGCCTACTGAAGATATGCTGGTAGTGGGTCAATTGCTTGGAGAAAAAACCGTGTTAAACGAATTTTATGCCTATACACAGTTAGGCACAATCAAAAACGCAGGCGGATTTGAATACGAAAAATCAGTCATCATGACCACCTACATTCTATGCGGATTTTCGAATTTTGCTTCCATTGGTATTCAGATTGGTGGGATTGGAACCCTTGCTCCAGAGAAGCGAGCAACTCTCTCACAGCTTGGTTTCCGCGCAATGATTGGTGGTACCATCGCTTGTCTGTTAACCGCTGCTATTGCAGGTATTTTTTATTGATATTTCTGATATTACTACTTTTGCTGCATGCAAAATAAAGTAGTTGAGTTTTCGGATCTTGGTCTTATTCCATATAAACAGGCGTGGGATTATCAGATGCAATTGTTTCAGGGCATCATTGATCTAAAATTGCGGAACAGAGATTTGCCTGAATCTGAACACCAGCCTACTTCCAATCATTTGTTGTTTTGTGAACATCCACCGGTTTATACACTGGGGAAAACAGGAATGCTTGAAAACCTATTGCTGAACAATGAAAAACTTAAAGAAAAAAACATAGAGTTTTTTCATATCAACAGAGGTGGAGACATTACATTTCATGGCCCAGGACAATTGACCGGATATCCTATTTTTGATTTGGATAATTTTGATACAGATATTATTAAGTTCATGCGCATGATGGAAGATGCCATTATACAAGTGATTGCCGAGTATGGCCTGGAAGGAGGAAGAATAGAAGGATTAACCGGTGTCTGGCTTGACGCAGATAATCCGGCAAAAGCAAGAAAAATATGTGCAATGGGTGTTCATACCAGCAGGTGGGTAACGATGCACGGATTTGGGTTAAATATTCACACAGACATGTCTTACTTCAATTACATCGTGCCTTGCGGTATTGAAGATAAAAGTGTTACCTCCATGGAAAAGGAACTGGGACCTGTAAATAAAGAAGAAGTGAAATTGATTGTAAGGGAAAAGTTTGCGCAGGTATTTGGATTCAACTGGAAATAATTATTTCCTTTTCTTTTCAGATAAAGAGCCCAGCCAGTCAGAAAATGTTTTCGGCGTAGCATCAATATGATTAGGTACAGATGAAGTTTTTGTATTCGTAGATACTTCTGTTTCCTTTACATTTTCTATTTCTGCTTCTTTTACTTTTATTATTTCAGTGACTAAATCGGTTTCCGGTTCACTTTCTTTTACAGTTTCAAATACTATTTCTTTTTCTTGCTGAATTTCTGTAACTATTTCAGTTCCTTTTTCAGGACTTGGTTCTCTCTCTTTTACTGTTTCTACTTCGGGTTCTTTAACCTTTTCTGCCTCTGTTTTTGTTTCTGCGGTCCCTCTTAATTCTTTTAAGCGCTCTTCAAGTAGTCGTAAATTTTCTTCTCTGCTTTTGGTTTCCTGTATTGCTTGCAATACTTGTTTTTTCTTTTCCTCAATACTTGTTTCAGTCTTCTGCTCCTTAACAATCTCTTTTTTCTCTGCTTCAATTGGAGCAGGCTCTTTTATTTCACTAACTATAGGTTCCGCTTCTTCCTTAACAGGATCAATCACTTCAGTCTTGGGTTCAGATATTTCAACGGAGATGTCTTCGCCATTTGTTGGCGTGGTTTCGCTATTGCTGTTTTCGGTCTGATTAAGTACCTTGTTTTTATACAGGATATGATCTGACTCCTTTTTCTCGGTAACCTCTGGTAGCGTGGTCTTAACTACAATGTTCCCCAGCGGATTGTGAGCCTCTCTCTTTTTCCGGTTAATAATGCGTATACTGATGCCGATCATCGATAATACCATCAAAAAAACAGCACCGGCTATAATACCCGTTAAAACCTGAACCTCTTGTTGGGTGGAAAGCTGATGAATAAAATCTTGTAAAATATCTTGTAACATAATTCAATCGAATCTCAACCACCGCATGGTGGCTCATATTTTCATGTAAATGTAAGAAAACAATGTGACTTAAAGGAAACAAATTTCTTCAGACCATATTTTTTTTGTCTTTTTGCATAAGGTATGATTATCAATCTATTTAAAACAAATCAAACAACGGGTTTACTTTTTCTATTGCTATTACAGGTATTGATATTTATTAATCCGATGTTGCACAGAGATATTGTTCTTCCCTCTTTTCAACCAAATATATTTTTTGATCTTATTTTTGGAGGTTGGCTACATTTTAAAATACTGAACCTGCTTATCTCTTTTGTTCTTCTTCTGATGCAGGCCTTGCTTTTCAATTTATTTATTATTCAAATTAATTTACTCAATAAGCCTACATATCTTCCTGCATTTTTTTTTCTGATCTTTAATGCCGCTTTACCACAGTACTTATACATTAATCCGCCGGCTATTGCCAATATTTTTTTATTTCTTTCTCTTTCACTTCTATGGCAGTCTGCACAATCCGGCTCACGAGCACTTTCTCTATTCTTTGCATCCTTATTTTTGTCGTTGGGATCGATGTTTTATTCGCCACTTCTTTTTTTATTCCTCTGGATATTGATATCCAACATTACGATATCCAATGCAACCCTGAAAGATTTTTTAATTTTACTTGCAGGGTTCTGTATTCCGTACTTATATACCTTCACTTTTTATGTATGGACAAATCATTTAGATGTTTTTTTTACACAGGTATTTGCTGCACCGGTAGGCTGGGTAAATCAATTTCCTGAATTTTCTACCCTCGAAATTTTACTTATTCTTACCCTCTTTTTGTTGGTTGTTTTTAGTTTCTATCAATACATTACATCTGCGTTTTTATATAAATTGATTCAGCGAAAATTTTATCGCGTATTATTTTATTTGTTTTCCATCATTTTAATTGCTTCATTTTTTTATGATATAGCGTATAAAGAACATTTGCTTACCATCGTATTTCCATGTGCAGTCTTTCTTTCTTCTTATTTTTTGAAGATCAAGAAAATGTGGATGGCCGACGTGGTAATACTAATTATTTTATCATTATTATTCACCATTCAGTTTCAGTTTTATTATTAGTGGTCTCATTTTTTTATCTTTGAAATAAATTTTTATACTGTGAAATTTGGAGTAATAACATTTCCCGGCTCGAATTGTGATCAGGACATGGTTGATGTTCTGGAAAGAGAATTTCAGTCAACGGTTGTTCGATTGTGGCATAAGGATCACGACTTACAGCAATGTGACATGGTAATTCTGCCTGGCGGATTCTCTTATGGCGATTATCTACGTTCCGGCGCAATTGCGCGCTTGTCGCCCATCATGCAGGAGGTCATCCGTTTTGCTGACAAGGGCGGATATGTAATGGGTATTTGTAATGGATTTCAGATTCTTACAGAATCCGGATTATTACCTGGTGCCTTGTTGCACAATGATCACCAAAAATTTAATTGTAAAAATGTTTTTCTTAGTGTTCAAACGACACAAAGCCTTTTAACCAGTCAATGTAAAAAAGATGCTGTATTGAATATTCCCATAGCTCATGGAGAGGGTAGATTTTATGCCGATGCCGATACTATACAAATGATTAACGATAACGATCAAGTGTTGTTTAGGTATTGCAATGCCGCCGGAGAATTAACAGCTGATGCGAATCCCAATGGTTCTGTTCAGCACATCGCAGGAATTACCAATAAAAACAGAAATGTATTTGGCATGATGCCACATCCTGAACGTGCTGCAGATTCTCATTTACATAATACAGATGGAAAAATTATTTTCCAGTCGATTTTATCTTCAGTCCTCGCTTAGCGAATTTTCTTTCTGAAGACCCGGAGGTGGAGGAATATCTTCTTTAATTGATTTCATGCGCAAATAAGTGCTTTTTGCATCTTCTTGTTTACCGAGAGAAAGTTCATATTCAATTCGGTCAGACATTACAGTCAGCAAACTACTTTTGATACTCTTAGTATATATATCTTCCTGTAAAGGAAATCTAATATCTGTTGTTAATTGTTTAGGAATAGGAAGATAATCAGGTTTTGAAACTAACCGGTAAAAACACAAGTCTGGAACAAGTTTTTTTCCTGCGGGTAATTTTACATCATATCCTTTTTTTATTTCATTGCTTACAATTTCAGCAGCGATGTAAATAGTTCGTTTTTTTTGCTGTTCATCGATAAGTTTTGTAATCATAATTTCAAAGGCTTGTTGTATAACAGCAGGATTAATTTTTTCCTTGTTTTCAAATCGCTGTAATTCTTTCAGAAAGTCATCTCGCTCTTTTTCCACTCCGTCAAACAATCCCGGATACCAATTTACAAGTTGATCGTAATACCAGGTTCTTCTGAGTAATTCTTTATCAATAATCATTATATCTGGATTCAACTTTTCAACTTTTTGAAAATAATAGGACGGAGAAATTAGAATATCCCACTGGTAGGTAATCAGCAATGAGTTTTTTTCAAGCGATGCTAATGCTTCTTTAGTATAATCGCCGATATAATATTTTTCGGACTGGTCAACCGGAGAAAGATTAAAAGAAAAAACAAACAACGGAATTCCAAGTGCTGCAACTGCAGTTGTGGGCTTGTTTCTAAAAAGATCTATTGAATTAAAAATCCATAGCATGGTTCCGGCCATAAAGAATCCTGAAGCAATGTATGCGAGCAGAAAGTATGGCAATAAATCTTTGATATCATAATTGATGGAATAAAATACCGTAGTTAAAAATAATATCAGCAAGAACCATCCGATGGCTTGATTTTTTTTAAAGAAATAGAATATTCCACCAATAAAAAAAGCCAGTCCAATCAGTGAAAATTCAACAGCAAATGTGGTAATAAACATTTCCAGATTTTCAGTAGCTACATCTCCTGAGCTAAACATCCAGTCCTGATACTGCTTGCCTGTGATGTGTCTCCATATTTTTTCTATTGTTGATGGATTGCCCCAATTAAATGTCGGATTTGATGTTGCCCTGATAAAAAGAATACTATAAAACACAATGAAGATAACGCCTGCGGAGCCAATTAAAGTTCCTAATGCTTTCAAGGTTATTCGAACTTTGTTTTTATACTTCCAGAGCAAAAAGGCAATACCCGGAATTAATAAAATGGATGTCAAATGATTTGTAAAACATAAACCAAAAATGATTCCTGAACTTATCCAGTGTTTTGGTGTGGGAATTTCTGTTTTGTATAGTTTAATAAATATAAATAAAGCTGCGCTGATTAATAAAATATGTAAAGCATATACTTCTACGCCTGTGGATTGTAGCCAGTATGTTCTACTGAAAGCAAGCATTCCAGCGCCTGTAACGGCTGAAATCCAAAGAAGTAAATCCGGAATGGCCGGTGTTTTTTCTTGAATTTTTCTTGATTTTTTATTTGTTGTCAAAGTTTTTTCTGTAGTATTCATACTTAGTATTTCATACATCCCCAACACTATAAATACATTGGCAACGGAACAGCATATGGCAGATAAAAAATTTAACTGAAAAATGATGGATTCAAAAATCTGTATTCTTGACCACAGATATCCAAGTAAAGTATAGAGCGGATAGCCTGTGGGATGCGCAATTCCAAAAGAATACTGAACCGCAGCAAGTTCACCGGAGTCGATCGGCTGAACATCCCGGCTCAATGTGACGCTGTAAATTAAAATTGAAATGCAAAAGACGAGAACAGGAAAAAGGTATTTGTTTTTCATGAATTGAAAGTATAAAAAATCTTTTAGGCAGACATAAACAATCCCATCATAATTCGTGTTATTTGGATATGAAAACAAATGTATTGTTTTTACTCCTTATCCTAAGCAATATTGGAGTGTCGTGCCAAGGAAATAAAAAAGAATCAAACGCTTCTAAATCAATGAAATTTAACGTAGAAAAATCTGAAGAGGAATGGAAAAAGCAGTTAGGGGATGAGGCCTATATTGTGCTAAGAAAGAAAGGAACAGAACGGCCATTTTCGGGCACATATTATTACCAGAACGAAACGGGTATTTATCATTGTGCCGGGTGCGAGGCTCCTTTATTTACTTCAGATACAAAATTTGATGCAGGATGCGGTTGGCCAAGTTTTTACAAACCAATCAACGATTCCTGTATCATTGAAGTGCGCGATTTGAGTCATGGAATGATTCGCACTGAAGTGATTTGCGCCAATTGTGGTGGTCACCTTGGACATGTCTTTGATGATGCTCCCGATCAACCAACAGGCCTAAGATACTGTATCAACTCAGTATCTATAGGATTCGATAAGAAAGAAAAATAATATCAATCAATCCATCATCGGATTGGCCTCTTTGGGATATTTAACGCTGTATTTATATGTTATCGTTTTTTTCTCTCCGGGATTCAACAGTAAATTCCATTCAATTTTACCGGTCTTTTCATCTACTTTTCCCTTCGATGTTTCCAATTGATTAATCTCTATTGATTTTTTCTCTGATATCGGAAATTGATCTTCTACAATCAATGTGATCGCGTCTGATTTATTGTTGCGAACGGTAATATCCCAGGCCACTGTTTCTTTGATGTTGTTACTTAATATTTGTTTATCGCTTAATAATTTATTCCCTTCGCGCTTAACAAGAATGTTCTGATCTCTGCCCAACGACACATTCAATGTGTCTCCGGTTTTCTCAACATCCAGATACGAATCTCCGGTAAATGTTCCCTGATAGTAAATATTGATTTTACCCGATAACAGATTAAGCTCATTCCATCCTGTAATCTCAGCGTTCAGGAATACATCGCTATCGAGTTTAGGAACGGCATGATATACATATTTTACCGGCATGCTCGCATCTTTGATTCTAATCTGGTAATCTTTTCCATCTGAAGGAACAGAATAGGGTACATCAATTTCATACTCTAAATTATTCAGGTTTGTTTTTAATGAGTTCGAAATATAATTCGTGATTTCCATATCCGAATATAAATTATCTGCATTTCCTTTTTCCTGAAGTTTATCCAGTTTTCGTTTTTCTAGTTTAACATCCTGTCTCATCACTCCAGGTACGAATCCCAACTCTGCTCGGCTTGAAACCACCACTTCAGAAAGCTCTACGGCAGATACACTTAAATAAATATCATTGGTTGTTGTTTTGTCGGGTGCGATATATACACCATTCATTTTGAAATTATTATAGCCAACATAAGATACTTCGATGTCATAATATCCGGTACGAATCGGCTTGACATTGTATAGCCCGTCCAGGTCTGAAGTTGTGGCTGAGATTCGTTCGCCATTTTGTGATATCTGAATAGCTGCAAAAGGAATCATCTCTTTTGTGTTTGCATCTATCACTCTACCCGCAAGTGCGCCTGAGCCAAACTGAACGGTACGTTGTTGAATGGGATTATACTGACCCAGAATCCACGGTTTTAATTCCGGCTTATCCCCGCTCAATGTTGGATCATTGGTGGAAAGTTTAATTTTTACATTGTTCCAGTCTTCTCCTGTTGACTGATATACATTGGCATTATAAGTAATCACCAGTGGTTTATTTGTTCCTTCTACACGAAAATCATACGATGGTATCCATCCGGCCGTAGCTACATAATATGTTACTTCAATATTTCCCTGCGCAATTTCTTTGCTGCATTCCATACTTATCAGCAAGCGGCTGTAAACTTTATTTTTTTTAATTAATACTTTATTCAGGTTTTCGTATAATTTTTTTAGTTGATCAGTGGCATCTTCCAGTTGATATTGAATGGATAATTTCGACTGGCGGACTTCATTCAGTCTTGCCCTGTAAAAATCAGCAGCATCTTTTATTTCAGTGATACTAACGCCCTTGTCTTTTCCCGCTAATGTACTGTTATCAAGCAATAGCTTTTCTTCAAGATCATATACTTGAATTTTATTTTTCATTTCTTTTATTTTCATCTCCTGAGCATCAATTGATGCTTCCAACTCTTTTTCTTCTTTTGACTGATATGACGGTGAAGGATATTGTAATTCATGTTTTACAGAAAGTATTTTTCCTCCTTCAAATTTTCCAACCTGAATGCTTTGCGGATCTAAATCTGCAGTAAGATTTTCAATCACCAGCAAATGATCTCCCTTCCCGGCTTTAAAATCCACTTTTCTTACAATTTGAGCTCCGTTATAAAAAACATTTACACCTGTAATTGTTGACTTTGCCTTTACAGTGTCAGTAGTTGCCCATCCGGAAAAAGAAAGCAACAATAAAAAAGAAAGAATAATATGTTTCATGAATTTTGAATTAAATGAAGAATGCATAAATGCGATAATTATTGTGTAAAAGTAAAAAACATAGTTGATGTATTTGTTAAAATTATCCCATGTTCTTTTTTATGAAATTAACTTTTATAACAAGTCATCTTTTGGTTCAAAGTATTATTTTTCCGATGAATTTATAACACATGAATAAAAGAATTGAAGCCATATTACCACCACCGCCGACCAACATGGTTGGAGATGGATTTAGGGTACATCATTTTTTTCCCGGATCGTATCGCCTAGGTTCAAAAATCAGTCCGTTTTTTATGATGGATTATAATGCCCCTGTTGTTTTTCCTCCATCAGAAAAGCCACGTGGAGTGGGTGTGCATCCACATCGCGGATTTGAAACAGTAACAATTGCATATCGAGGTAAAGTGGCACATCACGATAGCATGGGAAACAGCGGAATTATCGGACCGGGCGACGTACAATGGATGACGGCAGGAAGCGGAGTGCTTCATAAGGAATATCACGAAGAAGAATTTTCAAAAACCGGTGGTGAATTTCAAATGGTACAACTTTGGGTGAATCTTCCGCAGCAATATAAAATGACTACGCCAAAGTATCAGACGTTGCTTTCATCACAACACGGTAAATTTTATCCAGATCAACAAGGAAGTGTTGTAGATATTATCGCTGGCGAATGGAATGGAGTGAGGGGGTCTGCTCAAACATTTACACCCATCCAGTTATGGAACATACAACTTGCAGAAAATGCAGAATTTTCTTTTTCAATTCCTGAAAATTTCAATGCCGCAATTTTAATTATTGAAGGAGAAGTAAATATTCATCATGAATCATTAGCTCCGACGAATCATCTTCTGTTGTTTTCAAATGAAGGAAAAGAAATCACTCTTCGCACTTCAAAAAAAGCGACCTGTTTATTACTTGCCGGAGAACCTATTGATGAGCCTGTTGTACACTATGGTCCTTTTTTAATGAATACCGTGGAAGAAATTCATCAGGCGTTTGATGATTTGAATGCCGGTAAGTTTGGATACCTGGAAGACTAATCAGGGCATAATGATTGTTTTTCGCTCACTGGTATGCGCGCTGAAATAACCAATACCGTTGCCACCCAGAATATTTGATTCAGGATTTGCAGGGCTTGCACTTTGGTAAAAAAATGTTCCCGTCAGTTGTCGTAACCCAAAGAAATAGTCATAAACATTTTTATCAATGCACTGCATTTCCACATCAATGGTATCTCCGGATTCAATTTTACTGCTGGCTAAAAAAGAAGGGGTGTTTACTGTTCCGTCTTTCCCCTCATCGGTATATACATATATAGATGAACGTGGTTTCCCTTTTCTGTACACTACAAAACGATAGTAATTGTCAATTCCTACCGGATCTGTAAAATAAGCGGTGATTAAAAACCGCGGACTCCCAAACCAAAGAATCTGATCTACATTTACACTATCAAAAGAAACAGGATCCGGCATTTTAGATATTGAAGTATAGGTTTGGTTATCAATTTTAATGCTTAGCTGATAGGTATTTCCAGGAATACCATTGATTATTTGTCCTACATATTTTCCAGAGTCTGCACTACTTAGTGTATCAATTACACCATTATTGTCTGATAATATCACAATAGCATTATTTACTGGAGGGAAATAATTGGTATCATCAAAATTTATAGAACGGGTGATTTTAATTATACAAGGATCGCCTGAGTTATCAATACCACCTTCAATAACTATTGCGGGGTTAATGTCGTTCAGGTCAACATTAATTACTTCCTGACAGGAAATCAATGTGCTGAAAATAATTAACAACAGGTATATATAAGCTTTATTCATTTATAATTTAAAATTAAATCCAACATAAGGAACGATACCAAATAAGGCTGTACTTACGGCTTCGGTTTGATTATTATCATTTTCACGAAATGTAATGCGATAGGTGTTGTATCGGTTATATACATTATATGCTCCGAAGCTGATTTCAGATTGCAACCATGGCTTTCTTTCTTTTCCGTTTTTTAATGGTTTTAATTTTTTTCTCAGCAGGTCAACAGTCACTCCGAGATCAAGCCGGTGATAATCCGGCATTCTGTAACCGTTGCGTTCTGTATATAAATAAACCACGTCGTTGTTCACCTGATATTTTCCACTGGGGAACGTAACGGCATTGCCGGTATAGTAAACAAAGGTTCCGGAAAAAGTCCATCTTTTGTATTGGTACATCAGTACAACGTTGAGCGAATGAGTTCTGTCTTGTCGGGCAGGATACCAGTTAAAATCATTGATTCCGTTTATTTTTCTTTCTGAACGCGACAGGGTGTAAGAAATCCATCCGGTAAAATCTCCTTTGTTTTTTCGCACCATCAATTCTAATCCATAAGTCCTGCCATCGCCGGATAGCAAATCTTTTTCGTAAAGTTCATTGGTCAATACATCTGCTCCGTCTTTATAGTCAATCTGATTTTGTAAAAGCTTATAATATCCTTCAATTCCTATGTCAAACATGTTTGATTTAATTTGCTGAAATACACCGGCAGAAAACTGATCAGAAATTTCAGGTTTCACATTATTACTGCTGGGAATCCATTTGTCAGTAGGGTTAGACGCGACACTATTGGCCAATAAATGGATGAATTGTGTATGTCGTGCATATCCGAACTTGATGGATGTTTTTTCGGTAGGGATTATGCTGACAGCAATACGTGGTTCAAAATTATAGTAATCTGCAGCTGATTCGAAGTTAGAAAGTGTAAGCGTATCCGATACATTTTGTTGCTGATCTAAGCGGTAAAAATTACCCGGACCAACGGCATGAAAACTAACCAGTCGTAATCCATAATTTAGTTTCATCCAGGGAGCAAAAGATGATTCTGCAGTAGCGTAAAACGCATTATCAATGCTGTATCTGTAGGAAATATCAGCCACCCCGAACCCTCCGAATCCGTTACCATCAATCTCGCCAGGTGCAATAATATGATAGGTACTTCCAATGCCTGCTTTTAATGTATGTTTTGCAGAGATAAAAAATTGAAATTCTTGTTTCAAAGAAAAATCCATGATTTCTGAACGTAGTTTAACTCCTGCGTTGTTGGGATCAACCACAATGGTGCTTTGATAGTCGCTAAATATAAATGATGTATTTGAAAATATTTTACCACTGATGATGTGGTTAAAACGCGCTGTGGCAATGGCGTTGTGCCACTTGAGTTTGAAATCGCTTAATCCCAGTTCATCTTCGCCAAAATAACCTGAAAGCATCAGCTTACTTTTTTTACCCAACTGAATATTCAGCTTGGTATTGATATCATAAAAATATAATGTCGTTCCCTTGATTAAATCATTGCTTGAAAGTTGTGTGAACAGATCAGCAAATGTTCTTCTGCCCGCCACTAAAAAAGAGGCCTTGTCTTTCCATAGCGGACCTTCTGCAAATACATGCGCAGAGATAAGACCGATTCCACCACCAACATGATATTTTTTCTTATCTCCATCATTCATGCGTACATCAAGCACTGACGAAACACGACCACCATAATTGGCGGGAGCAATCCCTTTGTATAAGGTTACTTCTTTTACCGCATCAGCATTAAACGATGAAAAAAATCCGAGCAGGTGTGATGGATTATAAACAATCGCTTCGTCAAGAATAATTAAATTTTGATCACTTGATCCGCCACGAACATTAAATCCGCTACTGCCTTCGCTCGCCGGCTGTACTCCAGGCAACAACTGAATTGTTTTTAAGTAATCGCGTTCTCCAAAAATCACGGGCACCTTATTCATTTGTGCCAATTCAATTTTTTCAACACCCGCAGATTTATTGACAATGTTGTTACTCTCTTCGTCAGTAATTTTTATTTCTGTTAACTCCTTCGAAATTGAAGGAAGAGAAATATCTATACGCGTATTTACTTTAAAAACTGAATCTATGATTACAGACTCATAACCCAGATAATTGAATTGAATAATATATTTCCCTTTGGGAATGGTAAGCGAATAAAATCCATATTCATTCGAAATAGTTCCTTTTTTTACATCCGTTTTAATCAGCACAGAAGCCCCAATTAATGCCTCTCCGGTTTGCGCATCCGAAATGATACCGCTGAGCGTAATATTTTGCTGTCCGTATATTTTTATACTACAACACCCAAGGATAAAGCAAATGATGATAAAAGTATTTTTCATTTATTGCTTCATAAAGTTAAATTCCATAATTGATCGATTGTAAAAAATTGGGTATGGAATTTTTGTATCGAAACATTTGAACAAAGATGAGCCGGATGGTTTTTATCCATGTCAATTGGATATACATTCCAAATGCAATCCCTGTCGTCAATCGTTACAGGACCTGGATAAATGCGAATAGAATGCAATGGGATACGCATCCCTCTTCCGTCTGCTTTCATTACAGATTCCTTCATTGTCCATGCTTCAAAAAATTGTTCCTGCGGATCAGATGAAGAAAGGATCCAGGTCATTTCAGCAGGCGAAAACTGTTTGGTAAATAAGGGAACATCAATATTTCTTTTTCTTTCGCAATCAATACCAATCAGCCCTTCTCCCATAAGCACAGCACAGGCTACAACATTTCCGGAATGTGTAATGTTAAAAGAAAAAAAATCTTCGATGTATGGTTTACCCATTTCATCCTGGGTGTATTGCATAAGCAAAGATGTCGGGCGCTGACAATGTTTTATACCCGCCAGTAATAATAGTTTACCCGCCATTAAACGCACCTGATCATCATTTTTTCGATACTGACGAATTTCTGATGCAATATGATAAGGCATTCGTTGAAGTTGATTTTCCGTTAACGGTTGATCAAGATGATCAATATATGTATGAAAGACGAGCGCTTCCATTTTAATATTTTTCGAGGGTGTGATTGATTAATTTGCAAAGTTCAGGCAGATGATCAAAAATCCAGAAGTGATCTCCTTCCCATCGTGAAAAGTGAAACTCTCCACTGGTTTCCTTTTGCCAGTCAGTTAACTGATCATCCGGTACATTTTCATTCGATCCGCAAATCACTGTCATATCCACCGGATAAGGTGCTTGAGCAATATATTTATAATTGTCAATGGCATCAAAATCTGTTCGAATAACCGGAAGAAATATTTGCAACAGTTCTTCATTGTTTAGAACAGCATCGGGCATTCCTTTCAATTCTTTCAGATGAGTAATGAACTGCTCGTTGGTCATCACACTTCTTTTTTTATTGTAGTTGCGTGATGGTGCAATTTTACTGGTGAGAAATAAATGTTTGGGCAAGGGGAGATTATCTTCACGAATTCGCTGTGTAATAATATGTGTAAGATATGCACCCATCGAGTGTCCGTAGATGGCATACGGTTCTTTGATTAATGGTTTGAACTGACGGTAATATTCTTCTGCAATCAGGTAAATATTTTTGAGTAAAGGCTCTTTTATCCTTCTGCCTTTTCCAGGTGCCTCACCATTGACCATTGTTATCGAAGAATCAAGATAACTTTCAAATTTAGCGTATGATGTTTCGTTGCCTCCGCCAAAGGGCAACATAAATAATTGAAATGCCTTCACAATAAAATACGATTAATCAACTTTCTGTCTCCATTTTTCACTAATGCAATACGATGCGCTCAACTCTTCTGTAATTATTAGATGTTAATTCCAGCAAGTAAATACCACTGCGAAGGCCTGATAAATCAAACATTTCGTTTACTTCTCCTGCCGCAATATTGTTTCGTTGTTCTACTTTTTCTCCTAACAGATTCATTATAGTGATGTCAAGATTATTTTCTAAGTGTTGAATATACACACTGAATTTCCCATTGGTTGGATTAGGATAAATCACTACTTTGTTCGATGCAAATGGATCGTCCAGTCCTATATAAAAGCCAAGGCAGTTAGAAGTATCCAGACATCCGAAAGCGTTGGTGGCCACCAGGCAATACGTTCCATTGAATGTTGGAGTGTAGGAAGGTAAATTCCCTTCAGGCGCACCAATCGGCGAATAATTAATACCGTCAAAATACAACCACTGCCAAGTGTAGTTTCCTGTGAGAATAGTTGTAAATACACCATTATTATTGTTGATCCCAACATTCGGGAAACCCGGAGGAACAATCGGCGATTGCGTAACCGTTTGTGCAGGGGTATATATAAAGCAACCTGAAATCGGATCCGTAATTTTTACTATGTAGCTGCCCGCGGTTTGTGTTGTATATTCATTATTTGTTCCGGATTGAACAAGTACAGTGTCATTCAAAAACCATTCGTATAACATTCCCGGATCTACGCTGAGGGTTGTGCTTTCATACGGACAAAAAGAAAACGAAGCGGCAGTGATGGTATCCTGAACAGGGGTGTTGTAAATAAAAACAGTATCTGTTACTGTGATTTGATTGGCCAGGCTTAATTCAACGGTAAAACTACCGGAATAATTTCCGGGGTTGTTAAATGAATAGGTTCCCGGTCCATTAATGGTTCCGGAATAAGGCGGAGGAATGTCATCCTGACTGATCACGTCATTCTCTATCATGCTGATGGAATAAGCTGTTGTTGTAAAAATATGTCCCAAGCTGCTCCATGTTGGATTGCAGTTGTCAGTAGCTTCATTTCCATTCCAACTGCTGCTGCCGGTAGTGAATGTTGGAATTAAATCGGCATTACCATTTCCGCAATTTGCTTCTTCAATATCGCCACACCACCAGCCTTGCCCACATACATTGATATTCAGGCTCACCAGTTTTAAATTATAAATATTCGTGGTGAGGGTTACCGGATAAATACCTGCACTGTCGTAAGATTGTGGAGGAGGGTTGGGGCCATTATATGTATTTCCGCTTCCAAAATTCCATAGGTATTCAGTAACTTGTGGTAAAGGGAAGTTGAGTAAAGGAGAAAAATTAACTATGGCTGAATCACAACCGGATGAAGGTGAAAATGAAAATGCAGAATTGCTGCCTATTCCCTGTGTAATCAACATTGGCAAACTGTACACCTGATTTTGAGACTGATTGCCGATGGGTGTGGAAACAGTTCCCTTGATAGTAAATGTAACAGTATATTGTCCGGGAGAAATGGGAGTTCCGCAAAAATTTACAGAAGCCAATATTCCGTTCGGTTGTGGATTATAGATACAACTGGGACTATTGCAATTCCAGGTGATACCCACCGGAAGGCCGGTAATGTTTAATACCTGAAACTCTACAAAGTCCAGAGAGTCATATAAGCCGCCGGATTGCACGCTGGCATCTACTCTTTTCGGAGCCCAAAACGAAATAGTGTCACTGTAAAACTGACCAATCACACCGTCGCTGAAAGATCCACACGGTCCATTACTGTTGACACATGCAGGGTTCGGCGAACCGGCACATTGTGCGTAAACAGTAGCAGGAAATATTAATAAAATGAAATTGAAAAAAAAGAGTAGGAGTTTTTGCATAGTCTGAAAATTAATGAAAGTGAATTTAGTACAAATTCTATTAATAGCCCATGGATGACAATGTTTTTTCGTCGCCTCTCCAATCCTTTTTTACTTTCACAAAAACTTCCAGAAACACTTTTGTCTGCAAAAATTTTTCAAGTGCGAGACGTGCATCTGTACCTGTCTTTTTTAATGCCGCTCCGTTTTTTCCGATGATGATTCCTTTCTGACTGTCGCGCTCTACCAGTATATCCGCCTGAATGCGAGTGATGGTAGGTTCTTCTTTGAATGAATTGATCACGACATGCACGCTGTATGGAATTTCCTGGCTGTAATTTTCTAAAATTTTCTCACGAATAATTTCTGATGTAAAAAACCGAAGGTTACGATCGGAGATATCTTCCTTATCAAAATAGGGCGGATGTTCGGGAATGTGTTTGAAGAGGATATCAAATAATTCTTTTGTTTGAAATTGATGTAAAGCAGATATTCCAATAATTTCTGCAGAGGGAAACATTTCACGCAGCGATGTTCCCAGCACCACTACTTTATCTTGTGTAAGCAGATCTACTTTATTAATTGCAATGACCAGCGGTGTATTTGTCTTTTTTAATTTATCAATCAGTTGTGCATACAGCTCACCCTGTTTGTCGATAGGCTTTGCATCAGCAGCATCAATCACTAATAAAAAAACATCTGCATCACCGAGCGATTCCTGTACCTGAGCCATCATTTTCTCCTGAAGTTTATAC
>JBILKR010000050.1:0-5506 GCA_044376575.1 Flavobacteriales bacterium | reverse complement strand
GGATCGCAGGGACAGCAAAAAACATTTTTAACTGCTCTAAAACTTGCAGAACACGACTATCTGAAAAAAAGTAAAGGATTTGCCCCCATCCTTTTACTGGATGATATTTTTGATAAACTTGATACAGCGAGAGTTTCAAACCTGATTAAAAAAGTATCTGAAGAAGAGTTTGGTCAGGTTTTTATTACAGATACCGGGAAAGAAAAAATTTCAGCAATTTTTAATACATTTGAGATAACTGCAAACTTTATAACTCCATAATCAATGAGTCATTTCAATGAATTTAACATGAAAGATGCCATTCATGAGTTGTTGAAGACTTATAAACTGGATCATCCTATGCTCGAATTAAAAATCAAGGCCATATGGGATGAGACGATGGGAGCTATGATTTCCAAAAAGACCACAAAACTTATTTTTAAAAATAGAGTAGTTCATATTACCGTCAATTCTTCTGTATTAAGAAATGAACTCGTAATGATGAAAACTGAACTTAAGGAGAAATTGAACGAAAAGCTCGGTGGTGAACTCATTGATGAAATTCAAATTAACTGAATATGTTTGATCAGATGTTAGGTCGTTTTGCTGATATGCAACAACGCATGGAAGAAACAAAAATCAAGTTGGAGCAGATTGTTGTTGAAGGTTCTTCACCATCAGGACTTGTGAATGTTGAAGCCACGGCTTCAAGAAAAATTAAAAGCATTAACATTAATCCTACATTTTTATCATCAGCAGATAAAGAAGAATTGGAAGACCATTTGATCATGGCAATAAATGATGCGTTGCAACAAGCCGAAAATACCTGGGAAAAAGAAATGAAAAACACAGCCGGTAATATATTTCCGGGACTTTAATAATGAATGAATCAGAAAATAATATCCCGTCTCAATACCGATGGATAGGTGTTGTTGTTGGTATATTGTCATATATATTCATTGGATATTTCAATATATTCGGACTTGAGGCAAATCAGTCGTTTACTCTTTCTATAGCTGCGTTGATGATATGCTGGTGGATCACAGAATCTGTTCCCATGCCCGTGGTTGCATTGCTTCCTGTTATTCTCTTTCCCATGCATGGATTATTGAAAATGGAAGAAGTATTACATCCATACAGCAATTCGGTAGTGTTTCTTTTTATGGGTGGTTTCTTTCTTGGACTGGCCATGGAAAAAAGTAATCTCCACCGGCGAATTGCACTTACAATTATTCAGTTTACCGGCACACGTCCTAATACTATCATCCTGGGATTTATGCTTTCTACAGCATTTATAAGCATGTGGATAAGCAACACTGCTACATCTATCATGATGTTACCCATTGCTGGGTCAGTGATTACATTGTTTGAACAAAAATATAAAGGCAATGGGAATCTTAATTACTTCTCATTAGTGATGATGTTATCCATAGCCTATGCATCGAATATTGGTGGAATATCTACATTGATAGGAACGCCTCCCAATGTTGTGATGAGCGCATACCTGAAAGAAACTTTTCAGTATGAAGTAAGTTTTTTACAATGGATGATGGTGTGCACTCCACTTGCTTTATGCTTGCTGCTGGTCATGTATATTCTATTGGTATACGTAATTTACCCTAACAGAATTAAGGATACACAAATGTCGTCGGATATTATCAAGCATGAATTGAGTGCACTTGGACCAATGAATCGTAATGAAAAATTAGTTTTGGTCATTTTCTTTTTTACCGTTTTCAGGTGGGTATTCAGAAGTGTGCTGGATCAGTGGATACCTGCTGTAAGTATGGATGATACAGGCATTGCAATATTCTCATCCGTTCTGTTATTTCTCATTCCGGCAGGAAACATCAGGGAATATAAAACAGTATTAACCTGGAATGATACAAAAAAATTACCTTGGGGAATATTGTTATTGTTTGGTGGTGGACTCAGTTTGGCCAACGCTATGGAAAAAGCAGGTATTATGCATGAAATTGGTCAATGGATTCATGCGTATTCGTCAGTTCATTTATTTGTTTTTATTTTATTGATTACACTAGTTGCTGTGTTTATTTCTGAATTTATGAGTAATGTGGCATTGGTCATGGTTTTTGTACCGGTTGTTGGTACTATGGCAAAAGCAATGCAAATTAATCCGTTGCTTTTTACCATACCACTTACACTTGGTGCAAGCTGTGCATTTATGCTACCCATGGGAACACCCCCAAATGCACTTGTATTTTCTACAGGAAAAATTAAAGTTGCCCAAATGGCTAAATCCGGATTGTTACTGAATCTTATATCAGCTGTGATGATCAGTATATTTTCATATTTCTTTATTGAACTTGTTTTTAATTGATCAATTAAATCAATAAAACAGTTGATCATCATTATGAATTATCAAAGTAAATACTGATTTTTGTTTCCTATGTTATTCAGGAACTTAAGATATCATCTAGCTGAAAAGAAAATCAACAAGTTGTTGAAAGAAAAAAACATAAAGATTTCCCCTCAATCCTGGAATCATATCAATACCATTGGAGTTATCGGTGTAGTGGATTCTGCAGAACAATTTCAGTCGTATATTCAAATGTTTGAGGAGCTACAATCTGATGGCAAGCAGGTAAAGATGCTCATATATTCAACGTTGAAAAAAAATGACTTTAACTCCAATAACTCATCTATTTCAATATGTACAAAAGATGATTTCACTTTTATTTTTATACCCAAAAGTGAAATTATAGAACAGTTCATTTCAAATTCATTTGATATGTTGTTGGATTTGAACTTATATGTTGAATTTCCAATGCGTTCTGTTTCGCTTTTATCTAATGCATCATTCAAAGTTGGAATTGATGATATTAAAAACAAACATTTTCAGTTGTCATTCATCTGGAATAATGGTGATGTAATAGCGCTTTATAAACAAATTACAGATTCAATCAAACAATTAAAAATTATGTAGCATGCAACAGTTGAAAGGAACCGGTATTGCCATTATTACTCCATTTGACGAAAAAGGAAAGATTGATTATAATAATTTACAATTACTGATAGAGCACTGGATAAAAGGTAAGGTAGAATTTTTAGTAGTACAAGGAACTACAGGAGAATCGGTAACCTTAACGAAAGAAGAAAAAATTGAACTTTTTACTTTTATTGCAGATCAGGTAGGAGAAAGAATACCCGTAGTATTGGGATTGGGAGGAAATAATACCCATGAATTGATTAGACAATTGGAAGTATTCGATTTATCAAAGGCCACTGCTATTCTTTCTGTAAGTCCTTATTATAATAAACCAACACAGGAGGGCATTTATCAGCACTATAAAGCATTTGCAAAAGAATGTCCTTTACCAATCATACTATACAACGTTCCAGGAAGAACTGGCTCGAATATGTTACCTGATACAACATTACGATTAGCCGGAGATGTAAGTAATATTATTGGAATAAAAGAAGCATCAGGCAGTATGGAACAGATCATGCAGATTATTCAGCAACGTCCAAAAGATTTTCTGGTATGGTCGGGAGATGATGCCATCACTTTACCATTAATGGCTGCCGGTGCTGATGGAGTGATTTCTGTTGTAGCTAATGCCTATCCTTTTGAATTTTCAGAAATGGTAAGACTTGCAACTGCAGGAAAATTGGAAGAAGCAAGATTATTGCATTATAAACTACTAAACATTATTCAGCATTTGTTTGTAGAAGGTAATCCTGCAGGAATTAAGGAAGTATTGTGTCAGTTAAATTTATGCAAGCCACATCTAAGGTTGCCATTGACTGAAGTATCAGATACGTTGAAGGAAAAAATTAAGGGTGCAATATTTTGATATTGTTTCAATATTTATTTAATCGTTTAGTATAATTAATAAAACAAAAAAAGGGCACTTGTGCCCTTTTTTTGTTTTATGTGAATCAGTATTATTCTTTAATCAGTCGCGTTGAAATCTTCTGTTGGTTACTGTTAATTTCAACAATATACATTCCACTTGATAGGGTTGCTGATGGAATTGTTATCGTATGTTGCCCGGAATGTAGCATTTGTTTCTGACTAAATACTTTTTTACCAGTCAGATCGAGAATGTTCATTTCAACTTCAGATGAGATATTCATCATTAATGATAAGTATGCATTATCTGATGTTGGAGATGGATAAATATTTCCAACGTTTATTTCATTTTCTGAAACACTACCACAGTATATTTCAGTAAACATGCTGAATGAAAATGGATTTTCATCTGCATCACTGTGATCAATACTAATCAATGCAGAATCTGCACCCCAACTTTGGCCATTATATACAAAGCTGATTTGTACAGATCCCGAATCTCCGGGCATCACCATGGATGGAGTACTGCCTAAGCTAAATTGAATATGAGTTGCAGATTGGTTGATGATATCAACTGAATTTATAAGTAATGTATCGTCACCAGTATTTTTAATATAGAACAATACATTGTCGTTAACATTACAATTGAACATTGGCAATGTATATATATTATTTACTACATCAATTACAGAAGAACCTGCAGGATTGGTGTAAGTTGAATAAACAAAAGCAAAATCAGGTCCGGCTAAACAGCCTTCATCAATCTGGTTATCACAATCATCATCATAGCCGTTGCAAAGCTCTGTAACTCCTGGATTGATTAAATCATCGCTATCATCACAATCTGTTCCAGAAGCAAGCGATAAAAGAATATAATTGGCAGGTGCATTTCCACAGGTTACCACTGAATCCTGAACATCAACATAATTGTCACTGTCAGCATCTATAAAATAGGTATAAAAAATAACTCCTTCTTCAATCTGATTGTTACAGTTATCATCTATGCCGTTACAAGCTTCTGTCATCCCCGGATTGATCATGTTATTGTTATCATTGCAATCCAAACCGGCAGCATTAATTAATAACATATAATTTGCCGGAGCAGCTGCACAGCTTACTACAGAATCATTTGCATTAACGTAATTGTCATTATCTAAATCAGCGAAATAAGTGTAAAATGGAATATTTTCGTTGATCTGATTATTACAGTTATTATCTATCGCATCACAAATTTCGATTGCACCCGGATTTACCGCAGCATTATTGTCATTGCAATCACCGGAAGTTAATGAATATCCTGGTGTTGGCACACAAAGAAATGTGCCCGTTCCTGTTCCATAACTGTCATTATCATTGTCAGTATAATACAGCGATGGGAATACATTTGGATTGTTATCATTACAATCAAAATTGTTTAATACATATCCGGCAATAGGTGTACAAGATAGGGTAGGGGCTCCAGTTCCAAAACTATCCCCATCTGAATCAATGTAATATGCTTGTGCTGTAATCACTGTAAAATTGATAGGTGTTCTGGGTGATGCACAACCATTGGCATTATAGGTTTCAGCATAGTATGCCGCTAATGCCGGAAGTGTTACTGATGTTCCGGACGCAACAGATGTTCCTCCACTCGGAGTTGTAAACCAATTAATATTAGAACTTGCAGTTGCATTAATAGTAATAAAATCTGTAGAACAATAAGTCCCT
>JBILKR010000049.1:0-5649 GCA_044376575.1 Flavobacteriales bacterium | reverse complement strand
TTAAATTTTGAAGCCAAACAAACCGGAACAAATATCGGAGATGCAGTTAGGTATATGACAAGGGTAGTGAAAAAGAAAAGCACTGTTTTTTTAATCAGCGATTTTTTAGACCAAGGTTATCAGGATGCATTAAAAATTGCCTGCAGAAAACATGATTTAATTTGTTTCAGGCTTAAAGACCATATCGAAGCTCAGTTGCCTTCCGTTGGGTTGCTTAAAGTGAGAAATGCTGAAACAGGAACTGTACAATGGATTGATACCTCCAGTAAAAATGTAAGGACCCATTACAATGCAGTTTCAAGAAAACGGGAAGATGAATTACAACAATTCTTTTCTAAGAATGGAATTGATCATGTCAGCATAGAAACAGGAAAGAATTACATACAACCTATTCGTAATCTTTTTA
Organism: Flavobacteriales bacterium; assembly: GCA_044376575.1. Lineage (GTDB taxonomy): Bacteria > Bacteroidota > Bacteroidia > CAIKAF01 > CAIKAF01 > BA4. The sequence continues at coordinate 5,243 of JBILKR010000049.1, read as the reverse complement.
AAAAGAGGGAGGGTAAGCGATGAAAAAATATTTTAGTTTGTTGATTGTTATTTGTTCACTTTTCATTTGTTCTTCAAATGTATTAGCTCAGCAGGCACAAGTAAAAGCGAGCATTGATAAAAATAAAATATCCGTCGGAGAACCAATTACGCTCATTATTACAGCTCAACAGGATGATCAGACTATTTTGCGTTGGCCATTATTTACAGACAGCATTGCGAAATCCATTGAACTGATTCGTGCAGATAAAATGGATACCATTATCAGTGAGGATAAGAAAAAAATAGAATATAAACAGCTGATATATATCACCTCATTTGATTCAGGGGCATTTGTCATTCCTTCTTTTACTTTTTATTACATGCAAGGGAATGACAGTATTACCTTGTCTACAGATTCATTTTTAATTGAATGTTCTACAGTGCCTGTAGATACAACACAAGCATTCAAGGATATTATTCCTCCGCTGGATGTTCCATTTAGTATCAGAGAAATTTTACCATATATCATTGTTGGTGTTGTGGCATTGATTGTAATCATCATCATTATTTATCTGATCAGAAAATACCTGAAAAACAGACCTGTAAAACAAGAGATAGTAGAAGAAGTAATTATACCTGCCCATGTTACGGCTTTAGAGGCTTTACAGGAACTTGAATCTAAAAAATTATGGCAGCAGGGATTGATAAAAAATTATTATGTAGAGCTCACGGATATTTTAAGACAATACCTGTTTAACAGATATACGATGGATGCATCCGAAATGACAACAGATGAAATATTAAATGGATTGCGTTTGATTGTTCACCAGCCTCAACTCATTGAAAAGTTACAGCATGTATTATCGCTGGCCGATTTGGTGAAGTTTGCTAAGGCACAGCCTATAGCGACTGATCACGAACAGGCCATGCAATTTTCAAGATCTTTTATTGAAATGACTGCAATCAAAAATAATCAGGCATGAAAGGGATGAATATGGATATCACTTTTGCGAATCCTGAATTCTTTTTTTTGGGACTTATCATCCCATTGCTAGTTGTTTGGTATATATTCACGAATAAAAAAAATACAGGTGATGTTTTATTTTCCAATACAGAAGGCCTGGCACAAATACCACGAACACTCAGACAACGCACACGAATCATTCCGTTTATTTTACGTCTGTTAGCACTGGCTTTCTTTATCATTGCGATGGCCAGACCACAGGGTATCATCGGATCATCTGAAGTAAAAACAGAAGGTATTGATATTGTCTTATCTATGGATGTTTCAGTGAGTATGCTGGCCATGGATTTTAAACCTAATCGTCTTGAATCTTCCAAAAAAATCGCAGAAGATTTTGTAACCAATCGCCCCAATGACCGCATCGGTCTGGTAGCATTTTCCGGTGAGAGCATGACGATGTGTCCACTCACTACTGATCAGTCTGCTATCATTAATCAGTTATCATCATTAAAAGATGGAATGTTACCAGATGGAACTGCTATCGGAATGGGATTGGCCACTGCGGTTTCATCATTGAAAAACAGCGAATCAAAAAGTAAAGTGGTTATTTTATTGACTGATGGAGTAAATAATGCCGGAGTGGTTTCGCCTTCAACTTCTGCTGAAATTGCGAAAGCATTTGGTATAAGGGTTTACACTATAGGTGTTGGAAAATTAGGTAAAGCAAGATCGCCGATAGCATTAGGACCTGATGGCTCATATATTTTTGATATGGTGGATGTGGAGATTGATGAGCAGCTTTTGAAAGAAGTGTCTGAGATGACAGGTGGAAAATATTTCCGTGCAGAAAATGAAGATAAACTGGTTTCCATTTATAATGAAATTGATCAGATGGAAAAGAATATTGTGAAGGTGATGGAGTTTCAAAATAAGCCAGATAAGTTCTGGTGGTTTGTTGCGATTGGAACAATACTGATGATGATTGAATGGATTTTACGTTTAACTTATTATAAGCAGATTCCCTGATATGTTGACTTTTTTTCATCCGGAAGTTTTCTATTTATTGTTCGGCATTCCTTGCTGGATAATAGCTTTGGTACTTTTTATCAGATGGAAAACTACTAAAATGAAATTGCTAGCTGATACAGGTTTGCATGAATTAATGATGCCGCGTTTTTCAAAAAGTAAAATCATCACCAAGCATTTATTATTCATACTAACATATACCTTACTTGTTATTACACTTGCCCGTCCGCGACTCGGATTACGTACTGAAGAAGTGAAGACGGAAGGTGTTGATATTATAATTGCACTCGATATTTCAAAAAGTATGCTGGCTGAAGATCTTCAGCCCAACAGGCTCGAAAGGGCAAAGCAATCCATCTCTGTATTACTTGAAAAACTGCAGGGAGACCGTATCGGTTTAATTGCGTTTGCAGGTGTTTCAAGAAAACAAATTCCGTTGACCATTGATTATGCAACGGCGAAAATGAGTTTACAAGTCATATCACCTGATGATATTCAAACACAAGGAACATCTTTAAGCGAAGCGATACAAATGTCGATGGAAGCCTTTCCAAAAGAACGAAAATCGAGCGGTGCAATTATTGTGTTGTCTGATGGAGAAGATCATGAAGGCGAAGTACTGGAGTTGGCACGCAGTGCCAGACAGGAAAATATTTTTATTCATACCATTGGTATCGGTTCAGCGCAGGGTGTTCCGATTCCTGTTTATGAAAATGGAACGATGACTGGTTTTAAAAAAGATAAGGATGGAAATACAGTGGTTACTAAATTAAATGAAACGATGTTACAACAGTTGGCAGCTGAAGGTGGAGGAATGTATGTGAAAGGCAATAATCCTACGGCTGCACTTGAACAAATCAAAAAACAGATTGATACCATGGATAAGCAGGTGGTTGCCATGAAAAGGAATGAGTCTGGAGAAGACCGCTTTCAATGGATTCTCATCTTTGCAATCATATTTCTGGTGATCGAAATATTGTTGTCGGAAAAGAAAAGTGGATTGATGAAAAAAATGGATATGTATTGATTAATTTTATCATAGATCATGAAATACTTTCTAAATATTTTAATTTTTCTGATGAGTGTTAATGGTTCATCTCAGGGCTTTTTTGACCCTGGAACAAATCCAGTGCTCAGAAAGGGAAATGAAGCATATGAAAACAAGGACTATCAGTTATCAGGAGATTATTTTAACAGTGTATTAAAGAGAGAAAAAGAAAATCATATTGCGCATTTTAACTTAGGTAATACCTATTATAAAAAAGGAGCGTATGATTCAGCAATTACTCACTATTCGGCCGCTCAGCAATATGCCCCCAATGATGAGGTAAAATCTAAGGCACATTATAACCTTGGAAATGCCATGCTCAAGAAAAAAGAATATCAGAAAGCCATTGATGAGTATAAGAAATCATTAAAATTAAATCCCGAAGATGAAGATGCGAGATATAATTTATCCTATGCAAAAAAAATGATTCAGCAGCAACAGCAACAACAGCAGCAAGAACAAAACAAGGAACAAAAAAATGAGAATCAACAGCAACAACAGCAACAGCAACAGAAGGATCAGCAAAAAGATAAGGAACAAAAGAAAGATCAACCACAGCCACAACCTAAAAACCAAATGACGAAGGAAGAGGCAGAACGCATGCTGGATGCTTTAAAAAACAGAGAGAAAAATATGCAGGAAGATAAAAATAAGGATAAAAAAGCAGGTGCTAAGAATATAGAAAAAGACTGGTAACATGAACAAAGTAATATTTATTTTATTATTTGTCGTTTTACGTTTATCCATTTCCGGACAAACATTTACCGCTTCTGTTGACAGAACAACTGTGAGTGCGGGAGAGCGTATTAAGTTGACATACCGCATGGAGAATGGAACTTTCAAAGATTTTAAGTTGCCTTCGTTGGATGGGTTTTCTATTGTTTCCGGCCCCATGCAATCACAAAGTACAACGATTATAAATGGAAGTTATTCTCAGAAATTTGAAATCACCTATTTTCTATCAGCCAATAAAAAGGGGAAACTTACTATTCCATCAGCTACTGCTCAGTCTTCAGGAAAAACAGTTCGCTCAAATGCCATTGACATCAATGTGGTTGAAGGCAATACATCACAGAGTAATCAGAACAATAGTAATTCAGGTTCATCAACCAATATTCCAAATACTGAAGGGAAAAATATTTTTGTAACATCTACTGCAAGTAAAAATACGGTGTATGAAGGAGAACAGGTATTTTTAACAATACAACTATATTCACTTTACAATAATGTTTCATTAGAAGATATTCGTTATCCGGAGTTGAATGGTGGATGGGTGCAGGATGTTCAGGATGCTGTGGATACAAGATTTCGTCAGGATATAGTGAACGGCAAAAGATATAATGCTGCAACACTTAAAAAATCAATATTAATTCCTCAGCGAAGCGGTAAACTGGTATTCGATCCGGTGACGGCTTCAGTGATTGTTCAGACCGTACAAAAAACAGGTAATCCTTGGGATGATTTTTTTGGAGGACAGGTGAAAGAAGAAAATTTAAATTTAAAAAGCGGAACATTGACGTTTAATGTATTGCCCCTGCCTGTTCAAAATAAACCTATAAGTTTTAAAAATGCGGTTGGAAATTTTTCAATGAAAGTGAGCGTTGATAAAACTAAAGTAAATGCAAACGATGCAATTACTCTGAAATTAACCATTAGCGGAAGCGGCAACCTGATGCTGATTGAAAAACCCAATATCATCTTCCCATCATCATTTGAAGTATTTGATCCCAAAATTAAAGATGACTATAAAGTTACGTTGAATGGAATTACAGGATCTAAAACTTTTGAGTATCTTATCATCCCAAGAAGCGGAGGAAAATTTACGATTGAGAGTATCCCTTTTTCATTTTTTAATCCGGATAAGAAATCATATACTGAAATCTTATCTGATTCCATTGCTTTGGAAGTAGAAGGAGCTGTTGTCGATAATCCGGTGATGGGTGGGGGAGAAGAGGTTGATCTGGTAGGAAAGGATATCAGATATATTTATGATGAATCATCTGCGCCACTGGCATCAGGAAAGTTTTTCTTTAAATCAATGCTGTATTTTATTTTATCCTTTATTCCATTTCTGGGAATACTATTAATTGTAATTTTTAGAAAATCAATTTTTCATCGTACTCCTGACCTTGAACTGAAAAGAATGAAGAAAGCCACTCGCATAGCGATAAAGCGTTTACAGATAGCAAAGAAATTACTGGATGAAAATAATAAAGACAAATAT
>JBILKR010000017.1:0-45697 GCA_044376575.1 Flavobacteriales bacterium | reverse complement strand
GCAAATGTTGTAAGCTGAATGGTCTGTGCCTGAAATGATGAGCAGACAGAGATCAATAACAAAGTAATGAGTAAACGCTTATTCATAAAGTATATTTATTGAGTCAAAAATAATATAATTTCATCGATCTCTCCACAACAGGTAGAAAGGAGTTCCTGATAAAATCAATCCAAGGCCAACCAATGAAAATAAAGGATTTTCATAGATTGATACAATCAATAGTACAATGCAAAAAGAAACAAATATGATAGGAACAAATGGATAACCGATGGCTTTGTATGGCCTTGGTTTATCTTTTTCTTTCCAGCGTAATATCATCACACCAAATACAACAAGTCCATAAAAAATAAATGCGGCAAAAATTAACAGATCAGTTAGCATGTCGAAAGAACCTGAAAATACTAGTACACAAGCCCAAATACATTGTAAAAACAAAGCATAGGATGGAGTTTTATATGTAGGGTGGCATATAGCTGCTTTCTTAAAAAATAAGCCATGTTGAGCCATCGCAAAATATATTCTTGATGATGACAAAATGGTGGTATTTGTGCAACCTAATGTAGAAACGAGAATCATCGCACTGACAATATATGCTCCTCCCTCTCCAAATATTTTATTGACAACCATTACCGCAGAAATACTGTTTTCACTCAATTGTAATGAGTTCAGCAACTCATCTACGGACATAACGTACAAGTAAGTAAAATTTAAAAGGATGTATAAACCCATCACAATAAAAATACCGATGATTAAAGATCTTGGGATATTTTTTTCAGGATTTCTGATTTCTTCACCCACAAATCCCAGGCTCATCCAACCCTCATATCCCCAAAATGCATGACGCATGGCAATAATCATTACTCCAATAAAGCCAAATGTAGTTGAAAAGCCCGGAGGGGGATAAGAAGCGGATGGTGCAGTATAATTTGTAAAGTTTCCTACTGCAGAAGATAATCCGGATGCGATGATAAGAAAAATACAGGCGATGATGAGCCAGGTAAATAACTGACTTACAAATCCACCGTGTTTTGCGCCCCTGATATTGATTACAGTAAGCACACATATTAATAATGAAGCAATGAGTTTAGCGCCAAAATTATCAAATGGAGTTATCATTTTACCTATTGACACTTCCTGTAATGCAGGGGATAATTCAGGAAGAGGAATAAATGTATCAATGGCACCGGCAAACACATAAGCGATGGAAGCAATGGCAGCAGATTGAATTACTGTAAAACATGCCCATCCATAATAAAAAGAAACAGGTTTACCATACATTTTTTCAAGCCATACGTATGCGCCTCCGGCACTGGGATACATAGCACCTACTTCGGCAATAGACAATACTCCAAATAATGCAACGATTCCGGCCAATACCCATGCTAAAATAACCAATTCGCCTGAAAGTAAAAGTTCAGACATTGGTGCAACTTTCTTGAATACACCTGAACCGATAATGTTACTTACTACAATCACAATGGCCATATTCAGACCAAATGATTTTAATAAATGAGGGTTGTGATGCGATTTTTTTTCAGTCATACATCTTTTAATTGTAAAGCCTTCTACATAAAAGCAGATGAAAGGTACAAATTAAGATGAAATATATGATTCGAAAGATCCATCAGTGTATAAAATCAGAATTTTCTTGATTTCTTTTGATGGAATCATTTGATGTACTTGCTTCCGTTGAGCTGAGTTTTCTTCATTCAGTTGAGAAAATAAATCAGGAATACTTGTTGAAGATTGATAGGTATTGTCTCCTATATTTATTTTTTGGCTTTCTATCATTTCACCTTTTCCGGTAATTAACCAATCGAGGTTCACTTCCGGATAGACAGAAGTTAATTTTTCAAGAAAGTCCCAACCTGGTTTATTTCTTCCATTGAATAAATGAGAAAGAGAACTTCTCTGCACCAGTAATTTTTCAGCAAAACTATTTGGGGACAACTGATAATGGTCCATTATTGCTTTTAAACGTTGTGGTAGGCTCATATTACAAATGTAATTACTTGTGTAAATATACTTATATTCAATATTTTAAAATTAATGTAAGAAATACAATTTATAAGAAATTTTCTAAAATTAATTTATTTTAATTAAACTATAACTTTATAAATATTATATAATATACAGATATATAATTTTATATGTATATATTATTTGGATTAATATACAAATGTAAACATTGTGGTTACATAATTGTATTTATTTGAAATACAATATAATAAAACGTTTTTTAATCAAATACAAAAAAGACCTATATTCGTAATTATTTTTGCGTTATGAAGAATACTTTTTTGCTAGGGTTGACATTTTTTAACATGGGTCTATACAATATAACTCATGCCCTCACCTACCCTTACGATACCCGAAGCGATAGTATTGATATTATCCATTACACATTAAAACTGGATATTACTGATTTTGCAAATTCAACCATAAAGGGGGAAGCAGTTATAACCTTGCATCCATTGGTTAATGGTATTCAGCAGATTAAACTTGATTTAAAAGGGTTACAGGTTGATTCAGTGAAATCAGATAATTCAACCTGTACATTCAATCATACAGGAGAAAGTATTTATATTCAATTACCTACAATTGTTAATTTTCATGATACAATAGATCTGGCCGTCTATTATAAAGGTGCTCCTGTTCATGATCCATCCTTTGGTGGTTTTTACTTTTCAGGTAATTATGCATACAGTGTTGGTGTTTCACTTAGTGAAATACCTCATAATTATGGGCGTACATGGTTTCCATGCCTCGATAACTTTATAGACCGAAGCACTTATGACCTGTTAATCACAGTATCAGATACAAAAAAAGCCATTGGTTCCGGTTTATTACAATCTGTTATGCCTTTAGGAAACGGAACAAGTACCTGGCACTGGAAGTGTTCTGAATCCATACCAACTTATTTGATTTCAATTGCTGTTGCTGATTATCAATTTCTTACAGATCAATATACAAGTATTACCAATACAAATATACCTGTAATATTAGCTGCCAGAGCAGTTGATACCACCAAGGTTAAAAACTCATTTGCAAACCTTGAAAACGCATTTCATATCTATGAAGATAAATACGGCCCATACCGCTGGCAAAGAATTGGCTATGCTTTTGTTCCCATGACAGCAGGAGCGATGGAACATGCCATGAACATTGCCTACCCCGTTGGCCTTGCTGACAATACCTTAAACTATCAGGATATCATGGCACACGAACTTTCACATCACTGGTGGGGAAACCTGGTAACCTGCAGAACTGCTGAAGACATGTGGATCAACGAAGGAATGGCCTCTTATTCAGAGTTTATATTTAATGAAGATTTGTATGGAAATGCTACGTATCGGTCAATGGTTCGGACAAATCATAAGAAAAACTTACATAAAGCCCATATTGACGACGGGGGATACTGGCCGCTATCAGGTATTCCGCAACAACATACTTATAGCTCCACTACATACAACAAAGGAGCTGATATTATCCATACACTTCGCAGTTATTTAGTTGATTCATTGTTTTTTAGCGGACTTGACAGTTTGCTTACTTTAAATCAATATCAGGACATTGATGCCTGGGAATTCAGGGACGACCTTTCCCAAATTACCGGCAAAGACCTCACCTCATTCTTTAATGACTGGATACTTCAGGGTGGATGGCCATTTTTTGGTATTGATTCTGTTTCAACCCAACAAGCAGGTCCAAATACAAATGCTAAAGTATATTTTAGACAAAAACTAACCGGCAGGTCGTTTTACAGTGAGCACGTTCCCGTTGAAATTCAGTTTTTTGATGCTCAATGGAATAGCCATACAGTATCAGCAGAACTCAACGGATGGAGAGATACTATATCTTTTACATTACCATTCCAGCCAGTATTTACTATAATCGATCCATTTGAAAAACTTAGCCATGCAGTAACAGCTCATACTTCCACGATTAAAACTACAGGTACCCATGGAATGACTCATGCTAACTTCACTTTAAATGTCCAGCAAATTTCTGATTCAGTTCTTTTCAGGGTAGAACAACACTGGACAGGAGCGGACCAACTGGTGCCGGCAAACAGTAACTGGACGGTTTCTCCGCAACGTTACTGGAAAGTTGACGGAATTTGGAATTCAGGATTTTCTGCCAAAGCTAATTTATATTACAATGGAAGAACATCAGGAAACAACTCACATTTGGATCATTTATTAATTGGCCCGACAGAAGACAGCCTGATTGTGGTTTACAGACCATCTTCAGGTGCTATATGGACTGAATGGCCATATTATACAAAAACTACGGGTGCAAATACAACCGACAAAGTCGGAACCATTGAAATCAGTCAACTGGCAAAAGGAGAATATGCCTATGCATATAAAGGTTTACCAACAGGAATAGAAGAAGAAACAGTGAAGCCTTATCGCGTTTTTCCTAATCCATCATCAAATCAGTGGACGATTGAATGGAATGAACAAGTGACTGCCTCACCAGATAATATTATACTTTCAGATGTAAGCGGAAAAATAATATCTCAATTAAAATGGAATGAGAATTCTGCCTCAATTGATGCCTCTGCCCTATCCAATGGAATATACTATTTGAGTTTTGTAAAAAACAAAAAGATGATGTTTAGTCACAAACTGATAAAAACTAAATAATGTCGATTTCTTTGCCCGATAAAGGTTATCAATTTATTCCTGTTCTCTATGGAATGATTTGTATGTTGGAGATTATCGGTGAAATTATCTCAGATCAATTGGACTTTCATTGGGTCAAGTACCTGACTAAGCCGTTGTTAATGCCAATACTTATTTTTTGGCTATTTAAAGCGATGAATTACAAGTTGAACTTATTTCAACAATTGATTGCTGCCGGATTGGTTTTCTCATGTTTCGGGGATATATTTTTAATGTTTGATCAGGCAAACCTTTTTATTTGGGGATTAGGATCATTTTTTATCACACATATTTTATATATCGTTAGTTTTATTTATTCTAATAAATACTCCCATACACCATGGAGTGCCAGATTATTTTTTGCTTTGCCATTTGTTGGATTTACCTATATGTTCATCTGGATTCTTTCACCGTATATTCTATCCAGTGAAGAACATCAGGCTTTGTTTATACCTGTGGTTTTTTATGCTTCAATCATAGCTACTATGGGAATTACAGCAACCTGGAGAATTTCAATTTCTGATAAGGGCAGCTATTATTATATCCTATATGGGGCATTATTATTTATTGCCTCTGATTCGATGATTGCGATTAATAAATTTATTTCACCAATTCCTTGGGCTTCACTACTTATAATGGTCACCTATATGACAGCTCAATTCATTATTGTGAAAGGCGGTATGAAGCAAACATCATTCTAATTTTTTAATTCAGCACTGATTTAAAATCGCTCGTTGCATGAAAGACAATTTCAGGATAATCTTTTTGAGCCAAGGCGAGCAGCCACTCTGAAGGAGCTAAAAAAACTGGGTTTTCATCCTTATCCCAACCAATATTCTGTTGTTTACGCTTAATAAAATCATCCAACTTTAATTTGTCATCAGATGTTAGCCAGCAAGCTTTATAATAAGACATGGGGGTAAATGAACAGGAAGCCTTGTATTCATGTTCCAATCGATATTGAATAACTTCAAACTGAAGATCACCTACCGTACCTACAACTTTTCTGTTTCCTGGCTGCAGATAGAACAACTGAGCCACGCCCTCATCTGTAAGCTGTTCAATCCCTTTTTCCAACTGTTTGGTTTTCATCGGATCTTTATTAATCAACTCCCTGAATAATTCCGGAGAGAAACTGGGTATTCCTTTGAAAAACATATTTTCACCTTCTGTCAGTGTATCCCCGATTTTGAAGTTTCCGGCATCATACAAACCCACTACATCTCCTGGATAAGCATCATCAATTACACTTTTATCCTGAGCCATAAAGCTGGTAGGATTACTAAATCTAATTTCTTTATTTAAACGAATATGCTTATAAAACTGATTGCGATGAAAAGTTCCTGATACAATTCTTAAGAAGGCAATTCTGTCGCGGTGTTTGGGATCTAAATTGGCATGAATTTTAAAGACAAATCCTGTGAATTTATCTTCTTCCGGCTTAACAGTTCGCAGTGTGGTCAGTCGTGGCAAGGGAGTTGGAGCAATTCGTATGAATGTATCTAACAATTCTTTCACTCCAAAATTATTAATGGCTGATCCGAAAAATACCGGTGCCACTTCTCCTTTAAGATATGTTTCTACATTAAATGGATCATACACACCTTCAATCATTTCAAGATCTGCCCGTAATTTATCCGCATCCTCACCAATATATTCATCAAGCGCAGAATCATGTATATCTTCAAACGAAATCACATCATCTGAAATTTTTGTCTTATTGGCTGAGAACAAATTCAACTGCTGATGATAAATGTTGTAAACTCCTTTAAACCTGTCTCCCATATTGATGGGCCAGCTCAATGGTCTTACTTTAATCGATAGCTTTGATTCCAGTTCATCAAGCAAATCAAACGGATCTTTACTTTCACGATCCATTTTATTTACAAACACAATCACCGGAGTGTCCCGCATACGGCAGACTTCCATTAATCGTTCGGTCTGACTTTCAACCCCATTGGCACCATCAATCACCAAGATTACACTGTCAACGGCAGTTAAAGTGCGATAAGTATCCTCTGCGAAATCTTTGTGACCGGGAGTATCCAATAAGTTAATTTTTACACCGCTGTATTCAAAACCCATCACCGATGTAGCTACGGAAATTCCCCGCTGTCTCTCGATTTCCATAAAATCTGATGTAGCTGTCTTTTTGATTTTATTACTTTTTACTGCTCCTGCTGTTTGAATCGCTCCACCAAAGAGCAATAGCTTTTCCGTTAGTGTTGTTTTACCGGCATCCGGGTGACTTATGATAGCGAATGTTCTACGCTTTGCTATTTCTTCTTTTAAACTCATTTATTAACTATTAAAATAAAGAGCCACTTTCGATTACTCGAAAGTGGCTCTTCGTATGTATTTAAGTTATTTTTTTTCTTCTTTAAATGTGCTTCTAAAAACATGATCCCACATCGGAGAACTTACTCCAAATCCTTCATCAGGATTCTGATAATGATGTTTCATGTGATATTTCTTTAAAGCCTGAAACCATTTCCAGTTCCATGTTGCATGGTGTGTAGCATAATGTAACTCATCATACAATAAATAACCAACATTGAATCCAATAAAAAACGGATTACATAAATCGGCGCCCAATACCAGATAATATATGCTATAAAAAAACAAGCCAATAGGAATACTCAACGATGGAGGCATTACTAAACGCAATGAATCATTAGGGTAATCGTGATGAACGCCATGTGCTATAAAATGAATTCGCTTTCCAATTTTGCTGGTAGGATGATAATGAAATACGAAGCGGTGAAGCGTATATTCCATAAAAGACCAGAATAAAATTCCGGCAATAACGAATAATGTAAAATAAAGTGGAGAAATATTGAAAGTTACAAAAGATCGATAGGTTAAAAAACCAATAACGGGGATATACACAATCAATGGAACGTAAAACGGAACCCTTGAAAAGAAATCCATGAAATCACTTTTGAACATTCTTGGCGATTCGTCTTTATGCGAAACGAATAATTTTTTTCTTGCAACTGTTTCTTCTGTCATATCGAAATTTTATACAATACAAAAATAAGATTTTAATCAGAATGTAACATGAAATTTGTTAATTCAAACCGAATATGAACGTAACGACATTTCTTTTTCGCTGAAAGTATGAGGTATAGCATTTTTAATGACCCTCTCATTTTCAGGTTTACAAAACACTCTGGCCAATTCACGGAATTTAGTCATGAATGCAGCATGTGTCCATTCTCCAAATACTGTGTGTCCTCCCTCATAACATTGTACCTGATATTCTTCAAGGGTTACACAATAGCCCATATAATTATTGGCATACGAGCAAATGACAACATGTTTTATTCCTTTGGGCTTTAATTCTTCAAGCAACATATTTCTTAATCGTTGACCTCCTACAGTTGATATCTCACCGGGGAAGCCAACCCATGCCAAATCACCCGTGCTGACTATTTGTATTGGAAGTACATGCGGAGTCCAGGGTAATTCACGCAATGCACCGTTTTTATGCTGTCTTTTCATTTCCGCAATACCGCCATCCATTATTCCAGGAATGAAAAAATTCTTGATGTCTTTCGAACCATAAATCATTCCTCTTCCGGATTCGAAAATGATATTCTTTTTACCTTGCGCCTTGTACTTTCGTTCTATTCTATTTTTATATTCAATACCTCTGAAATTAGAGAGAAAATATTCGCCAACCTTGATAATACCAGAACATAAATCAGCGAAATATTTAACCGGTAGAGGCATACCCGGACCATCTACCGGGGTTCCATAAAAAAAGGCCGTGCCATGACAAGCGGAATCCGTTTTAGCATTTTTAATTCCGTTTGCAAAATCAGGATCAATGGCTACATCTGAGAAATCAACATACATTAAAACGGCATCAACAGATCCATTAACGGATGAGCCATGCAAAGCATGTTCCCATATTTCTTTCGCTTTTTGATATTGAATTTTACCATTGGATATGGCATTTTCAATATCGTTGTCGTGTGGCCCTTTCTTTTTCTGATGATGAAAATTTGGTGAAACATCGGCTGCAAATTGTTGAGCAAAAACAGCTTGAAAGCTATCGCCTACTTCTGTTTCAAAGAAATCAGCCGCATATCCTTTATTATCTCCGCTTACCATATTTATTCTGTTGCCAAGGCTGGTAGTGTGGACTCCAAAAAAATTAATTTGTGATTTAGGAATATCATTTTCTCCATCAATTCGAAGCAAATCCATTCTGCGATCAACAGCGAGATGAGCTTCATTGTTACTTCGTTTTATTACTTCCGGATTTTGATTGTAAGCCTTGATACTTCTGTTAAAAGCAATACGTTGTTCTGCATCAAACTCTCCCGAATGATAATATATTTTTGAAGCAGATATCGACTCAAAAGCTTGAACTACTGATGATACAATGGATTCCACCACTGCATTAAAAACGGCAGGTCTGAATCCTGGAACAGGGAAATTATAAAAAGGGTGATGCGCAAAACCTCCAGGTGCACTATGTGTGTGCTGAGATGTAATCATCAGATATTCATCTTTAATTCGATCCTCTCCTATTCTTTCTTTCAATTGCTTCAGTACTTCGTTTTTTACACCCTGCGTTGTAAAACATAATTCACAATTAACAAAAACAAATGATACCTCATCATTCATAAATACCGAAGCCCTAGAGTATATGCGTGTTAACTGACCTTTAATTTTATTAAAATCCCTGCCATATCCAAGCATTCCAATTCCATTAAAACCCGCCTTTATTTCTGCTTTCCCGTGCCCTGTCTTCATTATTATTTCAGTCAAATTTGCCTTTACATAAAATATAATCGCTTCAAAAATGAACAAAATTGATGATTTAATTAGGTTTCAAGGAGTATAATTTGTATTTTCGCACACTTTTTACAGGGATGTTCTTAACTATTTAACTAATGTTTAACCAATGGCGGAGGCCTTGAACTAACCCGAACATCCTTAAAGGTTAGTATCAAAGCTGAAAGCCGGAAATTAAAAAAGACAAGATGTCTGAAACAAATGAAACAAATGAAGTGAACATCACTTCAAATCAGTCTCAGGAATTTAACTGGGAAGGAATGGGTAAAAAAGGCGAGATGTACAAAGCCTCGGAGCGTGAAAATTTCGAGAAAATGTATAGTACAACTTTAAGTACCATTAATGAACATGAAATTATTGACGGGAAAGTAGTAGGAATGAATGCCAAAGATGTATTGGTAAATATCGGCTACAAATCTGAAGGTGTAGTTCCTAGAACCGAATTCCGTTACAACAGTGATTTAAAAGTGAATGATACTGTTGAGGTTTATATTGACAAGCTGGAAGATAAAAACGGGCAGTTATTACTTTCACACAAGAAAGCGAGAGCTATTCGCTCATGGGATCGTGTTCAGGAAGTACATGACAAAGATTTAGTGATTACAGGTTTAATTAAATGTCGCACTAAAGGTGGTTTGATTGCAGATGTATTTGGTATCGAAGCTTTCTTGCCAGGGTCACAAATTGACGTTAAGCCTATTCGTGATTATGATATATATGTGGGGAAAACGATGGAATTTAAAGTGGTAAAAATTAACCATGAATTTAAAAACATCGTAGTATCTCATAAGATTCTGTTAGAAGAAGAATTGGAAGAACAGAAAAAAGCTATCATGTCTCAGTTAGAGAAAGGTCAGGTATTGGAAGGTATTGTGAAGAACATTACTTCTTATGGAGTATTTATTGACCTTGGTGGTGTTGACGGATTAATCCACATTACAGATTTAAGTTGGGGAAGAATTAATCATCCGGAAGAAATAGTTCAATTGGATGAAAAGATTAAAGTGGTGGTATTGGATTATGATGGAGAGAAAAAACGTATTGCTTTAGGATTAAAACAATTGACTGCTCATCCTTGGGAACAATTAGATGCTAACCTGAAGCCAGGTGATAAGATTAAAGGAAAAGTGGTGGTATTGGCTGATTACGGAGCTTTTGTTGAAATTGCACCAGGTGTAGAAGGATTAATTCACGTTTCTGAAATGAGTTGGAGTCAGCACCTGCGTTCAGCTCAGGATTTCTTAAAAATTGGTGATGAGGTCGAAGCTGTTATTTTAACGTTAGACCGTGAAGAGCGTAAAATGTCGTTAGGTATTAAGCAATTGAAACCAGATCCATGGAATCAGATTGCTAATAAATACTCTGTTGGTTCACAGCATACTGCACTAGTGAAAAACTTTACTAACTACGGTATCTTTGTTGAACTGGAAGAAGGTGTAGATGGTTTAATTCACATCTCTGATCTTTCATGGACTAAGAAATTTAAACATCCATCTGAATTCTGTAAACTGGAAGATAAGATTGAAGTGAAAGTATTGGAAATTGATGTTGACAATCGTCGCTTAAGTCTTGGACATAAACAACTGGAAGAAGATCCATGGGAAACATTTACCGGTGTATTTGATATCAATCAAAACCATGAAGGTACTATCATTGATTTGAGTGATAAAGGTGCAATTGTTGCCCTGGCATATGGAATTGAAGCTTTTGCTCCGATGCGTCATTTAAAGAAAGAAGATGGCAGCAAAGTTAAAGTTGAAGATAAACTTCCTTTTGCTATTCTTGAATTCTCTAAAGACGAGAAGAAGATTCTTGTTTCTCACACCAAAACTTGGGAAGCAGTAAAAGAAGAAGAGAAAAAAGCTGAAGATAAAGCCACGAAGAAAGCTGTGAAGCAAGTAAATAAAACAGTAGAAAAATCTACACTTGCTGATTTAGGTGTACTTGGTGACTTAAAAAACAAGCTGGAAGAAGAAGAAAAAAAAGGTAAATAAAACCTTATAAACTTTTAATAAAGCCCCTTCAATGAAGGGGCTTTATTATTTTTGTATCATGGCATTGCAGCAAAATAAATTATTTGAACCTGTAAAAATTGGTCCAATTACACTTCGTAACAGAACGATTCGAGCAGCTGCTTTTGAAGGAATGGGTAATAATAATAACATCACTCCTGAACTGATCGAATATCACAGAAATGTTGCAAAAGGTGAAATTGGAATGACAACTGTAGCTTATGCTTCCGTTAGTCATGATGGATATTCTTTCCCTCATCAATTATGGATTAGAGATGAAATTAAACCTCAGTTGAAAGCCATTGCTGATGCTGTACATCATGAAGGCGCAGCAATATCTATTCAATTGGGGCATACCGGTAACATGTCAAATCCTAAGATTACAGGTTATCGTCCAATTTCTGCATCAGCAAAGTTTAATTTATTTGGGCCTACCTGGCCAAAAAAAATGAATCAAAACGATATAGATCGTGTAATTCATGATTTTGCTAATGCCGTTTCAATTGTTAAGGAATGTGGATTTAATGCTGTAGAAATTCATGCTGGTCATGGTTATCTTATTAGTCAGTTTATATCTCCATATACAAATAAAAGAACTGATGAATACGGTGGAAGTATTGAAAACAGATCCCGCTTTTTAAAGCAGGTATTACAAGCTGTTAGAAAATCAGCAGGTAATGAAATGGCGGTATTGGTAAAGATGAATCTTAATGATGGTTTCGAAGGAGGTATATCAGAAGAAGATGCTGAATATGTTGCGAAGCTCATTGAATCTGAAGGTGGTGATGCACTCATCCTTAGTGGAGGTTTTGTAAGCAAAATGCCCATGTATGTTATGCGCGGACAAATGCCACATCAAATCATGGCTCATTATATCAGTGATCCATTAGTTAAATTTATGGTACGTTGGCTTGGAAAATATCTTATAAAATCAGTCCCATTTAAAGAAGGATATTTTTTAGATGAGGGAAAAAGGATTGTGGATAGTGTTTCAATTCCTTTGGTAGCTGTGGGAGGAATGGATTCCATTGAAATTATTAACCGTGCATTGAAGGAAGGGTTTTCATGTGTAGCTATGGGAAGGGCATTAATTCAAGATCCCGGGTTTATTTTTAAATTAAAAAATCAAATACTGGATAAAACACCTTGTCATCATTGTAATTACTGCGTGGCAGTGATGTATTCCGGAAAAATGAGGTGCTATATGAATGAAGAAAATGTACCTGAGGAGTTAAAGAAATTTATACCCAAAGCATCTTAGGATGAAAAATATTGCACTAATCACAGGCGCTACTTCAGGTATAGGATTGGAATGTGCAAGAATTCTGGCACAAAAGGGATATAATCTATGTCTTGTAAGCAATCAGGAAGATCAATTGCCTTTAGTTCAAAAAGAATTAAATGATACATACGCTGTAAAGATTTATACGTTTGCTATTGATTTAAGTTTAGATGATGCCGCATTTCGGGTGCATCAATTTTGTGAGCAAAAGAAATTAGAAATTGAAATATTAATCAATAATGCGGGTATATTCTTTTTTGATGAAGTTGCGCAGGTTAATCCTGGAAAAGCGACTACGCTGATTAAACTTCATGTTTTAACTACTTCCCTTCTCTGTCATTATATTGGAAAACAAATGAAGGAAAGAAAAAGAGGGTATATTATGAATGTTTCATCCATTTCAGCTTATAAAGATTTTCCGGGAATTGCTTTCTATGCCTCAAGTAAAAAATACATCAAAGGATTTACCCGTTCGTTCAGAACTGAAATGAAATATTATGGTGTTCATGTAACGGCTTTATGTCCGGGGGCAACTGCGACTCAATTATATGATCCCAATGTGATTGATGTGAATAAAGGACTTAAGCTTGGAATTATGATGACGGCACATAATGTAGCTAAAAAAGGAATTGAAGGAATGTTTGCAAGAAAATCAGTTGTAATTCCAGGTACATTAACCAAGATTATGACCTATGCGTCCGTGCTTACTCCACAGTGGATGATTTATTTACTAAGAAAACAGTGGAGAAAATTATTTGGAAATGAATAGTTGAAATTACATATAATAAAAAAGCCGGTGAACTTCACCGGCTTTTTATTATTCAAAAAGATTGAATTACATCTTTACAATTTTCTGAGCAGATGTAGTTGTTCCGTTGATGGTTAATGTATAGTAATATACACCTGAAGTTAGGTTAGAACCATCTACTTCAATACGATTAACACCAGCATTCATGTTACCGGCATTTTTCTGCATTACCATTTTACCAGATAAATCGTACATATTTAATACTACTTCAGAAGCATTCTTTAAATCGAAAGCGATGTTAGTATTAACACGGAATGGATTTGGATATACAGAAAGTAAACTTACATTAGAATTTGATTCAATGCTGTTTACGTGATCAGATTCTGTAACTAAAATATCATCCAATAATAAGATAAACATATCATTTGCATTATGATGGAAAGCAAAATAAACCTGCTGACCAGCATAGTTTGCAGGAACATTGATCTGCTTTGGAGTCCAGTTTGTATCATTTAATGAACCTTGATTATCTCCCTGAGAGAAGATAGCAGCATCAGTAAAATCTAAATCATCAATACCAAATACGTTTGCTTTAACTTCATAACCATCTCTAAAATCTTTGTCAACCATTTGATGCATCCAAGACAATTTAGCACCGGTTGCAGGAACAGTTATTGGTCCGAATTCCAACCAATTTGAAGCCTGAGCAGCAGGTGTAAACCAGGATACAGCATACCAATAATAAGCAGTATCAACGTCACCTTGGTTAGGGAAAATATCTGCTGGATCATCTGAAAAGAAAATTCCGTAATCTTGTGATAGTGTTCCAACATTTGTATTTAATACTAAACCATCAGCATCTTCTGTTTGAATTGTAAAAGTTGCTTCATCTGTAGGATTGATATAATATCCTTCCAATGGCATCCAGAACAAAGTATCTCCTAATGCTTTGTCTGAATTAGAAATTTTTTCAACAACACCAGAATAAGTGTGGAAATTGTTGTTAGCTGATTGCTTGTTTTGGGCATGTAATGAAAACACTGTACCCAAAGCCAAGATTGATACGTAAATTTTCTTCATTTTAATTAAATTAATGTTATAAACAAATATACTATTTTATGTTATATATATACTAAAAACCTGTAAAATTTATATTAACAATCAATGGAGGATAAAACCGGATTCAGCTCCTTTATTCATTAATAAATCCAAAGCAGAAACCCGAAACTCAAAATTCAATTTATAACTAAATACCTGTTTGTATGGCATTAAATGAAAGGATTTTTGCAAAAAATCATGCTTTCTGTAATCGTTAATTATGTGTTGATTATCCACATATGCATCACTAAAATCAATATGTTTATCAACCCTAAGCTCACGTAATAACCAATGATTAATTTTAATACTTAATTCAGATAACAGGATGTGTTTATCAAACCATATTTCATAAAAATCAACAGAGTAATGCTCAAAATAGGGAGCGTTTCGATAAGCTGTCTCAATGGCCTGCCAGTATTTTTTCTGCCAGTTTTCATGGTATGAAATTTCAACTTCACGCATTGGGATATGATTCAACAGGCCCTTTTTAACTGGAATAGTTAATGCCTGTACACCTTGTGAAGTTAATATTTGGAAACGGTTTCTGCATGTTTGTTTCACATAATGTTCACCAAGGTCAATCACAGGATGTGAAGACTGAATTATTTTTTGGCAATAATACAGTGAGGGTAAAAATGCAAGTGGAAATACATCCATTTTTTTAATGCACCAGTTTCAATACCCTATCCCATCTTATATTAAATGGGAATGACTTTCCACCGTGATCATCGGTACTTAACCAGATGATGGATGCCTTACCGACTACATGATCTTCTGGAACAAAACCCCAGAATCTTGAATCTGCAGAGTTGTGTCGATTATCACCCATCATGAAATAATAATTCATTTTGAAAGTGTAGGTAGATGTTTCTTTATCATTAATGAATATCTTATCTCCTTTTACTTCAAGTTTATTTTTCTCATAAGCGGTAATAATACGCTTATACTTTGGCAGTTCTTTTAATGTCAATTGAACCGTTTCTCCTTTTGTTGGAACTTTAATAGGACCAAAATTATCACGCGTCCATGTATATTGCGGATCATTGGGGAAAAGCATAATGCTATATTCATCATTTACTGAAATGGCTGGCTGAATACTGTCCACCGCCGGATTCTTTCTGATGATTTCCAATTGTTCGTCAGACAATACCCAGTTTTTATCAAAATATGGATTTTCAGGTGTTCTGGTATAGCCTTGTGATCCCCTGTCTTCAGCCGTAATACCAAGGTTTTGTAAATAAGAAGAACTTAAATTCGAATTCAATTTAACATCATATGACATTTGTATTTTCTCAGGACGATCACCTGCTTTTCCGTTTACATGTAAAATACCGTCAATGATCTGTAACTGATCACCGGGAATTCCCACACATCGCTTAATGTAATTGGAACGCTTGTCGACAGGATGATATACGATTTTGTCTTTAAATGCTTTGTGTACATTTTTTCTTGCCATTTCAACATATTCATTCCACGGCTTTAATGATTGACCGGACTGCATGTCTTCCATTTTAAGTCTTAATGCTTCTGAATGTAACTGATCATAATAATTATGAGAGGCCAGTTCAGGAGTATTGATGGTGGTATCATTGGCCGGGAAATTAAAAACCACAATATCATTACGTTTTATATTTTGAAATCCCGGTAATCTAGTATATGGTATAGTCCACCAATCTAAATATGATTTTGCAAATGGCATTACACCCAGTGGCAGGTCGCTAAAACTGTTGTGCGTAAAAGGAAATGTCATGGGTGTATTTGGAATTCTGATTCCGTAATTAACACGACTCACAAACATAAAATCACCAATTAGTAAATCTTCTTCCATTGATGAAGTTGGAATTTTAAAGGCTTCCAGAAAATATCCTTTAATAAATGTTGCCGCAATTACTGCAAATACTAAAGCTTCAGCCCATTCTCTGATTACACTTTTTGCAGGAATGGGCCAGGTAGAATAATGTTGATATGTAGGCTTTCCTTTCCATGCGAGCATTGGGAAATAATAGAAAAATAAAAATACTGCCTGCAAATGATCTTTATAATCATGCTTACCAAATGATTTTGCAAGCTGAACCAAAAAGACAGCAAATATCATCAGGTTTACACCTGGAAACAGTATCAATAATGACCAGTACCATGGCTTACCTGTAAGTTTAGTCAATACATAAAAATTATATACAGGAATAAGTGATTCCCAGCCTTTTCGGCCGGCAACTTCATATAATTTCCATAAAGCCGCGTGAAATGGAATAAGCAAACAAATAAATACTATATAAAACATCATATTGAAAAAGTATGTGTCGAAATTAAAATTATTAATTGTATAGCCCTGATATCAGGTTGTGAAAAATTCACAAATTGAAATTACTGTTCTGAAAATTTCTGCATTAATTCAGCGCTGATACCCATACTGCTGAATCCACCATCATGATATAGGTTTTGCATGGTTACCATTTTTGTATAATCTGAAAACATGGCAACACAAAAATTGGCACAATCATCAGCAGATGCATTACCCAGTGGCGACATTTTATCTGCATATTCAAAAAACGCATCAAATCCGCCTACACCTGTGCCGGCTGTAGTCTTGGTAGGAGACTGAGAAATGGTATTCACCCTGATTTTTTTTGATACTCCGTAATGATATCCAAAACTGCGGGCAATAGATTCAAGCACAGACTTTGCTTCTGCCATATCATTATAATCAGGGAAAGTTCTTTGTGCAGCAATGTATGATAACCCAAGTACACTACCCCACTCGTTCAATGCATCCATTTTCATTGCTGTTTGTAGCATTTTATGAAATGAAATGGCCGAAATATCCAGTGACTTTAAATACCAGTCATAATTCAGGTCTGTATAATGTTTTCCTTTGCGAACGTTTGGTGACATTCCTATACTGTGCAACACGAAATCTATTTTTCCGCCAAACTTATTCATGGTGGCATCATATAATTTTTCCCAGTCTTCAACAAGGGTTGCATCGGCACCAACAACTTCTGTATTGCATTTTTCAGCCAGTTCATTAATCTTTCCCATGCGGAGAGCAACGGGTGCATTTGACAGCACAAAACGGGCGCCTTGTTCGTGACACTTTTCTGCTACTTTCCATGCGATTGAATTTTCATCCAGTGCCCCTGTAATGATTCCGACTTTACCTTGCAATAGTTTTGACATAATATTTTATTTTAAGCTAAATAAATTAAAATTTAATTGAGTTCCAATCCTTTCTATTTATTTCAATGCGCTGCAGACTCTTTTATGAGTTCTCTCGCCTGATTTATTGCTGCTTCTGTGATTTTTTCTCCGCTTAGCAACCTGGCAATTTCTTCAACCTGCTTATCCCCTTTCAACTGTTCAATGGAAGAATTTACTTTACCGGTTTTCTCAAACTTCATCACTTTAAAATGGGTGTCAGATTTAGAGGCAATCTGAGGCAAATGTGTAATCACAATCAGCTGACGATGCTTACTCATCTTTTTCATTAACTGTCCTATCTTATCAGCCATTAAACCAGAAACACCGGTATCAATTTCATCAAATAAAATACAGGGCAAATGATTTACTTCTGACAATATCGCTTTAAAAGCAAGCATAAGTCTTGATACTTCACCTCCTGAACCTGCCTTTCCCAAATCGGCCGGAGCAACACCTTTATTCGCCGAAAACAAGAAAGAAACATTATCCATTCCGGTTTCATTGAACTGTGATTTAGGTTCGATCTTAATTTCAAGTACTGCATTTGGCATACCTAACAAATCTATCAGTTCTGTTACTTTTTTAGTAATGAGTGGTATAGCTGCTAAACGTTTTTTTGAAATAGTTGAGCAAATGCTTGTTATATATTTTTCCTGAGTCTGAAGCTCCTGATTTAACTTATTAATATTATCATCTATGCTATTCATAGAAACCAATTTTGACTCATAATCATTCTTAATATTTATGAGTTCAGCACATCCAGAAACACGATGTTTTTGAAAGAGTCGCTGTAAAACATTGTTTCGATCTTCTAGTTGATGAAATCTTTCAGGATCAGCATCTATATCATTTTCAATTTGACGAAGTGAATATATCAGTTCTTTACTTTCAACCTGAATGGTTTGTAATTGTTGAAGAACCTGTTCCATGTCAGGATGGTAAGAAGAAATTTTTGTCAATACACTTTTTAAATGTGCAATCTGGCTGTTGATTGAATTGTCAGAATCTTCAAACACCTGCAATGAAAGTGCTATGCTTTGTTTAATTTCTTCGCTATGCGTAAGTTTTTTTAATTCAGCATCTATATGCAGTTCTTCATCAGGAATAAGTTTTGCCTCAGCAAGCTCATTGAACTGAAAATGAATAAAATCATAGGCTGACTTTAAGCGTTGATTTTCAGCCTGCAGTTCTGCTAATCTGTTTACATTAAATCTGTATTGAGTATATTCTTTTTTTAATGTTTTAATTTCATTTGAAGCAGCTGCAAATGCATCCAGTAACTGAAGCTGAAAGGCATTATCTCTTAACAACAGATTCTGATGCTGAGAATGAATATCAATTAATTCGTCACTCAATGATTTTAATACAGACAAAGAAACAGGTACATCATTCACAAAAGCCCTGGATTTACCTCCGGGAAGTATTTCTCTTCTGACGATAGTTTGTTTATCGTCATCATCAATATCATGTGTTTTAAAAAAATCTTTCAACTGTATGGCTGATATATCAAATACAGCCTCAACAATACATTTTGAAGAAGAATCAGAAATAACGGATAGATCTGCACGGTTTCCGGAAATTAATCCCAATGCACCGAGAAGAATAGATTTTCCGGCACCTGTTTCACCTGTAATCATATTCAGTCCATGAGTTAACTGAAGCTCTACATGCTGAATGATGGCATAATTTTGAATTGATAGTGAAACAAGCATGAAACAAAAAGATTATTTGTTCAGTTCTTCATATTTTGAACCATGGGCCGGATCAACTTTTTTCAAAATAGGAATCAGATCGGCTTTAATATTTACAGGCGTTTCCTTTAGCATTGAAATAATTTCATTCCGTTTTGCGCTAAAAAATATTTGCAGTAAAAATGCATTTGGTCGCTGTGTCCACACCTTATCCAACGATTTTAAAGATTCAATCATTTGTGTTCTACCCTTTTCTACATCAGATTGCAACACATCAAATCCTTTTAAATGATAATTATACATGAGTTCGCGCAATGGTCTGAATGCAGGATTTAAATAATCGTTTACCAGCCAGTATCGGTTGGAATTCCCTTCACTTGCTTTCCATCCACGGTCTCCGATATTCTGAGACATATTCACAATATTCTGTGCTTTAGTCATATATTTTTCTCCACCTTCCAATGAGAATGATTCATGATCAAGTGCAATAATGTAATTGGCGTAAAATGCTATGATGGCAGTAAGATTTGACATTGTGCTATTTTCAGAATAGTAGAACTGCTGAAATGGAATATACTGGAAAGTGAAATCGTTATCCTGAAAATTAAAAATGGTAGAATTAAAAGTTGAATTATACACAGGACGCCTTGCGTTGATTGTAATTGTTCCTTTATATCTATCAGCAACTACCTGACCACTGTTATCTTTTTCCTGCTCAGTTAAATTGATAAAAATTCCGCATTCAATTTTCTCATGATCTTTATACACTTCATCGGTCCATTTTGTATTATTTACAAATTCAAAAATTCCCTTTTCGAGTGCCTCGAAAATAGATTTTTCGACCTGTGCAATCTGATTGCTGTTAACAGTTACATTACATTTCAATTCCTGACTGAACAATCGAAACGTAAATGAAATGCAAATTATAATTACAATAAATATCTTTTTCATAACTTAGGATTGAAGATACAAAAACAACTTGTCTGCCACATCAACAGCTACTTCTTTTTTTGATTTTATTTCAAAGTGAGTCATCTTTTCATCTTTTTCAATAATGCTGATCTGGTTGGTATCATGCTGAAAGCCTGCGCCTTTATGCTGCAAAGAATTTAGCACAATAAAATCCAGGTTTTTCTTAATTAATTTATCTTTTGCATGTTGCAACTCATTGTCGGTTTCCAAAGCAAAACCTGCTAATATCTGATGTTTTTTATGCATTCCCATCCATGCTAAAATATCCGGATTTTTAGTTAGCTGAATGGTAAGTTCATCATCATTTTTTTTCATTTTAGAAGATGATACACTCACCGGTTTATAGTCTGCAACGGCAGCTGACATAATAACAGCATCTGTATACTCGAAATGTTGCTTAACAGCAGAGAACATTTCATCTGCACTTGTAATATTAACCCTCTTAATATTTGATTGCTGGTGTTTAATAGCTGAAGGACCACAAATTAAAATCACATCCGCTCCTCTGAAAGCGAGTTCTTCGGCTATGCGGATTCCCATTTTCCCTGAACTATGGTTCCCTATGAAACGAACTGGATCTATGGCTTCGTAAGTAGGACCTGCTGTTACAATAATTTTTTTTCCTGAAAACGATTTACCTTTTTCAAAAAATCTCTTCAATTCATCAACAATATATTCAGGTTCCTGCATCCTCCCCTCTCCTATCAGTCCGCTAGCTAACGGACCCGATGCTGCCGGAATGATATGATGCCCATTATTAGCTAACTTTTCAAGATTTTCGACCGTTGAGAAATGAGCATACATATCCAAATCCATTGCCGGAGCAATCATTACGGGACACTTAGCTGAAAGATATGTTGCCATTAAGAGATTATCCGCCTGACCATTGGCCATTTTAGAAATCGAATGTGCTGTTGCAGGGGCAATCACAAAAACATCAGCCCATGCCGCCAGTTCAACGTGATTATTCCATTCTCCATTGCGGGGATTAAAAAAGTCAATAAAAACAGGATAATTGGAAACTGTAGAAAGTGTTAACGGAGTAACAAAATGAACAGCATCAGGTGTCATAATAACTTTTACTGATGCACCTTGTTTGGATAATAAGCGAACTAACTGGGGAATTTTATACGCAGCAATGCCTCCGGTAACTCCCAACAGGATTTTTTTACCGGTCATCATTTTTATTGCTGGTTTTCTTCTTCCGGCTTTCTGAAATAAATTTGATTATCAAGCCACTCCTGGTATGCGATAGCTACGGGCTTAGGTAATTTTTCAAAATGACGGGAAATTTCGATTTGCTCTCTGTTCTCAAATACTTCTTCCAGATTATCTGTATGACTTGCAAACTCTTCTAATTTGCCTTGCAATTCTTCTTTCATACTTGTTTGAATCTGATTGGAACGCTTTCCTAAGATGGAAATGGTTTCATAAATATTTCCTGTATGCTGCAAAAGTTGAGTAACATCTCTTGTAACTGTTGTAACTTCTGCATTTACTTTCTTATAATTCATAATCGAAATATTAACTATTTTTCTTTTCTTGTTCTTTGGCTAACTCTTCCTCTTCAAGTTGTTTTAATTCCTGATTTACTTTTTCAAGAATTTCCTTGGCTTGTTTTGCGTAAGAAGATTTATCCAATTTGTCTGCAAATTTAGCATAATTCTCTTTAGAAAGCATTAAACGTTCTTTCTTTTTTGACCTTACGCTTAAATGACCGTATAAATAATATGATTTCACAATCATGAAATACATTTCAAATTTACGTTCAGTATCCGGATAATCCCTGAGAATATTCTGAAAAGCAACTGAAGCCGAATTGTATTTCTCCATCTTAAAATACTGAATGGCGGTATTGTATGCTTTATTTTCAAGTTTTTTACGAAGCTCCTCAATCAGGTCATTGCACTGTTTAACCCGATCACTTTCAGGAAAACGATTTACAAAAGACTGCAGTTCACTAATAGCAAGTATAGTATTTGTTTGATCGAGTGCTTCTCTGGGAGAATCAAGATAATGACAATATGCAGCCATATACTCAGCTTCTTCAACCTTATTACTCATAGGATAAACAGAAGCATAGGTCGAAAAATAGTGATTGGCTAATAGATAATCACCTGCACCGAAATGACTGTAGGCATATTGGTAATAGATCTCTTCAGCCTTAGTTGTTCCGCGGTAAATAGTCAATAATTCTTCAAATAAGGGCAGAGCTTTAGAATACTTTTTCTTGTTGTAATATTCTTTTGCCTTCTCGTATTTTAAACTGTAATCAGAACTTTTAATCACTTTCTGATACTCGCTACAGGAGGTAAAAAGGATAGAAATTATAAAAACAAATAGTATATGTTTCAAAAAAAACTTCATTTTAAATTGTTGAACGCAGATAAATATATAACATTGTTAAAAATCCATAGATATTTTTGAAACAGATGGATTGAAATATTATAAATTTGCACAAATTTAGTTTATTTCTCAATAACAAATCAATAAACACTTTTCTTATGGGTGATATTTTTGATAAAATCATAAAAAATCCTGGACCATTAGGTCAATATGCTAAAGTAGCCCACGGATACTATGCTTTTCCTAAACTTACCGGAGAAATCGGACCAAGAATGAAGTTTAAAGGAAGAGAAGTTTTGGTATGGAGTTTAAATAATTATTTAGGACTGGGGAATCATCCTGAAATCAGAAAAGCAGATACAGAAGCGACTGAGAAATTCGGATTAGCATATCCAATGGGGGCTAGAATGATGACCGGAGAAAGTGATTTGCATGAACAATTGGAACAGGAACTCGCAGCATTTGTAGAGAAACCTGCTGGTATGCTGATGAATTTTGGTTATCAGGGAATCATGTCGGTAGTTGATGCTCTATTGGGAAGACACGATGTAGTGGTGTATGATGCAGAATCACATGCTTGTTTGGTAGATGGAGTTCGCATGCATGCCGGAAAAAGATTTGTGTATAAGCACAACGACATGGAAAGCCTTGAAAAGCAGTTGCAGCATGCTCAGCATGTAACACAGCAAACCGGAGGCGGTATTTTAGTAATCACTGAAGGTGTGTTTGGAATGAGCGGAGCACAAGGTGATTTGAAAGGAGTAACTGCACTAAAAGAAAAATATAATTTCAGATTGCTTGTGGACGATGCACACGGTATCGGTACTATGGGACCTAAATTGGGCGGAACGGGACAGGAACAAGGTGTACAAGATAAAATAGATGTTTACTTCGGAACCTTTGCAAAATCGTTTGCGAGTATCGGAGCATTTGTAGCTGCTGAGCCGGAAGTAATCAATTTCCTGAAGTATAATACACGCTCACAAATTTTTGCCAAGTCGTTGCCTATGCCTTTAGTGGTTGGAGGTTTAAAACGTCTTGAAATGATGAGGACTCGTCCAGAACTCAAAGATAATCTTTGGAAAATAGTACATGCATTGCAAAATGGTCTTCGCAAAGTAGGAATCAATATTGGAAAAACTACATCACCTGTAACACCGGTTGTATTATCAGGTAATCCGCAGGAAGCATCTCATGTAGTATATGATATTCGTGAGAAATACGGAATATTCTGTTCAGTGGTTTTATATCCGGTAATTCCAAAAGGTATGATTATTCTGCGTTTAATTCCAACTGCAGTTCATTCCTTGGAAGATGTAAAATATACGGTGGATGCGTTTGCTGATGTAGCCCATAAGTTGAAAAACGGACTATATGATAAAGAGAATTATGCTGAAGCTGTGCCGCAGGCATGATGATTAATTATAAAAAATGAAAAAGGAGTTGATCAATCAACTCCTTTTTTTATGCTTTAATTGAAAATTAAAATCAATTAGTTTAAAAGTTAATAATAGATTATTATTGAAAATGATATTAAGTTAATTTTATTCTATTATAAAATCATTGAACAGTTGTTATGTTTTTCTTAAGGCACAACTGTAAATTCAATTACAGAAAAATTTAACACTCCAAAACCTGCCTCCAATGAAGAACCAGCTGGTATCCACATTGGCCACTCTTTTTCCCATAGTAAGTTCGAACTGCCAAAATTACCAGATCTTGATCTCCATGCAAGTATCGTAGATGATTGCCCATTCAATATCATAGTTGCTTCGGTATTTGAAGAAGTTACTGATGTTGAGCTTGTCATTGCTGTAGAAGGAAATACAAGTGAATAATTCACACCTTCAACCTTCCATACTTTACCCGCAGGTACTGTTTCTTGCGTACTAACCAGTTTTACCTGGCTAAATTCCAGCGTCTGTGAGGAAACAGAAATTAATGTAAAACAGATTAAAAAAAATCCAAGTATTGATTTCATATGTTATTTATTGACAATATAATCAATATTAGCAATAATCGATGATTGATGGAAACTACCTTGCGAGAAAAATTAAAAACATTCTTTCTTAATTTACCCAGCAAGTTTATAACTTCGTACCCATAAAATAAATTGTATATGGCATCTTCCATGAAATTTAATACAAAGGTTATTCACGCAGGACAAGAACCTGATCCATCCACAGGAGCAATTATGACACCGATTTTCCAAACCTCAACCTATGTTCAGGATTCTCCTGGAAAACATAAAGGATTTGCTTATGCCAGAGGAAAAAATCCTACACGTCAGGCACTGGAAAAATGTATTGCTTCGTTGGAAAATGCAAATTATGGTCTTTGTTTCTCCAGTGGAATGGGTGCCATTGATGCCATTGCAAAGCTATTAAAACCGGGGGATGAAGTAATCACGGGGAATGATTTATATGGCGGTACCTACCGCATGTTCACCAAAGTATTTGCTCAGTATAATATTCAATTTCATTTTATTGATTTAAGTCAGCCACAACATATTGAATCTTACATCAACCCCAATACAAAACTGATATGGATTGAAACACCTACTAATCCTACCATGCAGATTGTTGACATTCAGGGATGCAGTGAGATTGCAAAAAAACATAGTATCACCTTAGCTGTTGACAATACTTTTGCTTCGCCTTATCTTCAAAATCCTATCGATCTTGGTGCTGATATTGTTATGCATTCTGTGACTAAATATCTGGGTGGTCATAGTGATGTTGTGATGGGCGCATTGTGTATGAATGATTCTGCATTATATGAGCGCCTCGCTTTTATTCATAATTCATGTGGCGCCACACCCGGGCCGATGGACAGTTTCCTTGTGTTACGCGGTATTAAAACCTTGCATTTACGAATGCAGCGCCATTGTGAAAACGGAGCCAAAATTGCACATTACTTAAAAAATCATCCGGCAATTGAAAAAGTTTACTGGCCAGGATTTACAGATCATCCGAACCATGATATTGCAAAAAAACAAATGCGTGATTTTGGAGGAATGATTTCCATCGTATTAAAAAATGCTGACATTGAAAAAACATTTCGTATCGCATCTTCATTTGAAGTATTCAGTTTAGCTGAATCATTGGGTGGAGTTGAATCTCTCATTAACCATCCGGCAACGATGACACACGCTTCTATACCAAAAGAAGAAAGAGAAAAAGCAGGTGTTGTGGATCAATTGTTGCGTTTAAGTGTTGGGGTTGAAGATGTAGACGATTTAATTGCTGATCTCGAACAGGCTTTGAAATAATAACTTATTTCTTTTCAATTTTCTGTAAGGTGAACTGAAGAAGTTTACCCATAACTATACCTATAATTACACCCAATCCTATTCCTGAGATAACATCAGATGGATAATGAACACCTAGATAAATGCGGCTGTACACATTTGATAAAACATAAACCGTTAATAGTAAAAACAAAACAGTTTCCTTTGAAAAATTTCGTTTAAAACTCACTAATCCTGAAAACCAAAGTGTAATAAAAACACCTGTAGTGTTGGCGGCATGCGAGGATACAAAACCATATTTTCCTCCACATTTTCCATTCACAAGTCGAACAATTTCTTTTAATTCTTCATGATGACAAGGCCGATAACGCTGAAAAACATTTTTAAATGCGTGTACACTAATCAGATCTGTCAGAACGATTGACATAACAACCAATACTAAAGCAATCCAGGCTTTGTGCCCAATTTTTTTATATAAAAAAACAAATGTTATAAAGTATAGCCAAATCCAGAATAACCGTTGAGATATCCATGACATTATTCCGTCAAAGGTATCTGATCCGTTCTGGTTGATGAATAAGAACAATTGATGATCGATATGTTCAAGTTGTTCAAGCCACATATTAAATTATGCGTTCAGCATTTTCCAAAGTTGATCTTTTAATTCTTTTAAATGATAACCGGTATGTGATGAAATGAATATGAAATTTAAGTCTTTGTATTCTTTTTTTATTGCATCCATCAACTCATCGTCTAACATGTCGGCTTTGGTTACCGCAATGAGTCGTTCTTTATGCATGATTTCAGGATTGAATTTTTCCAGTTCATTACACAAAATTCGATACTCTTCACGGATGTCTTTACTATCTGCTGGTATTAAAAATAATAAAATAGAGTTACGTTCAATATGGCGTAGAAAGCGTAATCCGAGGCCTTTACCTTCATGTGCTCCTTCAATGATACCCGGAATATCAGCTACCACAAATGATTGAAAATCGTAGTAGGGAACGATTCCTAAATTCGGAACAATCGTAGTAAATGGATAATCACCAATTTCAGGTTTGGCAGCAGTGATTTTGGATAGTAAGGTTGATTTTCCGGCATTGGGAAATCCAACAAGTCCCACATCTGCCAATACTTTCAATTCAAGAATTTTCCATTCTGTTCTTCCGGCCTCACCTGGCTGAGCATAGCGTGGTGCCTGTTTGGTAGGTGTTTTAAAATGATCGTTGCCGAGTCCTCCCCTACCACCGGGTAATAAAATTACTTCTTGTCCCTCCTCCGTAATCTCTGCAATAAATTCACCTGTCTCAGCATCGCGTGCAACGGTGCCCAACGGCACTTCGAGTATTTCATCTTTTCCGTTGGCTCCATGACGTAAGGCAGCATCTCCTCTCTCCCCATCATCAGCAATTACATGCTTCCTGTATTTTAAATGCAATAAAGTCCACAATTGTTTGTTGCCACGGAGAATGATATGACCACCTCTTCCACCATCGCCTCCATCGGGTCCGCCTTTAGCAGTAAACTTATCACGATGAAAATGCATATACCCTTTTCCACCTGCACCCGAACGACAACAGATTTTTACGTAGTCAACAAAATTACTATCTCCCATAAAACATTAAAGTACAAAGGTAATGATTACAACGAAGGTAAAGCTATCTATTACTTCACATATTTCAGACGCAAGCTATTCAACACTACTGTAATTGAACTAAACGTCATTGCTATGGCTGCAATCATTGGATTAAGTTGCCATCCGGTAAAAGGATAAAACAATCCAGCGGCAAGTGGAATAGCCAAAATGTTGTATATAAATGCCCAAAATAAATTCTGTTGAATTACCCTCATTGTTAGGGTTGAAATTTTTAAAGCATCAGATATTTTTCTCAAATCAGAAGAAATAATCGTAATGTCAGCCACTTGTATCGTAATATCCGAACCGGATCCCATAGCAATGCTTACATCAGCCATTGCCATACTCTCTGCATCATTCACTCCATCACCTACCATGGCTACTTTTTTATTTTCTGATTGAAAATTCTTTATGAGTTGTGCTTTATCATGTGGAAGTAAAGACGCATAGTATTTTTCGATGTTAAGTTGATTTGCAATATCCTTTACGGTCATCAACTGATCACCGGAAGCCAACACTGGTTCAATTTTATTTTTTTTCAATTGTTCAACAATAAATTTCGACTCGTTACGAAGTTGATCTTTTACCTCAATCACTGCAACGATGGAATCGTATGTTCCAAAAAATATGTTACCATTAAATGACAATTCATCTATTACTTTTTTAACAAGATCAGGATTAAAAAGTGAGGCATTACCAACAAACCAATCTTCATTTTCAAAATTAGATTTTGCACCTTTTCCGGAAATAGTTTCTAATTCCAAATCAGGTATTCTTACGGCTCCAAGTTTCTTACAATAATTTGCAATAGCATACGCTACGGGATGATCCGCATGTAATTCCATAGTGTATAGTAAAGAAATTTTTGATTCTGTTTTTTCATTCAACCATTTAATTTCTGAGACGCTGGGTTTGCCAATTGTGAGCGTTCCAGTTTTATCAAAAATTACTGTATCGATTTGATGTGCACGCTGCAGAGATTCAGCATTTCGAACGATGATTCCTTTTTCTGCTGCTCTTCCGATACCGGCTACTAGTGCAGTTGGAGTAGCCAGCCCCATGGCACACGGACAAGCAATAATCAATACTGCAATGGTCGAATATACCGCCTGTTCAATATTTGCTGTAATCAACCACCAACCTGTAAAAGTGAGTATTGAGATCACTAAAATAACCGGAACAAAAACTGAAGAAATCTTATCTACCAACTGTTGAACCGGTGCTTTTGTTCCCTGCGCCATTTCGATGCGTTTCACCATTTGTGCAAGCAAAGTTTTTTTACCGGTTTCACTCGCTGTTATTACTACAGAGGCACTCAAATTCATCGTGCCTGCATATACTTTGTCTTTGTTTTTTTTATTTACAGGAATAGCCTCACCGGTTAGCATACTTTCATCTACTACTAAGTGTTCTCTCAAAACTATGCCATCCACAGGAATTAAAGATTTTTCTTTTACCAGCACCTGATCACCCGGCTGAATAAATTCAACAGGTAATTCAATTTCTTCATTATCTTTCAACACAACAGCCTTTTTCACCTGAAGATCCATCATGTTTTGCAGTGATACTGAGGCCTGAAATTTGGCTTTTTCTTCGAGTGTTTTGCCAAGTAAAATAAAAGCAATAATCATGGCTGCTGATTCTGCATAGATATGATGTGAATGAAATGTATCAGAAAAAAATGATTCATATAACACAATCCCAAAACTGTAAAAATAGGCTGTTAATGAACTGATGGATACCAATGCATCCATTCCCAGACGAAATGTTAGTAATGATCGAAATGCATGCTGATGAAACGACCAACCCATAATGAATACAACCGGTGTAGCAAGAATTAGTGTGATCCATTTAGACCAAAGGCTATGCATTTCAACCATTCCAATAATCATTAATGGAATAGCCAATAAAAATGTAATCAGTGTTTTATTCCGCTGACGAATATAATTTTGTTTTCGGATATCAAAAGGATTTACCTGATGATTTACAATCAATACTTCGTAACCAGCATGATGTATGGATGAAGTTAACTCATCAACATTCAACTTTGATTCATCGAATTCAATCCATAATTGATGTGTAGCTAAGTTTACTCTTGCAGCAACAACACCATTTACTTTCAATGCAACTTGTTCGACGCTTACTGCACAGGCAGAACAAGACATTCCGGTGATTGGGAAAGTGCGCTGCAACATAAATTATACACTGTATCCAAATTGTTTCATGTGATGCAAGGCATGTTTATACAGAAGATGCAACCATTCGTTGTAATTGAGTTCACCGAAAAATGGATTCAGACAAATTGCGTTAGGTTGTTTTTGATAGAAAGAAAAAAAAGCGGATAATTCTTCGTGTAATTCCTGAATAGCATCCTGGACGGAATGATTTCTGAGTGGTGCTGGTATTTCACTCATCAGAGCATTTTGAGTATTGGGTTTAAACTCCTTGTCACTCATGGCAAACGCTTTTGCCTTTAATATTTGTTCTTCAGGAAGTTGTTTTTCAATGTTGATTTTTCCGTAAGCATTGGCTATAGCCTCCGACAGATGTTCAATCATTCCCTGTGAAGATAATTTTCCCCACAAAGGCTGATCTTCAGATTTCAGTGATTGAAGAAATTCAGGAAAAACTTCACTTAAAAATTGTTCTTTTTCGTTCATTTACAATGGTTATACATTAAAACGGAAATGCATAATATCACCATCATTCACAATATATTCCTTGCCCTCTACTCTCATTTTTCCGGCTTCTTTTACAGCTTGTTCAGAACCATATTGAATGAAGTCGTTATATGCAATTACTTCAGCCCTGATAAATCCTTTTTCAAAATCAGTATGAATTACACCGGCAGCTTGGGGTGCTGTCATCCCTTTTTCAATCGTCCATGCGCGTACTTCTTTTACACCTGCAGTAAAGTAAGTTTGTAAATTTAAAATATGATAGGCTGCACGAATCAACTGACTTACACCTGCCTCCTTTAATCCTAAATCTTCCATAAACATATTGCGTTCTTCATAGGATTCCAGTTGAGCAATTTCTGCTTCAATGGCCACTGCAATTACTAGTACTTCCGCTCCCTCATCTTTGATTGTTGATTTTACTTTTTCAGAATATTGATTTCCGGTCTGCGCAGATTTTTCATCAACATTACAAACATATATAATGGGCTTTGCAGTAAGCAATCCCAAGTCACGAACAGATTCCCAGTCGTCAGCAGAAAATGGTGCTGTTCTTGCAGATTTTCCTTGTTCGAGAATAGTTCTTAAGGTTGAGTAATTTTCAAATTTACGTTTGGCATCTTTATCGGCTCCAACTTTTGCCTGCTTCTCCACTTTTGAAATGGCCTTTTCAATGGTTTCAATATCTTTTAATTGCAACTCAATATCAATAATATCTTTGTCACGCAATGGATCTACAGATCCTTCCACGTGAATAATATTATCATTTTCAAAGCAACGCAATACATGTATGATTGCATTACATTCACGAATGTTTCCTAAAAACTGATTACCTAAGCCTTCGCCTTTGCTTGCTCCTTTAACCAACCCAGCAATATCAACAATTTCAACTGTCGTAGGAACAATATTTTGTGGCTTTACCAGATCAGACAATTTATTTAATCGCTCATCAGGAACGATAATAGTACCCAGGTTAGGCTCTATGGTACAAAAAGGAAAATTAGCCGCCTGAGCTTTGGCATTTGATAAACAATTGAAAAGCGTTGACTTACCTACATTCGGTAATCCTACAATTCCACACTTTAACCCCATACATATATTTTATGGGCCAAAGATAAGCATTTCTTTACATGAACTTACTGACCTACGAAGTGAATGAATTCGTTGCGGGTCTGATCGTTAAGAAACTTTCCACTATAATGTGAAGTAATGGTTTTGCTTGATGTATCCTGAATTCCTCGGGAAGAAACACACAAATGATCGGCTTCAATTATTACAGCTACATCTTCTGTTTGTAATATCCTTTTCAGTTCTTCTGCAATTTGAATTGTTAATCGTTCCTGTACTTGTGGACGTCTAGAATAATACTGTACAATTCGGTTAATCTTAGAAAGACCGATAACATGTCCTTTAGAAATATATGCTACGTGTGCTTTACCTACGATGGGTACAAAATGATGTTCGCAATTTGAATACAGGGTAATATCTTTTTCAATCAACATTTGATTGTATTGATATTTATTTTCAAATAAACTAATTGAAGGTTTATTTGCAGGATTTAAACCACTGAAAATTTCTTTCACGTACATTTTAGCCACCCTGCGCGGTGAATCCTTTAAGCTATCGTCATTCAAATCCAATCCAAGAATATGCATGATAGATCTGAAATTTTCTTCTATCAATTCAATTTTAGTTTCATCATCAAGTACAAATGCATCCTCACGCACTGGTGTTTGTATCCCACCGGTAAACACATCTTCATCTTGATAAATATCTGCGGGTGTACGTAATTGATCTTTCATGATTGTTTGATTTATAAAATAAACAATCATATAAACAAAAATGTTTAACTAATTAATTAAAAGAATAAACAACGTTAGAATAATCCGTTGATTTCTGCATCAATCGATTGAATGATTTTTCCTAAATCTTCAGGCACTTCAGAAAAGTTAATATTATCTACATCGATAATTAATAGCTTGCCAACATCATAAGTAGAGATCCAGGCCTCATATCTTTCATTCAGTCTTTTCAAATAATCAAGGCGGATAGAGTTTTCATATTCGCGACCACGTTTTTGAATTTGATTTACAAGCGTTGGAACAGATGCTCTTAGATATATCAATAAATCTGGAGGCTGAATAAATTCAGTAATCATGGAAAACATATCGTGATAATTGTTGTAATCACGTGTAGTCATCAAGCCCATGGCATGCAAGTTAGGTGCAAATATATATGCATCTTCATAGATTGTTCGATCCTGAATAACATTCTTACCAGATTTACGAATGTCAATTACCTGCTGGAAGCGACTTCTTAAAAAGTAGATTTGAAGGTTAAATGACCAGCGTTGCATGTCTTCATAAAAATCATTCAAATACGGGTTTTCATCCGTATCTTCATAATGGGCATGCCAATCGTAATGTTTTTCAAGTTTTGAAGTCAGTGTTGTTTTACCTGAACCTATGTTACCTGCAATTGCAATATGCATACAATGAAAATTTAATGACTTAGTAAGTGATACAAATAAATAAAAAAAATCGGATTGAAATTATGGGTTTAATTGATATATCAATAATTTATCAGTTACTAACATATACAAACGGTGGTATGAAATATCAAAGTCTTTGGGATTACTGAGATCGGGGAATGTAAAAGCCTGTTCGGTAAACGTAATATTGTTGAAAAGATATAGTTGTTCGTTCTTTCTGTAAATGAGCTGATCGTTCCATATTTCGAACTTTTCAATACCAAAGATGGGTATTGATTTTACATAGCCACCAAAAATATCAAATACTGAAATGCCTGTTTCAGGATCATTCACATACAATAAATTCGATGATTCTTTCATTTCAATAGGATTCCATTGCTCTACACCTATCCATTCCTTGATATTTTTTGTTCGGCTTACGATTTCAAGTTGATTATTAAATCTGATCAATTCAAAATTACTGGGCAGATATACCCAAAAGCCGTTATCAAAAGAAGCACATGCCAAAGTAGATTGATCCAATCCGTATTGCGATAAAAAGATGGGAGGATTCAATTCAGAAATGGTATTGTCAAGATATATAATACTTCCCTGATCTTTAAAATACAATAACACTTTCATCGGATTGGAAGCGTCAAGTGATGTTAGTCTGCCGAGTCTGAGATTACTGAATGTTTTAAATATACTATCGCCGCGATTAATCATGGTTAACTGATGCTGATCAGCCACATACACATTACCAATGGGATCAGCACTTATGATGTTTGCTTTAGCAAGTTTGATTTCTTTGATAAGTAATGGTTGCTGAGCACTCAATAGCATTACCGTGAAAAACAAAAAAAACGAAACTATTTTCATGTATTAATGGATGATATTGATTTGACGAAGAATATCATCTACATATTGTCGATTATTATATAATCGAGGCACTTTATGTTGGCCACCTAATTTTCCTCTGCTTTTCAGCCAATCATAAAATGTTTTAGGTGGAACAAATCTTACTTTCGGTTCACCAAGTGTTAAATCACCTTTACGTTTGGCATCATAATCAGAATTCACTGACATTAGTGTTTGATCAAGTATTCGAATAAAATCTTCTCTGTTATCCGGTTCTTTTTCAAATTCAATCAACCATTCGTGAGCACCCGGCTGACCAACCCGCAGATAAATCGGTGCAACTGTGTATTCTTTCAAAATGGCCCTTGTTTTCAAGCATGCTTCAGCGATTGCTCTATCTGAATTTTCAATGACCAGTTCTTCTCCAAATGCATTGATAAAATGCTTTGTTCTGCCGGTTATTTGAATACGAAATGGTTGTAATGAGGTAAATTTGATGGTATCGCCAATTCGATATCTCCACAACCCTGCATTGGTGGAAATGAGCATGGCATAATGTGTGTCAGCTTCAACTTCCTGTATGGTCAATGTTCTTGGATTTGGTAAATGAATCTCTTCCATAGGAATAAATTCATAAAAAATTCCATAATCCATCATAAGTAACATTTCTCCGGGTTGATTAGAATCCTGCATAGAGAAAAAACCTTCCGAAGCATTATAAGTTTCATAATAATTCATGGGAAGAGAAGATAATAATTGGTCAAAAGAGTTACGATAAGGCTGAAAATTAACAGCACCATGAATAAATAACTCGAGTTGCGGCCAAATCTCCTTTATATCTTTTTTCCCTGAATATTCAAGCATCTTTTGAAGGAGTATCATCATCCATGAAGGGACACCGGATAAATAAGTGACATTTGTTTTTGAAGTAGCACGAATGATTAATTCAATTTTTTCTTCCCAATCTGATTTTATGGCAATCTCTTTAGCAGGGGTTCGGAACCAATGAATCCATTGAGACATATTTTCAATTAAGACTCCGGAAATGTCACCTGAAAAAGAACGCTGATTAAATTCATGAGGGGTTGTACTTCCTGTAAGAACGAGGCATTTGCCATTAAATATTTTTGTTTTTGGATTATTCAATACATAAAAAGCAAGTACATCCTTTCCGGCTCGATAATGTGTATAGGCTAAAGATTCACGAGAAACAGGAATAAATTTACTACGATCTTCTGTTGTACCACTTGATTTTGCAAACCAATATACAGGAGTATGCCATAGTAAATGTTGTTCACCATTACGCATTCTCTCAATAAATGGTTTTAATGATTCATAATCCTGAACGGGAACCCGTTCAGTAAACTTTTTAATCGAATCAGTAGAAGAAAAACCATGATTCCTTCCCCACTCGGTATTTCTAGCTTTCCATATATGTTGCAGAATAGTTTTTTCCTGTATTTCAAAAGGATGCTGAACAGCATAAGAAATTCTTTCCTTTCTCTGTTTTAAAAAAGCTTTAACTATTCCGTTCAATAAAGACATTCGTAAATAATACGTTAAAAACAAATATATATAATAAAATCAAAGGATTGAATGATAAAAAAAAGGGGTTGAATTTTCAACCCCTTTTTTAAAACTTTAAACTTTATTAATCCTGAATTAAAGTCATTTCAACACGACGGTTGCGCTGTCTTCCTTCTTCAGTATTATT
This sequence comes from Flavobacteriales bacterium, assembly GCA_044376575.1. Taxonomy (GTDB): domain Bacteria; phylum Bacteroidota; class Bacteroidia; order CAIKAF01; family CAIKAF01; genus BA4. Next base: position 10,262 of record JBILKR010000017.1, on the reverse strand, counting down.
ATCTCCAATTGGCTTGTCTGAACCATAATACTTCACAACAAAGTTTGTTGAAGGTATTCCTTTTGAAACCAAATAGGTCTTCACAGCATTAGCTCTGTTTTTAGATAAAGTTGTATTCGTAGTTTTGCTACCTACATTATCTGTATGACCTTCAATCAATAGTTTCCAGTCTGGTTTTTGTTTTAATAACTTGGCCAGTTCATTCAACTCTTCATAGCTAGTTACCATAATAACAGCTTTTCCGGTAGCGAATTCAAGATTATCGAAGGCAGATTTCAATACTTCTTTTTCTTTTTCAGTAATTGGAGGACAACCAAAATTATCTTTAACTCCAGGAGTTGTAGGACACTTGTCTTCAAGATCAATCACACCATCATTATCTGTATCAGCATAAGGACATCCGTTATTTTCAACTGGTCCTGGTTGTGTAATACACTTATCATCCAAATCTCTTACGCCATCTTTATCTGTATCAGTGTATGGACAACCTTTAAGTTCAGGTAATCCTTTTTCTGTTGGACACTGATCTTCATTATCAAAAATTCCGTCGCCATCTGTATCCGGACATCCGAATTTTTCTTTTGGTCCTGCTAAAGTAGGACACTGATCAAGTTTATCAGTTAATCCATCTGCATCCGCATCAGGACAACCTTTAAATTCAACCAAACCACGATCATCAGGACAATCATCTTCGCGATCGATTACCCCATCAAAGTCACGGTCTGGACATCCCTGCAATTCTTTAGTTCCTGCTTCTTCAGGACATTTATCATTTTTATCAATAATCTTATCTCCATCTTTATCTGGACAACCTTTAAATTCAGCTGTACCCGGATCTGTAGGACATTGGTCTTCTGAATCAGCAATTCCATCTTTATCAGTATCAGGACAACCTCTGAATTCCCATGTTCCTTTAATATCCTTACACCTGTCTTTACGATTTGAAACTTCATCTAAATCCTTATCTCTTGGTTTTCCATGTGGAATTGGAATCCTTACACCTGCAAATAAGTCTATACCTTTCCAATTTCCATCAATCAGGTTAGAAAAAATATCTCCAGAACCAATATGCAGTGGGCCTAAACGCAAAGCCATACCCCAATTAAAATTTGATGCATTGTTATAAGCCAATGGCATATAAACTCCAAACCAAGGGTTTTCGTAGCGAACCGTAAATGCGAGGTTAGTTGCAGCATGCACTTTAGAATTTCCATTTAAGCCATTATTAAATGCAATAAAAGGAGTGAAATTCAAATAGAAACCTTTCACTACCTGATAATCGATTGAAGCAACCAATGAAATCGGTGTAGTCATCCCAAAACTGGTTTGCCCCTGATCAACTACAGTAATTCCATTCAAATTATTCAACGTGTCTGAAAGATCATAAATTGATTGAACATTTTGAAAATAAGAAGTAGGTAATCCATAAACAGATGCGGTATAATCTCTGCTATTTTCAGCTCTGGTATACCTGATAGAGCCAATATCGACTAAGGCCAAAGAAGCTTTTAAGGTATATTTATCCAAATCTCTTCTCCACAGATTTTTTTGTCCATCCATGTTGTATTTATATTTCTCCCATTTAGGTCTCCATTCATATACAACTCCTAAGTCAGCTCCAAATCCTACACCTTCAATTTTAAAACTATAATTTCCACCTGTAAAGTCAAGATTATCTGAATGACCATAATTGAGATTTCCGGTAAGCTGACGCAATGTATCCAAACCTAAACTCAAATTAATTCCTCTACCATTAACATAAGCCCCTGCCAATCCTTGTAAAAATTTAAGAGTTACACCTGCCTTTAGAAAATGTTGATTATTATCAATGATAACTCTTCCATATGTCAGACCATATTCAGCCCACAAATTAACGTTTGCAGCTAAATAATCCTCTTTAAAAATTATACCATAATCAGAAGAAGGTACTCCTTTTATAAATATACTCATCATTTCGTCGTCAATATCATCCGCATTTACAAATGCTCTGACATTTGATGTAAAAGCAATTGCATCTTTTTTTGTAATATTAAACATGAATGAAGGCCCCTGAATACGAAGATTTAATTGAGCATATTTAGGGCTGCCATCGAAATTTTGAGTTACATATTTTTCAAATGGATTAGACTCTTGCCAGCGATCAGGATTAAAAATAGCCTGCTGATCTAGTCCTATAAAATTATTAGCCGCAAATGCATTAAATGTAAATAAGTTAATATCTGCTTTATATCTCGAGTCAACAACATTTGCCGGATTAATGTGTAAACTATGAATACCGGCCCAACTACCAGTACTGTAACCGGAGTAATCCTGAGCATGAATTATAAAAGCATATTGTAATAAAAGGATGCTTAATGCAACATGTAATTTGTTTGTCATAGTAGAAATATTTAATCAAAGATGAAAATAAAAAAAAGGATATACAATGTTTTATACTTGTAAATCAATGAATCCGTTATTTTACGATAGTTTCTTTACAAATAATATGGTATTTTTCAAGTTCATTGAGTACAGGTTCATAGATTTCCTTATGTACAGGTATTAAAACACCGGGGGTTTTAATGGTTCCATTAAGAATCAATCGGGTTACTATTCCAACAGGTAGTCCTACTGTTTTAGCCATAGCGGTATGAATTGCATCATCACCCTTCACCATCATGGTTGAGTGCATTTCTCTTTCAATGCCATTTTCTATATAATTAAACTTATGATACATGACAATCATATCAATATCATCGGGTTGTAATGTCCATTTTTTCTCCAGTATTTTTTGTAACAATTGAGCCGGAGTTGATGGTTTTTCTATACCTATCAATTCATTTGAAAAAACACCTAGCCATTCCAACATTAGCATTTCATCTGAATCCATATCAATGTGCATGGCATGTGCCAGTTTGATTTCTACTGAATCAGTAGGATGATACAATAAAAATGAGTTGATAAAATCACGGTGTGTCATTTTGTCTGAACCCTCAATTATATAAGAATCATCGGTGGCCCCCAACTGAACAAACATATTCCATGCTTTACAAAAACCGGGCTTTCTTAATGTTCCTCTGTATAGCGTTTTAATCCCCTCAAGTTGATATATATGTAAATATTTTAAAGAATCACGGTTGGCATAGCCTTCAAAAGTTCCAATACCTTTAAGATTAATTCTTTCTGTTCGTCGAAATACTTTATGATAAGGAATATACTTGTATTTTCCACCATGTAAAAACTTCACAGCTCCCCCACTGGCAGCCATTACAACATTTCTCGGATTCCAGGTGAATTTATATTTCCATGGATTGTCTTTTTCTGATTCAGGAGCCAATAAACCACCGGTAAATGTTTCAAAACCAGTAAGCGTAACATTTTTATTTCTTAACTCATCGAGGATGCGCATCGCTGACATGTGATCGATACCCGGATCAAGACCAATTTCATTTAAAAAAATTAACCCTTTTTGTTTTGCATCCTGATCAAGTGATTGCATCTCTTCAGAAACATAAGAAGCCGTTACAAGATGTTTTTCAAATTCAAGACAATCTTTAGCCACATCAATATGCATGTGTGCGGGCAACATTGAAATGACAATATCATGTCCCCTAATCAATGATTTTCTTTTTTCTGCATTTTGCACTTCCAGTGCTTCTGCATGAGTATGCGACCTGTTAAGCGTTTTTGATAATGCAGCTTCCTGAGTGATATCCGTAACAGTTACTTCCCATTGTTCGTCAATAGCGTGTTCACATAAATAATCAATAAGAGAAGTGGCGGATTTTCCGGCACCAATGACCAGAATTTTTTTCATATCATTATTTTGTGCAAACTTACCATTTCTTTATTCAATTAAATATGAAAAAAATGACTATCAAATAAATTATGAATAATTCTACTTTTGTGATTCATTCATATTTATGAGAAATAAGTTTATTATCATTGGTTCTTTCTTTGCACTTACTGCAACTATAGCAGGAGCTTTGGGTGCACATGCATTAAAAAATATTATTCCACCCTCATCACTTGAAAGTTTTAAAACAGGTGTTGAATATCAGATGTATCATGCAATCGCGTTAATATTCACAGGAATTCTCATGTATCAAAATGACAAAAAAAAAATACGTTGGGTTGGTTATTTTTTTATTGCTGGAATTTTCTTTTTCTCAGGAAGTATATATGCATTAAGTACATCAAGAGTTACCGGCATTGATTTTTCATTCTTAGGACCTGTTACACCAATTGGTGGATTATTATTTATGACCGGCTGGATATTGATCATCTTCAACTTTATAAAAAATAAAAATGAGTAATCAGCACTACGAAAATTTCAAAACACAATTACAAAAAATTGCTTTACTAAGCAGTACCGCAGGCTTAAGCAGTTGGGATCAGGAAACACACATGCCTACAAATGGGGCTGATCTCAAAGCACAGCAGATAGGATTATTGAGTGGAATTATTCATGATCTGAGAACTGACAAAAAAATCATTGATATCACTAACATATTAATGGAAGACAAAACCTTAACAGAAGTTCAGAAATGCAATGTCAAGGAATTTCATCGAACCCTGCAAAAATCTCTTAAATTATCGAGGGAATTTGTAGAAGAGATGCAAAGCACAATTTCAGTCTCTTATCCTGCATGGCATAGAGCAAAAACTGAAAATAAATTTGAAATTTTTGCTCCACATTTAGAAAAGATCATCAAACTAAAACAAGAAGAAACAAAGTTGCTTGGTTATACTGAACATCCTTATGATGCACTGATTGATGAATTTGAGCCCGGACTTACCACTCAGGAAATAGCAGATTTATTTTCGGATGTTAAAACTAAACTTGTAAGTTATGTCAGTAAAATTGTTAAGCAACCCGTTCCGTCAGAAGCTTTTTTTCATCAGAATTATGACAAGCAAGAACAGATTGCTTTTGGGAAACATATTTTACAAAAGATAGGTTATGATTTTGAATCCGGCAGAATGGACCAAACAGAGCATCCCTTTTGTATTGGATTTCACCCAAACGATGTACGAGTGACTTATAAAATTAAAGAGAACGACCTTTCAGAAATCATCTGGGGATTAATACATGAAGGAGGGCATGCCCTTTATGAACAAGGATTACCGGCTGATCAGTTTGGCATGGCTGCAGGATCAGCAGCATCACTGGCCATGCATGAGTCACAATCCAGGTTTTGGGAAAATAATGTGGGGCGTTCTGCTTCATTTTGGGAATACTTTTTCCCTATACTAAAAAAACAATTTCCAAAGCAACTTGATAACGTTGAACTAAACGATTTTTATGCTGGTAGCAACCTTGTTAAACCTTCATTGATTAGAATTCAGGCTGATGAACTTACGTATCATTTTCATATCATGATCAGATTTGAAATTGAAAAAGCCATTATTGAAAATAGTGTTACCATCAATGAATTACCACAATTATGGAATAAAAAATATAAAGAATATTTAGGTCTGGACGTACCTTCAGACAGTATGGGAATATTACAGGATGTGCATTGGTGTCACGGTGGGTTAGGTTATTTTCCTACATATTCTTTTGGGAGTTTTTACGCCGCACAGTTTGAACATACCATACGTAAAGACCTGGATTTTGAAAACTTACTTCAAAAAGGGAATCTGCTTCCGATTCGTGAATGGCTAAGGGAAAGTATTCATAAAAATGGTATGCAGATGCATGCACAGGATCTTTGCAAAAAAATAACAGGTGAAAAATTAAATTTTGCATACTTTATGCAGTATGCAACTAACAAATACAATCATTTATATCAAATTAATTAAAAAATAATTACATGAAAAAAACAACTTTAATTCCATTGAGCATTACTTTATTTATTCTTTTGTTTTCGTGTAAAACAATAATAAGCCAACAGCCTACAAATTCAGCCCAAAAACATGACCTGATTGTATCTTTTTTTAGTGTTGCCTATGGCATTGACCATAAAGCCAAGGCCGCGCTGGATATTATCATCACAGAAGATACTACAAAGGGTAAAATAATAATTGTTGAAAAAACATCCTGGGGAAGAGAAGGCGAAGTTGACTATTGCATTGATTTACAAAACTATAGAAATATAGATAAAAAAGAATTTATCAACAGGGTAAAAGTGGCATTGCAACCTTCAACCCTTGTAAATATAAAGGAAGACGAGGTTTGTCGCAAGCCAGTCCAATAAATCATGATTGTTAATTCCCCTCGTAAATAGTACTTTTGCAGTCTTAAACAGCTAAAATTACGTCTTATGATTGAAACGGGGATGAAATCAGCCAATTCAAATCTAAATGAAATTGGATTAAAGAATATCTCAAAAGTATTTTGGAATCTTTCTGTTGAAGAACTCACTCAGCATACGCTTGAGAAAGGGATGGGTAAACTCACCAATGCCGGAGCACTTGCAGTTAACACAGGTAAATTTACCGGAAGATCACCTAAAGACAAATTTACCGTTAAAGATGCTATAACAGAGAATACTGTTGACTGGAGTGATATTAACATTGCCATCAGTCCTGAACATTTTGACACATTATTAAAGGGTATTATTGATTATCTGGAAGGAAAAGAATTATATGTTAGAGATGCCTATGCATGTGCAGATCCCAAACATCGTTTAAATATTCGAGTAATTAATGAATATCCATGGGCTAACTTATTCTGTAATGATTTGTTTTTACGTCCAACACAGGCTGAAATTGAAACCCAACAACCCGACTGGATTATTCTTCAGGCTCCCGGGTTCGAGGCAGATCCTACTATACATGGTACACGTCAAGGGAACTTTACTGTAGTTAACTTCACAAAAAAAATGATCTTAATTGGCGGTACTGCATATACCGGAGAGATGAAAAAAGGAATATTTGGTGTACTGAATTATATTTTACCCCACGAAAAAGGCGTGCTTAGTATGCATTGCAGTGCCAATGAAGGCGAATTTGGTGATGTTGCCTTATTTTTCGGATTAAGTGGTACAGGAAAGACAACTTTAAGTGCAGACCCCAACCGTAAATTAATCGGAGACGATGAACATGGATGGGATAACGGATCCATTTTTAACTTTGAGGGAGGTTGTTATGCCAAATGTATTGATTTAACAGAGGAAAAAGAGCCTCAAATTTTTAAAGCCATTAAGCCTGGTGCATTAGTTGAAAATGTTGTTTTTCATGAAGGTACTAATACACCTGATTTTGCCGATAGTTCTATCACAGAAAATACCAGGGTGGCTTATCCGATTTATCACATTGATAATGCAAAAGAACCGTCAATAGGAGGTGATCCTAAAAATATTTTCTTTTTAACCTGTGATGCTTATGGTGTATTACCACCTATTTCGAAATTAAACAGGGCTCAGGCTATGTATCATTTTATTAGTGGATATACTGCAAAAGTTGCAGGAACTGAAGTTGGTGTAACAGAACCACAAGCTACATTTTCTGCTTGTTTTGGTCGTGCTTTTTTACCATTACACCCAACTCAATACGCTGAATTGTTAGGAAAGAAATTAGACCAGCATCCCAATGTAAATGTTTGGTTGATTAATACGGGCTGGAGTGGCGGATCGTATGGTGTGGGTTCTAGAATGAAATTATCATATACTCGAGCCATGATTAGCGCTGCCATGAAAGGCGAACTGAATGAAGTAGCATACGAACAACACTCTGTTTTTGGAATGTCTATGCCATTATCATGCCCCGGTGTTCCTTCAGAAATACTTGTTCCTAAAAATACCTGGAACGACAAAGATCAATATGACAAAACTGCGCATCATCTTGCAAAATTATTTGTAAGTAATTTTGAAAAGTATGCGGCTAAAGCAAGTGATGAAATTTTATCAGCAGCTCCCAAGGCAAATGAAATGGCCTAATGTAGCTTATCAGATAGTTTTCTTCAATAACTGATGTCCTATTACACAATGCAAGCATTGTTTTGCATCGCAGTAATTATTTTTAAGATGCAAGAATGCCTGTGATTCAAATGCATTTTGTATTTGAAATCCCAATTTTTTCCATTGTTGTATAATATTATTTTTCTCTTCATGCATTGACTGAAGAAAATAAAATGATCGCTCAACAAGGGTTTCATTACCTCTCTCTTTTCCATACAAGAACAGAAAAGGAACAACAACATTCGTGATTAAAACATCTATTGATGATTTACCCAATCTTAAAATATATGGAGTAACATTACCATCCAGTATATGATGATTAAGCCAATATTCACTTACAGGAAAAGTAAAAAACTGTCGGGCCTGATCTAATGTTTTTAATTCAATCATCCGCGATAATAACTGAGGCTGGTGATGCAGGAATGCTGCCAGTTGTGCAATTCTTACATCCGGAAAATTAGACGGTCGCAATCTGCTATATTTCCATGCAGAAATAGACATTGGTTGGAGGGAGTATTTCTTTGAGATATAATTATACTCTGATTTAATTTTTTTCAAATAGGGATCATTCAACTCCTTTTGTAATAACCCAGCTTGACCAAACAGTAATGATTCCAACTGATGAATATGATACTGATGCTTTACAATGATCATTAATGGCAATTGAAGCGCTAACTGGAAAAATGGCTCAGCATTAATTTTAAATCCATAGGCACGTAAAATGCATTTATACAGGGCATCCTCCCAATCCCATCTGTTATTATGAAGAATCTGAGTAATGAATGAGGTTTTTTGTTCTAATCTTTCAATCATTAGTTTTTCAATAAATAAAGTTAGTCCCTCATAAGGCAAATCATTATGAAGTAATCTTTCACAGGGTATGAAATATTTATTTTTTAACATTTGCTGATACCTGAACAATAGGTTTGTGTTTATTCTGTTTTTTAGTACAAGTGTGGGTATCACTTCCCCCAGATGGTTGTAAATGATTGTATCTTCTTCAAATACAACATGTAAAATAACATTAGCATAAGCCTCGTCTTGTTCATGCCCATGTTGGTTCCATTCAGATGCTTTCCAGTGTATTTCAATGTTTCCGGCCCATTCTATTTCTTTGATTTTAATTCTGGCATTAAAAAAATCGGGTCCAGAGTTAGCATTGATCACGCCCGGTTTAATAATTTGTAATTTTAGCCTTGAACTGGTTGTCAACTCCTGTTGATCAAAGTATTGAAACTGCCAGACAAAATGAAGTATCTCTTCTTTGTATAAGTGTTGCATACGGGGTTGATTTAGTAAATATTACAAATTGATTTTATCAATATCAATTGTTGATTACTATTCAATTAAATTGCTGAAATATATTTTTATATCCTTTTGATTACAACTACTTTTACAAAAATTTCCTTTATGAAAAGAATTTTACTTTTATTAATTGCTGGATTATATATTTCAAATTCAGTTTACTCTCAAATTACATTAGATAATGCCCTTGTACCTGATTTTATGCAGGGAACGAACGGTACAAATAATAACAGAACTCCGTTTTACTTTTGGGTGGAGTTAAGTGGACTAACTCCTAACACCACTTATAAATACTTTTCAAGTATGGATACCATTGGTGCTGACCCTAATACTAATGGTGCCGGTAATGCTTTATTGATTAATACAGTTACTGGAATATTTAAAAAAGCTACCGGTGGAAGTTTGACAAATATTGCAAATCATGATACATTAACTGCAAATGCAAGTGGTTTGTGGAAAGGCTGGATGGGAGTTGAAGCCACAGGAAATATCCGCTTTACTACTGGAAAAACTGTTTGCCCAAAAATCATGATAAATAATGGAACTGCAAGCACAACTGTTTCTACTCGCTTATTTTTAACGAACTATCCTGTATCAATTATCAATTACGGAACTACACCTTCTGCTCCCTTACAGGGTTCATTTGTGTATGACAGTACAATCGTAAGTCCTAAAAGTTTTGCCTTTATTTACAATAATACAGCAGGCAATGGCAGACCAATAAGTATTGCTGTAGTTGAAAAAGATGGTTACACCCATACGCAAACCAGTGTGTTACAAACTTACAGAACCATTGTTGATACCATCAATAACCGTTGGGGTACTATTGTACCCAATAATTTGGCAACAGGTATTCAACGTATCGAATATCGTAATTTCACATCCGGTTCAATCATATCTTCATTAACTGATGGAGATGGTAACTGGTGCTGGACAAATACAGTGAATCCTGTAAATGGAACTACACCCTTATTTATACGCTCAATTGATTCAGTTGCTGCACCAATTATTACTACACAAACAGGGACTTATTGTTCTACAGATTTTATTACCATAAATGCAACTGCAAGTTCT
>JBILKR010000005.1:0-122079 GCA_044376575.1 Flavobacteriales bacterium | reverse complement strand
GTAAAAGTATTAAATGGAGATGTTGGTGTATTCCCGCCACTCCACTGATATGTTCCACCTCCTGTCGCGCTGAGTGAAATAGATGTTTGATTACAATTTAAAACTGTATTTGCAGGTATAATAGACGCAGTAGGCGACGGATTGATTGTAACTGTTATACTTGTAGGTAAAGCGCATTGAGAAGGATTGGGAGTAAAGGTATAAGTATAAGTACCGGGATTTGACGTATTAATTACAGATGGATTCCAACTACCAGTAATATTATTATTTGACGTTGTAGGCAGAAGAGGTGGAGATGCTCCCTGGCACACTGGTCCGATAGGAGAAAATAAAGGAACAATGTTGGGTTGACCAGGTAGAACGAATACAGTATCAGGAATGATATTTAAATTTATATTAGAGCAAGTAGCAAATCCCTGATTGCATAATGGATAAGATAACTGACAAGTATAGTTTGCTCCTTGAACCGGAGGAAAAACTACAATTGAATTACCAGTTCCTATCGGAGATGGATTTCCAACCTGATACCATGTAACAGTTGGGGGAACAGGCGCTCCATTGGGTGTATAACGGTATGAATTGCTTGTAGTTCCCCATACCGAAGAATTTCTTCCGGGGACAGTAAAAGCAACAGTTCCATTAATATTATGAATCCCCTGCACAGCAGTCCCTCCACCCCAATAACAATTTTGAGGTTTCGAAATAATGTGATTTTCTATAATATTCGTCGATTCATAAATAATAATCTGAAAAGTTCCTTGTAAAAATGTACAAGCGTATAATGGAACATTACTCCATGTAACTACTAACCTTCTGCATGGAGCCTGCCCAATGGTTTGATATCGAATTTGTCCACCAACACCAGGATGCCAATCCTGCCAAGGACCCATTATACAATTTTTTGGAACATCAAATGCAGTTGTAGGAATAGGAACTGAAACATAAGTATTGGGTTGTCCGGCGCTAAATGAAATCCATCCATTGCTTCCAATCCAAAATTGAGAGTAGTTGTTTCCAAAAAAACAAAAATTAAACCCAATATTAAAAGGACCTGTCTGAGAGTCATCACTCAAAAAGACATTTGATCCTGCTATCGGTGCCGGTGCAAAAGGAATATTAGTAACTGAATAACTGCTTGTAGAATTAGGTTGAGCTAAGTTCGGACATGTATTAAAATTAGCTGTTAGTGTTGTGGAATTAACATTACATGGCAATACCTGATTGGGTCCAAGATTAGGACAAAAATTCTGAGACTCAACATTAATTATTGAGAAAAAGAAGATAAAAATTAAAAGTGAAACATGCTTGAACATATTTTTCAATCCCAAAATCATTTATCAATCAGAATAATAAAACTAATCATTCTTTTGATATAAATTGAACTAATGATGCTAAAAAATTAACAAGAAAATATTAATTAAAATGGAATCACTTTAGTTTTGAAATCCATTACATTACTTTGAGATATTAAATATGTAATTAAATTATTGGGATTAGACGTGAAATGAAATAAGTTTTGACTTCTTTCCTGAAAAGTCCCATCAGGCATTATCCATTGGTGAATTTCAGAAATCTGTCTTATCCCTTCTTCATTTTTTCTTTTGACAGCGCGGTTCATTTTTAACACAATACGTTCCAGACCTTTTTTAGCATTTACTCTTTCTGCTTCAACTGATGTGCCCAAAGTGGAATCAATTTCAATAACAGATAATTTCAATTGATCAAAAAATAAATCAACATCTGATTGAATTTTAGATATTGAAGAATAATCTGTAAATTTTTTAATCCACTGATTAATTATTTCCGATTCTTCTTTCAAAAAATCTTTTAATTGAAGATTTAGTTTACTGATTTTGAAATTCTTTTTTTCATCCATCAAAAGAAAAGAATCTCTCATTAATATCATCGGATAGAAAATATGAGATGCCTCGAAATTCTTTTTGTATTGTAACCAATAGGCAACCTCTGCAGGGCCCCCGATATAACAAATATTTGGCAGAACACATTCCTGATACAAAGGACGGGTGACAACATTTGTGCTAAACTTATTTATGTCGAAATCTATACTTTGAATTAATTCTTCAAGTGTAAATTCAAGCTCCGTATTAATAACTTTAAATCGATTTTCTTCCTCAATAATTCTATGGCGACCAAGCTGAGGATGATGATAAAATAAATTAATTTCTCTTGGTTTCACTTGAGTATTATACCCTAAATCATGAATTAGAAGATCAGTTTCTGTTACATATTGACAAGAATTTTTATACTTAATCTCATTGATAATATGTTTTTTAAATTGTTTTTTTAGGGTTTCATCATGCTGATCAATAATCAATAACCCCCAGTCTTTAAATAAAGAATGTACTAATTTTCTAGTCGCCTGTGCCAGATTATCTGCATTTAAATAACAATCCTTGTATTCGTTTAATAATTTATTTAACAACTGTTTATCAATTGTTTTATCGTTTAACTGATTAAATAGAGAATCTAATGATTGAGTATTTAATTCACCTGTTGGGAATGGGGTTTTATCACTTCTGTTCCATTCGAATTTATCTTTGCCCCAATAGAAATGATTGATTTCCTCAAAATCATGATCTTCAGAATTCATCCAATAGACCGGAACAAAATTGTAGGAAGGAAAACGCTCCTGGCATTGCTTGGCAAAAGCAATAACCGAAACTATCTTATAAATAAAATACAAAGGACCGGTCATCAATGATAACTGATGACCCGTTGTAATTGTAAATGTATTGTTGTGTAAAACCTTATCAATATTGGATTGAACTTCTAATGAAAGATGTAAGCCACTGTATTGACGATTAAAAACTTCATGAAGCTGAGTTCTGTCAACCGGAAATTGCTCTCTTTGACGTATGGCTTGCTCCACTCCCAACCAGCTGGGTTCAAATGCGTAGAGTGGGCGAATCGAAGAATTATTTTTACAATAATCCCAAAACAAAGAACCACCAACTTTAGCTTGCTCAAATGTTATGGAAGACTGAACCATCATAGATAACAAATAAACAAAAGAATCAATGAAATGATTTCAAATCTAAAATAATTATTCAGCAGGTTCACCAATAAGATCGTATTCCCTGGCCTCGATAATTCTGATATTAGCAAAATCACCTACCCTTAGGTAGTGTTTCTTGTCAATCCACACTTCGTTATCGACTTCAGGCGAATCAAATTCTGTTCTACCCATAAAATAATCACCTTCAACCCTGTCTATTAGAACTTTATAAATTTTTCCTATTTTTTCCTGATTTAGCTTTTCAGAAATTTCTTGCTGTATTTGCATGATCTGGTTAGCTCTTTCCTGCTTTATCTTTTGAGAGATGTTGTCTTTTAGCTGAAAAGCATGAGTGTTTTCTTCGTGAGAATAAGTAAATACACCGAGTCGATCAAATTTAACGTTTCGCACAAAATCACAGAGTTGTTGAAAATCATCTTCCGTTTCACCGGGGTATCCACAAATCAATGTTGTTCTTAATGCTATGTTTGGAACTTTTTCCCTGATTTTTGCAATTAACTCATAGGTTTTAGAGGAGTTTGTTCCTCTGCGCATCGATTTAAGCATTTGATCAGAAATATGCTGTAAAGGCATATCAATATAGTTGCACACTTTAGGGTTATTTCTAATTACATCCAATACATCATCAGGAAATCCTGCAGGGAATGCATAATGCAAACGAATCCATTCAATACCCTCCACTTCTGAAAGTGAGTTCAACAATTGAGCTAATTTTCTCTCTTTATAAATATCTAAACCATAATAAGTGGAGTCTTGAGCAATGATCAGAAGCTCTTTTGTTCCCTGACGTGCCAGTATTTCAGCTTGTTTTACCAGTTCTTCAATCGGGGTTGAAATATGTTTTCCTCTCATTAATGGGATTGCACAAAAAGAACATGGTCGATCACAGCCTTCTGAAATTTTAAAATAAGCATAATGGCCTGGTGTGGTAATTAATCTCTCACCTACCAGTTCTTTCTTGTAATCCGCTTTTAATGTTTTTAATAATTTAGGTAAATCACGGGTACCAAAATAGGCATCTACATCAGGAATTTCTTTCTCTAAATCGTCTTTATACCTTTCACTTAAGCATCCTGTTACATAAACTTTATCAACATCTCCGTTTCTTTTTGCTTCAACATAATTCAATATGGTGTCTATGCTTTCCTGTTTGGCATTATCAATAAAACCACAGGTATTAATGATAACAATATTACAATCATGAGACGCTGAATCATGAACAGCCTCCATCTGATTGGCTTTAAGTTGCCCAAGCAATACTTCTGAATCATACAGATTTTTCGAGCAACCCAGCGTTACCACATTTACCTTATTTTTTTTCTGTGTCCTGGTTTTCATGCTGAACTTAATTAAATAAAGAATCTACGAACTCTTTTTTATCAAAAAGTTGAAGGTCTTCCATTTTTTCACCCACGCCAATATATTTTACTGGAATTTTGAACTGATCAGTAATACCAATTACCACACCTCCTTTTGCTGTTCCGTCTAATTTTGTAATTGCCAGTGATGATACCTCTGTTGCTGCTGTAAATTGTTTTGCCTGTTCAAAGGCATTCTGACCTGTTGATCCATCCAATACCAATAAAACTTCATGTGGTGCATCAGGGATTACCTTTTTCATGACTTGCTTAATTTTAGTCAATTCATTCATCAGGTTAATTTTATTATGTAATCGGCCTGCAGTATCTATAATGACTACATCCACTTCCTTCGCTACTGCTGAATTTAAGGTATCAAAAGCAACTGAACCCGGATCTGCCCCCATTCCTTTCTCAACAATTGGAACATCAACACGCTGCGACCATATTTTTAACTGATCTACAGCTGCTGCCCTAAAAGTATCTGCTGCCCCTAGCATCACAGACTTACCTGATTTCTTAAATTGATAGGCCAATTTTCCAATGGTTGTTGTTTTGCCAACTCCGTTAACACCTACAACCATTATTACATAAGGCTTTGAAGATGTATTTAATTCAAATCCAATTTGTTCACTATTATTTTCAAGTAATAATTGAGTAATTTCGTCTTTAAGAATAAAATTCAGTTCATTCGTATTTACATACTTATCCTTTGCGGCTCTATTTTCAATGCGTTCAATAATTTTAATGGTTGTATTAACACCAACGTCGCTGGATATAAGAATTTCTTCCAATTGATCCAACACCTCATCATCAACTTTAGATTTACCGATAACGACCCTTTTCAACTGATCAAAAATAGATTGCTTGGTCTTAGCTAAACCTTTATCCAATGCATCTTTCTTATCCTTTGAGAAGAAACTAAATAATCCCATATATTTTTTATAAAAAAAAAGCCTCTTTAAATAAAGAAGCTTTACAATAACCTATTTCGTTATCAATTACTTTGCAGCAAAGAAATCATTCACAGTATCTTTGTGTACAATTTCTTCTTTAAACTGATATGCACCTGTTTTTTCAGACTTAACGAGTTTAATTACTTTAGTAAAGTCTTTACCTGCACCTGTACGTAATGTTGCAACAACCTTCTTAGCCATAACTTAATTATTTAATTTCTTTATGAACAGTAACTTTTTTAAGGATTGGATTGAATTTCTTCAATTCAATTCTTTCTGTTGTATTCTTCTTGTTTTTTGTAGTTATATATCTTGAAGTACCAGGCATACCACTTGTTTTATGCTCTGTGCATTCAAGAATAACCTGAACTCTATTTCCTTTTTTTGCCATGATTCAATCTTTTAAGGACTGCAAAAATACAATTTATTTTTTAAAATCAAAGATTAATTTGTTTTTCAATAAAAATGTGCCCGGAACAGGAATCGAACCTGCACAGCTTGCGCTAAACGCCTTTGAAACGTACGTGTCTACCAGTTTCACCATACGGGCAATGAACTGGGGCAAAATTAGGAAGGTTTAATAACATAAAAATGGAACTTTTTTTAAAAATTAAAACTGAAAATAAATAAATGCCTGTAAATCAGAAGTAAGAAACTGATAAATAAGGAAAACTGCACCAACCGAACAGGCAATCTGCACGGGTAAAGATGAGTAAACAAACCACTGTCTGTATTTTGTTTTCAGTTGTAAAGGAAGCCAGTGTATTATCATTCCTATGAAAAACATGATAAATACGCCCCAATGATTTTCAAGTATTTTAAATGTAGCTTCCCATGACCAGTTATTCATTAACTGATACCACATCCTCTCCACAATATCCATTCCGCTTCCCGTATTTTTTATATCTCCGGCCCTAAAAAATAACCTCGTAAAGGAAATAAATGAAAAAGTAAAAAATACTTTCAATCCCGTAATTATCCAGTGCTGATTATTTTCATAAGGAGAATAATTTTTCCAGACTTTATAGACCACCAAGGCCACCCCATTTAATGCTCCCCAAATTACAAAATTCCAGCTGGCTCCATGCCATAGACCTCCAATGATCATGGTAATCATTAAATTGATATTTGTGATTACTGATAATCTTATTTGCTTCAGCCATATAGATAATATGATGGTAATAGCAGATAACCCACCGAGTATTAAAAGAGATATCCACCAATACTCACCGGAAATTAATACTACAAAAAACATGATAAAAATCGACCAGAAATAAGTTCCCAAAGAACTCTTTTTATTTCCTCCTAAGGGAATATAAAGGTAATCTTTCAGCCAGGTACTTAAAGAGATATGCCATCGCTTCCAAAATTCAGCAACATTTCTTGCTTTATAGGGTGAATTAAAATTAACCGGTAATCTGAAACCGAGTAATATTGAGACTCCAATTGCAATGTCCGTATAGCCGGAGAAATCAGCATATACCTGAAGAGAATATGTAAATAAAGCCATTAATACACCAAATCCTGTATAGTTTTCCGGATAATCAAACACCCTGTCAATAAAGTTTACAGCCATGTAATCACCGATAATCATTTTCTTTAGTAACCCGTTAAGAATCCAAAAAATGGCTAATCCCATTTCATTTCTTGTAACATGGTATGGCTGATATATCTGAGGTACAAATTCATTTGCCCTAACAATCGGACCAGCTACCAACTGAGGAAAATAAGCAACGTAGAAACTGAAGTCACTGATATTTGTTACCGGCTTTATGTGTTTACGATAAACATCGATAGAATAACTAATGGTTTGAAATGTAAAGAAAGAAACACCTACCGGAAGTGCTATCTCGTCGATATCAAAATGGGTACCGGTATATCCGTTACTCCAATATGCCAACCAGTTAATAACTTTATAGTTAGTTTGAAAAATCTGGTTGTATGCATCAGTAAAAAAGTAAGCGTATTTAAAATAGATTAAAGTTCCCAAATTTGTAAACAAACTAAGACCTAACCACATTTTTCGATGAAGTGACTTTTCAGTCTGATCTATTTTTAATCCTACCCAATAATCGATAACGGTGCTAAATACAAGCAGAAGAAAAAATAATCCACTGGTTTTGTAGTAAAAAAACAAACTTACAATTCCAAGAAAAGCATTTCTGATTCCTATTTTTTGATATACACTTGAGTATACTGTAAGCACAATGGCAAAAAATGACCAAAAGAATAATTTGGTAAAAATTAATGGTGATTGCGGATTAAATTCAAAAATATTGTCGACTCCGTAAAAAATAAAATTTGATGCTATAGCTATTGTAAATGAAAGTATAGCCAATCCAAATGAAATAATTCCATTTGTAAGCTTATCAAAAGTTGGTTCTAAGTAAAATTTTCTATAGTGATCGGTGAGCATTCCAATAATTGCAGCCGGAAAAATTAATCCGAGATTACCAATGATTGTTAATACAACCATAGGAATGATGAGTAATACAGATGCAATTGAACGTTGATGAAAAATAGCGTATATCAATGCCATCGATAAATAAAAAATCCAAAAAAACGGAGATTGAAATGCCATCAAAGCTTCATGACCTGCGTAGAAATTATTTTTAAAAAAATCTAACATCATTTTATTCTTGCATTGAATTGTAATACCTCTTCAAATAATTTTCAAGTCCTCTAAGAATAGATTCAGATAATAAATCTCCCATTATCTTATATCCTGATGAGGTAAAGTGAACCCGATCGCGTTGGGCCAACCCGTTTTTATACCAGGTATCCATACTTGACTGTGCTCCCATGATACTATAAAAATCCCAAACAGCAACATTTAACTCTGCAGATAATCTGTACATGGCATCTTTTACTACCTCACCATTTTTATTTACATAATACTTTCTTCTGCTTTTACGGAAACTATCATTATTGGTGATCAGAATTATAGCAACATCTGGCGATACAGCGCGTATTGAAGCAATGAGTTTTCTGTAATTAGATTCAAAAACTGAAACATCAAAATCTTTTCCGCTGGCATCGTTGATACCGATACCCATGATTACCATGTTTGGCTGAATTTCAGCCATGTGCTCATCAAATAAAGAACATCTTAAATATGAATGTGTAGAAGCCCCATTAACACCAATAGAATGATAGGTAATACCTGGTTCATCATTTTCAAACTGCATTCCATACAACACAAAACGACGCTGAGTAGAATCTTTTTTTACAAACTGAACACCCATCTGAGTATGGCTGGAATGAAAAAAAAGTTCTGTAATTCCTTTTGAGGTATCTGTTACAATAGTGTATTTAGAAGAATCAATACCAATGGGAATAATATTGAATAAGTCAGAAGACAAAGCATGATATATCTTTAATTTATTGAAGTAGTATCTTTTTGCAGCCTGCGAATCAAATGAAATGGTAATGGATGATAAAGTATCATAGGTTGTTACAGAAATACCTGTAAGTCCTAATTCACAGGGAATGTTATGCTGAGTATTTTTACAATTTTCCCAATTACCAGTATAATTCACTGAATAATTGTAAGGATTATTGGTTCCAGCTACTCGAAAAGGGAAAAGTAATCCTCTGCTTCCTTTATTTCCGGGATGGAATGTACTTAATCGTTCGCGAACACGATTTGAAACAATATCTGCCTGAACATGTGATCCTCCAATATGAATTACATTTATTTTTCCCTCACCTTCAAACATTAGTTTATCGAGTTTTTTATAAAAGCCTATAAACGATTGGCTGTCTTTAGGCATCCATAATTTATTCTTTTCATACGCTATAAAATCATATTGTTTCGGGCTATATGGATAATCCTGCGCATAGTAAAATTGAGCATTGTAAAGCATGATAAAAAAAACAATATGAAAAATTTTTAATGCTTTCATTTCCCTTTTGAAGCTGAATTATTTATTACATCTATTCTCTTTTTCAACCTGTACAAGTTATATTCATTAATGAGGGCTTCATAAAATAATTCAGAAATTTTTTGTGCTCCTTTGGTTGTAAAATGAATATAATCTTTACCGGCCAGGCCTTTATTAACCCATGATGGCATTGAATTATTTCCTCCCATCACTTCATACATATTCCAGTAAACTCCACCTGCATCGTGAGTAGCTTTTTTCAAAGCCTCAATGACGTTTTTTATATATGGATATGATTGCATGGATCCATCTATTTTTTTTGACATATCTGCCGGACCAATCACGATGATATCCATATCCGGTTTAAGTTTCTTTAAAAATTCAATTTGTTTATAGAAAGATTCTCCATACGTCACTGCATTCTTAGGTCCGTTAATGGAAGGCATCATATTTCCTCCAAACTGAAGAATCAGGAGATTGACGTCCAGCATTTCAAAACTTCTTTTAAGCAGATTTTCATCTCCTTTTGTGAATATTGTGCCGGAGCAACCTCTCATCGGAAGGTTATCTACAGCTACGCCCTTTTTTCCATCCAGCGAAATTCCATAAACTTCTGTAGTTGATGCACTGTAAAACTGCAAAGAGATGGATTTAGGAATAGTATCTACTGACCAGTCAATCTTTGTCATACCCTGAGTAGGTTCAATCTTTTTTGTTTCTAGTTTCTTTCCATTTACATATAAGCCAACAGTTACTTCACTTTCATTATTTCCTAATAAAACACTAACTTTTTTAATCAATTTTGCTCTTTTTTCAGCCATATGCGACTGATTAAAAACAATGCCTGCCTCACCTGAAAATTCTGAAACATTAAGCATAACACCATAACGTCTGTGATTGGCTCTGATTGAATCACCAAAACCCCATGAGGCATAACGTTTCCAGTTTCCTGTAGATGATTGTCTGATACATGTTGAAGGAATAATCTGAATTGCAGGTTGTAATCCAGGACCGTATCCACCAAATCTTTGCTGTAGCTGCTCTCGGACATATCCGGTAATTCTGTCCATCTCAATTTGAGAATCACCATAATGTAATATTCTCAGAGAACTGTTATTATCTTCAACTTTTTCAAGCGCATCAAAAAAATCATGTAATACATTTTCCTTACCATCCGGGAAATGAAATCTTGCAGGATTTTCAAAACTAATTTTTTTAAATGCCGCTAAACTATCTTCTAGAGAATTTAATTCCTTTAACTGTGTTGAATCTAATTTTCTGTCAATGATATTTTCAATATCAGCATACTTTACATTATTCTTATCAAATAGATCATGAATATTAGAGAATCGAATGGTCGTATTTTCTGAGATTTTAATGCCTTCAGGAAATATGTAAGTAAATACAAGACTTATTAATCCAAGAAAAAATAAAACTATAATCAGGTAAATAAGTATCTGTATGGGTTTTATAGATTTCATTAATAAATTATTTCTTCTTGATTTTTAGTATCTGACCAGGATAGATATTATTATTCTTAATATTATTTAATGATATAATTGATGATGATGAAACATTATACTTCTGAGAAATTTTCCAGACAGTATCTCCTGATTTCACTTTATAAATTACCCATTCCGGCTTTTCGATATTTTTATCTTTATTAGTTTCCGGCTCAGTATTATTTTGAGTTGAATTATCTTGATTATTCAATAGAGTTTTTTCATCAGTATTTACAGAAGTGACTTCTGACTTTACTTGTTTATTTTTTATTATGGTTAATTTCTGACCGATTACAATTTTATCAGATTTCAATTTATTCCATTTCTTAATCTCACTCACCGTGACTTTATATTTCTGAGCTATTTTTCCAAGGTTATCTCCAGACACTACTTTATGATAAGACCTTTGTTCAATAGTTGTAATTGAGTTCCCTTGATTAGGAAGGTCAGATTTTTCTTCAGTAACAACATCATTTGAATGATGATTATCGGGCGGAGCAACATTAATGTTTACACTATCTTCCTTATATGCATTAAATCTTGAAATCAGGGCTGCAGGTAAATGCATTTGATATACAATATTTCCGCGAATATAATCACTTCTAAACAAAGGGTTCCACCTCATTAACTGATCTTTTGACACATCTAAATCAGCAGCCAATTTTGATAGAGATATTGCTTTATTTTTAACCTCAACTGAAGCTAGTTCCAATGGTGTTGATTTTATTTTTTTAAAATCATATTCATTAAAATAGTTATCTAAATATGCTGATGCAATAATCATGTAATAAGCTTGCTGATCCTTGAATGGAATATAATTAAAGACATCCCAAAATGCATTTGAATTACTTTTATTAATTGCAGCTTTTACATCAGCAGGACTAGAAATAAACGCCATGACAGTAAGACCCCAATCTTTAAATTGAGTGTAATATGCCTCTATCATCTTTATAGCTGCTTTCGTTGATAAAACAGGCACTCTTCTTTCATCAAAATTTTCATTAACATTTAATCCAAACCTTAGTGCTGAAAAATATTGTAACTGCCATAAACCAACACCACCTGATTCACTGATATAAAGTTCATCCATGCCTGAAAGTGCCAATGGCAACCATTTAAAATCTTCAGGGAGTTCATGCTTTGCCAACTCACTTTCTAGGATTGGAAAAAAAACCTGTGCCTGACTTAAAATTAACTGAGTATTTTCCCTGTTTTGATAAACCATTTTTGATATATACTGTTGTACATCCTCATTTAATGTCATAGGAAATACTTTTTTCATTTTCATGACCCTTCTGTATATCACTGAATCAATTTGAGATTCAACTGATGATAAGGCTGTAAATGAAGAAGAAAATAAAATCAATAAAAGAATTAAAAAACCAGATTTTCTCACATTTCAAATATTCAATTTATCTGTTGATTTATCAAGCTATGTAAATTAAACTTATCAACGATGAATTCTTAATTTATAATATAAAAAAAAAGCACCTGATGGTGCTTTTTTTTAAAAAATCATCTGGTTATTTTTTTATGAACCTGATGTGTCCTTTTATTTGATCATTATGCATAATTTTAATGATATACATTCCAGACGCATATCCTTCCATTTGCATTGTATTACTCCATTTTCCGGGCTGAACATCATAATAAGAAAACTGATTCAATATTTGTCCTTGAATATTCAATAAGGATAAAGAAATCGAACCCGCTTTTGTATTATTCAATGAAAGTGTAACATAATCACTTGAAGGATTTGGGTAAACACTGATATTCAAATCGTCAATATTTTCATTTTCAACAGAGGTGTTATCGAATATTACAACTTCCTGAGCAATAGTATCAACACAAGGGCCATATGAAACAACATGTGTTACTACAAAAGAACCATAAGTTGAATATGTATGAGATGGGTTCTGCTGATTTGAGTTATTACCATCTCCAAAATCCCAATACCAACTGGTAGCATTCGGTTCCAGTGAAGTAAAGTCTGTAGTTAATCCAATATTTGAAGAAGTAAAACCTGCTGTCAGGTTGGGGAGTTCAACTGTAACCGGAGTAAGCGGCGATACACAATCTTCACCCTGAACCTCCCAATTATAGAAGTAATAATAGAAAGCACTTCCTGCAGAAGAACCGGTAATGGTTACTAAGTTAGGAATGGAATATGGATAAGACGCTCCGGTATTATTTCGATAAAGATTCATTTGAGAACCTCCTAATCTATATCCTGTTCCCGGTGGAATATCAAAATTCAAAGCAACTACACTCTGACCACTTGGGATGGTTACAAATCGCGTGTCAATAATATTTCCTGAATTATCCCATAAAGTGATGGTTCTATCAGCTGAAGCAGATGAATTAACCCAAACTGAATTAAGTTTTATTGGCTGAAGCACATTAAAAATTAAATATTGTGTAGATGTATTATTATGATTTCCTCCGGTTCCGAAACTGTTATTTACCGGACCTACATTTTGCGTTGGGGGTGATTCAATATTCTCAACATAATATGTAGTGGTTGAATTAATCAGCGGAGTAGTAAATAAATTACCTGTAAATACTGGTGTAGAAGACGTAGAATCATCATAC
This sequence comes from Flavobacteriales bacterium, assembly GCA_044376575.1. Lineage (GTDB taxonomy): Bacteria > Bacteroidota > Bacteroidia > CAIKAF01 > CAIKAF01 > BA4. The sequence goes on along the minus strand of JBILKR010000005.1, from coordinate 108,750 downwards.
CATTGCAGCACTCCCGTGCCGGAAGCAGTTAAATCTACAACTGCCGGAGCACAGATGGTCTGGCCATTTGCAACGGGTGCATCCGGGCGATCAATCGTTATATAATTATTCTTTACAATTACATCAGAACCAATCGCATTTGTTACTGTTAAAGTTATGGTGTAAACACCATCATTCTGATATACATGCGTAGGACTCTGAAGATTTGAAAAATTTCCGTCACCAAAATTCCAATCCCATGTAAGTGCTCCATTAGTGGTTTGGTCAACAAAATGAATTTCACCATCGCAAGAAGTTAATGAAGTGGCCATAAAGTCTGGCACAGGTGGTGTGGTTGGGAAATTACATTGCCAGTTTACTGTAAAACCAGGCGCTGTTAATCCTACGTCTGTATATTGTCTCAGTGTTATAGCTCCTCCTGATGATGTTACGTTTGGAGGCAATGTTGTTCCTGTATATTGACCAAGCAAAGGACTATTGATGTTTGGACCATCATATACATATAAATAATCATAATCAAGTTCAAAATTGAATGTTGTAAAATTCAATGTAATTGAAGATGCACCGGGAGGAGCTATCGTTATTACAGAATTGGTATTGTCTTGATAGTTTGATGTTGGTCCGCCTGAATCATAAATTGTTCCTATACAACTTGTTTGCAATTGATTATTTCCTGAAGAACTTAATGTGATACTACAAGGTATGGTTGTATCAATATTAATGTAGTTTAACTGAATGATGCTGTCAATACCGCAAGCGCCTCCATCTGCAATTAACTTCACGCTGTATGTTCCCAGCGTTGTATATGTATGTGTAGGATTAACGGCAGTGCTGAAATTACCATCACCAAAGTCCCAGGTAAAATTACCTGCATTAAAACTTGAATTAGAAAAAGCTACCATTGCAGGGACATTACAAAAGTTTGTTGTTGGTGTAGAAAATGCTGCATCAACAACTGCCGAATAAGGTCCTCCAACACCTACTGCATACCAAGCATTGGTTGTCGCTTCCACCGGCGCTGTACAAGGGCCATATAAATCAATCGCTGATTGAATAGAATAATATCTTGCATCACTGTGGTTGCTGTTGGCAGTTAAATATACAGTAAGATTTCTAAAAGCAATTGCTGCCGCAATGGTCATTCCCTGTCCTGTTACATTGAAATTATTTCCAACATCATTTGTTCCTGTTCCACCCACAACCAGCCTGTAAAACCAGTGATTTTGTACTCCTGAATTGGTATGAACACCACCGTTATCTTGTGTTCCGGTATAATAGTTTGTACCCTGATAAGTATCTGGGTCTCCAAAAGAATTGGGATTATTCATACTTCGAATACCCTGACCATTGGAAGTAGCCTCTTCACCTATTCTCCAGATTGGATTCTGAGCTAAATTACCGCCACGTGCAAAATAGTCAACACTCACACCGAAAATATCGCTAAACGATTCATTTAAAGCACCTGATTCATTTTGATATACCAAACTTGCAGTAAACTCGGTTAACCCATGTGTAATTTCATGTGCAATAATATCAATGGATGTTAATGGTAAGAAGGGATTTCCACTTCCGTCACCGTAAGTCATACGTTGTCCATCCCAGAAGGCATTATCATAATTAGTACTGTAATGCAAATAACTGAATAATTTGAAACCGCTATTGTCAATACTGTTTCTGTTATAAATCTGATAAAAATAATCATAAGTCATCTCTGCTCCCCAGTGCGCATCAATGGCATATTCGTCTTTTTGTGCATTTACATTATTCCAGAAATTATCCGAATCTGTAAAGTCAACCGCAGCGCCATAATTTGTGCCTGTATTCAAGTCATAAGTTTCTATTCCGTCTCCCCTACCTGCTTCTCTTAATCTGAATGTTGAACCATTCTGATCAGCAACTATTGGCCTGTTTCCGCTGTAAACAGCAACACCTGTTCCAGGTACATCAGCATGATGAATTCTATTGGTTGACCAGATGATTTCACCTGTATTTGCATCCACATAAACCCATTCCCTTCTTAATGGTTCGTGAGCATATATATCCATTTTCCATGCCAGACGAAAATCATTCGAATTATAATCACCATTCACAGGAACGTAGGTTAATGTGGGCTGAGGATAGTATGTTGCATTGGGATTATTTGTTTCGTATTGCAAATGTCTTTCCTCTTCAGACAATTCCCATTTGTATTTATCAGCTTTAATATACCCGATTGCTTTTTGTATGGCTGTGTTTGAAGATATAGATGGTATTGAAGACAATTCAGGCAATGTGTATGCTTCACCATTCATTGAGGCTACATTACCAGACTTATCAATATGAGCATTATATACAGCATATTCCACTGGAATTTGTTTGTAGAATTGCTGATATTTTAGATGCACCATTCCAACGATATCCGCTTCATGCTTAATCATTTTTATACTGTACGGGGCTTTCATCCGGAGAACTTTTTGGAGAACCAACTCTGCCTGATCTCCGGATGGTTTCAATCCGAACTGGATAAACTGAGGTAATGGATTATTCTCTTTAAACCTTACAACAGAGGCTCCCTGAAAATAATTGTTTGCCTGAACACCCTCTAACACTTTCTGAGCATAAAAAACATTCAAGTAAAAAATACTAAAAATGAATATGACAACTTTCCTTTTCATGAATAAGAATTAATACTATAAATATAAATAATTAATAAAGATTTTAAATACTTGAAATAGATTAAGTTTTAACGAACATTCAACGTAAAGTTTGTTTCACTTCCCAACAACCCTTTTAACTGATCCCCTTTTTTTACAGGACCTACACCTGCCGGGGTTCCTGTAAATATTAAATCACCAATTTTAAGCGTAAAAAATGTAGAAATGTAACTGATCAGTTGATCTATTTTGAATAGCATTTGTGAAGTATTTCCTTGCTGTACCAGCAAACCATTTTTTTCCAATGAAAAATCTATTTGATGAATATCTGAAATCTGATCTACAGGAATAAATTTACCCACCATGGCTGAACCATCAAAGGCTTTTGCTTTTTCCCAAGGCAATCCCTTTTCTTTTAATTGCTGCTGAAGATCTCTCGCTGTAAAATCGATACCGAGTGCAATTTCAGAATAATACCTTGAAGCAAATTGTGGTTCTATATGCTTTCCAATCCTGTTAATTTTAATCACCACTTCTATTTCATGATGCACATCATTTGAAAAATCAGGATAGAAAAATGGTTGACGGGGAAGAATAACTGACGTTTCCGGCTTCATAAACAAAACAGGATCTGTCGGTATAGAATTATTTAATTCTTTCGCATGATCAGCATAATTGCGACCAACACAAATAATCTTCATATCAAAAATTATGGGTGATGATGTGGAGGCATTTCATCAATTTCGTGCTCCTTCTTTTCAGGAGTGCGCATCATTTTAAGAAAAAAGAAACCTGTTATCACCGCAACGAGCGACATGGTTCCTGACATCATAATCAAAGCAGTTGTTGTCATAATTATATTCTCCCTTCTCTTTTACGTTTTTTATATGCTACATAAACGGTGTAAGCTATACCCAGCCAAACCAGCAAAAGCAAACCTCTTGAAGCATTTACAAACACTATTTTTTGCTGTAAAAATTCAATGGTCATTGGATCAGTTGCTTCACTTAATTCTTTATAAATGGCTTTGTTTGTGATCTGATCCCAGACACCGGGCAAACTGCTGAAAAATACATATCCCAACAACAATGGAGTAACATATTTAATGATGTACTTAAATATTACAGGTATTTTAATATCAGCACCATCATTAATTTCTTTCCATCCTTTATCCATACCAAACACCCAGGCAAAGAGAATAACTTCTAGAAAGGCAAACAATACCAATGAAAATGTTCCTGCCCAAAAATCATATTCATCAAAAACACCGTAATTAAAGAAAATTACAGTAGGTGCTCCTAATACCAAAACCAATGCACCAAACAAAAAAGCAGATGGTTCACGCTTCCAGTTAAATTCATCCTGTAAAAATCCCATCACAGGTGTACCCATGGCCAAAGAAGAAGTGATACCGGCAAAAAATAATAAACCAAACCAAAATACGCCACTAATTACGGCCAATACTTCTCCCCATTGTTCAAAGAGATAAGGTAAAGTTTTAAATCCTAAACCCAAGCCACCATTTTTTGTCATTTCAATTACGTTTTCTATACCAAGATATCCTACTGAAATCGGAATAATAATGGCTGACCCCAATACTACTTCAACAAACTCGTTAGTCCAACCCGCTGCCATAGCATTTAAAGCCACATCATCTCTTTTCTTAAGATAGGAAGCATAACACTGAATGCTTCCCATACCTACAGATAATGTAAAGAAGATTTGACCAGCAGCTGCCAGCCAAACTTTGGGCGACCAAATTGTTGAAAAATCAGGTGTCCATAGAAAATTCAATCCAACAGATGCATCAAATTTTGCTCCGTTGACACCGGCTTTAACATTAAATGCCATGAATGCCAGAAATATTCCAAATATGATTAACAAGGGCATACCTATTTTAGCCACCTTCTCCACTCCACCACTCAATCCTCTTGATAAGATCCACGTATTTAAAATCAAACAAATTATCCAAAAAAGAATCGGTTCATAAGGATTAGTCAAGGAAACATAATTACCGAAAAAATCAGCTACTTGCGTTGATTCCATTCCGGAAAATGTTCGAACAACAGAATGATACATCCAACTTAATGTCCAGCTTTCGAGATAACAATAATAAGATGCTACCGCTATGTTTGTAAATATTCCGAAAACTCCAATATATTTCCAGAACTTCCTTTTGTCCATACTATCCAAGATAAAAGGTGTAGAATGGTGTCCGAATTTACCTCCGAATCGTCCCATACTCCATTCAATAAACAATAATGGAATTCCCATTAACAGGAAACAAACCAGATATGGAATGATAAAGGCACCTCCGCCATTTTGAATTGCCTGCACTGGGAATCGAAGAAAATTTCCAAGTCCTACCGCATTTCCGGCCATTGCCAAGACTAATCCAATGCGCGAACCCCATTGTTCTTTTTGAGCCATATTAAAATGTATTTATGGCTAAATTAAAAGAATATTAAATAAAATATCTATTTGTGAACTGTTTGTTGAAATTATTTCAACTGATCTGCCACCAGTCTTAAGGAATCTTTAAACGAATGAGGGTGATAACCGAGGTTCTTAATGGCTTTATCAATCAACAAACCTGTTTTTGCAGGTCGCTTTGCAGGCTGTTTTACTAACTCAGATGTTGAAGGATGAATCAGTGACTGATCGAGTTTAAAGAATTCAGCAACTTCTAACGCAAGTTCGTAAATACTCATAAAATCAGGACCCGCAATATTATATATCCCTGTAGCTCGTTTGTCGGCAATCAAAATACAACCCTCAGCAAGATCTTCAGCCAGTGTTGGGGTTCTGAACTGGTCATTTACCACATTGATATTTTTCTTTTGTTCAAGATTATTCTTTACCCACAATACTACATTGCTTCTACTGCCATGATCTATTACCCCATATACAAGAATGGTTCTCACAATTGACCAGGCTGTTTTCATTTTCATCACCAGTTCCTCGGCCTTTACTTTTGATTCAGCATAATAACTCAAGGGGTTGGGTGATACCTCTTCATCATAAGGTCCGTGAAGACCATCAAAAATAAAATCAGTACTTAAATGAATAAGATGAATATTTCTTTTTTCCGCTGCATTACATAAGTACTGAACTGACAATACATTTTGTTGGTAACATGCTTCATTGTTTAACTCGCATTCATCCACATTGGTCATGGCTGCGGTATGAATAATTACATCTGGACTTACTAAATTTAAAACATCTTCAATCTGCTGTTCATTGGTAATATCAAGAGAATAATAGGTGTAACCGGTCTTGATCGGATTTCTGTTCTCTCCCCTTCCTGTAGCTATCAATTCAATATCATTTCTTGATTTCAACTTATCTATAAGTTTTCTTCCAAGTAATCCATTAGAACCGGTAATCAGTATTTTTTTCATGGTTGAACAGGCTCCAGGTGATAGCCCAGTTGCTTTAATTTTTCAATTAATAAATCCCAGTCAATAATATCACCTTCAATGGTTAATTTACGCTCAGAATCTTGCAAATCTACTTTCCATGAAACGAGGCCTTGAGTATTATCAATTACCGGGCTGACTGCATTTATACAACCGTTGCACTTAATATTGGTCTTAAAAATTTTAGTCATTAAAAAAGAGATTTAATAACCCAATATCTTAAGCATCGACTTATAGCTCTGCTCTTTGCTGAACAACTTGGTATAATACTCGCCGTTTTCATCTTTATCGATGATAACATGTTTGGGAGCCGGGATCAAACAATGCTGAATTCCTCCATAGCCACCCAATGATTCCTGATATGCGCCGGTATGAAAAAATCCAAGATATAGAGTTTCACCCGGTTTATATTTAGGCAAGAACACCTGACCAATATGTGCTTCTGCATTATAATAATCAAGACTATCACAGGTAAGTCCTCCAAGATTTACCCGCTGATATTTGTTTTGCCAGTTATTGACCGCCAGTAATATAAAACGCTGTTTGAGACCCCAGGTATCAGGTAGTGTGGTGATAAAAGAACTGTCAATCATATACCATATCTCTGTATCATTCTGCATTTTCGAATCAAGTACAGAGAACAAAGATGCACCACTTTCACCAACAGTAAAAGATCCGAATTCTGTAAATATATTGGGTTCTTCTACTCCATTTTGGTTGCAATAAGTTTTGATTTGCTGAACAATTTCATTCAAGATATATTCATAATCAAAATCAAACGCAAGAGAGTTTTTAATCGGTAATCCGCCACCAATATTTAATGAATCGAGTTCAGGACAAACTTTTTTCAATTCACAATACACACTTAAACATTTTGAAAGTTCACTCCAGTAATACACAGTATCTCTGATTCCTGTATTGATAAAGAAGTGAAGCATTTTCACCTGAATCTTTTTATTGCCTTTGATTTTATACTGATAAAACGGAACAATATCTTTATATCTGATACCAAGCCTGGATGTATAAAACTCAAAATTGGGTTCTTCTTCAGAGGCAATTCTCAATCCAATCTTGATTGGAGATTTTACATGCTTATCGTAATAACTTAATTCGTTGGTATTATCAAGTACCGGAACAATATTGAACCCTTCATTGGCAAACTTAACGATATGCTGCATGTATCCTTCGCGTTTGTAGCCATTACAAACAATAAATTTATTTTTATCCAACAGCCCTTTGCCATATAATTCCCTCATGATTTCCATATCATAATGAGATGAAGTTTCAATATGAACATCGTTCTTTAGCACCTCTTCAAGGATAAAATTAAAATGAGAGCTTTTAGTGCAATAACAGTAAGTGTAACTTCCTTTATAATCAGCCTTTGCCATTGCCACTTTAAACATTATCTTTGCTTTCTGTATCTGAGCGCTGATCTTTGGCAAATAGGTGATTTTTAGTGGAGTGCCGTACTGTTTTATAATTTCCATCATTGGAATATCATGCCACGACAATTCTCCATCTTCCACATCAAAACCTTCTTGTGGAAACTCAAATGTTTGACGGATCAGGTCTTCATAATGCACTTTCATGTTAAGGTGTTTAATTTATTAGAGTGCAAATATGATAGAAAAGATTGAATTTTTACAATCTAACTCACTTGGATCTTTATTTTTTAACATAACTAAATAAGTTAGATTAAATGAAAGGAATTAAACTAATAGAAGTAAGATCAGAATTAGGTGCCGGAACGAGGGGTGCAAGCCTTGGCATTGAAGCCCTTAAAATGGCTTCTTTGGCTTATGGATCTTATTTGTTCGGGAAATTTAAAAGCAAGGAAGTAAAGGACTCTTCCAATCTTTTATATAAAAATCCTATTAGAACATATGCTAAAAGGATAAAAGGAGTAGTAAAAATCTTTCAAAAGCAGGCAAATACTATTTCAAAAGAAATAAAAGCAGGTAGATTCCCAGTAGTAATATCCGGTGATCATAGTAGTGCAGGTGGAACCATTGCCGGAATTAAAATGGCAAACCCAAATAAGAAACTTGGTGTTATCTGGATAGATGCCCATGCTGATCTTCACTCACCTTACACTACACCATCAGGCAATATTCATGGCATGCCGCTTGCGTCTGCTTTAGGGATAGACTTTCAGGGCAAACCTAAAAATCCTGTCACCGGCGATACGATTCCATTTTGGGATACACTAAAAAACATTGGTGGCATTTATCCAAAAATAACTCCTGATAGCCTTATTTTTATCGGACTCAGAGATACGGAAACTGAAGAAACTCAATACATCAAGCGGAATAAGATAAAAACGGTGAACGTTGAAACCATCCGCAAGGGAAAAATAAAGGAGATTTGTAAATCATGTATAGATTACCTGAAGGATTGTGATATACTGTATGTTTCTTTCGATATAGATTCGCTCGATGGTTCGTTGGTAAAAGGAACCGGCACACCTGTTCCCAATGGTTTAACTGTAAATGAAGCAACTAAAATTCTCACAACGCTGTTGAAAGATCCTAAAGTAGTTTGTTTTGAAATTACTGAAATCAATCCGTTGCTTGATCAGGAAAACAGAACTGCAATCAGGGTATTTCCAATTTTCAGGGACGCAGTTAATGCGATTGAAAAATCTAAAAAGAAACTCATTAAAGAGCAGAAAAAAATAAAACCGATACAAAAAATTCTTCCCGTCATTCAGCCTAAGAAAATAATTCAACCAATGATTAAAAGAAAAAAGAAATCATGAATATTCAACAGGAATTAAGCAATATCACAGCCCATATCATTTCAACTAGCTTTGATTTAGTTATCAAACCGGAAGATATTATCATTAACCAAACGCCCAGAGAATATCCAGGAGATTATACCATTGTTTTATTTTCTATCATAAAAAAAACAGGACAATCGCCTCAACAACTTGCTGATTTAATTGTAATCGGATTAAAATCAAAATTCAATTTTGTTTCAGGATATAATCTGGTGAAAGGTTTTTTAAATATCGAGTTCAACCCTAATTTCTGGAATCAGGAGCTTTCAACTATTCAACATGACATGAATTGGGGGTTTCAATCTTATCAATCAGGAAATTCATCAGTAATCATTGAATATCCTTCGCCCAATACAAATAAACCACTTCATTTAGGACATCTTAGAAATATATTTCTTGGATTTTCACTATCCCGAATAATTGAAGCAACGGGAAAAAAAGTATATCAAGTTTGCTTGTATAATGATCGAGGAACAAACATTTCAAAATCGATGTGGGCATACATGCAAAGTCATGATAAAAAAACTCCATCAAACAGCGGAATAAAAGGAGATAAACTAGTAGGTGATTATTATGTTCAATTCAACGACCACTCAAAAGCTTCAATACAACAACTGATTAATCAGGGTTTAAGTGAAGAGGATGCTAAAAAACAAAATCCACTAGATCAGGAAATAGCTAATCTTACCATTGCCTGGGAAAACGGTGATTTGGAAGTACGAGAGTTATGGAAGATGATGAATGGCTGGTTCTATGAAGGCGTTGATAAAACATACCAGTCATTAGACCTTAGCTTCGACCGGTTTTATTATGAGTCAGACATCTATAATCTTGGCAGGGAAACCGTTCAGGAGGGACTTGAAAAAGGTGTATTTTTTCAAAAAGATGATGGATCGGTTTGGATTGATTTAACAGATATCGGATTGGATCAAAAAGTTGTTTTACGAAGTAATGGAACAACCGTTTATATGACTCAGGATATTGCCCTCGCCTATAAAAAACAAAAAGATTATGAGTTTGATCAATCCATTTATGTAGTTGGAAACGAGCAAGACTATCACTTTAAAGTTTTATTCGAAATACTGAAGAGGTTAGGCATGAAGGCGTCTGATCATTTATATAACCTATCTTATGGTATGGTTGAATTACCTACAGGCAAAATGAAAAGTCGTGAAGGAACTGTTGTTGATGCCGACGACCTGATTGACGATGTAATTCAGATTGCAAAAGAAAAAGCCAGCGAACAGGGTAAGCTGAATGAAATAAGTGATGCTGAAAAAGAAATCATATATAAACAGATTGGGTTGGGCGCATTGCGTTACTTTATTTTAAAAGTTGATCCTAAAAAGAAAATGATTTTCAATCCTCATGAATCAATAGATTTCAATGGAAACACGGCACCGTTTATTCAGTATATATATGCCAGAACACAATCACTTCTTCGCAATGCAATTTCACTCGGCTTACAATCAGAACTTGAATCATCTACTCTGATTAATTATCATCCCAATGAAAAAGAAACTAGACTGGTTAGAAACCTGGCACAATTTCCATTAACGATTAACGAAGCAGCAAATAATTACAGTCCTGCACTTATTGCCAATTATGTTTATGAACTGGCATGTGACTTCAGTAATTTTTATCATGATTATAAAGTAATCAAAGAAGAAGATGCACTTGCCAGAAATTTCAGATTAGCTTTAACCCAAACGGTGGGTAATACAATTAAGAATGCGTTATACCTCTTGGGCATTCATTCGCCCGAACGTATGTAATAAGTAAAAATGAAAAAGCCTGCGATTAGCAGGCTTTTTTCATAAAACAAAACGATTCATCATATTATAAGAAATTATTCAGGCTTCCGGCACTGTCATCTTTTTATTGATTATCGTTTCGATATTTTTAATTAATGGATTTATAAAATAACACTACAAAAATACAGGATTATAACGGATATGCCAGAGTTATTATTGTTAAGAGGTTTAAAAAACTAATAATCAAAGATTTACAATTGTTAACAAAATGCAAACCAAAGTTTAGAATACCCTAAAAAGATAACTTAAAAATAGTTTATAAAACTGACAATGTGATTTTTAGAACAATTTTTGTTGTTCATCATCTGCCTCAAGGTCTATTTCTTTAACAATATCCCCAGTTTCAGGCTCATCTTCTTGTTTTTCAGTCATATAAGACGGTTCAGGCAGAGGGTCCATCCAGCTTAATAGTTTTATATCTCTGTAATTCAGCTTTTTACCCTTAGACTTCTCATTAATTACACCCACTTGCTCATGTACATTGAGTACATCCTTTTCCAAACTTTGATTTCGTTTTGCGGTAATCATAAGCATCGGGTAACTATCTGTGCTCACTAAATGTACTTTCGAATTCAAATGATCAGTGATGAATAAAACATTTTTATCCATAGTTTCCGGATGAAACCGTTTAGCGATGTATTCTTTTTTTTCACCATCAAAATAAATCGTTGTAATACATTTCTTCTTATTGAACTTTTCGATGGTCATCACATCGTCATCAAAGTGAAGAGAAAGATCAGGTTTAATTAACCTGTACATACCTGTTTGAGTAATGATCAATAATCGGTCGTTGCCTGTAAATTCTCCGAGAAACTGCCCTTTTTCGTCATTATTTAATCTTCTTACATATGGATCAAACCAGAATTTTAAACCACCCAAAGTAGATTCACCTTTTGCCTTACTTACAATTTTACGAATAGGAAATTTACTTAACACATTTCCCTGAGAGTTTCTTCCTTTTATGGCAAGATCTGCCAGATCAAAATCAAAAACCTGCTTCTTTAATTTGGGTCTGGGTTTTAAATAAATCGAGAGCACTTCGGATTCACCATTTGGATTGACGCTGAAGTAAACCACTTTTGATCCTTTGGTTCCTTTAGTTAAATCGTAATCTTTATCTCTGATGATAGATGTTACTGAAAACCTTTTGATATGAGTTGCCCCCAAAGGACCATCTCTATAAACCATATGATAGATGGTGCGTTCATCATCTTTTTTCCAAACCGCTATATGCAAGATACCCTTACCGATGTATGCCTTGTCTGTAACCTTACTGACGGTCATGGTTCCATCTTCTCTAAAGACAATGATATCATCAATATCAGAACAATCAGCAACGAATTCAGCATTTTTCAATCCATAACCTGCAAATCCATTTTCATAATCAACATATAATTTTTCATTTCTGATTACAACCTGTGTTGCTTCAATGGATTCAAAAGAGCGAATTTCAGCTTTACGTTCTCTGCCTTTTCCGTATTTTTTCTTTAACTCCTTAAAATAATCAATGGCATAGGAAACGATATTATCAAGATTCGACTGAACTGATTCCAATTCATTATTTAAACCTTTTAACTGCTCATCAGCTTTAAAACTATCAAACTTAGAAATTCGCTTAATTTTAATTTCGGTTAGTTTCTCGATATCTTCTCTGACTATCTCACGATAAAACTTCTTTTTATAAGGTTTTAATCCCTTATCAATAGTTTCAATGATCTCTTCCCATGTTTCGCACTCCTCAATATCGCGATAGATTCGTTTTTCAATAAATATTTTTTCGAGTGAAGTAAATAAGATAGATTCCTGTAACTCACTTTTCTTTATTTCAAGTTCCTTCTTCAGTAAGTCAACTGTATTTTTAGCGGCAATGGCTAGCATCTGATCAACACCCATAAATATGGGTTTCTGGTCAACAATCACACAGGAATTAGGAGAAATACTTATTTCACAATCTGTAAATGCATATAATGCATCAATGGTTTGATCCGGAGAAATACCGGGTGGCAGATGAATCAAAATCTCTACATTTTCAGCAGTATTATCTTCTATCTTTTTGATTTTAATTTTTCCTTTATCTGATGCCGAAATGACAGAATCAATCAATGATGAAGTTGTTGTTCCGAATGGAATTTCAGTAACGCACAATGTTTTACTGTCAACAATATTCATTTTAGCCCGCACCCTGATTTTTCCACCTCTCAATCCGTTGTTATACTTTGAGATATCAATCATTCCCGCAGTTGGAAAATCAGGGAATATCTGCACTTTTTTTCCCTTTAGAATATCAATGCTGGCATCAATCAGTTCAACAAAATTATGGGGCATAATTTTACAAGCTAGCCCCACCGCAATTCCTTCTACACCCTGAGCAAGCAATAAAGGAAATTTAACAGGTAAAGTAACCGGCTCTTTATTTCTGCCGTCGTAAGACATTTGCCAGTTCGTTGTTTTGGCATTGAAAACCACATCCAATGCAAACTTGGTTAAACGTGCTTCAATATAACGTGATGCTGCAGCACTGTCGCCGGTATAAATATTACCCCAATTACCCTGAGTATCTATGAGCAGTTCTTTCTGACCAATCTGAACCATAGCATCATTGATGGAAGCATCTCCGTGTGGGTGATATTTCATGGTATTACCTATCACATTCGCCACCTTATTATATCTTCCGTCTTCCAGTTCAAACATGGAATGTAAAATTCTTCGCTGAACAGGTTTTAACCCATCTTCAATGGCAGGTACTGCACGCTCTAAAATTACGTAAGAAGCATAATCCAGAAAATAGTTTTGATACATTCCCGTAAGGGAAATTGTTTTGTCTCCGTTCTGGTCCGTAATGTGATGATTTTCCTCCATAATATGCCAAATCTGCAATTAACAAAATTACAATCTACAGTTCAATGTTTTCTCATCATCACCGGTGATTTGTTAACATTGCCTTTGCTTTATCAACAAAATCAAGCGCTTTAGTAATACTAACATCTATTAAGGATAATGTTTCAGAATGAATAAGTAAATAGGTAACTTTGCACCAAATTAATTACCATGAGTGGGTTTGTGCTCAACACGATTGAAGAAGCAATTGAAGATATTAAAAACGGGAAAATTGTTATTGTAGTAGATGACGAAGACAGAGAAAATGAAGGCGATTTTATTACTGCTGCTCGAAATGTAACTCCCGAAGTAATTAATTTTATGGCTACGCACGGACGCGGATTAATTTGCGCGCCTTTGATTGAAGATCGATGTGATGAGCTGGGATTAAAATTAATGGTTAATGATAACAGTGCATTGCATGAAACTCCTTTTACTGTTTCGATTGATTTAATCGGACAGGGTGTTTCAACCGGCATCTCTGCATCAGACCGATCTAAAACAATTCAGGCCCTGATTAATCTTAACACTAAGCCTGAAGAATTAGGAAAACCCGGACATATTTTTCCACTCAGGGCTAAAAGAGGTGGTGTACTTCGCAGAATAGGCCATACAGAAGCAACAATTGATTTAGCCAGATTAGCCGGGTTTGAACCCGCCGGAGTATTGGTTGAAATTATGAATGAAGATGGCACTATGGCTCGTATGCCTGAATTGATGGAGATTTCGAAAAAATTCAATTTATCTATCATATCGATTGCCGATTTGGTTTCATATCGTTTAAAAACCGAAAGTTTAATTTCTAAAGAAGCTGAAGTAAAATTACCAACTGAGTTTGGTGATTTTAAGCTACTCGCATTTAAACAAACAACCAATGATCAGCTTCACCTGGCGTTGGTGAAAGGTGAATTTAATGAAGAAGAAGAGGTGCTTGTTCGTGTTCATTCATCGTGCATGACAGGTGATATTTTCGGCTCATACCGTTGTGATTGTGGTCCTCAGTTACATACTGCCATGGAGATGATTGAAAAGCAAGGTAAGGGTGTTATTGTTTACATGAATCAGGAAGGAAGAGGTATCGGACTGATCAATAAATTAAAAGCATACGAACTGCAGGAGCAAGGGTTAGATACGGTAGAAGCCAACTTACAACTGGGGTTTGGAATGGATCAACGTGATTACGGAATTGGGGCACAGATATTGCGCACACTGGGAATAAGCAAAATTAAACTCTTGACTAATAATCCTAAAAAAAGAATTGGTCTCATTGGATACGGACTAGAGATTGTAGAAAATATTCCTATCGAAATCAATTCGAATCCACACAATGATTTCTATTTAAAAACCAAGCGTGATAAACTTGGTCATTTACTTCAAAAGTTGGGACATTAAAAACTGATTTACTCAGCTAGGTCAAGTTCTACTTTCAGATTGCTGATAATAAAGTCCTGTCTTTCCGGTGTATTCTTTCCCATGTAGAATGTTAGTAAATCTTCAATACTAGTATCCTTTTTGATAAGCACCGGTTCGAGTCGAATATTTTCATTGATAAACTGACGAAACTCATCTGGAGATATTTCTCCCAATCCTTTGAATCGTGTAATCTCTGCTCCTTTTCCACATTTCGCTATCGCAGTTACCCTTTCTTGATCATCATAACAATAATAGGTTTCCTTTTTATTACGTACCCTGAATAATGGCGTTTGCAATATGTATAAATGCCCTGCTTTTACAATGTCAGGAAAAAACTGAAGAAAGAATGTAATTAACAATAAACGTATATGCATTCCATCCACATCAGCATCGGTTGCAATGACAATATTATTATACCTGAGATTTTCAATTCCGTTTTCAATGTCAAGTGCATGTTGCAAGAGATTGAATTCTTCATTTTCGTAAACAATTTTTTTACTAAGTCCATAAGTATTCAATGGCTTTCCTTTCAGACTGAAAACCCCTTGAGTATTAACATCCCTCGCTTTAGTAATTGATCCGCTGGCTGAATCTCCCTCAGTAATAAAGAGAGTTGTATTTAATCGATTTTCATGATTTGAACTAAAATGAACCCTGCAATCGCGGAGTTTACGGTTATGAATTGCCGCTTTCTTCGCGCGTTCTCTGGCTATTTTTTTAATACCAGCCAACTCTTTTCTTTCTCTTTCGCTGGCGATAATTTTTTCAAGAAGAGATTGTGCGACTTCAGGATTTTTATGAAGGAAGTTATCCAGTTCTCTTTTCACAAAATCCATCATGAAAGTGCGGATTGATATTCCATCCGGCGACATGGTTTGTGAACCGAGTTTTGTTTTGGTTTGAGATTCAAATACAGGCTCCATCACTTTGACGCTTACCGCAGAGATAATTGAACTACGAACATCAGACGGGTCAAAATCTTTTTTATAAAACTCCCTTACAGTTTTTACAACTGCCTCCCTGAATGAGGCCTGATGAGTTCCGCCTTGTGGTGTATATTGACCATTAACAAATGAATAATACTCTTCTCCATACTGATGACCATGCGTCATTGCAATTTCAATATCCTCGCCTTTCATGTGGATGATTGGATAATTGATTTCACCACTTAGGTTAGCATTCAGCAAATCAAGTAATCCGTTTTCGCTTTTTATTTCCTGTCCGTTAAAACGTATGGTTAAGCCTGTATTTAAATAGGCATAGTTCCATAACATTTTTTCGATGTAGCTGTTTCGGTAATTAAAGTTGTGAAATATTTGATCATCCGGAGTAAACGTAATAATTGTTCCTTGTTTCTCGTCAGATTTTTTAACCGGATGATCTTTAATTATCTCTCCCCTGCTGAATTCAGCAATTTTTGTTTGTCCGTCTCTTACAGACTGAGCGCTAAACTGAACTGAAAGTGCGTTAACTGCTTTTGTTCCGATACCATTTAAACCTACAGATTTTTTAAAAGATTCTGAATCATATTTAGCACCGGTATTGGGTTTGGCAACACAATCAATTAATTTACCAAGAGGAATACCACGGCCATAATCTCTTACAGTTACTTGCTGACCTGTAATTTCAATATCAATCCTGGTTCCGTTTCCCATTACAAACTCATCGATGGAATTATCCACCACCTCTTTCAATAATATATATATACCGTCATCATGAGCTGAACCATCACCTAACTTGCCTATATACATTCCCGGACGTAAACGAATATGTTCTTTCCAATCGAGCGAACGGATATTATCTTCTGAATAATTTACTTTCTTTTCTGCCATAAAACTAATCTCTTATACTTACAAATATAATCAAAAACAGGGGATTTTAAAAGATGCATAAAATGATATCAACACAGTATCGTTGATGGTTGGCCTGCTTTAGAAAAAAATCAAATTATTGTTTCAGTTGAAGAAATGTATGAATTCTCATGGCTGCTTTTTTAGAAGCTCCATGTTGTCCAAGTATTTTTTCCAAATCCTGATAAGCACTTAATTGCAATAAACGGCCTTCGTTCAATATAAAATCTAATTCATTTTGTAATCGATCAGAATTCATATCATGTTGAATTAATTCTGTTACTACGGGTCTGTCTAAGATCAGATTCACCAACGAAATATATTTGACGTGAATTAGTTGTTTTGCAATATGATAACTGATGCTACTGCCTTTATAACATACTACCTGAGGAACATGAAACAAGGCTGTTTCGAGTGTTGCTGTTCCGGAAGTAACAAGTGCTGCATGTGCTGTATTTAAAATATGATAAGTTTGATGCTGTAAAATTTTCACATCCACATCCTGAACAAACTCTTCATAAAAAGAAAGTTCAATAGATGGTGCAGCTGCTATAATAATCTGATATTCGTGAATATATTTTTTAACGGCTTTCAGCATTACAGGCAACATATTTGAAA
Source organism: Flavobacteriales bacterium (assembly GCA_044376575.1). Taxonomy (GTDB): domain Bacteria; phylum Bacteroidota; class Bacteroidia; order CAIKAF01; family CAIKAF01; genus BA4. Next base: position 91,344 of record JBILKR010000005.1, on the reverse strand, counting down.
TCTCACCTCTTCTGCTTCCGGGAAGAATAGCAATTACAGGCTTCTTAAATTGTAAAGAATCTCTTTGCGAAATTTTAAATTGTTGAATGGCATCAAGCAAAGGATGTCCGACATACACTACTTTTTTATTCCATCGTTCGTAAAACTTTTCTTCAAACGGAAGAATTACAAGCATTAAATCTATATTCTTTTTAATCTGATGAATGCGCGATTGTTTCCAAGCCCAGATTTGAGGAGATATATAGTAGATTACTTTAATGTTATGCTTTTTACAAAAAGATGCAATTCTTAAATTAAATGCAGGATAATCTATTAGTAATACAGCATCAGGTTTAAAATTCAGTATTTCTTTTTTAATATAATTCATGGCTTTCAGAACGGTGCCAATATTTTTCAGCACTTCCCAAAATCCCATAAAATTTAAGCCTTCATATCTCTTAATAATCTGCACACCTCTGCTTTCCATCATGGCACCTCCCATTCCCTTGAGCTCCAATTCTGGATTCAAAAGTCGAAGTTCAGCCAATACATTGGACGCATGTAAATCGCCTGATGACTCACCTGCTATGACAAAGAGTCTCATTCGCAATTTCTATTTTTCGAAAATAAAAAATACAAACAAGTAAACAATCGCATAGATGAAGGTTGCCAACAAAATTCCTCTTCCTGTCTTGTCTTTCATCTTCTTTACCATGAACTGACGGAAGAAAAATAAGTTAGCGGCTACAGATAAAGTGAAATGAGTATCCAACGGCAATAAAAAAGGTAAATTCCAAATTTGCATTGCCGTTTCGTTAATGCTCATCAAAATAAAAAATGTAATCACAGGGACAACCATACCCACTAATAGACCAAAACCCAAATGATCGCGTTGCCAGAATTTTGAAAACATATTAATCGATATTAAAATTCCACATTTTTAAACTTTCCATCGCACGATATGCTGTGATATCGAACTGAACAGGAACGATAGAAACAAAATTATTTGCAATTGCCCATTCGTCAGTATCCAGTCCTTCGTCTAAATTTTTAAAAACGCCGGTAAGCCAGTAATATTTTCCACCTCTCGGATCGAGCCTTTCTTCCAGTTCCTCTTCCCATAAAGCACGTGCTTGTCTGCAGATTCTTACTCCTTGAATATTGTCTTTATAAGCAGATGGTATATTTACATTTAAACATACACCATCGGGCAATCCGTTTTCCAATACCATAGAAGCAATCTTCATCACATACGGTTTACAATTTTCAAAATCAGCATCGAATGAATAATTACATAATGAGAATCCAATGCTTGGAATGCCTTCAATACAACCTTCCATCGCTGCTGACATTGTACCAGAATAGATGACATTAATAGAAGAATTAGAACCATGATTAATACCAGATACAACCATGGCAATAGGTCTGTCCGCAATTTTATTAACTGCCATTTTCACGCAATCTACAGGTGTTCCCGAGCAACTGTATTGTACAATTCCATCAGAATGATTTATTTTATTTACACGTAATGTAGAATTTATTGTAATGGCATGCCCCATACCAGACTGCGGACTATCGGGCGCCACAACCAATACATCACCAAGCTCCAACATCACCTCTGTTAACGCTTTTATTCCCGGAGCAAAAATACCGTCATCATTACAAACTAATATCAATGGTCTTTCCATAACTTCTCATCTTTACTATAATACAAACCTACATAATTTCCATCAACAATCATGACAGTTGAATGTCAGTTTGACATTATTGCGGAGATAATTCACCAATCTTTAAATCATTTAAAAAGCTTATTAAATAAGGATTACAACATTTTTTACGGAAAATCGTTTTGAAAAATTAAAAATTGGATAGTAATTTGTAGAAGTATTAAAAAATATAAATATGTTATTCATCATCATCATTGGTTTTATGCTTATCAGTATGGCCGTTGGCTACAAACTGAAAAATCGCTTTGCAGCGTATTCTAAAATTCCTATGCGTAGTGGAATCAGCGGACGTGAAGTTGCAGAAAGAATGTTACGTGAAAATGGTATTTACGATGTGCAGGTAACCTGTGTTCCAGGTCATTTAACGGATCACTATAATCCTGCCAACAGAACAGTGAATTTAAGTCCTGAAGTTTATAATGGAACACACGTTGCAGCAGCAGCTGTTGCCGCTCACGAATGCGGACATGCCATTCAACATGCAACGGCATATCCATTTTTACAATTCAGGTCTGCGATGGTTCCTGTTGTAAGTTTCAGTTCTCAGATCATTAATATTATTTTCTTTGCTTCCTTGTTTGGTGCATTTGCATTTAATTTTTTCAATTATCAAATCGCATTGCTTATCATCATTGCATGTCAGGGAGCCATAACATTATTTTCACTGGTAACATTACCAGTTGAATTTGATGCAACAAAAAGAGGTTTGGCATGGTTAAACGGAACCGGTTTAACTTATGGAGAAGAACATGAAAAAGCAACCAAAGCATTGAATTTAGCGGCAACAACTTACGTTGTAGCTGCGTTATCTTCCGTTACTGTTTTATTGTATTACATTTTACAATACTTGGGAAACAGAGATTAAATAATTTAAAGTTATAACTAAAAAGCCGGTAATCATACCGGCTTTTTTTATGTCTAATCAGGAAATATTTTCCCTGGATTTAAAATACCACTTGGATCAAATACTTTTTTAATTCCTTTCATCAAATTAAGTTGTGTTTGATTGAATGCAATATCCATATAATTTTTTTGCACCCAACCGATGCCATGTTCTCCGGAAAGTGTACCACCTAATTGAACACACAATTGAAATATTTCTCTGATTCCCGGCGTTATTTTTTGATTCCATTCTTCATCTGATAAATTTCCTTTCATAATGTTCACGTGTAAATTTCCATCACCAGCATGACCATAACACACCGAAGTAAATCCATATTTTTTTCCAATAGATTTTACTCCTGACAATAATTGAGGCAAGGCATATCTAGGAACTACTGTATCTTCTTCTTTATATACAGAATTAGATTTTACAGCTTCAGCAACACTTCTTCTCAATTTCCACAACGCATTTTTTTCATCTTCTGATTCGGCGTATAAAATATTGAGTGCCTCAAACTCTTCCATAACCACAACAATTTTTTCTACTTGTTTTCTTATGGTTTCCATATCATCACCATCCACTTCAATAAGCAAGTGCGCCATTTCATTATCTTCAATTTTCAGGTTAATATCATTCCTGAATTTTAACGTCCAGTCGATGGCATCCCTTTCCATGAATTCAAGAGCAGATGGTATCACCCCTGCTTTAAATACTGCTGCTACAGCCTCACATGCCTTTTCAGGGAATGAAAAAGGAACAAGCATAACTACAGATAATGGAGGATAAGGAATAAGTTTTAATACAATTTTGGTAACGATACCTAATGTACCTTCGCTACCCACGATGAGTTGAGTTAAGTTATATCCGGTTGAGTTTTTAAGCACATTGGCGCCTGTCCAGATAATTTCTCCGTTTGGGAGAACCACTTCGCAATTCAATACATAATCTTTGGTTACTCCATACTTTACTGCTCTTGGTCCACCTGAAGATTCTGCAATGTTTCCTCCAATAAAACAAGACCCCCGAGAAGATGGATCAGGTGGATAATACAATCCTTTTTCAATCACTTTTTCTTGTAATACCTGAGTAATAACTCCGGGTTCTGTAATTACTTGTAAATTATCTTCATCAATATTTATAATCTTATTTAATCTTTCTGTACTTAATACAACACCACCCATAACAGGCAAAGCACCTCCACTTAATCCGGTTCCGGCTCCGCGTGGTGTTACCGGGATGTTTCGCTCATGACAATATTTCATGAGCTTAGATATTTGTTCTGAGTCGGATGGTTTAACCACTATTTCCGGAATAAAAACAAGGTCTTCTGTTTCATCATGGGAATATGCATGTATTTTATCATCGGTTTTTACAATAACGAATTCATCACCTATGATTTTCTTTATTATTATGATATCGTCTGACAACAATTGATTATACTTCATCTCAATCTGAGCAAAAATTTAATGTATAAATATAAATTATTTAGGGCACTAATGAACTGAAATAAAAAGTTAAGATTAGTGATTGAGCGGATGTTTTTTAATCATTCCACCTTTTGTGTCTTTAACACTGCTCATTACAACAAAAGCATCCGAATCAAATTTTTCAATTTCTGTAGATAATTTATTTGCTTCATTTCTTGTTAAACGAAGTTAAATATTTAACGCAAATAATTATTTATATTATTGATTACATGGCATTTAAGTCACAGATATAATTTTAGATTTCAAAAAGCAATTGTAGAATTTAAACATCAGCCTATCAATATTGTTTGTCTATTAATTAATAAAATAAATTATGAAGAAAAATGTATTCTTATCAATGGCTCTTCTATTGTCAGGATTGACAGGATTTAGCCAAGCGAATGTTCAGATCATTCACAACTGCCCTACACCGGCTGCCAACTCTGTAGATATTTACCTTTATGATGGAACTTCATGGAGCGCAGGACCTGTTGTATCAGGATTATTATTTAGAGAAGCAACACCTTACGTGCAGTTACCTTCTAACCTTTCTACAATGAGAGTAGCAATTGCTCCATCTGATGCTACACCAACAATTGGTGATACATTAGTTAGTTTTGCTGTGCCTAATTTAACAACAGGTGCATATTACGTAGCTATGGCTGCAGGTGAAGTGGGCAGTAGTACTACTCCATTTAATATTTTTTATGGTGCAGGAAAAGCAACCGCAACAAATCCAACTGAATTTGATGTGAATGTTTTCCATGGATCAACAGATGCTCCAGCTGTGCATGGATTTATTGGTAATGCATTAGTACCAGCTGTACCTAATTTGGCATATGGAACATACTCAGGCTTTGCTTCTTTACAAGCAAATGACTTAGCATTATTGTTAACACCAGCAGCCAATGTAAATATTATGGTTGAAGGTTTCGGAGTACCATTACAAACATTAAATGCAGCCGGTGGAGCAGGTATTTTATTTGCATCGGGTTACTTAAATCCTGCTACAGGTCAACCTGCTTTCGGTTTATTTGTTGCACTACCTAATGGAACAGTATTATCATTACCAACAGCTGATTTATCCAGAATACAGGTAGTACATAATAGTCCAGATCCATTGGTTGGAACTGTTGATTTATATATTGCAAACAGTAATGGTGATATTATTCCGCTAAATGATGTATCTTATAAAACATCTACTCCATACTTAATTGTTCCTTCTGACAATTATAGAGCGATATTTTGTCCAAGTAACTCTACAGATACAACGTCAGGATTGGTTAAAATTCCATTTACACTTGTAAAGAATGTAACGTATCAGGCCATTGCTTATGGATTAGCTAATACAACCGGAACTTTATTTGATCATTCAGAATCTGTAAATGGAAGCGCAGTAGGTTTTACTGTAGAATTATTAGAAGATGCACGTATTCAATCTGAAACTGCCGGAACATCTGATGTAATGGTAATTCATCATTCTCCAGATGCACCAGCTGTTGATGCAGTATCTCAAACTACTGGAATTACTGTAATTGATGATATCGCGTATGGTGATACTTTTGGATATGCAGCATTCCCTGCTGCAGGATCTACTGTATTGAATGTTACTCCAGGTAATGACAATAATATTGTAGTAGGTAGTTTCTTAGTTCCACTAGGATCACTAAGCAATACAGCTGTGACTGTTTTTGCTTCTGGATTTGTAACACCAAATGACGAAAACGTAAATAATTTAGCTGCTTTTGGTTTGTTTGCTGTTTTACCAAACGGAGGTAACTTTATTCCACTTCCAAATGTAACAAGTGTTGAAAATGAAAATTTAAATATCAGCACTAGTATTTTCCCAAATCCTGCAACTGATTTCATCAATGTATCTATTGATAGCAAAATCAATGGTAATATTAATGTACAGATGATTGATATGAATGGGAAAGTAATTAATGCAGTTAATGATATTCAAATTTCAAAAGGAGCAAATCAGTTTTCATTGAATGTATCTTCATTGAGCAATGGAATGTATCAAATCCATATCTTCAATAATGAAGTGAATGTTAAGACCAAGTTTATTAAATTATAAGTTTATATTTTTCAATTTAAAAGGGCTTGAATATTCAAGCCCTTTTTTTATTTTCGACAAAATCATTTGAAATGGGACGATTTGAAAAGTACTTAAGTATTTGGGTTTTATTATGTATCATCACAGGAATTATTCTTGGGAAAATATTAGGAAATTCTGTTCAAGTAATTGAGAGATGGAATGTAAATACTATTAATGTTCCTGTAGCCATATTGGTTTGGATGATGATTTTCCCAATGATGGTTCAGATTGATTTTACCTCTGTAAGAAACGTAATGAATAATAGCAAAGGATTAGCATTGACAGTTATTATTAACTGGCTTATTAAACCTTTTACCATGGCATTTTTTGGTTATGTGTTTTTTAAAAATATTTATGCATCAATTATAAGTCCTGAAGATGCACAACAATATATTGCAGGAGCAATTTTACTTGGTGCCGCACCCTGTACTGCAATGGTTTTTGTTTGGAGTTACCTTACAAAAGGAGATGCTACATATACATTAATTCAAGTTGCAGTTAACGATTTAATTTTACTCTTTGCATTTATTCCAATTGTAAAATTATTACTTGGTGTAAGTAACATCGAAATACCCTATCATGTACTGATAACATCTGTTTTCATTTTTGTAGCGATACCATTGATTACAGGATATCTTATCAATAGAATTTTAATAAAATTAAAGGGTAATGATTGGTTCGTTAATCAATTTATACCACAATTAAAACCTTTATCAATTATTGCATTACTCTCTACATTGGTACTTTTATTTGCCTTTCAGGGAGAAAAAATTATACAACAGCCACTGATTATTTTGCTTATTGCCGTACCATTAATTCTTCAAACTTATTTTATATTTTTTTTATCATGGTTTATTGGTATCAAATTAAAATTACAACATGCAATTTGCGCTCCGGCTGCAATGATTGGAGCAAGTAATTTTTTTGAACTAGCTGTTGCAGTTGCGATATCACTTTTCGGTTTAAATTCAGGAGCATCGTTAACGACTGTGGTTGGTGTACTGATTGAAGTTCCGGTGATGCTTTCACTGGTGAAACTGGCAAACAAATGGCGTTATTAAATTTATATTTACAATGAATATATTGGTATTATGCACTGGCAACAGCTGCAGGAGTCAGATGGCACACGGTTATTTAAAGCATTTTTTAAGTGATAAAGCTAAGATATACAGTGCCGGAATTGAAACGCATGGTTTAAATAAAAAAGCTGTTGAAATTATGATGGAAGATAATATTGATATTTCAACTCATACCAGTAATCATATTGATGAATATAAAGATATTTTTTTCGACTATATAATTACAGTATGTGATCATGCTCAAGAACATTGCCCTTTTATTCCGGGTAATGGGATTAGAATACATCACAATTTTACAGATCCTTCAAAAGTTAAGGGTACAGAAATTGAAATAAATACTGCTTTTCGAAAAACAAGAGATGAAATCAAAAATTTTTGTTTGAATTTTTCAAAGCAATTCAACAAATAAAAAAGGCAGTAAAATTAAATTCCACTGCCTTTATTTTATTCATTATTTAAGTTATTGAACAACAACTATTCTCTTCAATACAGACTGCTTTCCATCTGAAATTCTTACCAAATATAATCCGGAAGCAAAATTATCAGTATTCACAATCATCGTTGTCTGATTAGCAAACCATGTATTTGATTGAATAGATTGTCCGAATGGGGTTAAAATTTCAACCGTTAAATCATTGTCGTAAGCAACAGGTAATTGTAATGTAAAATAGTTAGTAACAGGATTAGGATATAACGTTAACGCATCAGAATTTGACAAATCATTGAGTGAAGAACAATTGACAACGTTCACTGTGGTCATCGCTGTAGATGTACATCCATTAACTCCGGTAACCGTTACTGTGTATGTAGTAGATGCAGAAGGAGAAACTGTAATTGAATTTCCTGAAGCCCCTGTGCTCCATTGAAAACTACTTCCACCCGTTGCAGCAATAGTTGCTATTGAGCCCTGACAAATGGTTCCAACATTTGAGACCTGAGCATTGGGAGAAGTATTTACAGTAATGGTTGCTGATGATGTACTTGTTCCATTTGTATTAGTGGCAGTTAACACAACAGTATAAGTTCCCGGATTATTAAAAATTACAGATGGATTATTTTGAGTTGACGAGCCTGGTGATCCTCCGGGGAATGACCAACTTACAGAAGTGGCATCAACTGAAGTATTAGTAAAATTAATATTTTGTCCTTCGCAAATAGTTGTTGAGCTCGTATTGAATGATGAGGTTGGAGGACCAACTAAAGATGATGAAACATTGATATCATCTAAAAATGTTACGTTACCCCAACCACTTCTCATCTGGAATCTAACTCTTACTGCGGTTTGTGTTGCATAAGATGACAAGCTTAATGTTTTTGTAGCCCATTGAGCTGCCGTTGGAATAAAAGCAGTTGTAACATCAGGAGCAGTAGCCAATGGACTTGATCCAGTATTATTTCCGTATGAAGCGAGGCGTGTCCATGTTCCCCCACAATCAGAAGTTATCCATACAATTAATGAATCATAATAAGTAGCATTGTATCTGGCATTGGCCACACTAAAAGATAGTGTTGGATTCGTTGAAGCAGATAAATCCAAATATGGAGTTATTAAATTATCAACCTGACCGGCAGTAGATGTTGCAGGACTTGACTGGTCTATTCTGGCAGATGCTGTGCTGTTACCAAAACCGGATGCTGCTGTAGATCTTACCCATAAAGCACTTCCTGAATTGTTATCCGGATTTTCATTCAACCAACCTGAAGGAGGGAAAGTAACGTTTTCAAATCCTTCTGTATAAGGCAATGTTAGACCTGTAGGATTAACTACATTAAAAGAAACAGTAGTAGCATCATTGGCTGTATTTTGATCCGGGCTGCCATTTGGATTTGAAACGGATACTGTAAATGTATGTGCACCTGTTGTAGTTGAAAAGGCCGGTAAAATAACATTTACTGATGCATTGGAGGCCAAACTACCTGACCAAGGGAATGATACAGGTGAACCCGCATCAACTGTATAGTTAATGGAAACTGTATTTAATGTTGTTGTTCCATTGTTCTTTAATAATACAACCGGCGTAATATTTCCGTCACATTCTGTTGCAGCAGGAGAAGTTACTGAAGGTATCGTTGCATCCAGTGCAATGGATGGCATATTGGGATCATATCCATTCAACGAAGATGGCTCAGCACCGCAAGATGCAGGAGCTAACCAGTTACTCAAACGAGTTGAATTTGTTCCTCCGCCAGTCCATGATATATCAACTCTTCCATAAAAATCATATCCGTTGGCGGCATTATTCTCATAGGCACATGTAGATGGACCACCATACAATTGACCAATAATCAAACCACTGCTATTAAATAGAGGTGATCCGGATGAACCGGGCTCAGTAACTCCATCTGTCCATGTAGGAGTTTTCCAACACTGTGCAGAACTATACGTAGCCGTTGATGAAGTTCCGGTTGTAAAACTAATCTTCTTGATATCACCACTCGGATGATGAATACAATATGGATTAACCGATGGAACCGTTGACCTGTCCCAACCTGCAAAATAAACACCATAAGCTGCAGGAATGGCAGAATTTATTTGGACTAAGCGCATATCCGTTCCTGCACTATTTGCCCTGGAAGTACTTCCTGATATTGATTGAGCTGTTGATGGAGATGATCCGGGATTTGTGCATCCTGCAGCCTCCCAGTTAAAACGAAAAACCCAACTTCCAAATCCTGATGCTCCACAATGATTTGCTGTTAAGACATATGGTGTACCATCATTACATGTATTATTGATTAATGCTCCTGTACAAAACTCACTTCCACCGGAAACTAGACACACAACTGATCTGATCTGATTATCATAAGGCGCATAAGCCGGACAGTTCACATTATTCATACACGAACCCGAAGTGCCAAATGTTTTCTCCATAAAAGCATCTATTCCTCTGTAACGGTGAGTAATGCGGAATAACTCAAGCGATGATTGCCCAATTGCATTTGCAGGTTCAATATATTCTACAACAATAGAATCTCCATTGATTAATTCAGTCCCCAACATCAAATCTGATGAAATATATTGCTGAGTAAAAGCACCTAATACAATAGATTTATCAGCATTAAAAACAAATAACTTCCCGCCATCAGGAATTGAAACATATTGAAATGCAAGATTAATTGATAATGCACCAGTAGAGAATATTCCCAGTCTCCAAACTCTTGACCCGTCTTCTAAATTTATCCAGCTACCTGAATTATTCAAATTATAATTTACCAGATGATTATACCCAAAGCGGTAAGGAATATTCTTATTATTTTTATTCAATTCATCTTCATTAATCAGAGATTGAACATCAAAAGATGGCATTGTTAAATAAACAATATCTCTGTCTTTATCAGTATGCTTAGATGACCAAGGAGTCCCCCCTGCACTCAATTGAGACACAGGTTGCTGCGCTATTAATTGTAAGACGAATAAAAAACTTGAAAAAACAGTAAATAAATTTTTCATTGGGATTTTAAATAAATGTTATTCAAAATTAATCTGTTAAAAAGAACTAAACAATTATCATTTCATTTTTTATTAAACGTTACTAACATCTAGTATCTTCACCTGAAAATTTTAAATTTTATGATTATATCGATAGCAAGGTTCATCTTATTGATAATTGTTCTGTTTTCGATCCGTTTTGATGCCATTGCCCAAAAAAATAATTCATATACTATTCCAAATCTTCCCGTTTCATTTCAATTTCCTTTAGATTATAAGATTGAAAATACAAGTAAACGCTCCTGGATAATTTATGAAGAACAGGTAGGTACAGAATTCAATGTAATGCTTTATAAAATTAGTCACCGATTTAATGCTGACAGTTTAAAAAAAATGATGCTTAATATGTATGACGACCCGGAGATAAAAAACCTTCAGGTTAATGAGATTGGGAGCGGAAGCATGGGAGGACATTCTGCAGAAAAGCTTACCTTATCATTTATGGCTCAGAATGATAAGAGATACGTATCTACCATTTATTTGGTTCGTTTTCATATCAATTCAACATATAATGCCTTTCTTTTTTATTTCGAAATGGGTGAAAAAAATGTGATTTCCTATGCTCCCGTTCAGGAAGCAATGATTGCTTCGCTTCAATATCTGCCATTTGTATATAAAACCATTACTTCCACTAATGATTCCATTCAGTCATTATATCCGAACTTTTGGAATGCACAAACTGTTGATACCGCAAATTCACATATTATCATTTCAGACGGAAGAATGAACTTTAATATTACATCAGTTTTGGCTAACGATAGTATTCCATTGAGTAAAACTATTATTAAAACCAGGGATCAGATGAAAAAAAACACATCATTATATCCTAATTTTAAACATAAATTAACCAATGAAAAACTGACATCATCAGAAATAATTGAAATTCTTGAAGCATCATTTGACAAGGATATGAACGGATATGTAAGAAATATAACTCAATTATTATATTTTTTCAGAAGACAAAACTCAACAAACACAATTGATTACCATATTGAATTTGAATTTCCAACCTATGCCAAGGAATATTATTTGCCCATTATTCAAAAAATAATTCGTGAAACCCAATTCAAAGGCAATATGATTATTTCAAAAAAATAGAACCGGCACACATTACAAAGCGTTATATTTGCGATTATATTTTTGATATGAAAAAATCACATCTCATTTTACTTGTTTTATTGATTGTAGCCATTGGTTATATTTTTTATACACTAATGCCCGGTTCTGAAACCTACGCTACCTTTCCTGAAGCATCTAACAATCCAGACAGAACATACCATGTAGTAGGAACATTAAACAAGGAAAAAGAAATGATTTATAATCCTGTAAACAATGCTAACTTATTTTCTTTTTATCTGCTGGATAAAGATGGTAACGAAAGAAAAGTATTACTCAATAAAGCCAAGCCAATGGACTTTGAGAAATCAGAACAAATTGTGGTGATTGGAAAAATGAAAGATGAAGTTTTTTATGCTAAAGATATTTTAACCAAATGCCCTTCTAAATATTCAGATACTCAAACACAAGAAGTGAAATAATATGAATACGCAATTTGTCGGAGAAAACCTGTTGCCTGGAATTTTAGGGAATATTTTTATATCACTTGCTTTTGCAGCAGCACTCACATCAACATTTGCATATTATTTATCTACTAAAAATATAGAGGGAATTGTTGGTTGGAAGAAACTGGGAAAAGTATCATTTGGTATTCATACGCTTTCCATATTAGGAATAATTGGAACACTTTTTTACATTTTATTATCTCATAGTTTCGAATATCATTACGCCTGGCAACATACCAATAAAGATCTTCCTTCAAAATATATTTTTGCAGCTTTTTGGGAAGGTCAAGAAGGCAGTTTTTTACTATGGATGTTCTGGCATGTAATTTTAGGTTCTATTTTACTTTTCAGATCAAAAGATTGGGAGCCATACGTTATGGCGATCATTTCAATTGTGCAGGTATTTTTAACATCAATGATACTTGGTGTAATTATTGACATTCCTAATGTTTTAGAATATAAACTCGGATCCAATCCTTTCATTCTCACCCGAGAACATCCCAACATGGCCGGATTGCCATTTACACAAAATCCAAATTATCTTGAATCTTTAGATGGAAGAGGTTTGAATCCTTCACTTCAAAATTACTGGATGACCATCCACCCTCCTACCTTATTTTTGGGGTTTGCTTTAACATTAATTCCTTATGCTTTTGCCATTTCAGGTTTGTGGAGAAAACAATTTACTGAATGGTTTAAACCGGCACTACCATGGACTTTTGCCGGTATCGCAATTCTAGGAACAGGAATTTTAATGGGTGGAGCCTGGGCATACGAAGCTTTAAATTTTGGTGGATTTTGGGCTTGGGATCCGGTTGAAAATTCTTCATTGGTACCTTGGCTTACGTTGGTTGCCGGCGGGCACCTGATGCTGATTCATAAAAATAAAGGCACATCTCTTTTGATGGCGTATATTCTCATTATACTTTCATTTGTATTAGTATTGTATTCCACATTCCTCACGCGCAGCGGTGTGCTTGGAGATGCTTCTGTTCATTCATTTACAGACCTTGGAATGACAGGCCAATTATTAATTTATCTGTTTTTCTTCATGTGGCTACCTCCATTTATTCTAATGCCGGATAAAAAATGGAAACGGGGTTATGTTTTGATTTCTTTATTACTCCTGTTCTTCGGTTTTTATTTCGATTTTTCAACCATACTCAAATGGGCATATCTTGCTTTTGCAATTCTATCTTTTGGATTTTCAATATATCAATCAGGGCGTATACTACCTGGAGAGCAAGGCTCCGAATCAATCCTTTCAAGAGAGTTTTTTATGTTTTTAGGAAGTTTATTGCTTCTAATATCTGGACTTCATTTAACATTTGAAACTTCTAAACCTGTCATCAATAAACTTATAGGTTCAAGCTATGCTCCCGGTTCAGTAGAAACCTACAATCAGGTGCAATCCATTATTGCATTACTGGTTACATTCATGATGGCTGTGAGTCAATTTTTACTTTACAAACAAAATATATTAAAAGTATTTCTCAATAAATTGATGTTATCTGCCATCGTTTCGTTGGGTCTTACATTAATTGCAGGACTAATATTTGAAGATTTCAATCAGCCTCAACTCATATTACTTTGCTTTGCTTCAGGCTTCACAGTAATTGCAAATGCAGATTATGTTATACGCTATTTGAAAAATAATTTTAAAATGGCCGGTGCATCTATTGCACACATCGGTTTTGGAATGATAATACTTGGTGCAGTAGTTTCTGCAGGACATCAAAAATTTATTTCTCAAAACGCAAATCAAATTAACCTTGAAGCACTGAATCCTGATTTTAAAAACAATGAGAATATCATGTTACACCGAGGTGATACATTGCCAATGAACGATTACTATATTTCATATCAAGGCGATACACTCATCGGTAACATTGCACATTATAAAGTTGATTATTTTAAATTAGAAGAAGGTAAACTTAAACCTGAATTTACATTGTATCCCAAACTCATCATGAATGAGCGAATGGGAAATTCACCTGAACCCGCTACCAAACATTTTATTGATAAAGATATTTTTACACATGTTACTTATGTTGACATCGACAGATTAAAAAACAAAACAAAAAATAAGGAAACAGCACCTGCCTATTCTGAAGCTCAGCATTTCAGCATTCAGGAAAAAGATACCATTTTCGGTTCACGTTTCTACATTATATTTGATGGGATACAATCCAAGTCACCAATTGACACTGTAAGTACTGACTCACTTGTACTTAATCTGGTTGGCATTTTCAGCGTATATAATGTAAGGGGTCAAAAACTTGATGAAATTAGCACGCAATATCAGATCAAAGGGAACATGGTATTCACTAAACCCGGAACTGGAGAAGAAACAGGTTTAAAAGTTGAGATGGAACAAATCAATCCTGAAAAAAGAAGTGTTGAAGTAAGCATGTCGGAACTCAAAGGTGGAAAATTCAATGATTTTATCATCATGCAAGCCATTATTTTTCCAGGTATAAATATTTTATGGTCCGGTTGTGTGTTGATGGTAATTGGTATTATAATCTCTATTTATTACAGAATTAAAAAACAACGTGTCAGTTAATTTTCCTATTACCATTATTGGATCAGGCAATGTTGCCTATCACTTTGGGAAACGTTTACTTAAAAACGGATTATCTATTCATGAAATTTTTGCCAGAGATTCTGCTCATGCTTCTGAATTAGCTGATTTAATTGGGTGTAAACTAATTACTGATATAAAGAAAATAAATCAACATGAAGGAGCTTTTATAATTTGTGTGAATGATGATGCAATTACTGAAATAGCAAGTCAGTTACCTTTCAAAGCTAAGTTTTTGATTCATACTTCCGGAAGTAAGGAAATGCAAATCCTGACGAATTTTGCTGAACATATAGGCGTCATTTATCCTGTTCAGAGTTTACACAGAAGCAGAAAAATAACGTGGGAGAAACTTCCATTGGCTATTGAAGGTTCATCAGATGAAGCTAATCAGATGATTCTTACCCTTGCTTCTGCATTGTCTTCTGTAGTTTTTCACTTACCTTCAGAGAAAAGAATTCACCTTCATCTTGCAGCAGTGTTGGTCAATAATTTTACGAACTGGCTTTATAAGAAAGCAAATGATGAATGTGTAAAACATCAAATACCTTTTGAATATCTTTTGCCTTTAATTCAGGAAACTGCAAGCAGATTAAATGACGGTGATCCCGAGCAATGGCAGACCGGACCGGCGAAACGAAATGATCAGGAAGTGTTGTCTAAACACTTATCGATATTAAATGATGATGCTGAAATGAAAAAAATCTATGAATACTTTAGTGCATCTATTCAGCGCTATTTTTCAAAAGATGATATAAAAAAGTAGCTGCAATAAACGGATCTTTTTTCCCTTCAATAATTTCTTGTTTTAATTCAGCCATTTTTTGAATGATTTCGGGCTTATTAAAAATGGATTTGATAATCATCTGTTCCAGGGTTTGCTGAAACCAATGAACATCCTGCTCTTTTCTCTTATGTTCAAAATAACCATTCGCTTGGGTTGTCTGACTGATTTTCATGAGTTGTTCATACACCCTATCCAAAAATAAATTCTGAAATGCAGAACATTGAATAACTCGCACATCAACTCCGGAAGGATGAGGTGGAAAAAGATGAATGGCATTTTCGATCTGTTGGTGAGCCAAAGCTGCTTTTTGAGTATCAATATCACATTTATTGACGAGCACCAAATCAGCCATCTCCATAATTCCACGCTTTATTCCCTGCAACTCATCCCCTGCTCCGGGTATTGAAACGAGTAAAAAAATGTCAACGAGCGAATGAACCATTAATTCCGATTGACCAACACCTACAGTCTCTATAAGAATAATATCATAACCGGCGGCTTCACATAAAAGCATGGCTTCTCTTGTCTTTCTGGCCACACCACCTGTAATTCCTGAAGATGGAGTTGGGCGAATGAAAGCGTTTGGATTTTTTGCAAGATTCTCCATTCTGGTTTTATCACCAAGTATGCTTCCCTTTGAAAGCTGACTGCTCGGATCAATTGCCAATACAGCCACTTTATGCTGTTGTTCTATAAAATACAAACCCAATGATTCAATCAGGGTGCTTTTACCTGCACCCGGAATACCTGTAATTCCTATGCGAATCGACTTGCCTGAATATGGAAGAATTTGGTGAATCAGTGAAGCCTGACCTTCTTCATCTTCACTGCGTGTACTTTCAACAAATGTAATTGCCTTGCTCAGTGTTGCAATATCTCCATCTTTCAATAGATTCAAATCAACATCAAATGAAGAAGATTTTAATTTTATTTTCCTTTTCTTAAATGCCGGATTTAATCCGTTAAATATATTTTCCTGATCAGACATTAACGAATAATTTTTTTAAGAATCTCTACCAAGTCTTTTTCTAAAGTAACCTTCGGTGATTCAACAATTCGTCCTACTTCA
The DNA here is from genome assembly GCA_044376575.1 of Flavobacteriales bacterium. GTDB lineage: Bacteria > Bacteroidota > Bacteroidia > CAIKAF01 > CAIKAF01 > BA4. The sequence continues at coordinate 74,617 of JBILKR010000005.1, read as the reverse complement.
TTATTATTATAATACACTATAAAAGTGGGAACAAATTGAATATTCATGGATTGAAATCCATCAAATCCTGCGTTTTTATTTTCATCAACGCCATATATTTTTACCACCTGATCTTCTTCCACATCCCAGTTGGCATCCTTCAATATTTTCAACATCCTTGGTACATAAATCTTACTATCGTCGCACCAAAAACCCATAACAATTTTCATACGTACATTTTTGCGTTGCGACTTAATAAACTTTATCGATTCTGCATCAGGTTGATATCGTAAAAACTCCGGTTCAAAATCTCCTTTATTTTTTGAGTTAAATAATACACTGTAATTTACATTTCCTTCAGGATATTTTTTTATTCCATCTGTTTGCGCCTGTACTGACATTACACTAAAAAGTAATAATATGCTGAAGTATCTCATAATTAAAGATTAATGTTGAATGATTAATTTGCCTTGTTTCTTTATACCTGATGTTTCAACCTCCCAAATATAAACTCCATTTTTTAAAACAGAAACATCAATCACAGATCGATGAAATTGATTTGTTTTTTGAATAATAATCTTACCTGTAATATCGAATATTCTCAGATAAAAATGCTGATGTTGAAGCTCGAATACAGCCTCAACCTGAGCCGGATTAGGATATACAGCAACTGAATTATTTTCAATATATTCATTTACATGCATAAAACCAGCCTCACCCTGATAATAAACCAGTCCACCAGACAAGTTTCCTGTAATTAAATCAGGAATTGCATCTGCTGTAAAATCATTCATCAAAGGAGCTGATCTTGAGCCTTGATAGATTGATCCAAGCTGATCTGTAAGTAATACAAAATCATCATTAATATTTTGTATTGAATCATGAATCTGATGATAATGAAAGAGTGTACCTTTTAAACAACCTACTACAACATGAGTTTCACCATTATATTCAAAAAAAGAAGGAACACTGTACCCTGATGTACTGATTGCAGGATCAACAACATTTACACCACCCAGATTGGCGATATCGGGAATAGCAGGAGAAGAAGCTGCGGGATTAAAAACAGGCGATTGTATTGTACCGTAATTTTTATAGTAATTTAATTTCCCCAATCTGGAACCACATACAATATCGAGCATACCATCTTTATTCAAATCAACTAATTCCGGAGCACTAAACGAATTTTCCTTAACGCCTGCATACTGCGTTACAGGTGCTGCATACTGAGCGACAGAGCCTGGAAAAACAGGTGCAGTATTTTCAAAGAAATGAATATATCCTGTAGTTTCACCTACAACTAGATCCCAATCTCCATCACCATCCAGATCTCCAAAAGTAGGTTTTATATTCGACCATTGCTTAGTTGATATATTAGCGAGGTTATTCGTAACCATTTCATATGATGGGCTTCCAGGAGTACCAACATTTTTATAAAGTGCGATTTGACCATATCCGTTCCAATACGTTGAATTCCCAATTGCAAGATCCATTAATCCATCTAAATTATAATCAAAAAGGGCCGGATAAGCTCCTTCTCCCAAATCAATCATTTCTCCCTGAAGAAAATCGTTTTCCTGATATTTAAAGTCAGGTAATAGATCAGAACCTACATTTTTATATCGCCATACACTTTGTTTGGTTTCAGAATTTCCGGGTGAATTTGGAGCAACTAACAAATCTTTTGCATTATCGTTATCCACATCAACAGAAAAAGCTGTCGGGAAAATAGATAAGTTAACAGGAATGGTGGACGTATGATTTTGAGGAAAATTAAAATCTACAGCACCTATCTCAGCGTAATTGATATTGCCATCATTTTGTAAATAAACGAGATGATCTGAACCAACGTCTCCAAGCACCAGATCCTGATCGGCATCATTATCCATATCAATCAAAAATAATGAAGAGCCTGCATGTCTTTCTCCTCCGGGATCTCCACCGAGTGATTCACAGCTGTCATTAAGCATAATATCAGTAGCCGAAGCCCCTTCGACAAAATTTCCCCAGTGTGGTGTTTCTAATGTAAATACAAGGCTATCATTATGACCGTAATTTTCAACTGACATGTTTCGGTGAAATTCAACACAGCCGCCTAGTGAATTAAAAGTAAGAATATCTACATCCGTGTCTCCGTCAATATCTGATATGGCGGGTATGTCTGCAGAACTAACATATAAAGGCAGTATATTCAAAGGATACTGTGAAGTAATCTGTTCCTTAAACAAACTAAATGATAACCCGGATTGAGAAGAACCAACATTTTTAAATACCCTGATGCTACCATTTTTATAATGAAAAATATCATGTTGGTTATCACCGTCAAAATCCAGCAATAACATCCAATCCTTGATTTCAGGAAAAGCAGCACGATATTCATCAACCAATGCATACGAAATGGTTTGACTTACACCTTGATTTAAATAGCACTGAATTTTATTACCTGTTCGGTCAAAAACAACCAGGTCTAATATTGAATCATAATTCAAATCAAGTGATGAAAACTGACTGTAATTCAAACCTCCGGCCCATGGATAAAACAACGTATCATTATTCTCAATTACACTGATTGATTCGGATTTAATAAAATCAAGATATTGAGCTTTACCACTAAAAATACTTATGAATAAGATCAATACAATAATCCCGAATTTTTTAATTCCAGTCATAAACTGCAAAATAACAATAATTGCGCGGCAGATAAAAGGAGAGAGAGCTATTTTTGATTAAAATAGGGTTTGTTTTGCAAATACCATCGCAAATCATATCTTTGCGTTCATTTTTTTACAATAATTTAGAGAAATTATGCAGAATAAGAGTGTTATTCAAATTTTTGCGGTATTAATTACCATAGCATGTTTGTTTCATTTGTCCTTTACTTTTATAACCCGTAAAGTTGAAAGTGACGCCAGAGAATATGCAGGAGGAGATGTTGCAATTGAAAGGGCTTACCTTGACTCTATGAACGGAGAGGTAGTTTATAATCTTGGAATAATAAAATATACATATTCAGATTGTAAGCAAAGAGAAGTTAACTTAGGACTTGACCTTAAAGGCGGTATGAACGTAACGCTTGAGGTATCTATTCCGGAGTTGTTAAAAGCCATGAGCAATAACAATCAGGATAGTACTTTCAATAAAGCTTTAAAATTGGCTCAGGAAAAACAAAAAATAAGTCAGGAAAATTTTGTTGATTTATTTGCCCAGTCATATAAGAGTTTAAATCCAAAACAAAGTCTGGCTAAGATTTTTGGACATAAAGATCAGACTTTAATTAAACCAACAACAAGTGAAGATGAAGTTATAAAATTATTAAAGACTGAAGCTGATCAGGCTATAGATCGTACATTTGAAGTACTAAATGCACGTATTGATAATTTCGGTGTTACTCAGCCTAACATTCAGAAATTAGAGCAATCCGGAAGAATTTTAGTTGAATTGCCGGGGGTTCAGGATCCCAACAGGGTACAAAAACTTCTGGAGGCTTCTGCTAAACTGGAATTCTATGAAACTTATGAGAGTCAGGAACTTGTTCCTCAGTTAAATAAAATCAATGAGTATCTTGCTAAAACAGAAAGTGGTAAAAAAGAAACTACTGATTCTACTGAAACAAGAGATACAACTAATGTTGTAACTTCAACACAGGAAGAAACCGACACTGTTGAGTTTGCTGAACTCAACAATACCGATACAACAGCTGAGAAGAAAGATACATCTGCAGCCACAGCAAATAAACCCGGACAATTTGTATTTTTCGGACAGGCTGAACAAAATGCCTTATTAAGTGCCATTACCTTCCAGTCGTCTGAAGATAATAAGGTGTATTTTGCACCGGGACCTGCAGTTGGTAGTGCTTCACCATTTGATACAGCAAAAATTGGTGGATATTTAAGAATGCCACAGGTTAAAAGCCTATTGCCAAAAGATCTTCGTTTGTTCTGGGAAAATAAATCATCTAATGAAGATATCAATGGAGATCTTGTATTAGTTGCCTGTAAAGTAACACGCAGAGATGGTAAAGCATCTTTGGAAGGAGACGTAATTACAGATGCAACATTTGAACCAGATGATCAGAAAGGCGGATTCCGTGTAACCATGAAGATGAATGCCGATGGTGCAAAAACATGGGCTGAATTAACCAAAAAGAATATTGGAAAAAGTATTGCCATCGTGTTAGATGGTAATGTTTACTCTTATCCAAATGTAGAGGATGCAATTACCGGAGGTATTTCTAGTATTACCGGAAACTTCACCTTTGATGATGCCAAAACACTGGCATCTGTATTAAAGGCAGGTAAATTACCCACACCGGCAAGCATCGTTGAACAGGCAGTTGTTGGTCCATCTTTAGGTCAGAAAGCAATCAATGCAGGTATAACTTCATTGATTATTGCCTTCATCATGATTATGGTGTATATGGCTTTCTATTACGGTAAGGCAGGGATCAATGCCGACATTGCATTGATGTCAAACGTATTATTCCTGATAGGTACACTTACTGCGCTTGGAGCTACATTAACACTTCCTGGAATTACTGGTATTGTATTGACGCTGGGTATGTCTGTAGATGCTAACGTTTTGATTTTTGAAAGGGTGAAAGAAGAATTACGAGACGGCAAAGGATTAAAACTGGCTTTAAAAGATGGATATCAGCGTGCGTATGCGGCAATTATTGACTCCAATATAACTACTATTTTAATTGCGATTATTTTGATGGTATTTGGAGCCGGTCCGGTAAAAAGTTTTGCAGTAGTTTTATTCTGGGGTATCCTTACTTCATTATTTTCTGCGATATTTATTACACGTCTGATATTTGAAGCTCAGCTTAATAAAAAATCAGAAATGTCTTTCTCTACCAAGCCTACAGCTAACTTCATGCAGAATGTGAATTTTGATTTCGTAGGAAAACGTAAATTATTTTACATCATTTCTTCTGTATTGGTATTAATAGGTATTGCTTCATTTATTTTCAAAGGATTCAATATGGGTGTTGATTTACAGGGTGGACGTTCATACACTGTAGTATTCGATAACAATAATTTTAATACCGCAGATGTTGCCTCTGCCTTGGGAAATAAGTTTGGTACAGCTCCTACTGTTAAATTGTATGGTGCATCTGATCAGGTAAAAATTATCACCAAGTATCGTTATAATGATAATGGAGAAGATGTAGAAGCTGCAATTGAAAAAGATATGTTCGAAGCATTGGCTCCATTCTATACAGAAAAAATAACATTTGAACAATTCTCTGATAAGGTTGACTCAGGTATCTCTGAATCATATAAAGTTGGTCCGACAGTTGCACGTGATGTTAAAAGCAAATCTATTATTGCTGTGATTATTTCGTTAGTAATGATGTTCCTTTATATCGTATTCCGATTTAAAGGTTGGCAATATGGATTGGGTGCCACCGTTGCTCTCTTACATGACGTAATTCTGGTGCTTGCCATGTTCTCAATATTTGATGGAATATTGCCATTTAATCTTGAAGTTGACCAAGCCATCATTGCAGCAGTATTAACTGTAATTGGGTACTCTATTAATGACACAGTAATTATCTTCGACCGTATTCGTGAGTTCTTAGGAGAACACAAGCGTGGAGGTATGCACCAACTGATCAATGATGCATTGAACAGTACACTTGGAAGAACAATTAATACCTCTTTAACTGTATTGATAGTTTTAGTGATTGCATTTTTCTTCGGTGGTGAAGCCATTAAAGGATTAACTTTTGCAATTTTGATTGGTGTATTGGTGGGAACATATTCATCCATCTTTATTGCTACTCCTATCGTTATTGATTTAGGTAAAAAATCTACAGAAGAAACGAAAAAATAAATTTCAATTTGAAAATACAAAGCCCCGAAAGATTCGGGGCTTTTTTTATTTCCGTATATGAAATATCAATCAATTATCCCCATCGAAATTCATGCAATTGATCAGGATGGATATCATGTATTTATACATGCCATCATTAATGATAAAAGGGCTTTACTGGTATTGGATACAGGTGCATCAAAATCAGTATTTGATATCAATCAATGCTCAGAATTTGGTATCGAAATTGAAGAAAATTCTGCTCAGGTAAACTCAACCGGAATTGGAAATACTACATTGGAAAGTCAACTCGGAATCATTCATTCCATTGGAATGGAAGAGTGGCAAATGAATAAGTTAAACATTGTATTGATAGATTTACAACACGTGAACAATGCTTATAAGAATATAGGAAAAAGAAAAATTTCCGGAATATTGGGAAGTGATATTCTATACAAATACAAAGCTCAGATTAATTACGCCAAAAGCACATTAATTCTGAAGAATCCTAAAAAATCAAGAAAGAATATTTCGGGCGATCACTAGCTTCTGAATTTCAGAAGTTCCTTCACCAATAGTCATCAATTTTGAATCACGCAAAAATTTCTCTGCCGGATATTCTTTTGTAAAACCATAGCCACCCATGATTTGCACTGCTTCATTACCACATTTTACAGACACTTCAGAAGCATAATATTTTGCGAATGCACCTTCTTTGGTCACCTTCTCTCCCCTATTCTTAAGATCTGCGGCCTTTAAAGTCAATAATTCTGCTGCTTCAATCTCAGTTGCCATATCTGCAAGTTTAAATCCTATCGCCTGAAAATTGGCAATGGGCTGACCAAACTGTTCACGCTCTTTGGCATATTTTAATGCCGCTTCATATGCTCCTTTTGCAATTCCAAGAGAAACAGAAGCAATTGAAATACGACCACCATCCAATACTTTCATGGCTTGTTTGAACCCTTGACCCACTTCACCAATCACATTTGCTTCAGGAATTCTAACGTTATCAAAGATAAGTTCAGCAGTTTCACTAGCTCTTACACCTAACTTGTTTTTAATTTTCACAGCTGAAAATCCAGGTGTACCTTTTTCAATAATAAATGCAGTAATGCCATTTGAATCAAGCAATTCTCCTGTACGGACCAATACAACTGCAACATCACCAGACAATCCATGAGTAATCCAGTTTTTAGACCCGTTAATCACCCACTCATTACCCTCTTTGTGAGCTGTACATTTCATCCGCATAGCGTCAGATCCGGTATTGGGTTCTGTTAAACCCCATGCACCAATCCACTCACCGGATGCAAGCTTCGGTAAATATTTTTTCTTTTGCTCTTCATTTCCATGATAATAAATATGACCTGTACATAATGAATTATGAGCTGCAACTGATAATGATATACCACCACACACTTTTCCCAATTCAACAAGTGTGCTCATATATTCAAAATATCCCATTCCACTTCCTCCATATTCCTGAGGTACAAATATTCCCAACAAGCCCATTTCACCCATTTTCTTCATCACATCTACAGGAAAGATTTCATTTTCATCCCAATGCATCACATTTGGGCGAATTTCTTTTTCCGCGAAATCTTTCACCATTTGGGCAATCATTTTCTGATTTTCATTGATCGTAAAATCCATAATATTTTTATGTAATTAAGTTGCTAAAATATATCACTCATGATAAACCACCAAACTTTGAATATGGTTTGAAAATCGTTTAAGTTTTTTTTCACCATCTAAATGAGCAAGGTTCACTATAAAACTGAATCCGGCCAATACTCCACCTCCCTCCTGAATCAATTCGGCAGCAGCTTCTGCGGAACCACCTGTTGCCAGCAAATCGTCATGTAAAATTACCTTCATACCCGGAGTAATTGAATCAGTATGCATTTCAATTTTTGCTGTTCCGTATTCAAGAGCATATTCTCTTGAAATTTTATGATAAGGTAATTTACCGGCTTTACGAATTAAAATGAACGGCTTTTGCATCGCTTGTGCAAGCATAATACCAAATAAGAAACCTCTTGCTTCAACACCGGCAATTGCATCTACCTCTATTCCCTTAAATTCTTCAACAATGCTATCTACTACCTCTTTGCATAATTGGGGATCTGAAAAAATCGGTGTAATATCTTTGAATACTATTCCCAGTTTCGGAAAGTCAGGAATATCTCGAATGGTTTGTATTAATTTTTCAGCTATCACTTGATGGTTAAATATGGAGCAATTTTATCATATTGTTTTTGTTCTACCAAACCAAATTTTAATAAATCATGAACATCCTTAAAATTACCATGTGCATTTCTGTAATTAACGATGGATGAAGCTATTTTAAAATCAATATAGGGATGCATGGACAATTCCTGCTTTGATGCATAGTTAACTTGTAATTGCTTTAGTTCAATCTTTTCTATCATTAGGTATGGACGTATTTGAACAAAAGTGGTTTCAGGCATTCCAAACATATCTTTTAATTGCTCAATATTATAAAAACCACCTAAATTTTCTCTGTACAATACTATTCTGTTTGCCAGCTTTTCACCGATGCCGGGAAGTTCAATCAGGTTTTGAGGAAGTGCAGTGTTGATTTCAATCATTGCATATTCCTTTTTTTGCTTCGTAACAGTTGATGCCTGGTATAGGGTATCAAATTTTAGAAATGGCTGAATAGCAGGAAAAAACTGATGCAAAATTTGAATATTGCTTAGGTCATTTTCAGAATGGAAGCCACCCTTTTTCTGTCTGATGGATAAAATCACATCTGCCTGTTTTTCAGTCAATCCCAATTTCATCCAGCCTTCTTTTGATAAAGTATCCGGATAAAAAGGAGTAATTCTATTTGGAATTGAATGAGCGTAACTCTTCTTCTTATAATTTTTCCATTTTTTTGATTGTTCAATACTGTCCTTATATGAAACAAGTTCAAGCATTGAATCAATTGCAAATGCATAGGTATTGATATTGAATTCATTTGGTTTTAACCAGTGATCCATTGTAAATGTTGCAACCATTAATACAATGATAAAAAATAACATTAATCGAATGGCCCTTAGTTCAGAAGCCTGATATGTGAAATAGAATTTCCAGAATTGTTTAAAGTTCATTGGGTTTTAGGGTTTGTTTTAAAAATACAAACAAAGAAGATATGGCACAACCCTTGAGTATATAGTGTATTTGATTATTTTTAGATTTATTGCCTGTATTTAATAATACAATTGGCAGCAAACAGATAAAAAAACTGACATATGTGGATAAATGACGACAAGATGGCATTCATGAAAATGTTGGGTGATGATTCAGACTTCATACCTTTAATTACAAATGAAGATGAGGATAATTTTAATCTGGATGATGTTCCGGAAGAATTGCCTATTCTCACATTAAGAAATACAGTATTATTTCCGGGTGTAGTTATCCCAATTACTGTGGGAAGAGATAAGTCAATACGCTTGATTAGAGAAGCTTATAATGGCAAAAAAATTATCGGAGTCCTTGCTCAAAAAGATGTAAGCATTGAAGATCCTAATGAATCAGACTTGTATAAGATTGGTACAGTTGCGCAAATTGTTAAGATGCTGCGAATGCCTGACGGCAGTACCACAGCTATTATTCAAGGTAAAAGACGATTTGAATTAAGACAAATGCTACAAAGCGAGCCATATTTAAAGGCACATGTCAATATATTCACCGAACAGAAACCAATTGAAAATGATGAAGAATTCAAGGCATTAGTAAATCAAATCAAAGAGCTATCATTACAGATTATTCAGCATTCGCCACATCTTCCATCTGAGGCCAGCTTTGCGATAAAGAATATTGAAAGTCCTTCGTTTCTTATCAATTTTATCTCTTCCAATCTTAACGCAGAAATGGAAGAAAAACAACAATTGCTGGAAGTGATGGATTTGAAAGAAAGAGCAACCATGGCTTTGCGTTTCTTGAATAAGGAAATGCAATTGCTGGAACTGAAGAATGAAATTCAAACCAAAGTTAAAGTTGATATTGACCGTCAACAAAAAGAATATTTCCTTCATCAGCAAATGAAAATGATTCAGGAGGAACTGGGCACAGGAGAAAGTCAGGAGATTAAAGAATTAAAAGAAAAGGCCAGAAAAAAAGGATGGAACCAAAAAGTAAAAGAGGTTTTTGATAAAGAACTTTCCAAATTAGAAAGAATGAATCCGATGGTGGCTGAATATTCTATTCAGTTAAACTACCTGGAATATTTTACAGATCTGCCATGGGATGATTATACCACTGATCAGTTCGATCTGACGAAGGCAAAAAAAATTCTTGATCGCGATCATTTCGGAATGGAAAAAATTAAAGATCGTATTATTGAACATTTAGCCGTATTGAAATTAAAAGGTGACATGAAAGCACCGATTTTGTGTTTGGCCGGACCTCCTGGTGTAGGTAAAACATCCTTAGGTAAATCAATTGCAGAATCGTTGGGAAGAAAATATATTCGCATGTCGTTGGGTGGATTAAAAGATGAATCTGAAATCAGAGGACATCGTAAAACCTACATTGGTGCAATGTCTGGACGAATCTTACAAAATATGAAGAAAGCGGGATCTGCAAATCCTGTTTTTATCTTAGATGAAATTGATAAAGTTGGAAATGATTTTCATGGCGATCCATCATCTGCTTTATTAGAAGTGCTAGACCCGGAACAAAACAATGCATTTCACGATAACTACCTTGATGTGGACTTTGATTTATCAAAAGTGATGTTTATTGCTACTGCAAATAATCTTTCAACCATTCAACCGGCATTGAGAGACAGAATGGAAATCATTGAATTATCAGGTTATTCACTTGAAGAAAAAATTGAAATCGCAGCCAAACATTTAGTTCCGAAACAAATTTGCGAACATGGTTTGGAAAAAGAAAAAATTAAAATACCTAAAGAATCCCTCGAATTTTTAATTGAGAATTATACCCGTGAATCAGGGGTGCGTTCGCTTGACAGAGCTGTAGCTTCTGTGATCAGAAACCTTGCCAAATCAAAAGCAATGGATATGAAGTTTGATGCAATTGTTCAACCTGATGCCATTGAGAAAATTATGGGTAAGCCTTACCCAAAAGAAAAATACGAAGGAAATGAATATGCCGGTGTTGTGGTAGGACTTGCATGGACAGCCGTTGGTGGTGACATCCTTTATATTGAAACAAGTTTAAGTCAGGGAAAAGGAAGACTCACGCTCACCGGTAATTTAGGTGGTGTAATGAAAGAATCAGCCATGATTGCGCTTGAATATTTAAAAGCACATGCTGCTGATTACGGGATTAATCCCAAAGCATTTGACCACTGGAATGTTCACATTCACGTTCCTGAAGGAGCTACGCCTAAAGACGGACCATCAGCAGGTATTACTATGCTTACCGCACTGGTATCTGCTTTTACACAACGTAAAGTAAAATCAAAACTGGCAATGACAGGTGAAATTACCTTGCGCGGACATGTAATGCCCGTAGGTGGAATTAAAGAAAAAATACTTGCTGCCAAACGTGCAAACATCCGTGAAATCATTTTATGTGAAGAGAATCGTAAGGATGTTGAAGAAATTGAAGCGCGATATATTAAAGGCCTGAAATTTCATTATGTAACACGAATGCAGGAGGTGATTCAACTGGCGCTCACTAGCGAAAAAGTAAAAAATCCACTTCCGGTGAATGGAAAAACTAAAATGAATTGATTTTTAATTCAGACGAGTTGCAACCACACAAGGTTTCTTGAATTCATGAGTTTTACCGGATGGATCCAATACCCTGAATGATATCACATGTATTCCGGTTCTTGCTTTATTTCCGTCAGCATTGATGCCGTCCCATGAATAATATCCTTCAGTTCCTATGTATTGATTATTTGCTATGGTTTGCACTTTTCTTCCTGTAGCATCATATACTTCAATCGTTGCGAGGTATCCAGGGTCATTAAACTGATATTGAATAATCAATACATCATCTACACCATCCTGATCCGGTGAAAATACTTCAGGCGTAACTGTAAACTGATTACTGATCGGAGATACATAAACGTATTGTGAATTTTTATAACCCGGTGTGGCAAATCCAACATTCATTGCAGCCGAATGCCAGTTGGTTGAATCTTGTGATGTTTGATCAGGATTAATGCGCTCCAGTGAAACACCATCTGTTGAATTGAGTAGAGGGAAATGCCAGTTCTCATTGTATGATACCTGATCAATGATTTGTTGTGAAATGTTTGACAATACAACGGTTCCTTCAGTATTGCTATAGGAAGGCATTGACTCAAGATTGATAAATGCAGTATTATCTTTGGTTTGATAATATTTCAATACCTGATACATATCGGTAGAAAATACTTTGTAGTGTGCAGGTGCAATAATCAATGACGTTGGCGATATCATCTTAATACTCTCCAACATTCCAGTTATAGTATCAGCAGTGCTTATATACAGATCTTTCAAGTCAATAAATCGTGTTGAACGATTATATACTTCAATAAAATCAATTCCATCTGAAATAGGATCAGATAAAATTTCATTGATAACCACATCCAATGATTCTAATGAATCAGGAATAGCCATTTCAAAAGTATCTTTTAAAATAATATTGCCTCCACAATCAGACATGCCTGATTGAATGATGAGTTGATATATAGAATCTAACTGTAATGAAGAAGATAAGACCAATTCTAACTGATTAAGTTCTGGATATACAGGAAGAACTGATAAAGGATTTCCTATCCCACCACTGATTTGAAATTGTGTAACTGACAATGTAGAAGGCAGTATAGATTTACGCAAATAAACCAATAATGTATCAACTGACTTCACTCCTACTCCATAGGCATACAATGAAGTTGTATCTAAAAATATTTGCTCAACAGAATTTCTATTTCCAGGAGTTCCTCCTTTATAATTTTCTGATGCTTTCCAGTTATTTTTACCTATGCATGGTAAATTCGGATTGATTTGTTCCAGCGACCACCCACCATCATCTTTCGCACTGTTTCCATACCATTTATCAGAATAAGTTACAGTATGCAAAAATTCTCCGGTCTTGGCATACAGAGATAATTGCTGACCTGAATTGGTTAAAGATGGAAAGCTGCTCATCGGGATTACAGGTAAACCAACAAACTCCTGTTGCCATACATCTTTAATCAATACTACAAAACTATCCGGTTGAAGCGTATATGAAGGCAAGGTGTATGAGGACGAACCTGATATTAATACAAAATCTCTCAACGTAATAGGAAAATTTCTTCGATTATATAATTCGATATACTCAGCTGTTGGTAACAAAACTGAAGGACTTTCATCACACATAATTTCATTGATCACCACATCATGAATGGCAGGTACGTAATTCATAATCAATGCTGTGATAGGAAAGGTAGGTATCTGATTGCTACAATCAGCAACAGTAGTTGAACAAGTAAGCGTATATGATTCATTAGGTAATAAACCTGTCAATAATTTTAGTGCAACTGATGAAACCGAAAGAAATGTCAATTGACCTGGAGATCCAATAGACGGATCAATTGAAAAATCATTGATATCCACAGTAGCAGTATCTAATGATTTATTAAATATTACAATTATTGAATCCGAAGTAATTACATTAACTTCCTTAAAACCCAAATCGGTTAATAGTGTAGTATATACACTATTCGTTCTTCCGGGTGTTCCTCCGTTAATATCAAAAGTTGCTCTCCAGTTATTAATTCCTCCGCACTGATCAAAAGGATTCTTTTTTTCTATGGAATATCCACCGTCATCCACATTAGGATTATTATACCAGTCGATGGTAAAATCAACTTCATCTATCAATTGATCTGTCGGATCAAAAAGAGAAATTACCGAACCATTGTTGGTAATGGAAGGGAAAGAAGAAATACCAATTACGGGTAACCCGGCAAACTCTGTAACAGCTGTGTTACTTACAAGTAAAGCAAAACTATCGGGTTGTATAGTAAAAGACGGTAATGTTTTAATGGTGGAGTTTACTTTGAACTTCCAACCTGATAATTGAATCGGCAACGAAGTGTTATTTCTTAATTCTATGTATTCATATTCAGGCAAATTCACAACCGGTGAAGGATCAGCCATAATTTCATTAATTACAACATCACCTGCCTGAGCTGTAAAATCAGCAAAACTGAATGTAGTATCATTCATAGTATTACCAAGATAATCAGTAACAGCTGTTACTGAAATTGAATACATTATATTTTCAAGTATAGGAGTATTTAAAGTAAGATCAACTTTCGAATTATCCAATGCATTGATAATCGCAACTGATGGATTAGCAATACCCCCGGAAATAAAATAATTCATTTCATTTTCTGCATTCGATGCAAGAATAGGCTCCGAGAAATCAATTGTAAGATGGGTGCTGTCAACAATCTGCAAGGCTACAACATTGGGAGCAATTGTATCATTTGCTGCTGCTCCAGTTATTAAAACATCATCAAAATAAAATTTATCAGACCTTGTTGATGTATAAACACAGGAAAAGCCGGTAAAAAGACTTTGAGTATAGGTGTTATCAAAAACAGAACCCAACGAGACATAAGTATTCCCTCCGGTTGAATCTGCCTCCAGTTGCCAGTTCCCAATCGCATCACGTGTTGCCTTAATTCTGCATGTCACTGTAGCAGAATTCAACATTCCATTTACCCCATCAATAATTTTAGTTACAGTTGTTCCGCTTTGTTTATACAAACATATATCATCATCAGTACTTCCCATTTGGATGAAATAACCATTTAAGGGATTCAATATATTTTGTTGGTTGGAAACCAAATAGAATCTGGCATAGTTTGAACTTGAGGGATTGAATACCAGTCTGAATTTACACTCCCATGATGCAACGTTTATACTTGATGAAATAGTTGAAAGATAAGCCATATCTGTAACGACTGGAGCATTTAACCATAATTCCTGGGTTACACTCACATCAAATTTAGCGGTATCACCTGTCCATGCAGGTGAATTCAAATAATCTCCATCAGAAAAATTATCATTTACCTGCGACCAAAGCATTACTTGAGAAAACAAGCAACAAAGGGCAACAATCAGATTTTTTTGCATATCCAACAAATACAATAAGTCTTTGATAAAAATACTTATTTTTGATGAGTATAACTCATTATTATCAATTATAATTCAATGAAAGTAGCAGTTGTAGGTTGCACTGGTTTAGTAGGCAACATGATGTTAAGATTGCTCGAAGAGAGAAATTTTCCTGTTACTGAATTGATTCCCGTTGCATCAGAAAAATCTGTTGGTAGAAAAATAATGTATTGCCAAAAAGAATATGCAGTAGTTTCTATCGAACAAGCCATTGAGAAAAATCCTGATATCGCATTATTTTCAGCGGGATCATCTGTTTCTCTTCAATATGCACCTGAATTTTCAAAGAAAGGAACATTTGTGATTGATAATTCTTCAGCATGGAGAATGCACGAAGATATTCCTTTAATTGTGCCTGAAGTGAATGCCAGTGTATTAAACCACAACAACAAAATCATAGCCAATCCAAATTGCTCAACCATTCAGATGGTAATGGTATTAAAACCATTACATGATATTTATAATATCAATAGAGTTGTAGTCTCAACCTATCAGTCTGTAACAGGAACAGGAGCCAAAGCTGTTCAGCAGTTAATGAATGAGAGAAGCGGTATATTAGGAGAAATGGCATATCCATATCCAATTGATTTGAATGTAATACCACAGATTGATGTTTTTATGGATAATGGATACACCAAGGAAGAGATGAAAATGGTCAATGAAACAAAAAAAATTCTTGATGATAAACACATACGTATAACATCTACAACAGTCCGAATACCTGTATTAGGTGGGCATTCAGAGTCTGTGAATATTGAATTTTCAAAAACACCTGATATCAATAATATCAGAGATATATTAAATCAGACTCCCGGAATCATAGTTATGGATGATATATCTAAACTGATTTATCCCATGCCATTAATTCACGCGAAAGATTCTGATATGGTCTTAGTAGGCCGCATAAGGAAAGACGAATCAATAGAGCATGGAATCAATTTATGGATTGTATCAGACAATCTGCGAAAAGGTGCTGCAACCAATGCCATTCAAATTGCAGAATATATTTTATCTAATCACTGGATATAAAAAAAGCCCGATAAATCGGGCTTTTAAATTTAAAATTTCTATACTTTATTGTTCCCAAAGATTATGCTCATAATCCATCAACTGAGTCTTAATCTCTTCTGCTTCGAGTAAAGCATTTATTCCGGTGGTATATTCACTTAATCTACGATCATAAGTATTGTCAACCTTATAAATAAGACTATTGAACTGACGCTTCATAAATACATCATCGTAAGTTAATCGCTGAGAGAAATTATAAGGATTATACACTTCATGATTAATCAATACTTTTCTCACTTCAGGAAAGTATAACCAAAACATATCTTTATCAAATACTTCTTCACCTTTTTCAACTTGTTGAACAGGACAAATACCAATAATTCTTGGTTCAAAAACAGAACGTTGCTTATCGAATACCCATTCTTCCTTTATTTTAAATGCTTTTACAGAAGATGGATCGAAATCTTTTTTAATCACAGTATCAATCAAAATTTCTGGATCTTCAAGACTTGGAATTTGAATTGAATCAGTACTTGAGAATAGTTTTTCAACTTCTGCAGTTGTTAATGCACCACCACTAAAATCATCTGTTAATGCATCATAAGCATTTAAAGATTGTTCTTTTAACAATGCATCAACTATTACTTTCATTAAATTTTTACGTTGAAAAGTTTCCTCAATAGGATAATATAATGGTTGATTAAGTTTTTCACGTAAATCAATTTTTCTCCACACCCTTTTGGCAAACATAACATCTGCTTCTCTTAATTGAGAATAAGGTACAACTCTCCTATTGGGATAATGAATCTTAGTGTAAATACCATCATAAGGTGTTGGAGTTAACACCTGTGCTCCCAAATCAGCAATACCAAAGGTAAATGCTAGTGCGATGATCAGAAAAAAGGTTACTTTCTTCATATATTTAATTTATAGTGAAAACGGCAATTTTAATTGTTTTAGTCTCTCCTGGAACCTGTACTTTCACATTTTCAAAAAACACCTTCGTATTCTTAGGTAACTTTTTGATTTTGTTTTGTACATCAACAGACAAAGATCTACCTGACTGATTGGTAATTTCAATCAAATTCCCTTTATCAACGTAAGAAATATCATACTTCAAAACAGAAGCCTTAACGGGGAATTCAAATCCAGGTAACTCAGCTACCAAAGGAGAAACAGCTGCTGTTGATTTATCAATCTTAGAACCTGTTGCAAATGTACCCCACTTAAATTCAGGCTGTGGAATAGGCTTTACACGGAATTTAAAACTACCCATACTGGATGTTTTTCCACCAGGATTTTTTACTGAAACATTGACTGACATTTCTTTACCAGCACCGGGTACTACATTGTATGTACCATTTGAACCACTGATAGAACCACCTGTAACATTAACAATAATATTATTAGGTGCAGCACCGGGAACACTAACCGAAATCGGATTCTCTAGTCCTCTGTAGAATACATTCATGTTAGTAGGAGCAACAGATGCTGATGGAGGAGCAACGTTATAGACCGTCTGGTAAGGGTAAGATGTCTCTTTCTGTGTAACCGGATCAATCATTTTAATTACACCGGCAAATGTTCTTTCTCCTGCGCCAGATGCGGGGATTGTTACATATCCTTTACCATTTCTGATTAAAGTTGAATCCAATTGAACTGCACCGGTTACATTACCAGTTGCAGAATCAACAGCTGTTCCATATACAATAGTAGGTTTGAAAGAAGTACTGAAAGCGGCCAAAAATACTTCCGCTTCAAAGCTTGAACCAGAGGTAACAAAACTTGATTTTGGAATTACTTTTGCTTCAACGGCATCAAACTTAAATGCTGTTGCAGATATCTGATCCCAGAAATAGGTTAGCATTTCTGCCTCAGCACCTTTAACAATGTTTTCCCATTTGGTTAACTCAACTAACGCTGCAGATAATGGTAAATGGTAAAAATATTTCATTTCCCATACACATTTTGCATCTTCAACGCATGCCTTATCTTTTGGGTCTGGATCTGGAGTATTTAAAAGAGAAAGACGAGCCTCCATCGCTAATTTATTTTTTTCATCCACCAAAGCCATCAACTTCTTCTTATAATCATTCAGTTTAAGCTTTAATTCACGCGCTTTACCTTTATCCACTGTTTCTGGCTCAGCACCAAAATAATGCGTGGGTTTATCATAATCGTCTTTTTTATCAATTGAAGATGGATTTTTAATTCTGTTTTCCGCTTCTTCTTTTGAAGGTGCAGCATCCACAAGCATAACTAAATCTACTTTCATAGAATGGATAAATGCACTCATTTCTTTTGCGATTTTAGAAACTTCATCAGCATTTTGTCGAGCTTGTTTAACTTTCAGGTTTTTTCCTCTGTTTACGGTCTCATCCTGATTCACAAACTCTTTATACCAACTTTCATTCTTCTGCTCTATATTCGCTCTTTGTTGATTTAAACCAATGTTAACCACCACAAAGGCATCTAGAATTTCTTTCGATACGTTCAACGCTAACAGAGCCGTCAACACTAGGTACATCATGTTGATCATCTTCTGCCGCGGTGATATATTACCTCCTGCCATAATTCTTTAATTCATTTTTAGGTTTAATATTATCAAAATTGAAAATTTATTATCTGTTGACATTCATAGCAGCCAACATGTTACCGTAAACGGTATTCAATGCAGATAAGTTATTTCCTAATTTATGAATTTCATCTTTATATCGTTTAGTATCATCCACTGAAGCATCAAGATATTTTAATAATTCATTGATGTTATTGTATGCCTTAGCACTTGATTCAACATATTCTTTTGTTCCCTGAATCTGAAGTTCATATACTGAATTCAACGCCGATAAATTTTTAGATACACGTTGTAATTCTTCACCATAATTCTGACCATCAGCAGTAGAAATTGCCATTAAAGATTCTGAAGCTTTAACATACGATTCAGAAAGTTTACCCATATTACTTGATGCTGATTTAACGTTAGAAACAAATTCATTGGTTGCTAAAGAGGCATCAGAAACATTAGATAAACCATTAGTTGTTTCACTTAATTTTCTCATACCATCACCCAAACTCTGTATTAAAACAGAATCAATTTTGGCTTCTTCCATCAATTTATCCAATTCTTGAGTAACACCTGTTCCTCCTTTCACTGATTTGCCTTTGCCATGTCCATCACCATGCCCCTCTTCACCAGCCAGTTCAGGATAAACCAATGACCAGTCAATTTCTTCATGTGGTGGTTCAAAAGCTGAAACTACGAAAATCAAAGCTTCTGTTAAAAGTCCCACTGTAATCATCACGTTCGCAATCGGAAGGTGGAGGATTTTTGCCCATGCACCAACAATTACAACTGCGGCTCCAAGACCGTAAATCATTCCCATGATCTGCTTCCCTTTCTTGGTTTTGAAGAGAAATGTGATTAAATTCTTCATCGTCTAAAATTTAAATTAAATAGGTTAAGAAAAAATTAATAATTAAACATTTAAAAATAAATCAGTGGTTGGTTAATATTTTCTCTATTAAATATGTTATCAATACTATTCAAAATCAGACTTGTCGCGACCCATAAAGGTTTGCACACAACGAAATCCGATATAACTCTTAGATGTATCCTGATATTCAAATAATCTGCTGGATACCTGTAAATAATATCCAACATCTTTCCATGAACCACCACGAATTACTTTTCTTTTTAAGACCGGAGGATCTGAACTTTTTGCATCATATCTCAAATCAGGATTCAAATCATGAGAGAATGAAAAACCAGATTCTTCAAATGCAGCAGCCGTCCACTCAGCTACGTTACCAGCCATACAATATAAACCATACTCGTTTGGATTGTAAGAATCAACAGGTAATGTATGGAAACCGCCATCGTCAATATAATTTCCACGCAAAGGTTTAAAGTTACCTAAGAAACAACCTCTTGAGTTACGGATGTATGGACCACCCCATGGGTATGGGCTCAAATCCAGACCTCCACGTGCAGCATATTCCCACTCAGATTCAGTTGGTAAACGGAAATCATGAACCGGGAAATCACCTTCACCTACCAAGTAACTATTCATAAATTCAGTTCTCCAATGTGAGAATGCATTGGCCTGATTCCAGTTTACCCCAACTACAGGATAATTATCATAAGCCGGATGCCAGAAATACATTTTAGTGAGAGGCTCATTATATGAATACTCTAAATCAGCAATCCAAACCAATGTATCAGGATAAATATTGACCATTTCCTTACGGATGAATGTTCTTCTGTCCTGACGTGATGCAGAACCTGAAGCCGGTCCGGTATACTGCTGATAATATGTTTTATCATCCTTACCATTAATTCCTTTTTCAGATTCATAGCGTGTGTCACGATATTTGTATTTAGAAGCCTCTACAAGGTCTATCCACCAATATGTATAAACCAATTTATTTACATCAATCTCACGCTTTCTCATGTATCGCTGATCTTCAGGATAGTATAATTCCTCAAGCGCCTCACGTTGCTCTTGATCATCCCATTTAATACGAGCTTTCCAGTTAAGAATCGGTGGATCTATTTCCTCTTCATAGTCATTCTCTGCAATGAAGAAGGCTTCTTCATCCACATTTGTTCCCAAAATGGTTCGAGCCAATGAATCTCTAACATAATTTACAAACTGACGATATTCATTATTAGATATTTCAGTTTGATCCATGTAAAAGGCCTGAACAGAAACAGTTTTACTTGGTGCAAGGAATGCCTGAGGCACTTCCTGATCACTGTCACCCATGGTATAACTTCCCATCGGTAAAAAAACCATTCCGTAAGGATCAGCTTGATACCATTTAGGACGACCCTGAACTCCGATTAACTGGCCATTATAGCCACCGCTGCAACTTCCAAGTAACCAAATTACACCGGCGATAAGCGCTAGTTTTCTCATGCTTTTGTTGTTTTTGGCGAATTTATCTTTTGTATATAAACGAAACTTCATTTATATTATTTTAATATTTCTTAATTAAACTGATTTTTCAATAATAAAAATTTAAAAACGATCTCTGTTATAATCCAAGAAGCGTACGTTATATCGCTTAATAATCTCCTGTTCCTTATTAATTTTAAAACAATAACGCAACATGATCTCATGTGTTCCAGAATTATATGCGCTTAGGCGAGAAGTATTGATATCATAAGAATATCCAATTTGTAAACCATTCAGTTTAGGTGTAATCGCACCAAAATTCATCCCTAAATTGATTGCAACAGCATCTTCAATACGGTAAGAAATTCCTCCCCAATAGTATTCTCTCCAAATCAAATTCACATTAGCATCAAACTGAACCGTAGCAAACTCTGTTTTTAAAAGAATATTTGGATTGATATCAAAATCAGATCCACCGATTCCTTTAAAAGTATATCCACCCATAAAGAACATATGACGAGCCTGACGAATATTTACATCTTTAAAATCACTGGCTGTTAAATGCAACGCAGATAAACCCACATACCAATTTTCTGTATGGTAATATGCACCGAATCCCAAATCTAAACCAATATTATTTACATTAACAGTCGGAATATTTGGATCTCCCGAACCACTTGGATAAATCCAGGTAGGAGCCTCAATACCTTTACTTGAGAACCCAACATCAAATCCAACAGATAAATGACCGGGACCTAGATTTTTTCTTCTGTATGCTCCCGCAACACGTAAAGCATAATTTTTTTCAAAACCAATATAATCAAGATATGAAGTTAAACCGACAGCAATCTGATTATTTCCTTTATTCCATAAGGGTAAATCAACGGAAATAAGGGTTGATGTTGGCGCACCTTGAAAACCAACCCACTGAAAACGGCTAAGCACAGTTGCGCATATTGCATCTTTTGCACCAGCATAGGCCGGATTCATGATCAGTTTATTATTAAAAAACTGAGTGAATTGAGGATCTTGCTGGGCATTGGCAATCAAGCCAGAACCCGCAATTAACGTCGCTAAGAGTAGTTTTTTCATTTCTTTTCTGTATATGCTTTAGTCAGTATACACCACGTTTAAAGTGTAAATGTATGGAAAAAAAATTTTATTTCCGCCAAACTCTTGAT
This sequence comes from Flavobacteriales bacterium, assembly GCA_044376575.1. Classification (GTDB taxonomy): domain Bacteria; phylum Bacteroidota; class Bacteroidia; order CAIKAF01; family CAIKAF01; genus BA4. The sequence continues at coordinate 52,585 of JBILKR010000005.1, read as the reverse complement.
TAAGAAATTTTAATATAATCATACATTCTTCTGATTTTCAGCATTTTAAATTTATTTAGTCATTTAATTTTTTAAAAGTACGTAACCAGCGGTCCGGAACCTCATTCAAAGCGGCTATTTGATAATCGGATGGAGAACAAGGTATAAGATACTCACGCATTTGATATTTACCCTGACTTTGTTCATTGACGGGCACTCCCATCCACCACTTTTCCGTTATAGTATTCTTATAAAAGATGATTTCATCCGGATATTCATCAAATGTGACATGATATTTCATGTATTGTGGATCATCTGAGCGCATGCTTTCCGGTTTACGCAAATAAAAACCTTCTATAAAATGCCAAATAACCTGAGCCATCAAATGATGATCGGGCCATTCAAGCTTCCCTCCCGGCTGTATACCATAAAAACCAATGGATGATAACTTCATGCTTAAACCGGCATATCTGGCCAACCTACAAATCTCATCGCTGCTTAAACCATTCGGAGATCCGAATAAAGTATGCGGAGCATCAGCAAATTTTACAGCACCGAGATCAAAGGCAATAAAATCAACATCCCGAATAAAAGGTTCTGTTTCTTCAATATTGGCTCGCACTTCACCCAGGCGATGCAAATCAAAATGAAATCCTCTGAATAATTCAATTAATTCCGGTGCATTCAGATAAGTTTGGTAACCAATATTGCAGTAATTGAACAAATGATTTTCAGGATCAGCTAAAATTTTACTTAGAAAATTTGAGGCCGTTAATTCGTTGGTAGCTTCGCTAAAATTTAAACTTGAACTTACATTTAAAAGATTGCAATACTTCCCTATTTTTTTATATGCCAGGTAATTTGCATAAGCAATTTCTTTACCTCCACCAATGATTACAGGAATTGATCCCTGATAAATGATTTCAGCAAGTAAATCAGATAATTTTTCAGAAACATCATCCAGGGAATTTTTTACATTGAAGTTTCCCAAATCAGCGATGCGAACATCATAATTTCCTTTAAACAACCTGTAAAACCAATAACGAACATGATCTGGAGTTTGTGTAATACCTGTGGATAAATCAAAACTATCAAACCCTACTCCTACCAAAACAATATCAAATTTCTGATTGTTGAAATCAGGGAAATCTGAAACTTCTGAATAACATTCAATATTAGAAGAATACTGACTTCGGTTAAAGTCTTCAGCCAATACGTAATTGCTTACAGGTGTAAAAAAATCTTCCCACATCATATTTTAAGTTAATTGATGCAATGTACAGCAATGAAAGATGAGAAAATTCAGTAAAAAATGTAAGATATCTACAATGAAGTATTAATTACTTTTCTTTTTTACCGGAAGATTTTTTAGCAGTCTTTTTAGCTGCAGATTTCTTTTTTGTTTTAGGAGCAGGACTTGCTGATTTTTTTGCAGATGCTGCCTTTTTCGTAACTTTTTTCTCTTCAGTTTTTTTCAATGCAACTTTCTTTGCAGACTTACCTGAAGGCTGAGTGTTTGCAATAATATGTTCAACTTCTTCTTTCGTAAGTTTTTCGGCATCGGTTCCTTTGGGTATTTTATAATTGGCACCGCCAGATGTAATATAAGGACCGAACCGTCCTCTCAACACTTGTATATCTGTACCTTCAAACGAATGTATCACCCTGTTTTTTTCAGCATTCCTTTTTTCCTCTATCAACTGAATGGCTTCTGCATTCTCTAAATTCATCGGATCAATATGCTTAGGAATCGATACAAACTTATTATCGTGACGAATGTACGGCCCAAAACGTCCCACACCAACAATCATTTCCTTATCTTCAAATAAACCAACAGATTTCGGTAATTTGAATAAATCCATAGCCTCATTTAAAGTAATGGATTCTATACTTTGACCTTTTCTTAAACTTGCATATTTAGGTTTTTCTTCGTCCTCAGATTCTCCGATTTGAATCATCGGGCCAAATCTTCCCACAAGCGCATAAACCGTTTTACCTGAAACGGGATCTTTACCCAGATCTCTTTTTCCTGTTGCTCTTTTAGAATGTTTTTCTGTTTCCTCAACCGTTGAATGAAATGGCTTATAGAAGCGATGTAACATATTTTCCCATTTCAATTTTCCAGATGCTATTTCATCAAATTCTTTTTCGACATCAGCGGTAAAATGATAATCCAAAATATTTGAAAAATTTTCAACTAAAAAATCATTGACAACAGAACCAATATCCGTTGGGAATAATTTATTTTTTTCGGCACCGGTATTTTCTTCCAGTTGTTTAGCGTTTACTACACGCTGATTCAGTGTTAAAACATTATACTTTCTTGTATAACCTTGTCTTTCTTCTTTTACTACATAACCTCTATTTTGGATGGTTGAAATAGTTGGAGCGTAAGTTGATGGACGACCTATTCCCAATTCTTCCAATTTTTTTACAAGACTTGATTCTGTGTAGCGAGGCGGCGGAGTTGTAAAGCGCTCTGTAGCTACCATCTCATTCAGATTAACTACATCTCCAATTCTAACATCAGGTAAGGTCTGATCTGTAGCATCCTCTTCCTCATCATCCGTGCTTTCCATATACACTTTTAGAAATCCATCAAATTTAATTACCTCTCCCCTTGCAGAAAAATGGAGCGATGGAGATGGTGACGGAACTGTAATGATTGTTTTCTCAAGTTTAGCATCACTCATCTGAGAAGCAATGGTTCTTTTCCAAATCAGTTCATACAATCTATTTTCAGCAGCATCTGCACCCGCTGAAGATACAGACATATCTGTCGGGCGAATACACTCGTGTGCTTCCTGAGCACCTTTAGATTTAGTTGTAAACTGGCGACGCTGATGATACTGCGGGCCGAACATTACAGCGATTGACTTTTCTGCAGCCTCCAAAGCCACATCAGATAAATTTACGGAGTCTGTTCTCATGTAAGTTATCTTTCCACTTTCATAGAGCTTCTGAGCTACCTGCATCGTTCTAGAAACTGAGTATCCTAATTTGCGACCCGCTTCTTGTTGTAGAGTACTTGTAGTAAAAGGTGCAGACGGTGATTTACTTCCCGGTTTTTGTTCGACATTTGAAACATTGAAAATTACAGGAGCACAACTGTTTAAAAATTGTTCTGCATCTGATTTATTATCAAAACGTTTGTTTAACTCAGCCTTAAAAACTTTTCCATTTGAATTAAATACTGCAACAACTCTATAAAAAGACTGTGTTTTAAATGCATTTCGCTCGCGCTCACGCTCAACTATTATTCTTACAGCTACCGACTGAACTCTTCCTGCTGACAGCGATGGTTTAATTTTCTTCCAGAGGATGGGTGATAATTCATATCCAACAAGTCGATCCAAAATTCTTCTCGCCTGCTGTGCATTGACTAAATTATAATCTATAGTTCTTGGTTTTTCTATTGCTTTTAATATAGCCGGTTTTGTAATTTCATTAAAAACGATTCTTTTCGTTTTCTTTTCGTCAAGATCCAATGCCTGAAACAAATGCCATGAGATGGCTTCTCCTTCCCGGTCTTCATCGGAAGCAAGCCATACAACCTCTGCATCCTTGGATAATTTTTTTAATTCATTAATTACTTTTTTCTTTTCCTCCGGCACCACATATTCGGGTGCGAAATTATTTTCAATATCAATAGAAATTCCTTTTTCTGAGAGGTCTCTAACGTGGCCATAACTCGATTTTACAGTAAAGTCTTTTCCCAAATAAGACTCAATGGTTTTTGCTTTGGCAGGAGACTCAACAATCACTAAATTTCTTGACATGTTCCTTAACTTGTTAGGAGAATTAAAAATCAATGGACCGCACAAAGAAAAAATTTTTTTGCGAAGAAATCTTGTGTTTTTATAAAAATAAATTTTTGATTACGTCTAAACCCTAATAAAAACAAACATTTCAAGAGGTCATAAAAACCCAAGTTCGAGCTGAGCTTCTTCGCTCATCATATCTTTGTCCCATGGTGGATCGAAAGTAAGTTGAACTGTAACCTCTGTTACGCCATCAACTGATTTAGTCTTTTCTTCCACTTCTTTTGGTATTTCTTCTGCAGATGGACAATTAGGAGATGTGAGTGTCATAACCACATGAACACGTCCATCATCTTTTACATCGATGTCATATATTAATCCTAATTCATATACATCTACAGGAATTTCGGGATCGTAAATTGTTTTGATTTTTGCAATAATATTTTTTTGTATTTCAGCAGTATCAACCGACATAACTAATTAATTATTTAATATAACTCAAGGCATTTAATTTCATTTGTCTGACCATGCTTGCCAATCCGTTACTTCGGCTTGGAGATAAATGTTCCTTTAAACCGATTTGATCTATAAAATATAAATCAGCATTCACAATTTCCTGAGGAGTATGACCTGAAAGAACGCGAATAAGCAAAGCAATTACTCCTTTTGAAATAACAGCATCACTATCTGCATAAAAAATTACCTTTTCATCAGCAACAGAACTTCCAAGCCAAACTTTACTTTGACATCCCTTGATGAGATGCTCATCTGTTTTGTATTGATCATTGAAAGGCAATAATGATTTTCCCATATCAATGATGTGATCGTATTTAGACATCCAATCATCGAACAACTCAAATTCAGCGATAATTTCTTCTTGTATGTCGATGATGTCTGTGTTCATAATTATCTTAACATTTGAATTGCTTTTTTAGATGCTTGGTATAGACTCTCAACATCATCTTCGTTATTGTAAAATGAAAAAGAGGCCCTGATAGTTCCCGGTATATTAAAATAATCCATCAATGGCTGTGTACAATGATGGCCAGTTCTAACCGCTATACCCTGCTTATCAAGTATCACACCCATATCATAAGGATGAACACCCTCAATGATAAAAGATAATACAGCAGATTTATTTTGTGCATCTCCAATCAATTGAAATCCGTCAAGATTTTTCATTTTATCCAATGCCAACCTATATAAATAATTTTCACGTTCAGCAATATTATCCATACCAATTGAATTCAAATAATCAATGGCAGTACCTAATCCAATAGCACCTTCAATATTTGGTGTTCCTGCTTCAAACTTAAATGGCAACTCATTGAATGTAGTTTTTTCAAATGTTACCCTATCTATCATTTCACCTCCACCTTCAAACGGTGATAATTTATTCAGGCATTCTTCTTTTCCATATAATATGCCAATGCCTGTCGGAGCTAACATTTTATGTCCTGAAAAACAATAAAAATCACAATTCAAATCCTGCACATCAATTTTCATATGAGGTACAGATTGAGCTCCATCAAGTAATACAGGAATATTATGTAGATGTGCTTTATCAATAATTTGTTTTACCGGATTAATTGTGCCCAGCGCATTTGAAACATGAACAATTGAAATTAATTTCGTTTTATCAGTTATTAAATTTTCAAGATTACTTAAATCAAGTTCACCTTTATTGTTAATTTGAATAACTTTTAATCTTGCTTTTTTTTCTTCACAAACCAATTGCCATGGAACAATATTGGAATGATGCTCCATTTCTGTAATCAGGATCTCATCATCTTCATGTAAATATTTTTTTGCGAAAGTATATGCTACTAAATTAACAGCAGAGGTAGTGCCTTTTGTAAAAATAATTTCTTTGTGAGTTGCTGCATGAATAAAATCTTTAACAAGATTTCTCGCATTTTCAAAAGCATCCGTTCCTTCCTGACTAAGCGTATGTACTCCACGGTGAACATTTGCATTGAAATGAGAATAATAATTTACCAAAGAATCAATAACAGTCTGAGGTTTTTGAGAAGTTGCAGCATTATCAAGATAAACAAGTGGAACGCCATTTACTTTTCGTTGTAGAATAGGAAAATCATTCCTGACTTTTGTCCAATATGCTGTATGATCAGGTGATATTTTTTCCATCATTTATGCATTCCATTTGTTGTGAAGAACATCTTCCATCTGCATTTTAAATTCTTTATTTTCGAACTGGTTGAGTACATCTTCAACAAATGCCATAAGTAACAATTTTCGTGCGTTTGTTTCTGAAATTCCTCTTGAACGTAAATAATATAATGCATCCTCATCAAGCTGGCCAGTTGTTGCACCATGACTGCATTTTACATCATCCGCATAAATCTCAAGTTGTGGACGAGTATATGATCTTGCACTTTCGCTTAATACAATATTTTTAGAAGATTGATATGCATTAGTTTTTTGCGCTTTTTGATCTACAAAAATTTTACCGGTAAAAACAGACTGAGCATTATCATCAATCAATGACTTGAATTTCTGATTGCTTTCACAATGAGGAGATAAATGATTGATCAGCACAGAAGTATCACCCTGACAGGATTCATTCAACATAGCAATACCAGATAAAGTTGCATTTGCATGTTCTCCCTTTAAAGATACCTGATAGGTATTACGCATCAACTTACCGGATAAAAGAACATTATCCCAGGATAAAAATCCATTCGAAAACACATCTGCAATTACATGATCAATACAAAGCAATTGATTACTCTCTTGCTGAAGTCTACTGAATGAAATTTTTGCAGAATCTTTTACCGATACTTGCGATACATGATTATGGAGAACAGATGCTTGTGAATGATTAGAATTATGTTTTATGATTACTGAAGCCTGTGCATTTTGTTCAGCAATAAAATAGAATCTTGTATGCGCTACCAAGTCGTTCTCATTATCCCATGAAAACATTATATTCAGGGGTTCAGAACAAATGGTATTCTTTTTAAAAATAAATTGTAAAGAAGTTTGAAAAAATGCCAGGTTGGATGCAATAAAAATATTTTTCTTAGCATCATTTAATTCATCAATACCATGATGTAAAGGCTGAGAAATGATATCGAGTGATTTTTTAATCTCTTCAGAAATTTGAATAGATGCAACATACCCATTATGTATTTTTATGGTATTGATTTCTGCATTGTTATTTGAAGGATGATGATGATTGGGCTTCGGATGGAACGTTTCAATAGATGACCTTATATTCGAATATTTCCAATCTTCCTCTTTAACATCCGGCAACTGTAATTGTAAAAACAATTCCTCAGCCTGCTGACGATCATTGATAAAATCATCAAAAGTAATTGAAGGCTTTAATTTATTTTCAAGCGTACGTTCAGATATGTTGATCAATTCGTTCTGCATGTGTACTATACCTTTTCCTTTTCTTCTTTAATAATCCAATCGTAACCTTTATCTTCCAATTCCAAGGCTAAATTTTTATCGCCCGTTTTTATAATTTTTCCGTTATATAATACATGTACGAAATCAGGAACAATGTAATCTAATAATCGCTGATAATGAGTTATAACGATGTAAGCATTTGAATTGCTTTTTAATTTATTTACGCCATTGGCAACAATTCGCAATGCATCGATATCCAAACCTGAATCTGTTTCATCCAATACTGACAAAGAAGGTTCTAGCATGGCCATTTGAAAAATTTCATTTCTCTTTTTCTCACCTCCAGAAAAACCTTCGTTAACCGATCTGTTGGTTAATTTTTTATCCAATTCCACCAGTGCTTGTTTTTCTTTTACCAGTGCTAAAAAAGATTTCGCATCAAGAGGTTCCTGTTTTCTGTATTCACGCACTTCCTGCACTGCCGTCTTCATAAAATTCATCATGCTAACACCTGGAATTTCAACAGGATATTGAAAAGCGAGAAATACGCCCTCTCCTACTCTTTCTTCAGGTGCAAGTTGAAATAAATCCTTGCCTTTAAATTCTATTGAACCATCAGTAACATCATAACCATCTTTACCCGCGATTACAGATGCAAGGGTAGATTTTCCTGAACCATTGGGTCCCATAATCGCATGAATTTCTCCCTCCTTTACTTCCAGATTCAGGCCTTTTAATATTTCTTTCCCTTCAATCTCTACTCTTAGATTTTTAATTGATAACATGATCTGATTTATTAAACATTAATTATCCTACTGATCCTTCTAAACTAATTGCCAATAATTTCTGAGCTTCAACCGCAAATTCCATGGGCAACTGATTGAAAACTTCTTTACAATAACCATTCACAATGAGTGCTACTGCCTTCTCTGTATTAATACCTCTTTGATTGCAATAAAAAATCTGATCTTCAGATATTTTTGAAGTGGTTGCTTCGTGTTCAACAATACCCGTTGTATTGCCCACTTCAACATAAGGAAACGTATGAGCACCACACTGATCGCCTATCAGCAACGAATCACACTGACTAAAATTTCTTGCATTTTTAGCATCGGGTGCGATTTTCACCAGGCCTCTGTAACTATTATTGCTTTTACCTGATGATATTCCTTTGGAAACAATTACACTTTTTGTGTTTTTTCCGAGATGTATCATTTTTGTTCCGGTATCAGCCTGTTGATAATTTCCTGTTACAGCAACAGAATAAAACTCTCCGACAGAATGATCTCCTTTTAAAATTACTGATGGATATTTCCATGTAATTGCAGATCCGGTTTCCACTTGTGTCCAACTTATCTTCGACGAATTTCCTTTACAAATACCGCGTTTGGTGACGAAATTGTAAATACCACCCTTTCCTTCTTTATCACCCGGATACCAATTTTGGACAGTAGAGTATTTTATTTCTGCATGATCCATCGCTACGAGTTCAACCACTGCGGCGTGTAATTGATTTTCATCACGCATTGGAGCAGTGCATCCTTCTAAATAACTCACATAACTTGAATCTTCAGCAACAATCAATGTTCTTTCAAACTGTCCGGTTTCCATGGCATTAATCCTGAAATAGGTTGACAATTCCATAGGACAACGAACGCCTTTTGGTATATAAACGAAAGAACCATCAGAAAATACCGCAGAATTCAAAGCAGCATAAAAATTATCTTTATATGGAACTACGGTCCCTAAATATTTTTTTACCAAATCAGGGTATGTATGAACGGCTTCACTAATCGAACAAAAAATGATGCCCAATTCAGATAATTTTTCTTTAAAAGTTGTTTTAACAGAAACGCTGTCCATAACAATATCAACAGCAACACCTGCTAATACTTTTTGTTCCTCCACAGAAATTCCCAGCTTTTTGAAAGTTTCCAGCAATTGCGGATCAACCTCATCAAGCGATTCGTATTGTGGTTTTTGTTTAGGTGCTGCGAAATAAATAATATCCTGAAAATCAATCTTAGGATATGAAACCTTTGCCCATTCAGGCTCTTCAAGAGTTTTCCAGTATGCAAATGACTTCAACCTCCATTGAAGCAACCATTCCGGTTCATTTTTCTTTGCAGATATAAAACGAACTATATCTTCAGACAGCCCTTTTGGTGCTTTTTCCGTTTCAATATCAGTATAAAATCCATATTTATAATCACCGGAAATAAACTCATCCAATATTTTATCCTGCTCGTTGCTCATCAATTCAAGATTTAATTAAACTGCAAAACTTTCACCACACCCACATGTTCTGCTGGCATTTGGATTATGGAACTGAAATCCCTTTCCATTCAGTCCATCGCTGAAATCCAACTCAGTTCCCACCAGATATAAAATACTTTTTTTATCCACCACTATTTTAACCCCTTTGTCTTCAAATACCTGATCACTTTCTTTTAATTGGGTATCAAAATCCAACTGGTATGACAAACCCGAACAACCTCCTCCCTGAACACCAACCCTAACAAATCCGTGTTCAAGTGAAATATTATCCGCATTCATTAAATCCGTAATTTTACTCTTTGCTTTTTCAGAAATTGAAATCATATTTTTCCAATCATTAAATTAACAAGATTAAAAGCATTTTGTTCAAGCTATTTAGAATTAATCTAAATAAATTAAAGTGCAAATTTATGCAATGCACCAACGCCTTGCAAATATTTTAAGATATTTGGTTTCTAATTGAAAGTATTCAAAAAGAATATAAAATATAACTATCTATGTTTGAGAACAATAATAAATCTTCGCTTGAAAATATTGGTGAATTTAACCTGATTAAACAAATCCAATCAACAGTTGAATTGCACCATTCAGAGACCATCACAGGTATTGGAGATGATGGGGCGGTGGTTGATCATGGAAATAAAAAAACAATCATCACAACCGATATGCTGGTTGAGGGTGTTCATTTTGATTTGCGCTATGTTCCCCTAAAACACCTGGGATATAAATCTGTAGCTGTTAACCTGAGTGATATTCTGGCAATGAATGCCAAGCCGCTTCAAATTACTACATCAATTGCTGTTTCCAGCAAATATAGTGTTGAGGCCATTGAAGAATTATATCAGGGAATAAAACTGGCATGCGATTATTATAAAATTGATCTTATCGGAGGAGATACAACCACGACCCCGTCGGGAATGGTAATTAGCATAACTGCCCTTGGTATTGCTGAAGAAAAGGAAATCGTTTATCGAAATGGGGCGAAAAAAGGAGATTTAATTTTTGTCACAGGAAACTTAGGTGCAGCTTATGCAGGGTTACAACTATTAGAAAGAGAAAAACAGATTTTTCTTGAAAATCCTAACATACAGCCCGATCTTGAAGGTCATGATTATGTATTGGAGAAACAATTAAAACCAGAACCAAGATATGATGTTATTCGTCAGTTAAAAGAACTCGGAATTCAGCCCACCTCTATGATTGACATTTCAGACGGATTATCTTCAGAAATCTTACATATTTGCAATGCATCAAAACATGGATGCCGAATTGATGCAGAAAAAATTCCTATTGATCAAGGAACCTGGAAAGTTGCAGAAGAAATGAATATGCCAGCCATTACAATGGCATTGTATGGGGGTGAAGAATATGAGTTATTGATGACCATAAAACAGGAAGATTATGAGAAAGCAAGAATGATCTCCGATTTGCATATCATTGGATACATTACTGAAGAAGGTGACAATTGCTACATCATCGATAGTCAGCAGCAACTGCATCCCATCACTGCCGGAGGTTGGGATAGTTTTAAACATTAAAGCACCTCATGAATATTGAAGAGTTCAGAACATATTGCCTGAGCAAATACGAGGCTACTGAATCATTACCATTTGATAATGAGACACTGGTCTTTAAAATCAGAGGTAAAATCTTTGCCATCTTATCTCTTGATCCATTATCGGCTTTTGCAAATCTAAAATGCGATCCGGAACATGCAATTGAATTAAGGGAAATGTATTATTTTATAACTCCGGGATATCACATGAATAAAACTTACTGGAATTCTATTCAAATTGACGAATGTGAAAACAATGACCTAATTTATCAATTGATTAATCATTCTTATCATGAGGTGGTAAAAAAATTTCCAAAAAAAATAAGGGAAGAAATTGCTAAGAAAGTTTCCTGAATTCCCTGAAATAATCAATCCACGAATTGATGTAATACAAAACCATGGAAATACCGGATAAGATGATTACAGGCCATATAAAATAATGACCTGCCTTGACTGACAACTGCATAACTACAATCTGAAAAAACACCACTGCAAACATAATATACATCAGTACGTGTATTTTTTTTCTAAGTGGAGAAATAACAACACCTTTACTGAGTATGTAAAACAATAAACTTGCCGTTTGTACGATACTCATCATCACAAAAAATAAATAAAGACCTGACCAACCTTTAGTAAATAGAAAATAGACAGATATAAGTATTACAATTGTTTGAATAATAATATCAATAAATCGGTATGTGATGATTTTCATAGAAAATTCTATTAGCTAAAACTATAACCTTCGCCCCTGTATGTTTTTACTTTTGATACCCGGCCACTTGTTTCTAAAATATTGTATTCATTAAAATGTTCTCCCAACTCACCGGCTTTGGCATGCCTGAAAAATAATGGATCACCCACTTTTAAATCAAGAGTTCCCTCATATAAGATTGGAGTTTGAACTTCACCAAATCCTTCTAGTGGTATCGGTTTAATTGATTCTGGTAAATATGGTATTGGTTGCTTTAACAATCCGACTTCACCCGATGCGACATATCCGCCACCATGACAGGTAAAAATATTTGTTTTAGGCTGACGAGTAATTTCAAGCGCAAAGCCTGCGGCAGGATAGTGATGAAAATTTAAATAATGATCAAACAAACCCGGACTAAAAAAAGCTGACCCAACAGTAACTTCATTAACACAATTTTCCTGATGTGTAGTTTCCAGCGAACCTGTTCCTCCTCCATTAACAATTCGAAGATTTGCTCCTTCCTTCATTAATGCCTCAACGGTCTTTTCTCTTCTTACAGCAAGCTGACGAGCAGAATATTGTTTCATCAAGCGAACCGCCATATTTTTAAATATTCCTGAAGAATTGGCATCTCCAACACCTGCAATCTGGGCTTCGTATCCCATGATTCCAGCTAACTGAACATTTTTAAATTGTTTAATTTTATGATATAAATCTACAGCTTGTTCCGGGGTATTTAACGGAGATCGGTGGACTCCAAAATGCAAAAATGGAAAACGGGTGGACATATCTAAGTCAATACAAATTTCAGCCGTAATATTCATTTCACCTGCTACATCTTGTATGGCTTGTATATGTTCGATAGAATCTATCATAAATACAATACTTTTCCCCCTTTTAACTTCATCTAAAATTAATTGGATGTATTTTTTTGAATATACAGGATAACCCATCAATATGTCATCAAAACCTGATTTACTTAAGAACACTGCTTCACCGGGATGGTAAGCCATTATACCCTGAAATAAATCATGACTGGAAAAAATTCTGCGCATCACCTCAATTGATCGTATTGACTTAGAAGCAAGTCGTATTTTTTTTCCATTGGCACGCTGAATAACAGACTGGATATTTTTTTCAAAATTTGACCAGTCAATAAATGCAAAAGGCATTTCGATATTTTTGAAAGCCTCTTTTAAAAAAGAATATTTAGAGTCAGTGGAATAAATCATACGTTCATCAATATAAAAATTAAATTTTAGAATTAGAAATCGTTTTTTTTAGTAAAAAATGGTTAATTCATAATTAATTCAATGTTAAATATTAATTTCACGTTAAATTCCACGCAATGAAAATTAAAGTAAATGTTCTATTCTTGATTTTTACAGTTATATCAATAACTGGATATAGTCAAAGCACAATCAAACTGACAGAAATTCATTACAATTCTGACTCCACCAAGAATACAGGTGATTGGTTTGAATTATACAATACCGGAAATTCGCCAGTTGATTTATCATTATACAGATTGAGAGACAGCAGCTTAACGGGATTGTATTTAGTAACCCCAGGAACAATCATCGGACCTCAGCAATATTTGGTATTTTGTGCAGATACTGTTGCTTTTGATGCCGTTTATAACATTACTAACAGAAAAGGTAATTTAGGGTATGGACTAAATAATAATGCTGACGGTATTAGAGTGTTTGACCAAAATAACGCTATGGTTTTTGAGGTATTTTATCAGGATAGTTTACCATGGCCTATTGGAGCAGATGGTTTCGGTAGAACACTTGAATTAAAAAACACAACACTTGACCCTGCGCTGCCCACAAGCTGGAGAACTGGCTGTGTGTTGGGTTCACCAGGCGGACCTTTTATTCCCTGTACATCAGAGACTATTGTTGTAAGTGAAATAAACTATAGTTCATTATTAACAGAAGATGCAGGTGATTGGTTTGAAATCAGAAATATTGGTAACAGTGCTGTAAATATTGGTAATTATAAAATCAGAGACAGTAAGAACGTTAATCTTTTTGTAATTCCATCAAACACTGTATTACAACCTCAAGGGTCGTTGGTTGTGTACGATACACCGGCAAAATTTAATGTACAATTTCCCTGGGTTAGTAATAAAGTGGGCCCATTTTTCTTTAACCTTTCCGGCGATGGTGACTGCATCCGAATCTATGATGCTAATGATAAAATAATTTTCTCGGTATATTATGATGATGATTTACCTTGGTCAGAACAACCTGATGGCAATGGATACACTCTAGAAGCAGATACAAATTTTAATTTCAGCAGAGATGTTTGTGATGCACAGTCTTGGTTTGCGGGTTGTCCGGAAGGAAGCCCTGGTGTAAAATATAATGCAGATTGCAATGCAAGTATTGAATCATTGGATCAAACAGTGATTTCTATATATCCCAACCCTGCTTCAGAATTCTTAAATATCAATCTATCAGAAGGATACATTACATCCATTCAAATAATTAACGCTGCCGGACAACCCGTACGAACAATTTTGCATCAATCTATGATTGATGTAAGTTTCTTGGAAAAAGGCATTTATTTTTTGAGAATTCATACAAATTTGAACATGAACATTCAAAAATTAATTATTCAGTAAATGAAAAAGATTTACGTACTTCTTATAAGTTTTATTTTCGCTCAGTTAGTTCACGGGCAGATTGTGATTAATGAGTACTCTTGTGCAAATATGGGAACTGTAACCGATAATTTCGGAGATTCTCCGGATTGGATTGAATTATACAATAACGGAGCAAGTGCAGTCAATCTGTCAGGATTGTTTATCAGTGATAAAGTTACTAATCCGTTAAAGTGGGCTTTACCTGCAATTACAATGAATCCCGGAGATAGAATATTAATTTATGCGAGTAACCGCGATATTAATACCGGACCATATCACAGTAATTTCAAACTCACACAGAGCGAAGGCAATGAAGTAATATTGATTGCTGACAATGCTGCAAATATCATCGACATTATTAATATTCAGCCCACATTAAGAAATTCTTCAAGGGGTAGAACAACAGATGGCGCAGCAACATGGGGTGTTTTCACCACACCAACCCCCAATAATACGAATACAGGATCATTCCAAGGGTATGCAACAAAACCCATCATGAGTTTAGCTCCAGGAAATTATCCCGGGGCTATCAACGTATCTATCTCCAGTCCGGATCCGAATGTAACCATTCGTTACACGACGAATGGAAGTGAGCCCACTGCAGCTTCTACAGCCTACTCTGGACCGATAAATATCGCTGCTACAACTGTATTGAGAGCAAGGGCATTTTCATCAGATCCAACCATTTTGTCCAGTTTTATAGAAACCAATACCTATTTTATTAATGTAAATCATACCATACCTATTCTTTCTTTATCATCTGCAAATTTTAATAATCTATTTAGTAATCCAGCGTTACAAATCAGAGCCTCTATTGAATATTTTGATGCAAATGAAACATTTCAATTTGAGAGTTATGGAGAAGTAAATAAGCATGGAAACGATTCTTGGGCATATCCACAAAAAGGGATTGATTTTATTACCCGTGATGAAGAGGGATACGATGATGAAATGCAATATCCTATTTTTCACACTTCTCCACGCCCCAGTTATCAAAGATTAATTATTAAAGCGGGTGCTTCTGATAACTATCCGTTTCAAAATGATCCAGGTTGCCATTTAAGGGATGGATTTGTGCAATCATATGCTTTTAAAATCGGTTTGAATATGGACGGCAGGAGATATGAAAGTTGTATAGTTTACATTAACGGGCAATATTGGGGATTATATGAAATAAGAGAAAAAGCAAGTGATGCGGATTATACCGAATACTATTACAATCAGAAAGAAGATGAAATTGATATTTTATCTTATTGGGGTGGTATGAATGTTCGATATGGTTCAACTGCAGACTGGAATAATCTATATAACTATATCATGAATAACAGCATGGCAGTACAGGCAAATTATGATGTGGCCGAGTCTCGTATTGATGTGATGAGTGTAATTGATCATTATATCTATAATACATATATAGTGAACAGTGACTGGATAAACTGGAATTCCATGTGGTGGAGAGGATATGGTAACCCCGGTGTAAAATGGAAATATATCATGTGGGATATGGATAACGTTTATGATTTAGGTGAAAATTTCTCCGGATGGCCAACAACCGGTTATCAGGCAGATCCTTGTGATCTGGATAACAATTTTCAAAATACCGGTCCAAACATGGGACACATGGATATTTTCTTTGCATTGATGGAAAACGATGGTTTTAAAAATCTGTTTATTACCCGTTATGCTGAGTTATTGAATGATCCATTGACATGCCCAAAAATCATGGCACATCTAGATAGTATTTTAAATGTAATTACTCCTGAAATGCCCGGACAAATTGGACGTTGGGGTGGAACTATTGCAGAATGGCAGCAGCATGTCAATTATCTGAAAGATCAGATCAACGGTCGCTGTAGTGTTATCACAAACGGTATAGTAGATTGCTATGATGTAACAGGACCTTACAATGTTGTTGTGATGGTTGATCCACCCGGAAGTGGAAATGTAGAATTCTTGAGTAATTTATTAAGTTCTTACCCTTGGTCTTCAACCTATTTCGGTTCAACAGTAATTGATATGAATGCCATCCCTTCTGTTGGTTGGAATTTTGATTATTGGGAATTGAATAATCATACAGTCAACCCTAATATAAATAGTACTCAGGTTGATTTTACACTTAATACGAATGATACAATTATTGCGCACTTTGTTCAACCAGACTCACTGCAGGTTGTGTATAAAGTATCTCCTCCCGGTTCTGGTTCAATAAAACTAAACAATACGATTTTACCATTTTATCCTTTTAACGACAATATCAATCCTGGTGAATTTTATAATCTGGCTGCACTACCTGCTGCAAGTTATACATTTGACCATTGGGAGTCTTCAAATCATGCGTTGAATCCATCAACATTAGATTCTGCAGTTAGTTATACTGTTACTCAACCGGATACAATCATTGCATATTTTACATTTGTACCTCCTCCCCCACCAGTAGTTGAAGTTGAACCTACGCTATACATTCCAAATTCATTTTCACCAAACGATGATAATAAAAATGATGTGTTTGAACTTCATTTTAATGAGCGTATTAAGAAAATTGAATTTACTGTGTTTGATCGCTGGGGAGAGATTTTATTCAATACCACTGATTTGAATTTTGCTTGGGACGGAACATATAACGGACAACCACTACCAATGGGTGTATATTCATACAAACTCATGTATAGTGATGATGATGGTAATATTGATGTCCCATTGTTCGGCCATATAACACTGCTGAAATAATGAAAAAAATACTCTTATTATTTCTTGGCACAGCCCTTTTTATGGCCTGTGATAAACCAGAAGGAGAAGGAGGCACTTCAGCCATACAGGGCAAAATAATCATTCGTGATTATAATACAAATTTTACATTGCTCCAATCTACATTTCCCGCGCAAGAAGAAAGAGTATATATCATTTACGGTGATAATGATTTCTATGACAATGACACACGTACCAGTTACGACGGAACCTTTAAATTTGAGAATCTGAGAAAAGGGAATTATAAAATATTTGCCTACTCAGATGATTCTACATTTACTGTACCCGGAGGTCAGTATGCTATCATCAAAGAAGTAGAAATCACTGAAGACAATCAGACGGTTGAAATTCCTACTATTTATTTATTGAAGTAAAATGAAATTTTTTATAACTGTTTTATTTTGCTTTTTGTCTCAGTTCAGTATTTTTTCTCAATCAAGAAAAGAAATAAAAGATGCAGGAATTAAAGAAAGAATTGAGCAAAGTGAAGTTATTGAAGGAGGTATTAGTTTAAAATTCATTGAATCCATTGAGAAGTATGACACCCTTGGAAATGTGATTGAAAAAAAAGAGATGAACGATAAAGGAGATGTTGTTTTATTTGAAAGATATCAATATTCACCACAACAAAAGTTATGTAAAGAATTGGTAATTGATCCGGTAACCAATCAGGAAACTAAGATAACTTCATATGAATATAACAATGACGGAAAATTAATTAAAGAAACCATTTTGAATAAGAAAGGAGAGGTAATAAAATCTCATACATACACGTATAAAAACAACCTTAAAAATACAAGAACCACTACTAATGCCAAAGGAAAAATAATTGAAGTAAAAACTTATCAATACATTTTAAAATAAGCATGTTATTATTCAGCAGTTTATATAGCCTTGAATCCATTTACAGTTTATCACTTTCATTTGGACTACAACTAAGTGTTCTTATCGTACTTGTATTCGGTATTTATTATACCACCTTTAGAAAAAAGAATTTTGTTTTTACTTTTTTTCTGATTGGTATCATAGTGTTCTTCCTGTCCTTTATCATGAGTAAGTTGGAATTAAACCTTGGCTTTGGGTTAGGATTGTTTGCCATCTTCGGAATAATAAGGTACCGCACAGATCTCATTCCGATTCGTGAAATGACCTATTTGTTTGTGATTATCGGACTAAGTGTATTGAATGGAATCAATACGTCAGCATTATCTTTGCTTGAGGCCGTGCTTCTTAATGCAACAGTAATTCTAATAGTATTTGTATTTGAGAAAATACTTGACTTAAAAACAGAATCTTCCAAAGTCATTACATTCGACCGCCTGGATTTGCTTAAACCCGGATCTGAAATTGAATTAATCAATGAATTAAAAGAAAGAACCGGAATTTCATTCGAAAAAGTTGAAATTATCAAGTATAATCTGGTAAAACAAAATGCGCTGATTAAGGCATATTATCATTCAAAGAAATTTGAAAATAACTCGGATAGTATGTTGTCCGTAGGTGATGATGGAGATGATGATTAAAAATAAATCTGCACTTTTTACAATATTATTTTCTGTACTTTTTTCATTTCAAAGTGCCGCACAATCCTATGATTTTGGTACATGGTGGGGATTTGAAATTAGAAAAAAACTACCAAAAAACTTCAGTGCTTCCTTTGAATCAGAAATACGATTAAACGAAAATTCACTGTTTGTAAGAAATATTTTTATAGAACCCTCTGTAAGTTATGAAGTACTAAAATGGTTGAGTTTAGTGGTTCAATATCGATTTGATAATCGTTATCAACGAGAAGATGATTATTTTTTACAGCGTCATCGTATCTCTTTCGACATCAATATTTCTTATCCCATTAAACGATTTACTTTAGATTACAGGAACCGAACACAAATTGAGTGGGAGAATTATTTTGCACCAGATATTCATTATCCATCTGTTGATAACAGAAATATGATTGGTGCAACTTTTAAATGGCCTAATTTACCTTTTCGCACATATGCACAAAACGAAATCTGGATCCCATTGACTTCAGATGAATTTAATATCAGCAGATATCGATTAACCATTGGACAGGAATGGGCTTACCAAAAAATCCATCGATTCCAAATTCGCTACCTGATGCAACTTCCTCCCAATGATGCTAGTCCTAACATCGAACAAATTATTTCAGTTCGTTACATTCTGGCCTTAAAATAATCAAGCTGTCTAAAAACACTTTTGTAATGGGCACAGTTTATTTATCTTTGTTTCCAATTATCAAAATGTGCAATGATTAAGATTACTTTTCCTGACCTCACTGTAAGAGAATTTTCACCCGGAATTACGGGAATGGAAATAGCAAAAAGCATCAGTCACGGATTAGCCAAAAAAGTGCTGGCGGCAGAAATTAATGGTGTGATTAAAGAGGCGACGATGCCGATTGAAAAAGATTGCACGCTCAAATTATTGACGTGGGATGATTCAAATGGAAAATCTTCTTTCTGGCATTCATCTGCGCACATTCTGGCAGAAGCAGTTCAGCATTACTATCCAAATGCAAAATTTACGATAGGACCATCCATCGACAATGGATTTTATTATGATATCGATTTTGGAGATCAATCATTCACCTCAGATGAATTGAACAAAATTGAGAAAAAGATGCTTGAACTTGCCTCACAAGACAACACATTCAATTTATATCCAATTTCGAAAGCAGATGCCTTAAAATACTACAAGGAAAGAAACAATGAATTCAAAATTGAATTGATTGAAAATCTGGAAGACGGTGACATTACATTTTGTGATCAGGGAACGTTTACTGATTTATGTCGCGGTGGTCACATACCAAGTACCGGATATGTAAAAGCTGTAAAGTTGTTGAATGTTGCCGGTGCGTACTGGAGAGGAGATGAAAAAAATAAACAATTAACCCGAATATACGGAATATCATTCCCTCAGCAGAAGTTACTTGATGAATACCTGGTATTATTAGAAGAAGCCAAAAAGAGAGATCACCGCAAACTCGGACAGGAATTAGGACTATTTACTTTCAGTCAGAAAGTAGGAAAAGGATTGCCATTGTGGCTGCCCAAAGGAGCTGACCTGCGAGAACGTCTTGAGCGATTTATGCGTGATGCACAAAAGAAAGCAGGTTATTTGCAGGTAGTTACTCCACACATCGGAAGTAAAACATTATACGAAACCAGTGGGCATTGGGAGAAGTATGGTAAAGATAGTTTTCAGCCTATTCACACCCCGGAAGAAGATGAATTGTTCATGTTGAAACCGATGAATTGTCCGCATCACTGCGAGATTTTTAAAGCAGAACCAAAATCATATAAAGATTTACCGATGCGTCTGGCTGAATTTGGAACTGTATATCGATATGAGCAAAGCGGTGAACTTCACGGATTAACCCGTGTGAGAGGATTTACTCAGGATGATGCACATATTTTTTGTCGCCAGGATCAGGTAAAAGAAGAGTTTATTAAAGTTATTGATTTGGTGCTACACGTATTTAAGTCCCTGGATTTTCATGACTTTACGGCTCAGGTTTCACTTCGCGATAAAGAAGACCGTAAAAAATACATTGGCAGTGAGGAGAATTGGGAGAAGGCAGAACGTGATATTCAGGAAGCCGCAAAAGAAAAAGGGTTGCCGACCATTATTGAATATGGAGAAGCTGCTTTTTATGGACCAAAGCTTGATTTTATGGTGAAAGATGCGTTGGGAAGAAGCTGGCAATTGGGTACCATTCAGGTAGATTATAACTTACCTGAACGCTTTGAACTTGAATACACAGGCTCTGACAATCAAAAACATAGACCTGTGATGATACATCGTGCTCCATTTGGATCGCTGGAGCGATTTATTGCTGTTCTAACAGAGCATTGCGGTGGAAATTTCCCGTTATGGCTGGCTCCTGAACAGGTAGCCATACTACCCATCAGCGACAAATTCAATGATTATGCAAAAAAAGTTGCTGATTTGTTGAAAAATAACGACATTCGCACCCTATTTGACGATCGTTCTGAAAAAATTGGAAAGAAAATCAGGGATAATGAAATGAAAAAAATCCCCTTTATGCTTGTGATTGGTGAGAAAGAAGAAACCGATCAGAAAGTAGCCGTGAGAGAACATGGAAAAGGTGATTTAGGCACATTCAGCACTGATGAATTTGTACAATTAGTTCAACAACGTATTGCCGAAAAGTTTAATTAAAAAAAGGAGGTCGATATTTTACAGCAGCCGAGATACGGTTCTCAGTTCAACAGAAAACAAAAAGAACCGGAACATAAGATTAACGATAGAATTCGTGTGCCACGCGTAAGGGTTGTAGGAGATGGCATAGAATCAACTGTAGTTTCTATTCAAGAGGCATTGAAGATGGCTGAAGAAGCAGGGATGGATTTAGTGGAAATCTCTCCAAATGCAGAACCGCCAGTATGTAAAATTATCGACTATAAGAAGTTCTTATACGAGCAGAAAAGAAAACAAAAAGAAATAAAGGCCAAGGCTACCAAAGTGATTGTTAAAGAAATCAGATTTGGGCCTCAAACCGATGAACATGACTTTAATTTCAAATTAAATCATGCGAAAAAATTTCTTGCAGAAGGTGCCAAAGTAAAAGCTTATGTATTTTTCAAAGGCCGTTCAATTGTTTTTAAAGAGCAAGGTGAAATGCTTCTACTTAAATTTGCCAATGAACTGGAAGAAGTTGGTAAAGTAGAATCGTTGCCTTTGATGGAAGGAAAAAGGATGATCATGATGATTGGTCCGAAGAAGAAGAAATAATTAGGTATAACATAAATATAAGTTACAATGCCAAAGATGAAAACAAATTCCAGCGCCAAGAAACGTTTTGACGTTACAGGCTCAGGAAAAATCAAGAGAAAACATGCTTATAAAAGGCATATCTTAACAAAGAAATCTACCAAGCGTAAGAGAGCGTTAACTCATTTTGCTTTAGTAAGTAAAGGAGATGAGAAAAACGTTAAACTTATGCTATTAAATTAATTTATTAATCAATTAAACACCACGTAACATGCCACGTTCAGTAAACAAGGTAGCCTCCAGAGCAAGAAAGAAAAAAGTGCTGAAACTAGCGAAAGGTAGTTTCGGTCGCAGAAAAAACGTGTGGACAGTTGCGAAGAACTCTGTTGAAAAAGGCTTAGGCTACGCCTACAGAGACAGGAAGGCCAAGAAACGTACGTTCAGGGCCATCTGGATCCAAAGGATCAATGCAGCTGTAAGAGAACACGGAATGAGTTATTCAGAATTTATGGGTAAAATCCACAGTAACGGTGTAGAGCTTAACCGCAAAGCACTAGCTGATTTAGCCATGAACAACCCAGACGCCTTCAAGGCCGTTGTGGAAAAAGTGAAATAATTTTTTCTTTTAAAATAAAAAAGGGTTACCAATGGTAACCCTTTTTTATTTTGGTATAAATACGGAAATTGCATTCATGAAAGTGGGAGATCAAATAGAATTTGTAAATCATCAAGGAGGTGGAGTAATTACAAAGATTTCCGATAATATTGTTTGGGTGGAAATGACCGATGGACTTGAAATATACTGCGGAATCAATGAAGTATATAAATCACAGATTTCTGCAATAAAAAAAGTAAAGCGTCAATCTCAAAAAAGTAAAAATACCATCACCAATAAAAATCTAAAAGATTCAGAAATCAATTGGGAAGAAAAAAAGCCTATAGTTAAAAAGGTTAAGGATAAAGACTTTCATGTTCATCCCAGTATTATTGGTGAATCAGCAAAACCATTAAACAAGGGAAATGAACCTGAAATACGATGGGTAATTGATTTACATATTGAAGAAATCATTGATGATTACAGGCGATTAAGTAATGGAGAAATACTTGAAATTCAGCTTAAGAAATTTCATCAAGTAATTCAGGATGCATTAAAGAAAAAAATAAAAAGACTAATCGTTATTCATGGTGTGGGAAAGGGGGTTCTCAAAAATGAGATCATGAAAGAAGTTTGCAACTACAATATTATTTCCATTCATGATGCCCCATACCTTGAGTTTGGAAAAGGAGCAACGGAAATAGTTTTATCTACTCAGTAGAATTCTTTTTTGAAAACTGAGGATCGTATTTGTGAAAAATATACAACCACCCTACCCTCGAATATCTAAAGATTAAAGGAAACGTAAGCAATAATACACCAAAAATTACTCCAACATATATTTCCCATCGATACCAATCTACAAAAGGATATAAGCATACAAAAATTATAATGCTGATTGCGATGGTAATCGCATAACTTACGTATCCTGCACCAAAGTAAAAGCCGGGTTCAGGCTGATAGTCTAAATTACAAACAGGACAAGCCTGATGCATTTTACCTGAAGTTGATAAATGATAAGAATTCTTATTTATATAGATATCTCCTTCATGACACTTCGGACATTTCATTGACAGTAAACTTCCAACAGATGAAAACATTGATTAAATTTTGCATCAAATGTAAATGAAAAAGATGCATTAAAAAGTGATATTCATCACAAAACTATGAAGAGAGTAATTTTTCAAAATGTAATGCATCTGATGGCTGATCAAGGAATACGGCTTTATTATTTTTCACTGCAATAGGTAAGCGAATCATCTGATGTTCATGTGATAAAACTTTTAACCAGTCATTCTCTGAAAGTTCACTTTCCGAATACATTTGAATATACAGGCCGGAGGTTTCATTGACCATGTCTCTTGCTGTGCAATCCAGCTGCCCTGCCAACTCTTCTAGTCTGCGGGGCGTAATAGGTTCTTTCATTAAATCATGTGGTATTACATGATCTGATTTAGTTTGAATCCATGCCAGGGTTTTTAAATGACTTGATTTTGATGCATCATAAAAAAACAGGATATAATTTTCCATACTTTTTTCTTCAATTTTACATCAACCTTTGTCGAAAAGCATTATCATTTTTAGCAAATATGTATTGTATTGATAATAAAAAAGGCGGCATGTAAACATGCCGCCTTTAGAATTAAGAAATTAATATTATTGAACAATTAATTTTTTAGTTGATTTTGTATTCTTTCCATTTACAGAAAGAATATAAACACCAGCATTGAATTGATCAATATTAATAACAGAAAAAGATAAATTTATATTAGACTGACTAAATACTACTTTTCCGCTTAAGTCAATAATTACTATATCATTAATTAATTCTCCATTAGATAAAGTAACATTAACAATATCTGAAGCTGGGTTTGGATATAATGATAGTTCACCAGATAAGTTATTTTGCTCTAAAGAAGCATAAAAATTATATACAGTTGATTGACCTGAACAACCATTATCATCAATAACTTCTAAAGTATATGCGCCATCAACTGTTACATTATAGGTTGAACTTGTGGCTCCAGAAATTGGAGTTCCATTTAACAGCCACTGATAAGATGCATATGATTGAGAAGAAGACAGATCATTACCATTTAAGATTATGTTAGGAACAGGCAAATCGTAAACTGTAACTATACCATTACTGGATGCATTATTAGAACCCTGACTAACAGAAAGAATAGTCGCAAATGTTCCTGAATTGTTGTATGTAACTGTAACTGTCTGAAGATTTGATGAAGAAGGATTACCGCCAGCAAATACCCAGTTATAAGAAGTAGCACCAGATGTCGTTGCTGTATAAGTAATTGAACTACCTTCGCATATCGCATTATTACTGCTCGTATATGCTGCTAATCCTGTTGTATAAGAATAAGTAGATGAAGTAGATGTACAACCAAATGCATTTGAAACCTGAACAGAATAATTGCCGGCTGTAGTATCAGCATTGAAAGTTTGTGTATTTGCATTATTAATTGGATTCCCATTCAAATACCACTGATATGTATTGTATGTATTATTTATACTAAGTACTGACCCTGCCTGAGAAATTGATGGAGTACTTGGATTTGACAATACAACAATAGTTTGAGTTGAACTGGATGTACCCAAAGTATTAGAGACTGTAAGAGTTACACTATAAGTGCCTGGCAAATTGAATGTTGCATTTGGCGAAGCATTGGTAGAAGAAGATGGTGCACCTCCAGTAATTGACCATGAATAAGTTGAAAAAGGTTGTGATGGTTGTGAGGATGTGAAAGAAATAGATGAGCCTTCACAAATTGTATCTGTTGAAGAATTAAAAGTTGCTACAGGAGGAGCAACCAAAGGCAACAAAAACAAGTTTGTAAATACAGCACCTGAACTTAATGGAGCACCACTAGGTCTTGCATCCGGATTTAATAAATTATAAGGATCAACCAAGTTAACTTGTGCCGTTGAATTTAATGTATCATTATCGTTGTTTACATTAAGGAAAAATGCACCAACACCGGCAGTATTTGTCATACATAAAGTATCTGAAACGGGCGAGGACGCCAACGTCCAGTCGGTATTCATACCTGCAAAAACATTATGACGAAAAAAAGAAGTATCCTGACAGAAGTTTGTTACAGTTCTTCTTGCATCCATTAACATACCTGTTGGATAACCCATAAAAACAGAATTAAATATATTAATTCCACTATTTCTTCTGATATGAGCAGCCCTGCGATAGTTTGCATTTATTGAACCGGGATTTGAAGAATTAATTGGGCCAACAAGGGTAACATTAGAGAATACAGCTTTTGTTTTTGGCCATCTAGAAGAACCAGATGCATCATTATCTGATTCAAAACCATTTGAACCTGACTGATCTCCAACTTGAGGATCTCTCACTGACAATGCAAACTGAATTCTACCTCTGAATCCATTATCAGTATCAAACTCATCATCCCATCCTCTGAAAGCTACCAAATATCTGCAATCTACAGCACCTCCAAACCATTCAAAAGAATCATCACCACAGTATGAAACCTGAATGTGATCAATTTTTGTTTTCTTTCCAACAGAATACATAGACAAACCGTTGATTTCTGAATTTGCCTGCGCTGTTAGAGATATGCCGCTAAACTCTATTCGGCAATAAGAAAAAACTCCTGATGAATCATCATCATTATTACCTCCATGTACACCAGTTTGTGATGCAGCATCTCCAATACCACCTTCAACAGTTGCATTAGGTCCGGCAATCAAATTATGTCTCGCGGCTCCACATATAACAATTCCACCCCAGTTTCCATAATTTCTAGAACCCGCTGCGCTATTAGATGTAAAGATAATTGGCTGAGTTATCGTACCCTGTGCATTAATCTTCGCACCTCTTTCAACACAAATCGTACCCTTTCCAGATCCTCTGATAATAGTTCCCGGTTCTATAGTTAATGTTGCTCCCGGTTTAACATAAATGATAGCATCATTTATCCAATATACATTATTGGCTGTCCATGTTGTATTAGTCAAAATATTAGAAACAACCTGAACAGTTGCTGTTGGATAGTTTGTATTTTGAGGATCAAAATTACACCAACCATCTGTCCATCTTGCAGTCGGTGCCGGAGCAAATGCTCCAACATAATTTGTAGATTGAAAAAAAGGTGATTGAGCCATCAGCAAATTACTGAAGATGACTAAGACAATAGCATGTAAAATCTTTTTCATTTTTTAAATATTTTATACAAAAATGCGCTGTTAATATAAACTAAAAGTTTACAGTGTATTATTTAATGGTTAACTAAATAAGGTTAGAATTTATAGCTAACTGCAAATGAAATTTGCTGACCAAGTCTCTGACTAATCATTTTATTATCAACTGATTCATCAAATTGACTATTATTATTCAAGTCTTGATAAAATATAGCATTGTAAGCTATAATGTCTTTAACATTTAAACGTAATTCAAGTGCCTTTTCTAAGAAAGTTTTTGTAATCTGGAAATCTAACACAGGACGAGGATTTTCAATAATTGCAGGATAATAAAAATTACCCACACTCCAAATACGTGGCCCGATATAATTGAAAGATAATGCTACTCCAAAATCATACTTGCTGTCATTATACTGGAGTGTAGTATTTAAAATATAGGGAGACTGCCCTTGCATTTTTCTGTTTTCTGAGGTTCCAGATAAAGTGTCAACTAAACTAACATTGGAATATATATATGCTATATTTCCAGACAAATTTAAACCATCAAAGAATCTGGCATGTTGTTTACCCAATAGTGAACCAATTGAAAATTTATATTCTAATTCCAGACCAGCTGCAATAGCTTCTGGTACGTTTATATATGTAAATGTTCTATTAGTGGCACCTGGAAATAATATTTTTTCAATTGGATTTTCAAAATACTTATAAAACCCACTTAATGAAACAATCTGGCCACCCTGAGGATACCACTCAAATCTTAGATCTGCATTGGTAATTTTTGTACGCTGCAATCTTGAGTTACCTCCCACTAAAGCGAATATACTGTAATCGTAAAAGGAAAATGGCGCCAATTCTCTGGATTCAGGCCTGGTTACAGTTTGAGAGCCACTTAATCTCAGATTAAATTTTGGATGAAATCCATAAATAATATTTATTGAAGGTAGAATATCTGTAACAGTACTATCAATATTAACAGGTGTGTCGTCAGCGGCATTGAATGTGTTTAAGTTCTGATTAAACCTTTCAATTCTAGCACCCCAAACAAATTTTAATTTATTTTCAAAAAATGAATTCTCTAATTGTATATATCCTGCAATGATTGAAGATGAATAAATATAAGTATCAGATTTTCTTGTAACCTCTTTAATAATTAATCCATCACTGCTAAAATGACTGGATTGAAATATTGTATCAATAGAAGAAGTAGAAATAGAAGGCATGTCTGATCCGCCTATTCCATAAGTACAATATCCTAACACTCTACCTTGAAAATCTCTGTCTTTATATTGTAAAAATGCACCGGCTTTAATTTCATGTCGTGTAGCTCCGAGTTTGAAAGGAAATGATAAATCTAGATTTCCTGAATAGATATTGTCTAATTGATTTGAGAAAAATCTTGAAGCAATTAATGATTGAGGAGAACCACTGAATGAAACTATAAATGGTTGTGTTGTATCGCCTGCATCTCTTCTGTATTCCAATACCTTATAGTCAGGTATTATTCTAGACAATCTGCTGTAACCCCCACCCCATTCAATTTTAAGTTTTGATTTTGATAATGAGTGTTCACCACTGAGATTTGTTGATAATAACAAATTCTGAGTATAAAGTGTATTGTACGATCTTACATCAAAAAGTTGATCCAAGAGAACTCCAGTTCTTTCGGTTATCTGATCATTGGTATTTACATTAAATATATTTTTTAAAGAAATTCTGGTGTTGTTACCATTAGCACTTGAAGAGATGAATGCCAAATTCCATATTGCCCCCCAACTTGTATTGGTTGTATATTGATTATCATTATATGTTAGCAACTTACCATTCAAATCAAAATCATTTCGTTCAATTTGTCTCAGGGTAGCCATGTTATTATAGGTTAGTCCAAATACACTTCCTAATTCTTTTTTTCCTAATCCATCTCTTTTATCTTTTGGCTTTAAATTAAGATTATGTCCCATTGAAAATTGAAAATTCAATCCGGGTGGTGCCATAATTGTTGAAATTGGAAAATTATTTCTTAGACGCTTGGCATAATCTACAAGTTTTGTTAATGCATTTAAATTTCCCGCCTCAACAATTTCAGCATTAGAAGGGAAGTTTGCAGGAAGTTGTCTTGTTCCATCGTCAATTCCCAAAAAATCTGTATTACCACCAATACCTTTCTTGTAATCATAGAAAGTTGTAATGGCATTTACTGTTGTTCCTAAACTGAATGAATAATAATTTTTTTCTGGAATATTTTTAGTACTAACCTGAATAATACCACCAGCAAATTCACCGGTAACTGAAGGTACTGCTGTTTTAATTACTTTAACATCATTTAATAATGCTGAAGGAAAAATATCAAATGAAAATGCTTTTCTGTCTGGTTCTGAACTTGGAAGTGGCGAGCCATTAACATATGCTGCATTATATCTATCAGGTAAACCACGAATAATAACAAAATTATCTTGAACTGTTGCACCACTTACTCTTCTTAAAACCTCAGCTGTATTACGATCGGGTGTTTTTCTGATCTGATCCACACTGATACCATCAAACACAACTACACTATTTTTCTGTTCCAATACCAACGCAGAAGAAGTTTCGCGATCTGCTTTTGCTTCTATCACTACTTCTCCAAGCTCTTTCTCTACTGATTTAAGAGATACATTCAGGTCAGTGATATCTTTCGCTTTTACCGTAACCCCTGAAATAATCTTGGTTTCATAAGAAATAAAACTTACCTGAATATCGTACGTTCCAGGCGTTAATTCCAATTTAAAACTCCCGTCAATATCAGTTGCAACACCTTTGGTGGTTCCCTTAACCAATACAGAAACACCTATCAGTTCTTCTCCTGTTGTCTGATCAATAATTTTTCCTGCTATAAAACCATTCTGGGTGAAAACAGACAGTGATAAAAAGGATAAAATGAAAAGTGTCAGTATATTTTTCATACAATATTTTATGACACAAATTTACCCCCGACAATTCTTTATGATGTTAAGGCAATATTAACAGTGTGATAAGTTAATATAAATGAGATGTAAAATAAAATAACATTCAGTTCATATTCTATTCAAACACCTTCTGAATAAAATCATTAAACCAAGTAGAAGCTACCTGCTGAGTACATGTTTGAATAAGCTCTTCATCAGACTTTCTGTCTTTTGCTGCATCAAAACGCGTTTTCCATTTTCTCAAATCGTTTTGAGAGATGTATCCGGTAGTGGGATACAAATCTTCAAGCGGACCGTCATATGTAGCATATTTCAACTGACTGACAATCGATTTTTCAATCACATTTGAAAACTGAGTCAGCCCAGTTTTAACATCCAGCATTAGATAATTAAAGCGAACTGTAACTTTTACCTCCTCAATAACTTCCTTGTATCTTACTTCCCTGTATTGGAAATTACTCATTTGTGAATTGGTAAAAGGATCAAAATACATAATTCGTTCTCTCAGGTATGCTGATTTAAAATCATTTTGAACCGGAAGTGATTTTATCTCAACAGCAATCACATCACCGTTGATAATTTTATCAGATTTAAAATCCTTCGAAATCTTTATCATTTCATCATTCGTTAACCTGCTATTGATATCATTTTTAATCTTTAATATGGCGTTTTTCAAATCGTTGTTATGAATGATTTTAATCAAATCACCGGATACCATTTTTAATTCATCATCTATTTCCGATTTTAATTTCTCATTAATATTTATTGATGTAGTCTGATTACCAAAAGGGAAAATGGAAACAACCCTTGAACTTGTAGATATGATTTCATTTAATTTCTGCTGCACATCTTTATAATCAGGATAAATTTGTGCCACCTCCTTAAACTTCACAAAAGCAGAAATCATCTGTTTTTTATTGTATGCATCCATGGCCTGAACATAAATAGGTTCAGCCTGTATCATCATTTTTAATCTGCCGAGATTTTCATATAATGGTTGTAATTTTTCGATGGCTGATGCCTTATCGGTAGCCAATGAATAGTTTTTAATTTCTATTGCTTTTAATCCCTGTTGATATAAATCATCAAGATATAAAGTAAAACATTTTTCATGCTGTAACTGGATACTATCAGGTAATTCAACTTTAATTTCTCTTCGTTCAATGTTTTCTTTTAATCGATAAATTTTACGATATGTTTTTACAGCCTCTTCGCAATTTTTAACCGCGATTGATGCTTCAAAATCATCAACCAGTTCATTCATTAAACGCTGACCGGATTTTTTTAACCCTTTTCTTGCATCTTTATTTTCAGGATCTCTGTTTATCGCTTCATTGTAGTGAACCACAGCCTGCTCATAATCTCTTGATTTTTCAAACTTCTCTGCCTGGTTAACGTAATATTTTGCTCCCGAACAGGCAAACAGAAAAAAAATATATGATAAAACTATGATAAACCTGATACTCATGATGATGAATTATTATTTTGTTTTAAAACCAATTTCGTTTAAAATTTTTATCACCTTTTCACGATGATCACCTTGAATCATCACTACACGGTCTTTAGTTGTGCCTCCAACACCACATTTACTTTTTAATTGCTTTTCAATTTCCTTTAATGACGATTCCGGACCAATATAACCTTCAACCATGGTAACGGTTTTACCCCCTTTTTGTTTCCTGTCAACTATAACTTTCAGATAAAAATCAGAGGATTCATTTTCATGATCATCTTCCGATTGATAAAAGGATTCCGGATGAGTTGAATAAACGATATTATTTTTATTTTTCATTTTATTTTTTATAATTTTTTTTCAAATCAAACGCATGAAATGAATTAAAAAAATGGGTTGCTTTCTCCGGCTGAAGATTTGTTCTTGGCTGAACGCAATAATAGGTAAACGCTTTATTACCAATAAATATATGTCTGTAATAAATGGTTGAACGAACATTTTTTTTATTTAGAATTACATCTAATCCCGATATATGATGATGCACAAATCTTTTATCAGTTGTAATTTCAGCATTCATCAGATTGGCAAATTTAATCAGTTCTTTTTCGTTAAGCGATTTCCAATTATGCTGATCGATTTCCTCTTTTATAATTTTTGATTCGGCTACATATACAATTCCGTTATGCTCGGCAATTACCCTGTGTATTTGCTGATTATTTTCAGTAAATACAGAATCCCTATATTCAGCAGGGAAATGGATACTGAACCCGGCTTTTTCAGATGAATATATATAATCAGGAGTTACCCAATACCAAGGTAAAATCAAAAAAAGAAATGACAATAAATTCAATTTCATGAAGATGAATATATCAATTCAGAATAAAATAAATTACTATTTTTACAAAGATAGAAAACGTAGTAGTTAATTGACAAACAAAATCATTCTGTTCTATATATTTATGAGAAAGTACTTTTTAATCACCGGTTTATTTTTCATCGCAGGTATAGTAAATTCACAGCATACAGCTCAAAAAACAAGAATGGTGATAGACATCACCTCTTCTGCTGATATCAAATCGTTACCGGAAGATCCCTGGCAATCAAGCATTTTATCCCTGGAAACAAAAGATTATATGGGTAATCCGGATAAAAAATTTCTTTTTGAACAAAAAAGAAAAGTATCTGAATTATATTCAAGAAAAAAATCAGATAATCAACAGAAATCAGGAGGAACACCGCCTCCTCCGATTATCAATGCAGGTTTCAATGGAAATCCTTTTAACAATAGTGTTCCTCTCGATAATTACCTTGCTGTTTCTGACAGCAATAAGATTGTTTCCGTTTCTAATGTAATGTTCAGGGTATATGAACCAGACGGTAGCAATATTTTATCAAAAACACTTCAATCATTTTGTACACCTTCAAACCTCACAGGTGTTAATAATGGTAAGTTTGATCCCAAGGTTGTATATGATCCAATTTCAGATCGTTTTATTGCAGTTATTCTTAATGGTTTTAATTCCAACTACAGTAAAATAGTTATTGCCTTCTCTCAAAGCAATAAACCCGAAGGTGTATGGAATTTCTATGTTTTGCCGGGAAATCCTTTTAATGATACAACGTGGTTCGATTATCCTGCCATCAATATCACCAATAATGAGGTGTTTATTACAGGCAATCAAATCAAAGAGAATGTAAGCTGGCAACTGGGTTTTAAACAAACTGTGATATGGCAAATCAGAAAAAAAGAAGGATATTCAGGACTGCCATTGGTTACAGACTTGTGGAATAATATTCAAGTCAATAACAGAAACATCAGAAATTTACATCCGGTGAAATGGGGATCAGATATCGAAGGTCCAAAACAATATTTTCTGAGCAACAGAAATTTTGATATTCAGAATGATACCATCTTTATTGTTTCAGTTTCTGATACCATTGATGCACCAAATGCAGCCATGGATATTGATGTAATAATTGCAGACAGAAAATATGGTGTTCCACCTCATGGCAAACAAAAAGGGATAAACAGATATGCGGCAACCAATGACGGAAGGGTACTTGCTGCATTTTACAAAAACAATAAAATTCAGTTTGCTTCCAATTGTATTGATACATCAAATGGCAGAAGCGGATTATTTATGGGTCTTATTGATGGGATAGATAATCAGAATTACAATATCAGTTCAACTATCATATCAAATGATACCCTGGATTTTGGATATCCGAATATTTCATGGGTGGGCGATGGTGCGAATGGAAGTCAAGCAATTATTTCATTTGAACATACAGGAGAAAACAGATTTCCGGGAATATCTGCCATGTTTTATGATGGTGTAGCATATTCAGATATGATTACTGTAAAAGAAGGACAGGGCAATTTAGTTGTATTGAGTGATACCATTGAACGTTGGGGAGATTATTTTGGATCACAGCCTATTTACAACAGAAATGGAAGAGTATGGATTGCCGGAACATACGGCAATTTAAGTAACAGACATCAAACCTGGATAGCACAATTAGATAATCCATTTGGTGTGGAAACTTCTGTAGAAAATATTGATGTTTCAGAACAGCAACCTCTGATCTATCCGAATCCATCTAATGACATGACTTATATAAAGGTTAATTTAAATAAATCAGGGCTTACTAAAGTTGATTTAGCAGATATCAATGGGAAAATAATTAGTTCATTATTTGAAGGAAATGCAAAGCAGGGATGGAATCAATTTTCTTTTAATGCACAATCTTTAAGTACAGGAACATATATATTGTTCTTTTATCAGGCAGATACAAAAATGCAATCTGTGAAATTTATCCGTGATTGATGTATGCATCCACTACTGATTTTATGTTTTATATTCCTGTATTTTGGAGCACTGGTAACCATTGCATGGATTACAGGAAAAAACGCAAACAATAATGATTTTTTTCTTGGCAGCAGAAAATCACACTGGTATCTGGTTGCTTTAGGAATGGTTGGTGATTCATTGTCGGGAGTAACATTTATTTCAGTTCCCGGAACCGTTGTATATCAGGGATTTTCATACATGCAGGTAGTGTTTGGATATCTGGCAGGATACGCAGTTATCAATCAGGTATTGCTTCCGTTGTATTATAAACTTCAACTCACTTCTATTTATTCATTTTTGCTGGACAGGTTTGGAAAATTTTCACAACAAACCGGATCATTTTATTTTTTATTATCAAGAATGCTGGGGGCTGCAGGCAGATTATTTCTAGCTGTAAATACTATTCAGTTTTTTGTATTTGACAGACTTGGAATTCCATTTGCCGTTACCGTGGTTGTGATGATTTTTTTAATGCTTGTCTATACTTTTAAAGGAGGAATTAAAACACTGGTATGGACCGACTCGCTACAATCAATTCTTCTTTTATCTGGTTTATTTTTATCCATCCTTTCCATCTCTATCGAAACAGGATGGGGATTAACCACAATGACTGAAAAAATTCTTCAATCAGATTTTAATCAGGTATTTTTCTGGGATTTTAATGAACGTAATTATTTTTGGAAACAGTTTATCGGTGGAGCTTTTATAGCCATTTCAATGACAGGTTTAGATCAGAACATGATGCAAAAAAATCTTAGTTGTCCGAATTTAAAAGATGCACAAAAAAATATTTACACATTCAGTATAGTGATGGCAATAGTTAATGTATTTTTTGTTTCACTTGGCGCATTGCTTTATCAGTATGCATATGCCAAAGGAATTATGCTGGCCATGAACGAAGGTAAAATTATCACAGATCAGGTATTTCCATTTCTTGCATTGAACCACCTTGGATGGATTGCCGGCATTGCATTTATTGTTGGACTGACCGCAGCAACTTTCTCAAGTGCTGATTCAGTATTAACTACATTAACAACAAGTTTTTGTATTGATTTTTTAAATATGGAGAAAAGAAAAGACTGGGATGATCAAAAAAAAATAAAATACCGTCAGTCCATACATATTATGCTCTCCGTAATATTAATATTGGTTATTCTCGTTTTTAAAGAATTAAACAGTAAAGCAATTATTGACACGATTTTAACCATTGCAAACTACACTTACGGACCATTGCTTGGTTTATTTTCATTCGGGCTGATCAACCAAAGAAAAGTTAAAGATGCGCTGGTTCCTGTAATTTGTATTATCGCACCATTATTATGTCTGTTATTGAATAATCATTCTGAAACATTGTTGAACGGATATAAATTTGGATATGAAATGTTACTTGTCAATGGATTAATTACAATGCTTGGACTTTTAATCATCTCAGCACCTGTTATAAAACTGAAATCAAAATAATACATTTGTAAAAAAAAGATGATGCGTATTTTGTTTGTATTTTTTTTAGTATCCATTGTAACTGCTAGTGTTGGGCAAGTAGTTCATGTGAATGGAAATAATAATTCAGCCTCTGATGGATTCTTTTACACACTTCCCAAAACTATTGTGATTGCTGACGTAATCGTTAGAAAAACAACCTACTCACCGGGTCCATTATTTGAATATGCTGAATCTTATTTAGGATATAAAGGCATTGACCAATACCAAACAAAATTCAATATATCAGACATTAAGCTTTCTACCCAAACAGAAGCTGATCCGCAACATATTTATTATGTTGAAACCAATGAAAAGCAAAAGTTATATGCTGAAATGGATGAGTTGGGAATTTTAAAAAGATTTAATTATCCATCCACTGAAGAAGAGAATAAAGATTACAAAGTTGAAAAAGAAATAAAGAATCAGGAGTTGACCAGCAAAGGAAAAAATCTCACTTTAATCAGTTTAAAAGAAAAATCAGACACCATATTCAAAAGACAAATACTTGAAGACAGTGTTGTTGTTGAAAGCAGACAAATTGAAAGGGTTTTAATTAAAAGTTCAAAAGAAGAAAGCGCTAAAGAAGCCGCAAAAATGATTAATGATATCAGGCAACAAAAATACAAATTGATATCATACAGTGATGAAATTACCTATGATGCAAAAACGATAGAAATTATGCTCAGAGAATTAAACCAACTGGAAGAAGCATATTTTCAACTTTTTTTAGGAAGCACACAAACAGAAATGCTGCATTATCAATTCAGATATACTCCTTCATTAGATCTTCAGGGTTACCAACCTATATTTAAATTCAATCAAAACACGGGAATTAATGATTCTCTGAATCTGATGATGGAAACAGCATACATCGTTTTTGAGCAATCACCTGACAGGGGTTCTGAATTGATTAAAAAATTCAATAAAGACAGCGAATCCTTAAAAAAGAACAAAGCCAATAAGTATGGAGTTGTGTATAGAATACCGGAAACTGTAGTTATCAAGATTAAGATGAATAATCAAATTCTTTCTCAATCCAATTTAAGTATCAATCAGCTGGGAACAATTCAGCATATTGGAATCAATCAACTGGATAAAACTAAATTGATTATCGATACCAATACCGGAAATATTCGTGCAATAGGAATCAATTAACCGGGGAAAACTTTCAATAGTTGAACAAGCATGTAACCGAGCATTAAAAGCATACATGCATAAACGATCAGGGTGAGACCGGTTTTGCTTTTTATCTTTTCTCTTCGCCTGTATTGCCTTAACGATATTTTTCTTTTTGTTTCCAATCTGGATGTATTATTCCAAATGTAGTAAAGAAAGCGTTACCTTTGAATGTGGAAAAAAAGAAAAAAATAATTGTATCAGTTATTAATGATCTGGTTACCGATCAGCGAGTTGCAAAAGTATGCCAGACATTACATGATGAAGGATATAATGTTACACTGGTGGGGCGGGTTCTGCCAAATTCACTTGACTTGATAGACAAACCATACAAGCAGGTGAGAATGAAACTTATTTTTAAAAAAGGACCTTTATTTTATGCAAGTTATTCTATCCGATTGTTTTTTTATTTATTGTTTAACCGTGCAGATATATTACACTCAAATGATCTTGATACACTTTTGCCGAATTATATTATTTCAAGATTAAAAAGAATTCCACTGGTATATGACAGTCACGAGTATTTTACAGGGGTTCCTGAGCTTGAAAATAATATCATTGCAAAAAAAACCTGGAAGTTCATTGAAAAAAATATTCTTCCGAAATTATCAAATTGTATTACGGTCAATGATTCTATTGCAAATTTATATCAGGAAGAATATGGAGTTAAATTCTCAGTAGTTCGGAATGTTCCCTTTCCCTGGAAAAAAGAAATCATAAAGAGCAGAAAAGAACTTGGCATACCTGAAAATAAATTTATTGTTTTGCTCCAGGGTAATGGTATCAATATGGACAGAGGTGCAGAAGAACTGATTGAAGCTATGCGTTTATTGAATAATGATTTTCACTTGTATATCATTGGTGACGGTGATGTGATTCCTACATTAAAACAGATGGTATTGCATACTGATATCAAAGAAAAAGTTAACATCACCGGAAAAATGCCATATGAATCATTAAAACAATATACAGTGAATGCCGATCTTGGTGTAACGATGGATAAGGATACAAACATTAATTACCGCTTCAGTTTACCCAATAAAATATTTGATTATATACAGGCCGGTGTTCCTGTTTTATCATCACCACTGGTTGAATTAAAAAAAATTATTGATGATTATGGTGTTGGGAATGTTGTGGAAAAAATAACACCTGAGGAAATTGCCAATTCTATAAAAATGTTAAAATCAAATCCCGAATTATTAGCACAATACCGCAAAAACTGTGCATTTGCAGCAGAAAACTTGCACTGGAATACCGAGAAAGAGAATATCCTAAAAATTTATAGTGATATTAGCAGGAATAATCTAATTTTGTAAACTTTAATTTATAAACAAATGAAAAATTCAGTTATTGCAATTGGCTTAATCGCATTCATGTTCACTGCATGTGGTTCAAAAAAAGAAGAAGCAACAGCTCCTCAAAATTTAGACGATAGTATCAGTTATGCACTTGGTTATCAAAATGGAATGCAGGCTAAAGGAATGGAACAACAAGTGAAAGATTTGGAAATTTCCATCAATAGAGCAATAATGGAAGAAGGTTTTAAAGCTGGTTTTACCAACGATTCATCAGTTGAAGGATTATTAACTGAAGAACAGATTATGGCTGCATTTCAAAAATTAGAAAGTATTTACATGGCTAAAATGCAAAAAAAATTAAGCGGTGATGCCATGAAAAATGAAGCAGAAGGTCAGCAATTTATGGCTCAGGAAAAACAAAAAAATCCTGAATATAAAGTAACCGAATCAGGAATTATGTACTTGGCTGTTAAAGAAGGAAAAGGTAAAAAACCAGAAGCAACAAGCACTGTAAAAGTAAATTACAAAGGTTATTTAATTGATGGTACTGTTTTTGACAGTTCTTATGAAAGAAATCAACCTGCAACATTCGCATTAAATCAAGTAATTAAAGGATGGACAGAAGCAATGCAATTAATGAGTGTTGGTTCTTCTTACAAAGTAATTATTCCCGGAGCATTAGCATATGGAAATAATCCTCCTGAAGGATCAGGTATTCAACCGGGAAGTACATTGATATTCGAGATTGAACTCTTAGAAATTATTAAGTAATATTTAATATTACCGAAAATCGCTTTGGTTCTATTTAAAAAATTATACATCAAATCATGAAAAAAAATTTCATAATTATTTCACTTTCTGTATTAACAGGAATTGTAAATGCTCAAACTGTTACTTTCAAAACACTGGAAGATAAAATCAGTTACATTTTTGGATATTACAATGGTAAGCAATTCAGCAGTATGAATGTTACCCTAAATCCTGCCAATGTAGTTGAAGGGATGAAAGCAGGTATGGATGCTAATATTCAACCCTTGCTTACACAGGAAGAAATGGATGCTGCCGCTGCTCAGTTCGACAGTATAATCCGTTCTAAAATGGAGAGTCAGAATCCTCAAAAAGAGATTCCTCAGGCATCGGCTGAAGAGATTAAAGCCAATGAAGATGCCGGGAAGAAATATACTGATGATGAAAAGAAAAAGAACAAAAAGTATATTACCACCACTTCCGGTTTAACTTATCTGGAAATTAAAAAAGGGAAAGGAGATAAACCTACCCCAACCAGTAAAGTTAAAGTACATTACAAAGGATATTTGGTGGACGGTACTGTTTTCGACAGTTCTTATGACCGTGGTCAACCGGTTGAATTCCCTGTTAATGGTGTAATTAAAGGTTGGCAGGAAGCACTGGTATTAATGACTCCAGGCTCTTCATTCAAATTAATCATTCCTGCTAATTTGGCTTATGGTAACAATCCGCCACCCGGATCAGGTATTAAAGCAGGCAGCACATTGGTGTTTGATGTTGAGTTATTGGAAATCATTAAATAACCTTATCTTTATTTAATTAAAACCCAAACCAACGGTTTGGGTTTTTTTATTTCAATAAAATTATCATATTTATTGTAAGGATTGAATAACATCAATATGAAAAATAAAATCTTATTTATCACACTTTTATTTATCTCTCAAATATTACTCAACGCACAAATTATAAGGGGTAAAATAAAAGACAAGGAAACCGGTGAGGGAGTATTTGGAGTGAACATCATTGAGAAAGGTACCAGTAAAGGAACTTCAAGCGATTTTGATGGAAAATTTCAACTAAAAATTCAGAACCCTCTCCCCTCCACTATTGAGTTATCGGCCATCGGATACAAAAAAAGAACAATAAGTATCACAAGTTTAAAAGATGAAATTATTATTGAATTAGAGACCGACCAGATTGTGTTGCAGGAAATGGAAGTGAGTGATTCGCGCATCACAGAAAAACAAAAAGAAGCACCGTTAACTGTAGAGTCGATGGATGCTATTGCCATTAAACAAACTGCGGCTTCTTCATTTTACGAAGGATTAGGAGCACTAAAAGGTGTTGACCTTACTTCTGCAAGTATCGGTTTTAAAATTATTAATACCCGAGGATTCAACAGCACTTCACCTGTTCGTTCATTACAATTGATAGATGGAATAGATAATCAATCACCGGGTTTAAATTTTTCACTAGGTAATTTCTTAGGTGCTTCAGAACTCGATATACAGAAAGTTGATATTGTTCAGGGTGCAAGTTCTGCCTTTTATGGTCCGGGAGCTTTTAACGGCGTAATATCAATGGGAACAAAAAGTCCATTTGATTTGCCCGGATTAAGTGTTTCATTGAAAGGAGGAGAAAGAAATTTATTTGAAGGAGCCATCAGAATGGCTGAATATTTCAAAGACAAAGAGGGCAATAAAAGGTTTGCATTCAAATTCAATTTCTTTTACTTGAGAGCAGACGACTGGGAAGCTACAAATTATGATCCTTCTACAGATTCAAAAACTGGAGTAACCAATCCGGGTGGATTTGATGCCGTAAATATATATGGCGACGAAGGACTGGCCAATGGCGCTGATTTTTTCACTGATGAAAGTCAACGTAAATTTTATCCCGGATTAGGTATTTTTTATCGTGACGGATACAAAGAAAAAGATCTGGTTGACTATAATACAGAAAATTTGAAAAGTTCATTTTCGTTACATTACATGACGAAAAAACAAGTTGAGTTTTCGCTTGAAAGTCGCTTCGGATATGGAACAACAGTATATCAGGGAGAAAACCGTTACAGTTTAAAAAATATATCTTTTTATCAGAATAAATTTGAAGTAAAACAAAAAGATAAATTCTTTGTGCGTTTTTATGCAACTCACGAAGATGCAGGAGATACCTATGATGCTGTAGTTACAGCATTTGAATTACAGAACAATAATAAACCATTAGGAGGAACAGACAGTTGGAATGATGATTACAGCTTTTACTGGATGAACAACATTGCAAATATCAATAATGGGGCTTTGTTTGACGCATCACAACAATTGTTTGGAATTAACTTTCCGGTAAATGGCCCGAATTATAATTTTGGACTTGCTGACTCATTATTGGGATTATTGAGTGACTCATTACTATTATGGCATCAGCTGGCAAGAGATTATGCAAACTCGAATACAGCAAATGGATATCTCCCCTATTTTGCTGCGGGTACTCCTGAGTTTGATACTGCATTCGCAGGCATTACTTCTCGTCCGCTTGGGCAGGGTGGATCACGCTTAATCGACAGAAGTGCTTTATATCATGTGCATGGTGAATACAAATTCAGATTGGGTTCGCCCAAAGAAAATAAATCCAGTTGGGATAGATTCAAAAACGGAATAAGCACCATTGATTTTACGGTAGGTGGAAATGCAAGAATTTAC
The DNA here is from genome assembly GCA_044376575.1 of Flavobacteriales bacterium. Taxonomy (GTDB): domain Bacteria; phylum Bacteroidota; class Bacteroidia; order CAIKAF01; family CAIKAF01; genus BA4. The sequence goes on along the minus strand of JBILKR010000005.1, from coordinate 11,353 downwards.
ACTCCTGATTCAAAAGGAACAATATTCTCTGATACGAATGGTGTGCGAATTATTAACTGGGAACTGGGCGCATACCTTGGCTTTGAGAAGAGGTGGGAAAAACTAAAATTAAACGGAACAGTCCGTTTTGATAAAAATGTAAACTTCCCGTTATTGGTAAGTCCGGCTATTTCGTTGGTGCACATTCCACATAAAAACCACACCTTCAGATATAATGTATCAAGCGGTGTACGGAATCCTACCCTGGCCGATCAGTATCTATTATATAATGTAGGTAGAGCAACTTTACGCGGAAATATCAGTGGATATGATTCTTTGATTTCAGTAAGTTCTTTTCAGGATTATCTTGTGAATTTAGATCCTACTGTACTTCGATACATCAACAGCGGAATAGACTCAACAACAATAAATCCGGTTAAACCTGAACGCGTATATACTGCTGAAATCGGATATAGAGGAATTATTTCAAATAAATTTTTTATTGATGCCAGCTACTTTGCCAGTTTATACCAGGATTTCATCGGATATAAAGTGGGAATAGACGGGGACTTTAATATCATCGGGTTGCCCACCAGCAATACAAAAGTATACCGTATCGCCACCAATACGAATGAACTGGTATATACCATGGGTTTTAGTGTTCAGGCCAGTTATTATTTTGGGAAATATTTCTCTCTGAGCGGCAATTACACATGGAATAAATTATACCGAACAGGAACAGATCCGATTATTCCGGCATTCAATACACCTGAACATAAATTTAATGTAGGAATTGACGGTCGTGATATTCAGCTTAAAATAGGTAGTGTAAAACTCAACAATTGGGGATTCAATTTTAATTTTAAATGGATAGAAGGTTTCACATTTGAAGGAAGTCCGCAGTTTACAGGATTTGTACCCTCATATTACATGCTAGACGGGCAATTAAATTATACGCTGAAAAAGGCACACCTTACCTTCAAGTTAGGGGCACAAAACCTTACCGATAATAAGGTTTTTCAGGTATATGGAGGTCCAAGGGTGGGCAGAATGGTTTATGCTTCCATAGTATTTGACTGGAACTTCAGGAATTAAAATACCATTTTCATGGTATAATTTATATTCACTTTGAAATCATATTTATATTATATTTGAATTCATTAAAACAAATTAAAAATGAAAAAACATTTACTCCTGTTCGCTATGGGGATTTATGCATTGAATGCCCTTGCACAAACAAGATACCTTGATGATGTTTTTACCAGAAGTGAAATTGTTAGAACAAACAACGTTACGTTTGGTGAAAACTATTATTTCCTGAACTTCCCACCGGCTCCGGCAGGAACAAGTTCAAGCACACCAAAAGATACCGTGTTGTTAATGGATCTTTACACTCCACCGGCTAACGACACAGCTGCTTCTCGTCCTTTAATCGTTTACTTACATACAGGTAGTTTCTTACCTAAGTACATTAACGGTTCAGCTACAGGTAATAATAAGGACAGTTCCGTTGTTGAAATTTGTTCAAAATTTGCGCAAAAAGGATATGTGGTAGCTGCGATTAACTACCGTTTAGGATGGAATCCTATTGCTCCTTCTCAAATTGAAAGAACAAGACAAATTCTTAATGCGGTTTACCGTTCTATTCATGATGCTCAGACTTGTGTACGTTTCTTTAAAAAAGATGCGGCTACAGTAAATGATTATAAAATTGATTCAAAACATATCTATTTGATTGGACAAGGTTCAGGTGGATACTCTACCTTAGCATATCCTTTCTTAGATAAAACATCTGAAACTGAATTGCCAAAATTCCTAGATGGAAATGGGAATTCCGTTATCAATCAAACTGTAGTTGGAACATTGGATGGAGGACCAGGTTTATATAACATTTACAATCACCCGGGTTATTCAAACGAAGTTTGCATGAGTATGAATATTGGAGGTTGTATAGGAGATATTAGCTGGATGGATAATATTTATCCTACTGTAAGAATGGCAGGAGTTCATTGCAGAAAAGACATGTTTGCTCCATTTGACAGCGGAAATGTAATTGTTCCTTCTACCCAACAGGTAGTTGTATTCGTACAAGGAACTCGTCCGGTAATTGCAAAAGCTGTTCAGCAAGGATTAAACCAGATTTTTGTAGATTATAATTTTACAGATGATATTTCTAACAGAGCTTATTCATTAAATCCGAAGAATACACATGAAGGTTTATTTCAGATTGAAAGACCTGATTTAAATGCTCCTTATCAGGAAGGTTCACCATGGGAATGGTGGGATTCAACTGCTGTAGCAACAGAAGCTCCGTTATTTGGTCAGAATGGAACTACTATTCATACTAACGGTTTGCTTACTAATCCTGATATGACTAAAGCCAAAGCTGTAGCATACATTGATACAATTGTAGGATTTTTTGCGCCAAGAATGTATTTGGTATTGCAAGACCAAACAGTTGGTTTAAACAACGAAAAGGTTGAGTTTAATATCTTCCCAAATCCGGCAACTGAACAAGTAAATGTTTCTCTTGCAGGTAATGAAAAAATTTACTCAATAGAAATTATTGATTTGCAAGGTAGAGTAGTTAAAATGATAAACAACATTAACACCTCTGTATATAACTTTAATAGAAATGGTATTGCCAACGGAATGTATTCGATGAAAATCAATACCTCTATGGGACTTGCCACTGAAACTATCATTTTACAATAAATTATTTTTTCAACTTAAAAAAGGCCAATGATTTATCATTGGCCTTTTTCTATTGTATATTTATGATACTGGAATGAAAAAATTAAGCTTCATTGTATGTATAATCATCTGGATTGGAAGTTCTGTTCATAGCGGATATTCACAACCTAATGAAGGATTTGCATATACAAGATATAGTATAGACAAAGGATTACCAGATCACAGGCTTAATGACATTGTAACTGATAATGATGGATATATATGGATTGCCAGTGATAATGGTGTTTCAAGATTTGATGGATATAATTTTTTTAATTTTTCAAAAAATAATATTCCAAATTTTTTTCCAAATAAAAAGGTAGATGAACTCTATATCCATAATGAAAATATCTACCTGTTTTCAAAAAAAGAAGGATGTATAAAACTCAATACAAAAAATCTCACATCAGAAGTAATCACCAGAGAAGGAATCATATCCTTTGCCATACATAAAAACCTATTATATACCCTTAGCGAAAATGGGAATCTCACACTTCATCATCCCTTAATTAGAATTCAAAAAAAATTTAACCTAAACAGTGAATCACAAATTATTAGTTATAAAAATCATCTTTTTTTAAATATTTCAAGAAGAATTATATACAGATTAAATCCTGTTAATCTAGACAGCTTACAATCATACAATGTAACTGAAGAAATGGGTGATGGCAAATATTATCATTCTAATAAATATGGACTAATTTATGTTACGGCAGTAAAAAATTATGCTATTAATCCTGATTTAAGTTATTATTTACACCCACAACTACTAAATGAAAAGGGGGTTTCATTTTATACAGAAAACATAAAGAAAGAAATATTATTTGTGGTCAATAATAAAATTTCATACATAATAAAAAATGATACGATTAATGTATTGGAACTTGAAAAAAACAATAATATTGAAATCCGGAAATTATTATGGGTTAATGACAATTGTATTTTACTGGCTACCAATCAGGGATTGGTTAAATTATTCAGGAAAGATAATATCTCAAAACATATTTATGACCAAATGGTAATAGATGAAAAATTGATTCGTGTTCGAAGAAAAATAATCGAAGCTTCTGATAATAAAATTTATCTTGCAGGATATCCTGGATTAGTATCCCTGAATAAAGAAACCAATGAGATTAAAAATTTATTTAATATCAATATTCCTACCTATGATGCCATTTTGATTAAAAATGAGATTTATCTAACTACAGAAGGGTGGGGTTTAATAAAGTATAATTTGGTAAAAAACAAGGTTGAAATTATCAATACAAAAGCCATTGACAATAAAGACATGACATATCATATTTCAGCAATTAATGACACTATATTGGTTGTTGGAGGTGAAGGAAATATTTTTGGATATAATATATCAAACAATCATAGCTGGAGTATAAATATTCCAAACAAGATGAATGTGTATGATATACAAAAAGATATAAAAAACGATATCCTTTGGATTGGAGGTGAAAAAGGATTGTATCTGTTGAAAATAAAAGATTTTATGAATGGCGAAAAGATTGCTTTTAAAAATCTGAACTTGAATCAAAAGATAAATGATATTTACATAACATCAGACCAGTCAAACTTAATTATTGCTACCGATAATGGAATCTACACATATAAAAATATTGATTATAATCAACTTAATAAACTTGATTCAGTTTATACACTTACACATCAAAAAGCTACCAGAATAATTGAAGACAGAAATAAAAAACTATGGGCTTCGACTTTTTATGGGATTACCTGCATTGACTTACAGAATAATAAAAGTTACAATATTTTACCTGAAATGGGATTAAATAATTTTGAATTTAACTATAAATCTGGAACATTATTAAGCAACGGAAAAATAATGCTGGGAGGAATCGAAGGATACGATATTATTGATGCTGAAAAAATTAATTTTAATCAATTCTCTGACAGTATAAGAATATCAGGATACAAAGTTGTTTCTGAAAAATTGCTGAATAATTTTAAATTTAATATAAATGATGATGAGATTACTTTTAAAACAGGTAAAGAAGAACTACAAATTTTCCTGAGTAATATTAATTACGGTAATTCACATGAATACAAGTTTGAATTCAATTTAAATAACAACGGATGGAACAAAATATTCAATAATAATATTATACGTATTTCAAATTTATCTTATGGGATTTATGATCTGGAAATAAGAATGCTTGATAGATTCGGAACCATTATTAATGCAAAAAAAATAAAAATTAATGCAGTTATTCCCTTTTATCAAAAACCATATTTCTATATTTTAATATTAGTTGTTATTCTAGGCCTTATTCTAATAATCATCAATAATAATGTTCGTAAAAAAGAACTTGAATTTGACATTAAGAAAAAAATTGCCATGGATTTACATGATGAAGTTGGCACAATACTCACACGTTTACTTTTTATCAGCAAAAAAGAAGAAAAACAAAATCATCAATTTAGTTTTGTTGTTAAACAATTAAATGAAGCACTTTTTAGTCTTCGAGAATTCATTAACAACATGACCACAACCAGTTTTAAGTTTGAAAATCTTGAAGATGAAATCAGAGATTTTTTTAACATCAACCTAAACAAAACAGATATTAAAACTGAAATTAAAATAACTAAAGACAAAGATTATTTAGTTAATCCACAACTCTTTCGTGACATTAAACTATGTATATTTGAGATAACAAATAATGCAGTTAAACATTCTCATTGCAGTATACTAAATTTTAATATGACTGCTTATGAAAACTGCATTAATATTGAAATATGCGATAACGGTATATTTAAAGATGAAAGTGAAATTACAAAAAGAGGCAACGGAATTGATAATATTCACAAAAGAGTGAAAAGAAATAATGGGCATATTTTAATGAAAAAGAATCAGGCAGGCAATGGTTTATGTTATATCATTAAATTTACACTATGAAAAAAGTAATAATTGTTGATGATGATAAAATCATCGCAGAAATGATGCAGGAAAAAATTAATGAAAATTCAGAGTTCAAATGCAATGAAATTTATCATTCCGGTGAAGAAATCATGGAACTGGAACTAGATGCTGATTATGTGCTATTAGATATTGTAATGCCGGGAATTTCAGGACTGGATACTATTCCAAAGATCCTGAAAAAAAATCCTGAAATGCACATCATTATGAGCACTATTAAGGATGATTCAGAAACTATTTTTGAATCCTTAAAACTGGGGGCGTTAGGTTATATAGATAAGCAAAGTTTTGACATGAACTTCACCGAAGTTTTTGATAGTATAGAAAAAGGCGGTGCATATATGACTCCTAAGATTGCCAGAAAAATTGTTTACTATTTCCAAAAGCCTAAAGGCATTCTAGAAAAACTTACTTCCCGTGAAAATGATATTGTTAATGGCATTCTTGAAGGTCTAAGTTATAAACTCATTTCTGATAAATATGGAATATCTATTGATACCGTTAGAATGAACATTAAAAATATCTACAGAAAATTAAAAATCAATAGTAAAGGAGAATTGTTTTACATGATGACAAATAAGAAATAATTAAAGTTATTTCTGTAATAATTTTCTTTCATTAATGAACGCTCCGGGAATTGAGCTTAGCAGAGTGATTACAAAAAACAGCATTGAAAAAACAGCACCGGCGGTAACATCAAGTTGAAAATACTCGGTACCAAAAACAAATGTTACTTCTCTTGCCCCTACTCCGCCCCATGTTAGAGGCAACACTGATACCACTGAAGAAATAAGAAAAATTAAAATGTAGTAAACTTGTTTTGTATCTATGGCTATAGCTGTAAATAACAGATACGCTGAAATCAATTGCAGACACTGTACTCCTACAGACATGATAAATCCAGAAAACATAATCTTCTGAAGTGCCATGAATTTTATAAATGTAAAGCCCACCCATCCTATTAATGAGATGATAATAATTGAAAGGCCTAACCAATATAAATTAGATAATATCAAGAAACCAATTCCAACGAAAATGGTCAGTGCAAGCAAACCCGTAATACGATCGTATAAAATTAAACCCGCAATATTTTTCCAATGCTGTGAACTTTTTTTCTGAAGTATAATCACTTTATAGGCATCACCACCAATACCTCCAGGCAAAAATAAATTATAAAACATGCCCAACCAGTATAGCTTAATATTATCAGTTTGGGATATCATTATTCCGGTTTGGGTAAAAATCTGTTGCAGACGAAAAGCGCTGAGTATTTTAGAAAGCATATAAAACACTATGGCCGGTAATAATAAATAGTATTTTACAGTGATAAGTAACTCCTTAATCAATGACATATCCAACCTGTTATAGACCCAGGTTATTCCGATGATACTAATCATTATTTTAATGATTAGAAAAATATAATTATCGGATCTTTTTTTCTCCAAGAAAAACTTCTTTTATAATGTATGGTCTTTTTGATTGAGATTCATAATAGGTTCTCATTTGCACTTCCATCATGAAACCAAATGTAATAATTTGTAATCCTCCTAATACAAGCAATAATCCAAGCAACAGCAAAGGCCTGCCCCAGATATCGTGACCCATAAATTTTTCAATCAGTAAATATATGTTTATACCCATACCAACTAATAATGAAATAAAACCAATGGTGCCGAAAAAATGCATGGGTTTTTGCAGATATTTTTGAAAAAATAAAATCAACATTAAGTCACTGATTACTTTGAATGTTCTGCTTATTCCGTATTTAGAAGTACCGGCTATTCTAGGATGATGTTTCACCTCAACTTCAGTAATTTTTGCACCCTGAAGGTGCGCTAGTATCGGTATAAAACGGTGAAGTTCTCCATACATATTCAAATCCTTGGCGATGTCTTTTTTAAATACTTTTAAAGTACAGCCATAGTCAGAAACTGTAACACCTGTTAAATTCCTTATCATCCAGTTGGCAAACTTACTCGGTATTTTTCTGAGCAGCATTCCATCTTTTCGGTTTTTTCTTGCACCGGCTACCAAATCCCAGTCGCCACCCTGCAATACCTGAACCATCATCGGAATATCTGAAGGATCATTTTGTAAATCACCATCCAGTGTAACGATATAATCTCCGGTGGCTTCTTCGATTCCTGCCGACATGGCATGGGTCTGACCATAATTTTTTCTAAACACAACCAGTTTTACTTTCTCATCATTCAATTGTCTGATGATGGATTTGGTCTGGTCCGTTGATCCGTCATCTACAAGAATAATTTCATAGTTCATCTCATTTAATGCACTATGAATACCCTGAATCAACGGCAAAACATTTAACGCTTCATCTTTTATCGCAACTACAACGGATATGTTCATATAACAAAGTAAACAATTTTTTATCATCCTTTACTTATTGGAAGCCAATACTATAAATAAATGAGCATTATTTTTTAATATTAAAAAATCCATAATCCTGATCAAAACTAAAATCAGATGAAACAGGAAAATCAATCAAGCTATTTTTCCACTGCTTCGCAACCGGAAATAATGTGATGGTATTTTTTTTATCTACTAATAATGATACAGGCAACACAAAATCAGGATTTGAATTCTCCCATCTGTATTTTATAAGTGTTTTATTTTTTTTCTTTTTAAAAGATACTTTCAATATGGGCACCTGAGTAGATTTTAAATATTGATTAAACAACCATGTATAATCTTTTCCAAGCTTAGCATTAACGAATTGAATCAACTCTTTCCCGGAAACTGTCTGATATTTAAAATTGATTTGAATTTTCCTCAATAATGACCACCAAACTTCATCATCCTGAATCAGAAATCTTAATGTATGAAGCATGAGAGCTCCCTTGTAATACATATCTGAAGAGCCTTCGTTATTAACATCATAAAAACCCTGTACAGGCTTATCGTTGGCTACCCGGTATTTCCATGCATTGGCATATTTTAATGCTGTTTCTTTCCCGTACATGCACTCCACATAAATCACTTCACTGTATGTACAAAAAGCCTCATGTATCCACATATCCGCAATATCTTTCATGCTCACGCTGTTGCCCCAATATTCGTGGCCGGTTTCATGTACTATGATATAATCGAATTTTAATCCAAGCATTGAATAATCCAACCCCGCATATCCGGGCAAAAAATTATTTCCATAAGCGATGGCGCTTTGGTGTTCCATTCCCAAGTATGGAGATTCAACCAATGCAAAACCATCGTGAGGAAAAGGATAGGGTCCGAGTCTCTTTTCATAACATTCAAGCATAGGTTTTACCTGCTCAAAATGTTGTTCTGCTTTTGAAACATTTTCTTCTAGGACGTAATAATCAATAGGGTAATTATATTCAGATCCAATGAATTCATCATTTAAATTAATATAATTGCCAATATAAAAAGTGACATTATAATTATTGATGGGATAACTTACTTTCCAATGAAATATTCGCAAAGAATCTGTAATTCTCTCATCCATTAAGTTTCCATTTGAAATGGCCATGAGGTCAGTGGGCACACCAAGCCGTATATCCATAGATTCAGGTTCATCTGAAAGATGATCTTTGTTAGGCCACCATAAACTGGCACCAATGCCTTCGCATGCAACACTCACCCAATCTTTACCCTGACCATCTTTTGACCATACAAAACCTCCGTCCCACGGAGGCATTTTAGCCTCAATAGGTTGACCTTCATATTTTACTATCAATTGAAAAGTATCTTTCACATTCACACCTGAAGGCAGCTGAATAAAAATGGCCTGATGTTCTCTTTTAAAGCTCAATTGCTGATGATGAATATCTTCAACAGATATCACTTTCATGTTTTCAAAAAGATCAAGCTGAATAGATGTTGAAGGATGAATATTTACAGCAGTGATTTGATTTTTACCATAAATATATTTGCGTTTAAAATCAAAATTTACAGACAAATCATAATGAACCACATCAAAACAGGTTCGTTCGTTGCGAAGTGCACCTCTCAAACTATCCTTTCTGCTGAATTGTTGAGCATAGGAATGAAAGAATGATGAGAGAACAAAAATCAGAAGAAAGTAACTGCGCATAATATTGAGATGATGAGTAACAAAAAACGCTGCAAATTGCAGCGTTCCTTTAATTTTATAATTCAATAAAAGATTAATCAATATATCCTTTTTCAAAAGCCCTGATAATGGCTTCTTCTAATCCTATCTTAGTGATAGTGCGAATTCCTTTGGCAGATACTTTCAAAGTAACCCAGCGATCTTCACTTTCCAAATAGAATTTCTTCTTGAACAAATTGGGTTCAAATGTTCTTTTGGTTTTGCGGTTAGAGTGCGAAACCTTATTACCTGTCATGGTTTTTTTACCTGTAATCTGACAAACTTTTGACATAACTTCAATACTTATTGGGAGTGCGAAAATATATAAAATTTTTATGTTTCAAAAGAAGTTCATGAAAAATGAACTGATTTTTAGCAAAATTTCCTGATTAATGCGGGAATACACTGCCTGACATAAGATATGAAGCTGAAAATGCATTTTCATTAACCCCATGTTCGGCCTGAATTTCATTCAGATAGGCAAGCAGGTTTTCAGTGGGTAAATTCCCTGTTAGATCGTCTTTAGCCATCGGACAACCTCCATAACCTTTGATGGCAGTATCAAATTTTCTGCACCCTGCTTCATAGGCTGCTGATATATTTTGTTTCCAGTTGGTGGGAGTAGTATGGAAATGTGCCCCAAACGAAACCTCAGGGAACTGTTTCACAACAAATGAAAAAATCTCTTTAATGGTTTCAGGAGTAGCTGTTGCTATAGTATCAGACAAGGCTATATTACGTATTCCAACCCAGGCCAGACGCTCCACCCACTCCCCTACAATTTCAGTATTCCATGCATCTCCGTATGGATTACCAAAGGCCATAGATATGTAAATCACCAAGTCTTTAGATGAACGGTCACATACTTCTTTTACTTCGCCAATTCGCAACACAGTATCTGCTAAATTCGAATTAATATTACGCTGTAAAAATGTAGGAGATACTGAAAATGGAAATCCTAAAATATTTATTTGAGGGTAGATTTCTGCACGTTCTGCTCCTTTTAAATTTCCAATGATGGCCAGTAATTTTGAAGAAGACTTTTGCCATTCAATTTGCTGAATCACTTCATCAGTATCGGCCATCTGAGGCATAACTTTGGGGTTCACAAAACTTCCAAAATCAATACAGTCGAAACCACACTCCAGTAAAGAATTAATGTAGGCCACTTTCTTCTCCGTTGGAATAAACTGAGATATGCCCTGCATCGCGTCTCTTGGACATTCAGTGATTAAAACCTTATTATCTGCCACGGCACTAAATTATAAGTTTACCCTCTCTCCAACAAATTTTGAACAAGCATTCCATCATTTATTCAATTTTCTGATGGCTTTTATGATGGATGAAACCAAAGGTGGCCCTTCATATACAAAACCGGTATAGATTTGAATCAAGCTGGCACCTGCTTCTAACTTTTCAATAGCATCTTCCGCAGACATGATTCCTCCAACACCTATCACAGGAATTTTACCTTCTGAATGTTGAACGATATAACGAATTACATCCGTAGAATTTTGCCTTAAGGGTTTTCCACTCAAACCACCGGCACCAATAGACTTAAGCAACTGCTCATCAGTTTTCAGACCTGCTCTTGAAATGGTAGAATT
>JBILKR010000048.1:0-5910 GCA_044376575.1 Flavobacteriales bacterium | reverse complement strand
CTAGATACTCCTTCATTCATGATTCCGTTAACCGATAGTGCGGGTGTATCGGCATGATGAATAATTATTGCATCTCTGTTTTGTGCATACACCAAAATCAATTCCAGTAATTTAGGATTCTGTACAGATCTTTTTCCATCACTGAATGCAGTAACACCGACTTCAGACAAATCAATCATTTCCGTCATTTCTTGTCCCTCCCGATTCATCGTCATCGCTCCGAGTGGTAATATTTGAACAGGAAGTTTAGAAGATGATGAAATGATAGATTCAGCATGAACACGCTGATCAATAACAGGCTGAGTTGAAGGTAACATCGCAATAGTAGTGAATCCACCGTGCAATGCCGCAGATGCAGCTGTCTTTAATGTTTCTCTCTGTTCAAATCCTGGCTCACCAATAGTGCATTGCATATCTACCCATCCTGTTGAGATGTGTAGCCCTGGAATTTTTATCTCTCTTGCATCTGTCTTGATATCGTTACCGATAGATTGGATTATCCCTTGATCAATTAATACATCTACAGTTTTTAAATGATGCGGTGAAGACTTATCAATAATGGTTACCTGACGTAATACAATTTTCATAGTTATAAATTATGATCTATCTTTTGATAAAACGAATTAATAAAATTTCAATCAACAGAAATATTATACTCAGAATAATAAATAGTTTCCATAAGGGTGTGCCAAGTTCAGATTGCTGAATTAGTTTTTTTATGGTTTTATCATCCGGACTAATCAATGAAATTCCCTTTTGCTGGCTTTTGTCAATACTTTCCTGTAGTGAAACAATATTATGAACTGTTGGATTGGATTCATTTCTGGGATGATTGTACGCAACTGTTTTAATTTTTTGATTTCCTAGATAAAGATCATACCAGCCTGCTTCTTTGATTTGAGGTGATGGATAAATAAATAATTTATTCTCCACCATTCGTTGTTCCGGAATACATTCAAAATCGCTGTCTGATTTTTTTACATGTACAACCTGATCCGCAGATAAATTAATATCCTGTAATACAATCTGATCTTCCTCTCCTATTGTATAATACAGTGAACCGGCATTTGCCGTTAAGAAGGAAGTCTTAATCATTGAAGCTACGAACAAAGCATGTTTTTGGAAATTACTCCATTTGTCATCCAATGGAACTGCAAGCATATAAGCAATCCCTTTTTTTACCGGAGACTTCGCATAAAAAACACGGCCGTTAATCATTTGAAGAATTGGATAGACATTTGCATTCCCTGCAACATTTAATATGTAATGATTTTTAACAACAGGCAAATCCATATCTTTAGGAATAGATTCAAAAATATCCGTATAGAAAGGATCTTCACTATTAATGGAAGCTACACGAGAGTCTGTAGAATCAATATTCGACCAGCGTGGAATATTTAAAGCGGAGGATAAGTTTTGGTATGAAGTCTGGTCAATTGAATTACCGGGAATTACAATAACACTTCCGCCCTCAGCAACATAATTCTTTAACTCCTGCACTAGGCCGACAGATATTTCATTTAGCCCTTGCAATACCACCAACTGCTTACTTTTTAGAATTCCATAATCAACATTTCCTTGTTTTGCTGAGGAATAAGAGAAATAAGAATCTTTATCGAAGATCTTTTGAAAATAATCAACTGTTCGATCTTCAATGATTCCGTATATCTGCAGATTTGATTTTACATGCAATGAAAAATACATTTGATCATCGAACAAAATTTGAGAATCATCTATTTCTAGCAAACACTGATGTTCTCCCTGTTGCTGAATGGTAAAATTCAAAACAACTTCTGCGGTCCCTCCCGCATCAACTGAAAAATAAGACGGTGTTTTTTGCTGACCATTAACTTTTAAACGGATAAGATTATTCTCATAATTCTGCTCACCATAGTTTTTAATTCTAACATGAACCATCACATCTTCTCCTACCTGTAATTCAGGAGCATCGAGCCAACAAGAATCAATCACCAGATTTTGTTGTTCCTGCGGCGTGATAGGTATTAATTGTACCTGTATGGAACTATCCAATTGAATATTCTCAATATCAGTAAAAGTATGCTGAAAGTCTGAAATGATATAAATTCTGGAATTATTCTCCGGTTCTTTTAATAAAACATCCTGTTGTCTTCGGATAACATCGCTTAACTTTTGTGAAGATGAACTTAATGAAACTTCATTCAGTAAATTTTTAAATTCCTCTTTAGTGTATAATAATTGATGCCTGCCTTCAAAATCATGTGTCATGAGTTGAAACAGCTCAGCATCACCATAGGCATCGCCAATTTCATCAGCATAATTTCTGGCAATGTCAAGCAAACGACCGTCTCGTTGCTGTGCATCCATGCTGAAAGAGTTATCTACAAAAATACTGATCTGTCGCTTCCCACCTTTAAATGCAGTGGCATTTTTACCTGGAATAACAGGTTGGGCAAATGCCAAAACCAAACAGGCAAAGGCCAGTAACCTGGATATGAGGATAAGCCACTGACGAATCTTATTGCTTGATTGTGTTTCCTGCTGTATAGAAAGTAAAAACCTGACATTTGAAAAATAAACCCTCTTATACTTTCTGAAATTAAACAAATGGATAATTAATGGAACAGAAAGTAATCCTAATGCAAACAGGAATGCGGGGTATGTAAAATACATCAGAACAAAAATAATCTAATTTTCTGAGGTTGGAAATCATCCTTTAAATTATTCGATGAAATAGTAAAATCAAGGAGAACAAGTTGAAAATTGGGTATATTCGGCAATAAATTATTCTTTTATGATTCATCCATGGCATCAGATATCCATAGATCATCTGCAGGAAGGCATTGTTAGATGTCTGATAGAAATTCCAAAAGGAGGAAAGTTAAAATACGAACTGGATAAGGAAACAGGATTACTGAAGTTAGACCGCGTTTTATATTCATCAGTTCAATATCCGGTAAATTACGGAATGATACCTCAAACGATGGACGGGGATGGAGACCCGTTGGATATACTAGTCATTTGCCAGGAACCCATACAGCCGATGGCATTGGTAGAAGCTAAAATTATTGGTGTGATGGATATGAGAGACAATGGTCAAAAAGACCGTAAAATCTTAGCAGTAGCATTGAATGATATGGCTGTGAATTATGTAAATGAAATAGATCAGCTTCCACCCCACTCAACCGTTGAGATTAAAAAATTCTTCGAAGATTACAAAGTACTGGAGAATAAAACGGTGGTGATTGATAATTTTTTAGACAGGAAGCAGGCGCTGCAGGTATTGGAAGAATGTAAAGAAAATTATAAAAAAGCATTTCATCATTAGTCTTCATAAGATAATGATATCTTGTATGCAGAATGATTTCTGATATTCAACGCAGAACCTCCCTCAAAAATAAGATACTGGCCTTTGATACCGCAAAGTATTCCTTCAATTTCCGGGGTTTTTTCCAAATTCATACTATTGATTTGAACAGGATATGATTTCACCGGAAAATTTATATCCTGCACCTGAAAATCCAAAGAACAATACTGATTTAATGATTCTGGTATGAACTGAATAAGTCGATGTGCTTCATGTACAAGATCAACAGGTTCTTTAGACTGGTTGGTGAGCATCATTTGCCAGTTAGTTTTATCAGACACATGTTTTTTCAACTCTACTTCTATTAATCCTGCAAGTTTACGATAAGGTACTTTTGCAATAATAACTGCCTGAGATGCTCCCTGATCAATCCATCGGGTAGGCACCTGGGTACTTCTTGTAACTCCCACCTTTAATCCACCCGAATTAGCCAAATAAACATAATGATCTTTCACATGATGATCAGACTCCCATTCAACATCACGTCCTTTTCCTAAATGTCCTTCACATTTTTCAGGATGAATAATACATTCAGAATTATCAGGTGATTCCATCATACATGTATAACAATATCCCTGAGCATAAGACTTCTTGGTTAACTTACCACAATCCATACATATAATTAGATGATGATAAACAATATTGATTTTCTTTTCTATCAATGCATTCATATCTATCAAATCTTCTCCCAATGATAACGTGTAGTTTACCGGAGATAAAAGTTGTGTTTTCATTTTCTGTAAAACACCTGTAAACTGATGTGTTGTCATTGACGTATTGTTTTAAATCTTTCTACCATAAAATTAGCTAAAACTCCGGTAACCATAAGCAGCATTCCAAAGAGAGAAAGCCATGGGTATGATTCATTAAAAATAAAATATCCTATGGATAAAGAAAAAATCAAACCCATATATTGCCAGGATGAAACCGTGGATGCCTTTTCAAGTTGATAAGCTTTGGTCATGAAATATTGTGCCATTTGAGTAAAAATACCAGTGAGCAATAACAGAATATAGTCTGAACCTTGAGGTGTAACCCATTCGAACAAACACCACACAGAAATAAAAGGTAAGGCTACCAGTGGGAAATAAAAAACTACAACCAAGGGATGTTCAGAATTTCTCGACTTTCTGATCATGTTATACGCCAAGCCGGAAAACAATGCAGAGGAAATACCCAACAATAAATCAGCAGTTGCAATACGCTGATCAAATCCTCTGATAAAAACTACACCAATAAAAGAAAGAATAAAAAATAAATATTGAATTTTTGAAGATTTTTCCTGCACTATAAACGTTGCAAAAATAATGGTAAAAATAGGCGAAAGATACTGTATGGTAACGGCAGAAGCGAGCGGCATACGTTGAAGAGTAAAGAAAAAAGCAGTTAGGCTAATCATCCCAAATACGCCTCTCCATATTAATGCAGATTTATTGTTTCCCCAAGGGTGGATTTGCAGTAAACGTAAATGAACAAAACTAATGGACAGAGAAATTAAACATCTAAAAAAAACAATTTCATGAGCAGGCAAATGCGGTAAAAATTTAACACACATATTCATCAGCTGAAAGAAAAAAGTAGCAAGAAGAATATATACAATACCGGACTGTTTAAACATGAATATTAATTATATAAAATTACAGTCCTCCACCTACCTAAATGATAAAGTTCCGAATGTTGAATTGCTACCAAAGATATATATCTGTCTATTATATAATAATTAAAGCATAATGAAATTTTAACATTTTTACTTTTCGACTTTAATTCTTTATTTATAATTCATGTCTTTAAAAACACAATTCATTATCCCTCCATATATATTTCATACCCCCAAAAAAAATTATTTCAACATAAATTTTTTGGAGAAATTTTTTGAAATTTCTTTCTTAAAAAATAAGATACAAAATTGCAAAACGTATAGTATTTAAGAGCATTACAAGAGATGATCAATTTCATTGAGCTTCAGAATATTTCCGCACCCTTTGTGCTGCAAGGCCTTGAAATATTGAGAGACCTATAAATATTATAAAGTAGAAACCCGAAAATACATTTTTTTGAGGTCCCGAGCGGACTTTTTTGGCCTATTTTCAAATTTTTAAAAAAACGCTAAAACCCTTATTCTTCTAGATCTCTAGAACTTTTTCGATTTTTTAGAGATACCTAAAAAAACCCTAAAATCGACAAAAAGGTGTTGCAGAAGTGTTGCATAAATTTTCTTCAAAAAGGGCTTAAATATTGATCTTTTTCTCTTATTTTTATGAAAAGGTGTTGCAAAAGGTGTTGCAGAATTTATGTCAAAATTTGGAATAGCTCGAAAATCAATTTATCTACATGCCTCTATTGACGGGGATACCCACAAGTTTTATCCGCAAATTTCGCTCGATAAAATTAACCTCGAGTGGAGTCCCGAGAGACAAAAATTTAAGGGAGAAGGCGAATATGTGAATGCCATGAACCAATTTTTGACTCGATTTCAACAGGAGGTCGATACTTTCATTTTGGATGCCAAACGCAACGGAGAAAAACTGAGTAAAAATGATGTCGACGATTTTATTCAGGAGAAG
>JBILKR010000034.1:0-17718 GCA_044376575.1 Flavobacteriales bacterium | reverse complement strand
TTTTATTTTTAACAAATAAATCTACTTCAAATAACTACCTGAATGAGTATGAGGAATTGAATTACTTTATTCCTGAATTGGAAGAAAATTCATCTCCAATAACTAAAGATACTGTAGTATATGTTCCTAACTGGAGCTATGTGAATGTTGTAGCCGGTGACTCAATGTGGGTTTACCAAAACGATGATATCAATGGAAATGATGCAGATTCAATAATTCAATTGTTTGATGCATTGGGTTCTCCAATTGATTCGGTATTCGGTTATTTTACTAATCCTTCTACTCCTGTACCTACTACCATTTCGTTAGGTACAAGTGTTGATACGCTTTTTTATGATAGAATGATCCGTTTTGAAGGGTATATGATTTATCAATTGAAAGATCCTACAGTTACCGCAACTGATATCTTTTCACCTGACGGAAGCACTAAAGCAAGGTTAGTTGCTCAGTGTGACATCAGAAACTTTGATGTTGAAGGTAATCCGATAGGTACAATAGTTAACTTTGAATTTGATGAGGATCTTGGTTATTCTATACCCACCGTCAAAGTACAAGGTTCTAATGAAGGTATCGTTCATTCTTTCAAACTAACTGAAGATCAGTTTGCAACGGGTGATAAGCGAATGGTGAACCATAAAACATATTATTTTATGGCATTGGCTTACGGATATAATAACTTTAAAAAGTTTGATCCTAATGATCCAACCTTACTTGATGGTCAGAAAGAACCATTCTTCCTTGGACGAAGAAATATTAAAGTATATTCAGCCATACCACATATTCCTGCTCCTGAGCTGGGAGGAACCATACTTCAGTCTCAATATGGATCAGGACCAAGAATTACTCGTGTAGAAGGAAGAGGTAATGGAGGAAACGAACTGGATCTTACTAAAGAAACCATTGATGAGATACTAAACTCTCCTGATCATCGTGTAGATAATCCAACGTATGATTATGGTGCGGGTCCGATTAATGTAAAAATTATTGACCCTTTAAAAATTCGTCCTGTATCTTATGTGTTGAAAATAGTAGACAACGGAGCCCAATTACCTGCTTCAAACCCCGTGCTGAACAAATCAGCCAATTGGGTATTGCTTGAGCCGGGATCTCCTTATGGTGATACTGTTGCAGTTTCTGAAAAGAATATTACTGACAGCTACGAACAAATAGTATATGACCGAAGAGATATTCCTGGATTGGATGATAAATTTTTGGGATTCTCTATTAATATCAGACAAACTCAGAATATTGGTCCTACATGGGTTATACAAAGTGGTGCATTGAAAGAATTCCGTGAGGTAAATAACGGATTAATTAATGCAACGATTGATTTTGAAAATCCTGAAAATGTTTGGTTAGGATTTTTACCTGATAATAATTTGCCTAACGCAGCAAACTGGATTCGCTCAGGATCACAGATTGGAGCAAGTGATGCAAGTGTGCCTAACTTTGCATTCCTTAATAACTTTAACTCCAACAAATTTGTAGTATCTGTGAATCTTTCGGGTGTAGATGTGTTCTTGGATCCTGTTTCTGTATTTGAATCAAATATCGCATTCTATGGCGGAGGAGGTATTGTTCCTTACTTAATGACCAATGCTTTGCGCTCTTTCGTAGATGACAATAATTTCACTTATCCAGGCCACGGTCCTGCATCTCCTATTACTCATCCTTTAAATGGAAATGGAGTAATCAGTGCTTCTACGCAGTTGCAAAATTTTGTTAATAGTGTGGATATTGTATTAACTGCTGATCGTTCTAAATGGACTCGCTGTCCTGTATTCGAAATGCAGGATTTTGATTCATTGGCCTTCAAAGATCCGGCTTATCCAAACAATACAAAGCCGAAGAAACTATCTTTACGTCATAGCCCTTCTGTAGATAAAAATGGTAATGCAGCCAATGTTGGTTCAGGTTCAAGCAACGATCCTGAGTCTGCTAACTATATTAATCAATGGGGTATGGGTTGGTTCCCTGGATATGCTATTGACGTGGAAACCGGAGAACGTCTGAATATCGCATTCGGTGAAGATTCATATTTATCCGGATTTAATGGTCGCGATATGAAGTTTAATCCATATGAGGCAGATCCAACGACTGGTATAGATGGTTGGATTTCTCAATTCGGTGATTTCTTATTTGCCGGTAAACATTACATCTATGTTTTTGGATCTAATCCTCAAATAGGTGGTTATACAGCATCTTCTCATTATGATTATGGTCAAAGTCTGGTTGATCTTCTTACTGACGCTAACGGAGTGCCCGTTTCTGATCCGGCTGTTTCTCAGGCAAGAAATGTATGGAGAAATGCAATTTGGACAGGTATGCCATTCCATGTTCGTGGTAAAAAATGGTTAGATGGTGAAGCTCGCATTCGTCTAAGAGTATTTAAAAATTACCAGCCCGGCTTATCTTCTGGTTTTGAAGTAGCGGCTCCACAAAATGATAACAATCCAATGTATGAGTTTTCATTTGGTGATTTGGCAACATTAACCGGAGATAATAATACAGCAAAGAGTGCACTTGATTTAATTCAGGTTGTTCCTAATCCGTATTATGCAGCCAGTGATTACGAAACCAATCAGGTAGATAACCGAATTAAAGTAGTAAATCTTCCTGATGAGTGTACTGTTACTATTTATTCATTAAATGGAACATTGGTAAGACGATTGGAAAAATCATCTGAAAAAACATCTATTGACTGGGATTTGAAAAATTATAAGAATATACCTGTTGCCAGTGGATTATATATATTCCATATCACTGCGCCAGGTATTGGTGAACGTATTATCAAGTGGTATGGCATAGTTAGACCATTCAGTTTGGATAATTTCTAAAAGTAGCGAGTATCAACACTAAAAGATTGAAGAAAATGAAATGCATGAAATATAAAATTTGGTTCATCATCGGAGCAATAGCAGCTTCTTTCACTTCACTATCTGCAGGAAATGAAGATCGTGCAGGTTCTGCTGGAAGTATGGAGTTGTTAATTAATCCTTGGGCAAGAAGCTCAGGATGGTTCGGTGCTAATACTGCTATTGGCAGGGGGTTGGAATCACAGTTTCTTAACGTAGCCGGAATGGCCTTTACTGACAGAACAGAGATTATGTTTGCCCATACCCGTTGGTTGGCAGGAACAGATATTGGAATCAATACTTTCGGCTTCAGCCAAAATATGGGAAAGAAAAGAGGCGTTATCGGATTAAGCGTAATGTCTTTAGGTTCTGGTCCTATCGAAGAAACTACGGTAAATTCTCCAGAAGGAACAGGTAATACTTATCAAGTAGATAACCTCAATATTGCTGTAAGTTATGCACGCGGTTTTTCAGATAAAATTTATGGAGGAATCACTGTTCGCATCATGAATCAGTCCATTGCAAATATTGCTGCTGTCGGATTTACAGTTGATGCAGGTATTATGTATAAAACAAGCTTAGGGAAGGGAGAACTTAAAAAAGACAACTTGCATTTTGGTATCACGCTTAAGAACATCGGTCCTAGAATGATGGCTACCGGTGATGGTTTGACTGTTTATAATGTTAGTCCTATTAATGGTGCTGTTATGACTCAGCAACAGCGTTCTGCTGAATACGAAGTACCGGCACAGATGAATATTGGTGCGGCTTATGTTCAACGATTCACGAAGCAACATGGAGTTACTCTTGCATTCAACTTTACAACGCACTCATTTACAAGAGATCAGTTCATTCTTGGTGCTGAATATAATTTCAATAATATGGTGATGGTTCGAGGTGGATATGCATTTGAACAAGGAATTTTCGGAAACCGCGAGGGAGTTAATCCTGATTTATTAAATGCCTTTACCGGACCAAGCGCTGGTGCAAGTTTTGAAGCACCCTTTAAAAAAGGAGGAAAAGCTAAAATCGGATTGGATTATTCTTTCCGTGCAACATATAATTTTGCAGGAGTGCACACTTTTGGTGCAAGACTTTTACTCTAAAATTTTATTTATATTCGCATACAAACAGAAAGCATTGCGCTTTCTGTTTGTATTTATATTGATTTCTAAACTTGAATGGATATGTCAAAAATCATTTATTTAACGGCTGAAGGGTATAAGAAATTACAGGATGAACTGGATTTTCTGACAATGGTAGAACGCCCTAGAATTTCTGCACAGATAGCAGAAGCAAGAGACAAAGGAGATTTATCTGAAAATGCTGAATATGATGCAGCAAAAGAAGCACAGGGTTTGCTTGAATTGAAAATATCTAAACTGAAAGAGAATATCAGTAATTCAAGAATACTTGAGAATGATAATATGGACACTTCTAAAGTGTTTTTATTATGCAAGGTGAAAATTAAAAATACTAAAACTAATGCCATTATGACGTATCAGATTGTTTCAGAAAGTGAAGCAAATTTGAAAGAAGGTAAAATTTCGTCAGAGTCTCCTATTGGAAAAAGTTTGATTGGGAAAGCAAAAGGTGATAAAGTAGATGTGCAGGTTCCCAGTGGAATAGTAACATTTGAAATTCAGGAAATTTCAAGATAATGTCATCGGTTTTTGCCAAAATTATTCAGGGAGAAATACCGTGTTATAAGATTACAGAAAATCATACCTGTATAGCATTTCTGGATATTTTCCCTATCAAAGAAGGTCATGTGCTTGTTGTGCCGAAGAAAGAAATAAATCATTGGTCTGACCTTGACGCAGATACTTTACAATCTGTAATGTTACTTTCTCAGCAAATTGCCAACGCAATAAAAAAAACATTTAGTTGTGAAAGAGTAGGGGTGGTTGTAGCAGGATTTGATGTCCCTCATTGTCATGTTCATCTTATCCCATCAGATAAAATGGCTGACCTTGATTTCTCTAATCCCAAATTAAAAATTTCATCACAGCGTTTTCAGGAAATAGCATCATTGATAGCACAAAATCTGTAGTCATTTTTTAACCCTGTCCGGATGATTTGTCAGAAACGCTTTCCATCCCGTATATGACTTCCTATCATCACCAGGTGTTGATTTGCTGTTTTGAAAATAATGACAAACAGCAACTGCAAGTCCGTCAGTTGCATCAAGGTATTTATCTTCATACTTAAACTGTAGAATTCGTTCAAGCATCGCAGCAACCTGTTCTTTACTTCCGGCTCCTTTTCCAGTTATTGATTGTTTTATTTTTCTTGGAGAATATTCTTCAATATGTAACTTATATCTCATTCCGGCGGCAATTGCTATGCCCTGCGCCCTGCCTAGTTTTAGCATCGACTGAATATTTTTTCCAAAAAATGGGGCTTCAATTGCCATTTCTGATGCATGATATTTTTCGATAAGATGACTTGTCTCTTCAAAAATTTTGGTTAGCTTTTCAAACCCATCTGCAGACTTGTTCATATGAATTACGCCCAGTGTAATTAATTTCAATTTTGATCCGGTTACTTCTATAATGCCATATCCCATAATATTTGTTCCGGGGTCAATACCGATAATGATGCGGGGCTTTTCCAATTTAAAATGTATTTTTAGTTTTCGTTTCTAAATGCTTAACAATATCTCAGGGATAAAAATAATCAATATCATCTTCAAATCATTCATTGTGATTTGCGGAATTGCTTATATCTGGTATCATTTACAAAAGGATATCGATACTTTTCGTTTTATTCCTGTTACATCTGAGTTATATATTCACCTGTTTATAGTTTTTTTGTTGATGCCACTGAACTGGTATCTTGAAATACTTAAATGGAAATCACTTAACAAACACATATTTCCATTGTCGGTTTTTGATGCGGCTAAAGGGGTGTTAGCCGGCTTGAGTATTGGTCTTTTTACACCGGCAAGAACGGGAGAATTTGCAGGGAAAATATTGTATATAAAAAATAGACATCGTGTAAAAGCTACACTTTCATCTTTAACGGGGAGTCTGGCTCAATTAAATATTACCCTCATAGCCGGAGCAATTGCTTTACCTTTTTTACTGCTGCAACCCAATTTTATACAAACAGATTTTTATTGGCTTTCTGCAGCTAGTAGAGGTATTGGAATTGTGATAGTTTTTTTTGCACTTTTATTTTATTTCTATCATTTGCCCTTTTTTCAATGGATAATAAAACGGCGTTTTTTTAAACGGTGGAAAAAATACTTTTTACATTATCAGGTAATCAGTATTAAAGAGTTACTTAAAATATTAATTATAAGTCTTTTCCGGTACATTGTATTTACAATGCAATACGTGGTCATCTACAAGGTTGTTCATCCCTCACTCTCTCCGATTATTGTTGTAATGTTAATCAGTATTTCCTTTTTTATATCATCATTTATCCCCATATATTCGGTGGGCGAAGTAATTACACGAGGGGGCATTCAGGTTTGGTTATTTTCGGCACTTTCAGTTTCATCTGTACATGTTGTTTGGATTGGATTACTCATATGGATAATAAACCTTGTGATTCCTTCTCTTGCGGGATGGTATTTTATTTTAAGCGCTCCGGATTTTACAGCAGATAGTGAATTATGATTACGTTTTTATTTATATTATTTGCTGTAGCTTATTCATTTTGGATTGCATTTTTAGTGATTGGATGGAAAAAAAATCAGTCAAATAAAAATAATTCTTATTCGGTTGAAAAATCTCAAATTACAGCCTCAGTTGTTATTCCGTGCAGAAATGAAGCACATCGCTTGCCTGCTTTACTTCAGCAATTTAATGAGATGTCATTAAGTAATCCCGCAGAAATTATTGTAGTTGATGATCATTCTGATGATAATACCATTGATATTATACGTTCATATCCCAATGTACGTTTTGTTAAATTAAAATCTGGTATTGAAGGTAAAAAACACGCCATTGAAAAAGGAGTAGAAATAGCTTCGGGTGAAGTAATATTAATTACTGATGCTGATTGTATTCATCCTCCTTACTGGATTAAAAACATGTTGTCACCTTTTTATAACCCTGATGTAATGCTTGTTGCAGGAGGAGTAGTGATGAAGTTGAATAAGAATATTTTTTTTCAAAAATTATTTTCGCTTGAGTTTTCTACTTTGGTTGCGTCATCTGTTTCAATGGCCGGCTGGAATAAACCCATTCTTTGTAATGGAGCTAATATGGCTTACAGAAAAAAAACATTTATTTCAATGGGTGGCTATGCCGGTGATAACGCAGCATCAGGAGATGATGTATTATTGTTGCACAGAATAAAAAAAATCATGGGTCCTCAGGCAATACATTACTTGATGTCTGAAAATGTATTGGTGAAAACATCACCCGCGGAGTCGTTGAATGAATTTTGGAGTCAGAGAAAGAGATGGGCAAAAAAATCATTATATTATAAAGACAAAGATGCCTTGATAATATCTTTCGTGGTAATGCTTATTCAGATTTTGCCCTGGATTTTTTTAGTGATGTCATTCTTGCATAAAGACTTTATATCTGTTTTTTTAGGAATGTTATTGGTTAAGGCTATGATGGATGCTGCCTATTTTTTTACATTCAGTAAAACAATGAAGTTATCTCATCACATTGGATATGTATTAATTTTGTCATGCATACATTGGATTTATATTCCTTGTATTGCCATTGCCTCATTTACTTCATCAACCATAGTATGGAAAGGAAGAAAAATTAAATATTAAATATTAAATAAAAGTTGAATACACATCGCAAATCGGGATTGTCCATTTTAACAAGAGATTTTTTCTCTTTACTGGGTTTGTTCTGGATAATCGTTGCTTTTTTTATTTCAGTCTTTGCATATATTATCATTCCCGATACATCACCTGATGCTGATCAACAGTTTCCCGAATTGGCATTATTACCTCCGGGATCAAAGATTAATTTTATGCATGTTCGTGCACAATCCATCACAAATACAACACTAAAAAATATTTTTTTCGGAACACAGGTTAAAGATCAATGGATACCTGTTGAATTATCATCAGACAAAAAATCAATTTTTCAATATGGAACTAGTGAATCCATTTATTACTCTGGTGCAAACTTAATATCCAGATACTATTGGCTGGGAACTGACCGGCTAGGAAGAGATGTGTTTAGCCGGTTGATTCTTGGAACCAGAACATCAATGTTTATTGGCTCGTTAGCTGTATGTATTTCTTTGTTGATAGGAGTGGTTATTGGTGCTATTGCAGGATATTTTAAAGGTTGGATAGATCAGGTTTTAAGTTGGATAATGAATGTATTGTGGACCATCCCAACACTCTTAATGGTCTTGCTCCTAGCATTGGTTTTTGGAAAGGGTATTGCCACAGTATTTATTGCTGTTGGATTAACCATGTGGGTTGATGTTGCAAGAATGGTGCGTGGACAAATGTTAAGTCTTCGGGAAAAGGAATTTGCAGAAGCCGGAATCGCATTGGGTTATTCTCCTTGGCGAATTATTTTTATTCATTTGCTCCCCAATACGATCCCTTCTCTGTTGGTGATTGCTGCATCTAATTTTGCATCAGCAATTCTTGTAGAGGCGGGTCTTAGCTTTTTAGGTTTTGGAGTACAGCCACCCACACCAACTTGGGGAAATATGATTGAAGCGCATAAAAGTGATTTGATGACTGGAATGCCCTGGCTACCGATTGCTCCTGCGCTATGTATTGTTTCGCTTGTGCTTGCTTTCACATTTGCAGGTCAGGGATTGAAGTCCGCATTTATAGACAAGAATTCAGCTGATGATTAAATCAGATAAGGAATGATTTGAAAATATACTCAATGCCAACAAAAATATTAGGTTTATAAATGTATTTTTGTTCCAAATAAATTTATTATGTACGGTAAATTTCAGCAACATCTGCAACAGGAATTACAGTCTATTGAAGAAGCCGGTTTATTTAAAAAAGAACGAATTATTGCCAGTGAACAGGGGCCGGAGATAACACTCGCTTCAGGTGAGAAAGTATTGATTTTTTGTGCTAATAATTATTTGGGTTTATCCTCACATCCTAAAGTTGTAGAAGCTGCGCATCATACTTTAGATACCCATGGGTATGGAATGTCGAGTGTGCGTTTTATTTGCGGAACGCAGAATATTCATAAACAACTGGAAGAAAAAATTGCACGCTTTCTTCATCAGGAAGATACCATTTTGTATGCCGCTTGCTTTGATGCGAATGGCGGTGTATTTGAACCCTTATTTGGAGAAGAAGATGCCATTATTTCTGATGAATTAAATCATGCATCTATTATTGATGGTGTTCGTTTGTGTAAGGCACAGCGTTATCGTTATAAGAATTGCGATATGGCAGACCTGGAAGCACAGTTGATTGCCGCTCAGTCAAATCGTTTCAGAATAGTTGTTACCGATGGTGTATTTTCAATGGATGGGTTTGTGGCTCCGTTGGATAAAATTTGTGACCTCGCAGAAAAATATAACGCGCTGGTGATGGTTGATGAAAGTCACGCAACAGGCTTTATTGGAAAGACAGGCAGAGGCACTGTCGAATTAAAAAATGTTATGCATCGTGTTGACTTGATTACCGGAACTCTTGGCAAAGCATTAGGTGGTGCAATGGGTGGATTTACAACCGGAAAGAAAGAGGTTATTGAAATGCTTCGTCAACGTTCCAGGCCTTATTTATTTTCCAATTCTTTGGCACCTCATATTGTAGGAGCATCCATTGCGGTGTTTGATATGTTAAGCGAAACCACCACACTTAGAGATCAACTGGAATGGAATATCGGATATTTTAAAAAAGCCATTAAAGAGGCGGGTT
Source organism: Flavobacteriales bacterium (assembly GCA_044376575.1). GTDB lineage: Bacteria > Bacteroidota > Bacteroidia > CAIKAF01 > CAIKAF01 > BA4. Next base: position 8,028 of record JBILKR010000034.1, on the reverse strand, counting down.
TTGATATCAAGGATGGCGACTCTGCCATTGTGCCCATCATGTTGTATGATGCAAAACTATCACAGCAGTTTGCTGAAGCATTACTAAAGGAAGGAATTTATGTAATCGGATTTTTCTATCCTGTTGTAGCAAAAGGACAGGCTCGCATCCGTGTCCAGCTTTCTGCAGCACATACAAAAGAGCATTTGGATAAAGCCATCGTTGCTTTTACAAAAGTGGGAAAAGAACTGGGAGTAATTAAATAATTTAATACCATATTCATGACATATTCCATGACCGGCTACGGAAAATCCGGACGCGAAATTCAACATAAAAAAATAACTGTAGAGATAAGAACACTCAACAGCAAAAATTTTGATCTTAGTTTAAAATTCCCATCACATTATCGTGAAAAAGAAGCGGAGATAAGAAACCTGATTCAGCAAAAATTAGATCGCGGAAAAATTGATTGCTGGATTTTTCAGGAAGACATCAATACAAACACAGCCCAACAAATCAATGAGCCTTTAGTTGCATCATATATACAACAGTTGAGAAATCTTGAAGTAAAATATAATGTACAAACAACTGAATATCTACCCATCATTTTTAGATTGCCGGATGTAATAAAAAATGTTGAAGAATCGATGAGTGAAGAATTCTGGAAAGAATTGATGTTAATGTTAGATGAAGCACTGATGCGCTGTATGGAGTTCAGAAAATCTGAAGGCATGTCGCTGCAACAAGCATTGCAACAACATGTGAAAAGGATACTTTTACTTATGTCAGAAGTTGAGCCTCACGAAAAGCAGCGTACAGAAAAGCTACGTGATAAGTTAAGAAAATCAATGTTGGATACAGTTCCTGAAAGTGAGATTGACAAGAATCGTTTTGAACAGGAAATTGTATATTATCTTGAAAAGTTAGACATATCAGAAGAGAAGATTCGTTTAAAAAACCACTGCGATTATTTTATCGAAACAATGAATGCTGATGGATTTAATGGAAGAAAATTAAATTTCATATCTCAGGAGATGGGTCGTGAAATCAATACCATGGGGTCCAAAGCCGCTGATGCGGAAATACAACGTATTGTAGTGAACATGAAAGATGAGCTTGAAAAGATTAAAGAACAGGTATTAAATGTATTATAATTGAAAGGGAAAGTCATCATATTTTCAGCACCTTCCGGAGCCGGTAAAACAACCATCACGAGAAGTGTATTGTCGCGTTTCAAACAACTGCACTTTTCTGTTTCTGCAACAACACGTGCTAAAAGAAATACCGAGAAAGATGGAGTTGATTATTACTTTATATCTGTTGATGAGTTCAAACAGAAAATTAAAAATGATGAGTTTGTAGAATGGGAAGAGGTATATTCAGGGAATTTCTATGGTACATTGAAATCAGAAGTTGAGCGTATTTGGGGTTCCGGATCTCATGTAGTTTTTGATGTAGATGTGAAGGGGGGAATTCATCTTAAAAAAATATATGGTGAGCATGCCCTTTCTGTTTTTGTGATGCCACCATCTATAGATGTGCTTGAAAAAAGACTTCGAGCCCGCGGAACTGAAACGGAAGAAACCATTCGGAAAAGGGTAGGGAAGGCCTTTCAGGAATTAGATGATTATCGTCAGTTTGACTGTCTGATTGTGAACGACCGACTGGAAATCGCTTGCAACGATGTCGCAAAAGTTGTAGGTGAATTTATTACTGAATAAAATAGTGTAAATTATACACTAAGCAAATTACTTTCCTGCTTTCACTTCAAATGAAATGCGAAGTTTCTCCCAACGCAGAACTATATTATTTCCTTCAATGCTGAAATCCATACGTTCAACCATGGGCTCGTTATATGATGGCTTAAGTGTAATACGCAACACATTATTTTTTTCATCATAATCGTATGCACCCCACTGATCCCACATTGTATTTAATACCAAGGTCCATTCCTGCTCTCCGGGAATTGTAAATAATGCATATTTACCTGCTTTAACAGATTGCCCTTCAATCACTACATCTTTACTAAAAGAGATGGTGGTTGCCTCGTCGGCACCCGTACGCCAAATTTGCTGATAGGGTACAAGTTCTCCCCATATTTTTCTGCCTTTCACAGCCGGAGATCCATAATTAATTGATATATCTGTTCCATCTACAGAGCCTGTAACTGTTTTTAAAGGACTAGGCCGATTCTCTTTGATGTTAGCATTTTCTTCACCTGTTTTTTTATCTGTTGCAGATGATCCGCAAGCGGTAAAAATCAAAATAAATGTTATTGCTAATAATGACAGCTGTTTCATGCGATTGAATTAATATGGTACAAATTACAGGAAATTTTCTTAAAACTAATTATTCTGTTTATTAATTGAAAGGTTCTATAAATGATTTATGAATTATGATATTAAATTTATTTAAACTTTTTATACATTGATATTGTTTACATTTGGAGTGTTCAAAATATAAATTAAACTTTAAAATAAATCGTTATGGCATTTGAATTACCGGCATTACCCTATGCATTTGATGCATTAGAACCTTACATTGATGCGATGACCATGGAAATTCATCATGATCGTCACCATGCAGCATATACCAACAACCTGAATGCTGCCATCAAAGATACACCTACTGAAAAGTTAACCATTGAAAGTATCCTGCATGATATTTCAAAATATCCTGCTGCTGTTAGAAACAATGGTGGTGGTTTTTATAATCATAATTTATTCTGGACTTTAATGAAAAAGAATGGAGGAGGAACTCCCACCGGAGATTTGATGAAAGCCATTGAAAAATCATTCGGTTCATTTGATAAAATGAAAGAGGACTTTAATAAGGCAGCTGTTAGTCGTTTTGGTTCAGGATGGGCTTGGTTAGTATATCATGAAGGTGGATTGGTAATTACATCTACACCAAATCAGGATTGTCCGTTAATGGATATTGCAGATGTAAAAGGCACTCCGGTGTTGGGATTGGATGTATGGGAACATGCATACTATTTAAAATATCAGAATAAACGTCCGGATTATGTAAATAATTTTTGGAATGTTGTAAACTGGGATCAGGCTGCTGAATATTATCATCAGGCCTTGAAGAAATAGAAAAAAGTAGACAAAATAAAAAAGGTTGTATGTTATCGTACAACCTTTTTTTATTTTATTCATTACCACTACAAACTTTCTTCCCGATTATGAATTTCGGTTTGACGCTGTATGGATGCTTTATGAATTTCTTGCAATAAACGAAGAACAAAATCGAGGTCTAGCTCTAAATTTTTACCCAGCACTGTTCGTGTTTTTATAATTTCGTTCCAACGTTCCAACTGAAAAATGGTTACGTTATTTTCTTTTTTATACTCTCCGATTTCTTCTACAATTTTCATTCGTTTGGCCAGTACTTGTAACAACTCTTCATCAATACTGTCAATGATACGACGAAGATGCGCCAACCGATTATTAAACGCAGGATCGGCAACTGATTGGTCTCTGATCTGTAAATGGGAAAGAATCTGTTGTAAATGATCGGGAGTAACTTGTTGTTCAGCATCGCTCCAGGCCTGTTCCGGATGAGGATGCGTTTCTATCATCAGTCCGTGCATTCCCATATCCATCGCTTTTTGTGCCACCTCTGCCACCAGATCTCTTTTACCTGTGATATGACTTGGATCGCATACAACAGTTAGATCAGGAAATAAACTCATTAATTGAATAGGGATTTCCCAGTGCGGAGAATTTCTGAAACGGGTACTTTCATAATTTGAGAATCCACGGTGAACAGCCATGAGTTTACTGACTCCTGCTTTATTCACTCTTTCCAGAGCTCCAATCCATAATTGAAGATCAGGATTCACCGGATTTTTTATGATAACCGGGATATCGACGCCTTTGAGCGCATCTGCAATTTCTTGTACTGAAAAAGGATTAACAGTTGTTCGCGCCCCAATCCACAAGATATCGATATTGTATTTTAAAGCCAACTGTACATGTTCTGCATTTGCCACTTCGATGGCTGTGCGTAAACCGGTTTCTTCCTGAACCTTGTTAAGCCAGGGTAGTGCTTTCATCCCAATACCTTCAAAGCTATTCGGCCGGGTACGAGGCTTCCAAACACCACATCGAAATATTGCATCTTTATTAATGTTCCTTATGGCATGTGCATCTTCAAGTATTTGCTGTTCTGTTTCAGCACTACACGGACCTGCAATCAGTAATGGTTCTGATGAGCGATAGAGCCATGCTTCTGCCGGGGTGATATGAAGTTCAAACTTTTTCAAACTATAGAAATAACAATTGTATGATGTGTTTGTTGTAGAACAAAGGTAGTGAAAATAGAATTTTAGGATGTGTTTATGTAACTTTGTAAAGATGTTTCCGTTTACATCAAAGTTTTAGGTTTAAAAATTATCTGGGGCTGACCGGTTTCGACAGCATGAGCGGTAGGCCGGTAAGCATGCCGAGGGTTGAAGGAGTACCTCGCAAATATCAATCTTCAAACTCGTTAAGTGGCAACACTAACAACTACGCACTTGCTGCCTAATCACATTTGACTACGCAGTGTGCTGCTTTCGTTGATCCGAGCCTGTAGGGTTAATAGAAAGCATCGTTAAATCAGGATGCTGTATGTGAAGTTTCGGCGCATGCAAAAGACAAAGAAACTAAGGGTGTGATTGGATGTGTTTCTCCTTATCACATCACGAAAACCAATGAAATACTAAGCATGTAGAAAGCCAGTGTATTCCATGTTTGGACGTGGGTTCGACTCCCACCAGCTCCACAGGTAAAAGTCCACAATCGTCAGTAAAAACAACGGGTTGTGGACTTTTTATTTAGTATAATTTTAGACTACGATCTCATTTTATTTTTCTTTTATAAATATTCAACACATCTTAAAATCTAATGTTTTTAATACATTTAATTCAGCTGTATATTTTTCATCTGTTTCTAATACTGAATTCGAATTTGCAAATGGAAAGAAATGTGCAGAAGAATTTAATGAAGGCGACTATAACGATTAAGCTATATTCACCATTTGTAGATGGTTATATATATTGTATGTTTGAGTTGTTGTAGATTAAAAAATATAACTATAGATTTTGTTTTATCTTTTTTCTTTAACTAATTATCGATACCCCGATTTTTATTTTACGTAGAAGTTTTTTAATTAGTAGTATAGTGAATTATTGTAATTTCTTTATCTAACTAATTCCATTAATTTTTTATTTTCATCTCTTAAGTATATTATTTCTTCATTTAAATGCTTGATGTAATTTATATAACTTAAAGTTTCACTATCCATAATATTTGTAGTTCCATTTTCTGCATTTTGATATAGGTTCTTTTGTACTAAAGCTTCATCTTCTCCAATCAGTGACATTATACTTACATTTAGAATTTGAGCTACCTTTTTTAGTTTTTTTAGTGTTGTTCCTTCCGGGTTTCTCTCTATTAAAGAATATGATTGTTGAGAGATGTGCATTTTTTTAGCAATGTATTCCTGCGAGAATCCCATTCCTGCTCTAATTTTTCTTATTCTATCACTGGCTAATTTCATAATTTTACTCTCTGCATTTATTTTAAAAATTACCTTTACAAAAAAAAATAAATATATACAAACGCCAAGAATAAAAATTTAAAAAGATTTCAACACGGGTTTTGGCGTTTTTTTGTCAGGCTGTCGATTGGCGTTTAGACTCTCTATTTGCAAGTGATTTAGCCGATTTTAACAAATATTTATGAAGATGTTTTGAACAAAAATGCGAATTACAATGAAAAACAGTAAAATACTTTTAAAAATTGTAGAATTTGTTCTAAATTTGTATTATAATATAATGCTAAAAGACCGATGTGCCAATCTTATTATATAAATCCTTTCACAATATAATATTAGCCATTTAATAATAAAAATATACTATATAAACCTTATAAATACTAAGAAATAGAATAAAATAGAAGTGAGTGTAAATTCGGTCAGTTACTATCGGAATTTAAATAATTTCCATATTGAAATTAAGTGCCAGTCTCTTAACAGGGTTGGTTTTTGCCATTTCTTTACAGGTGGTTTTTCGTTTGAATTGAATTACACCTATATATATAGGTATTTTAATTTTATACCATATATATATGTACTCAATCGGGTTTTTAAATCTTTGTTTATAATAAGTGATAGTAGTGTTGATTTAAAAAGAAATTTTTTCTGAATAGATTATGATTACAGAAAGTCAATTTGGGTTTACCCCGTCAAATAGAATGAGAAAAGATATGCAGACTTCTTTCGTAAAAAATTTATACTATATTTATAATAGTATATCATTGGTACCTATGTTAAGGATGGGTGTTATATTCCTGTTATTATCAATAGGAAATTCTTCTGTTCTTCGTGCTCAATGTACTGTAACTTTTCCTTCAAATTCAAGCAGTGTACCGGCGAATGGTTCTACCTTGTATTTTACTGATTGTGATGGAAATGGTTCAGAAACAGTAAGCTGGACGGCACCTACTGCAAGTACATCAGGAACTTGCGGTTCACCTTCTGTTACGCAGGGTGGTGGGCCAACAAATGGGTCGTCCGTTGCTCCTGGTAACTATGTTGTGAATTATACGGCGCAGGCATTTGATATTAGTAATTTTTCTATTATTACAGTTACTTATACCTTTAATGTTGTAGTTCAGTCATCTAATCCAACTGCCGGGGGGTTATCGAATGCTCAATCAGTATGTTTCGGCTCAGATCCAACAACTATTACAAGTGCTACAGATGGAACTCAGGGTTCAGGAAACGGAACAATCTCTTCATTAACATACGAATGGCAAAGTGCAACAGCTTTGGCTGGGCCCTGGACTACCATTTCTGGTGAAACCTCTTCAACCTACGACCCGGGACCATTAACTCAAACAACACATTATAGAAGAAGAACGGTAGTAAATTTTACCAATGCTCCATGTCCTTCGGGAATTGTTAGCGCTTGGACACCTGCCTTAACAATTACGGTGGTTGCTGTGCCAACTGCAGGTGCTATTGGTTCTGATCAGATTATTTGTACAGAAAATGGTGATCCGGCTACCATCAATAACATTACACTAGGTACAGGTTCTGGTGGAGCTTTATCTTATGAGTGGGAGCAATCAACTGACTTTGGAGCAACTTATTCGGTAATTACAGGGATAAATACATCTATTTATGATCCTTCAACCATTACTACAACTACGTATTATCGCAGAAAAACAACCATTACTATTGCCAGTACGGGAGAGGTCTGTTATTCTGCTCCAACTACAGCTGTAAAAGTTGGGGATTGGACCAATCCATCGATTACTTGTCAGAATAATTCAATTGTAGCTGTAAATAATAGCTCATGTCAATTGGTAATTTCAGATGCTTCTTTTGATGTTACAGCCACCGATCCTGTAACCAATTGTCAGCTAACCTATGACTATGATATAACGGGAGCCACAACGCTTTCGAGTCTTTCAACCCTTAACGGATCAACTTTAAATGCAGGAGTCAATACAGTTACGGTTACGGTTACTGACCAGGCGGCAAACAGTTCAACATGCACGTATACCATTACTGTTAAAAAACCAGAAATAGCTGATCAAACACCTGCTGCGATTTGTAGTGATGCCATTACAAATTTTCAATTGCCATCTTCAACATCTGTTTCGGCGGCGGATAGTTATGATATTATTAGTATCAATAATAATGGTTTAACACCAGGAGGCTCCAACGCATCAACAGGTGCTAATGGATTATTGGCCATAGCTTTCGATACCTGGACCAACACAACCAGTTCTCCGGTAAATGTTATCTACACCATTGCTCCAGTATCAGTTGACAGTTGCTATGGAGATAATTTTACTGTTACCGTAACAGTTAACCCAGAGCCGGTAGTAGTTGCCCAGTTGGATACAGCGTGTAGTGATTCACCGATTGGAGTAACATTAGGAAATGATGTATCACCAACAGTAGGTTCATATGAAATCACGCACATCAATGCCAATGGCTTGACAGGTGCTGCAGGAAATGCCACGATTGGAAGTGGCTTGACAGATGGAG
>JBILKR010000004.1:0-123840 GCA_044376575.1 Flavobacteriales bacterium | reverse complement strand
GTAGGCACTGGATTAAATTTAACCGCACAGGAAAAACAGGACTTACTTAATTTCCTGAAAACACTGACCGATGATGATTTTCTAACCAACCCCGCTTTTAGTGAGCCTTGATTAGGTGATCCAATCTTTTGAGAAGTTTAAGATAAAAGTAAGGATCTATTATTGAATGATGTAATTGTAATACTCGTTTATTTTATAATCAATTATTACAATTGACTTGTCATCACCTAGAGTATTATACTATAATCATGCAATAATATTTTCAAATTTGATAATCAAAAATGATTATCGGATCAAAACCAACTTCCCAGTAAACTGATGTTTCACATCAAAATTATCTATAACATCAATCCTGTATACATACACACCTTCAACGGCAAATTGCGCGTCTGTAATCTGTGTTGAACCATCCCAGCCCTGATTAATATCGTTGGATTGAAAAATGCATCTTCCGAGTCGATCATAAATATACATCTCAAATGTATCTTCCCTGAACCCAGTACCCTTTACCAGAAAAATATCATTCAATCCATCATTATTTCGGGTAAAAGCATTGGGAATAAACAGCGCAAATTCAGCAATCACTTCAATAATCATTGTATATGAATCTGTACATCCGTTCACATCAGCCACTGTAATGGTTACAGGATATGCGCCTTCACCTGAAGTAAAATGATATGTAAAATTATCCTGAGTTTGTGTTGTGTTGTCAATGTTCCAGTAAAATGAATCATAATACTGAGAAGCATTTACAAAAGTGGCGTAAGGGAATAAAACATTCACCACTGTTTTATCTACCGTAAAGAATGCGAGTAACGAATCATTGGAAATATTATTCACAGTAATCACAGAGTCTCTGTAACAACCGAGATTATCTGTTACTCTTATATAAACAGATGAATCACCCACTGCTCCTGTAAACACAGCATTACTTCCTGTAATGGTTCCATTTTGATCCTGAAATTCATATTGATAAGGAGCTGTTGTACCATTTACCATTACTACCAATTGACCAACTCCTTTAGAGCAGGTATCGGCTTGCTGAACAACATCAAAATTGAAACTTGTAGGATCTGAAACCACTACAGTCTGGGTAGTTGAGCATCCCTGTGCATCTGTTACAGTTACAATATACGTTCCTCTTGCCAAGCCAACGGCAGTAGATGTTGTTTGATTTAAAGGATCGTTCCATAGATATAGATAAGGTGGTATTCCTCCGGCAACCGCTACTGATGCCTGACCATTATTCACTCCACAATCGGCATCAATGATATTGAGTACAAGGGATAATGCATTATAAGAAAAATTTAACGGAGGTAAAGTAGCGTCTGCATTATTTCCACAAATATCAGAAATAGTACCGGTCATGGCCAGTGAAAAATTACCACCGGAACTGATTACCGGTGTAAGATTTAAAGTATATTGAGTTGAATAGGCTGCACCTGCCTGACAATCGCTACTGGTTATGGATGTGATTGTATATGGTCCACCCGGACCATTCAATACAAAATCAGCCGGCTGTACAGAAGCACACTCAATATTTTCAGAAAACTGTACTACAATAGATGATGCATTACATGATAAATTGGGCTGAGCAGATATAAAAACCGGAGGCACATTGTCAGGCACCTGTGCTGTAGATGCACTAAAATCAAGTTTATATCCATCATTACTCTGAGAAAAATTAGATATATAAAGAACAAAACGTTGACCTGCATTTACGGCTACGGTAGATTCATCCTGAGGATTAGGTCCGTTGTTGGCACCGGTAATTCCGCCATTTACCGTTGAACTTGAAAAATTACAGGATACCGCCAAAGAGACATCATTATTAATCTGATCGCAGGTAGAATTGGTAAGGTTAAACAATGCCCAGTCATAATCATCTGTGCCAACATAAGGAATAATATTAAAAGATAAGATTCCCGTAGTTTGTACTGTAAATGTGTACCAAACCCCATTTTCTTCGCCATTGGCCAGGCACGATAAAAATCCGTTGATTTCACCGGGTTCGTTGTCGGGCGGTACAGACAATACAGGAACATCATAAACAAGCTGACACACAGGAATAGCCCCAATACAATCACCGGAAGAGGCCTGAGCCCGCACTTTTTGTTGTCCTATCAGACTAAAAAAAAGCAATGCAGAAATAAATTTTATCAATTTCATGTATGTCTCTAATCGAGCACGATAACAAATTTACAAAATAAAAGACTGTAAATAAGCAGAAAAGGTTGCTATTACATTACTTATAAACGCTGTGCTGTGCAAAAATCTTATGAATTTTTATCATTAATTCCTATATAATTTCTTGAAAAATGAACGTGTTTTATAACTTCGCATCGTTAGAAAATTATTCATTTACTTAATAATTAAAAGATATGAAAATCACCGTAGTAGGTGCCGGAGCTGTTGGAGCTACCTGCGCAGACAACATCACCCGAAGAGAACTTGCTGAAGAAGTAGTGTTGGTTGATATTAAAGAAGGATTAGCTGAAGGCAAGGCATTGGATATGTACCAGACTGCAAGTTTACTTGAGTTTGATACAAAAATCAGCGGATCAACCAATGATTACACAAAGACTGCAAATTCAGATGTAGTTGTAATTACTTCCGGTGTTCCTCGCAAACCGGGTATGACCAGAGAAGAACTGATTGGTATTAATGCAGGTATTGTTAAAAGTGTTACACTAAATATTTTAAAACATTCACCCAATGCCATCATTATCGTTATTTCTAACCCGATGGATACGATGACATATCTTGCATTAAAAGAAAGCGGAATTCCTAAAAACAGAATTATCGGAATGGGTGGTATTCTTGACAGTGCAAGATTTAAAACATATTTAAGCTTTGAATTAAATTGTTCACCTAATGATTTACACGCCGTTGTAATCGGTGGACATGGAGACACTACCATGATTCCACTTATTCGTCAGGCTACATTAAACGGAACACTTGTAAGCAACATGATCGGCGAAGAAAAGCAAAAACAAATTGTTGCAGATACAATGGTAGGAGGTGCTACCTTAACCAAACTGATAGGTACATCTGCATGGTATGCTCCGGGAGCTGCAGGTGCCCTTTTAGTGGAAAGCATAGTTCGTGATCAGAAAAAAGTATTCCCATGCTGTGTATATTTAGACGGAGAATACGGACAAAAAGATATTTGTCTTGGAGTTCCAGTGGTGATAGGTAGAAATGGTTGGGAAAAAATTATTGACTACAAATTAAATGATGAAGAACAATCATTATTTAATAAAAGTGCCGATGCTGTTCGCAATATGAATGAAGTACTTGCAACACTTAATTTGAGTTAATCAAAATTGAAAGTATAAAAAAAAGAGTGAGCAGATGCTCACTCTTTTTTTTATGTTTTATTCCTTAAATTTCTGCTGTATGAAATAAAATCAGTAGCAGGTGGCTGATCAATAAAAGGTCTGATCAACTGAATAATCTGCCCCCTGTGATATGCTGAATGATGAGTGATATGCATTAGAATTTCTTCAACACTGTTTTTAAAAACATCACCCTTGGTATTCGTATAAGTGATTATATTTTTAAAATCAACTTCACTGATGGAATGAATATATTGTTTCATGTTATTCATGTTTGAATCTAATCGGTGCATCCATTCACTGCTGTCAATTTCAGGAAAAGCAGAAGAGGTAAACTCATCACCTGTTAATCTTACATGCCAAATTTGCTGAGCAGTTAAAATATGAGATATTAATTGTTTCGCCCGATCAGGAATTTCTTTCATTTTCAGAACGGCTTCAAACACTTGTTCACAAGCCCATTTCTCATATTCATAATTGAATAAAAACAATTGATTCATCTTTATTTTTTAGTTTTTTGTTTAATCATATTTTCAACCTGGTCCCACATTTCCGGGGAGATCATATCTCCAACCCAAGTAAACTCACCTCCATTTTTCATCCATTCTCCACCATCAATGGTAATCACATCTCCATTGATATACGCAGAATAATCGCTCATTAAATAAGCGGCAAGGTTGGCCAATTCCTGATGCTCTCCTACCCTTCCAACTGGAATCTTTGTATTGATATCAAACTGATCTAAAAATTCTTTTGGAAATAATCGATCCCATGCACCCGGCGTTGGAAAAGGGCCCGGAGCAATGGCATTAAATCTTATACCATACTTTCCCCATTCAACAGCCAGCGAACGAGTCATCGCAAGCACACCTGCCTTTGCACATGCAGAAGGCACAACATAGGCTGATCCTACCCAGGCATAAGTTGTTACAATACTCAACACATTGGCCTTAATATTATTTTTAATCCAGTATTTACCCAAGGCTAAAGAACAGTTATATGATCCTTTTAATACAATATCAACCACACTGTCGAATGCCCGGTGGCTCAACCTTTCCGTTGGACTGATAAAATTACCGGCGGCATTGTTTACTAATCCGTTCACTTCACCAAAACGTTCTATGGAGAGATGAAGAACACGCTCCACTTCATCGTAATTTCTAACATCACAAGATAATCCTAACACCTGTCCACCAGTTTCATTGGCTAACTCTTCCGCTGCTTTTTCAATCACATCCTTTTTGCGCGAACAGATAATTACATTGGCTCCGAGTTTAAGGAAATAGGATGACATTGAACGCCCAAGTCCGGTACCTCCACCAGTAATAAGAATAGTCTTCCCTTTCATTGATCCTTCTTTAAGCATCGGTTCTGTGTAATGTGGCATGATTAATTGTTTTAATTTTTACTTAGCAAATATATATGATAGATTAAACATAAAAGTCTTCAGTTAGTTTATGATAAGCGGTTGATCTTACACCGGGTGATGAATACAAAAATATTTCTTCAGTTTTTAATGCCTCACCGGACTTATATCCAAACTGAACCATCATTCGGATTGGATCAGTATTTTCAAAACTTTTCACCATACAAATTCTATGCGGATTCAGAAAAAACAAAGAGGCGATGTCGATCAGTTGTTGCATTTCACTAACAGGTAGAATCACAGCAAAGGTTCCGTTTATAACCAATACTTCTGAAGCTGCCTTTACCAATTGTCTGAAATTTAATCGCTCATCATGCCTGGCTACAGTTGATCTTTTCTGTTGATTTGTGATTGCACGGTTAAAATATGGAGGATTAGAAATAACCAAATCAACATCTTTTTTTAATGAGGAAGAAATGAAATTGATATCACCTTCTATGAGGTTTAATCGGTTTGCCCATTTAGAGAGCTGAAAATTTTGTTGCGCCTCTTTGGCTGAAGAAGGATCAATTTCAATTGCAGTAATATCAGCATGAAAACGCTGAGCCATCATCAGTGACAATATACCTGATCCGGTTCCAATATCTAAAATTTTTTTTGGCAGTACTGCGTTTACCCAACTACCCAGCAGAATTGAATCAGTACCTACTTTAAAGGCAGCGCGTGCATGCTGAACTGAGAACTGCCTACAGATAAACGGTGCAGTAGATTTCATACAGCGAAGATAAGAAAATGAAAAGGCAGTAAACAGGACTTTTTGAAATGGTATTTTTTATATTTTTATAAAAATAAATACTACCATTATTACTATGTCTCAAATCATTGTAAAAAAAGTTTCGAATGCAGCAGAACTCAATCGGTTCATCATGTATCCATGGAAGGTATATAAAAATGATCCTGTTTGGGTAGCTCCAATCATTGATGACTATAAAAAAGTTTTTGATACTAATAAAAGTCCGTTTTTTCTGCATGGGAAAATGGAATATTTTATTGCTGAGAAAAATGGAGAAATGGTAGGTCGAGTGGCGGCCATCAATAATTCATTACACAATAAAACATGGAATGATAGTGTTGGATTTTTTGGATTTTATGAATCCATTAATGATGCAGAAGTAACGATTGCTTTATTGGATGCAGCGCAGGCTCAGCTTAAGGAATGGGGATTCAATCAGATGAGAGGTCCGGCAAGCCCTTCAAGTAATGAAGATTATGGGGTATTGATTGATAATTTTACAGATCAGCATGTGTTGCTATCCACCTATAACGCACCATATTATTATGAACTTTATCAAAAGGCAGGACTTGCTCCCATCAAAGAACTTTATGCTATTCGTTTCCCGGGTGAAGAGATAAGAAAAAATAATGGAGAACGATTAGAAAGAGTCAAACAAATGGTGCTGGAAAGAACAGGTGTAAAATTTGAAAACCTGGATATGAAAAAGTTTGCTGAAGGTGTAAAAACATTCAAAGGTTTGTTTAATGAAGCATGGACTACCGTAAATAATCATGGGTGGGTTCCACTTACTGATGAAGAATTTGATTTTATTACCGGAAGCCTTCAGCAGATTACGGATCCGGAACTGGTAATGCTGGCGAAATCAGATGGTAAAGTAGTTGGCGGAGTAATTTGTTTACCTGACTGGAATGAAGTATTTAAAAGTTGGAAGGGGAAAATTTTTCCCTTTAACTGGATTGACATGTTTACCAAAAAGAAAAAAATAAAATGTCTGCGTATCGTTATACTTGGCGTACTTCCTGAATATCAGAAAAAGGGATTGGACGCTGTGATGTATTATGAAATTTTAAAACGAGGACTTGCTAAAGGCATGACCTGGGCCGAAGCTTCTTATATTGTTGAAGACAATTTACCTATGTTTAAACCATTGATGAATATTGGCGGACAGGTCTATAAAACATATAGAGTGATGGAAAAAAATATCTAAAAGGATATTTACTAAAAAAATTAAATCACAATATTTTTTGTGATTTATCTTACATACTTTATCTGTATCCGTTTATAATTTGCGTTCATAAATTTTATACTTATGAAAAAAAATGCAATTGGACTGGATGTAAAAAAAACAGAAAAGCTGGCAGAAGAGTTAAATGTACTTTTAGCCAATTACTCTGTTTTTTATCAAAACACGCGAGGCTTTCACTGGAATATTAAAGGTGAAAAGTTTTTTGAACTTCATTTAAAATTTGAAGAAATATACAATGATTTATTGCTTAAAATTGATGAAGTTGCTGAACGAATTTTAACGCTGGGTTTTACTCCACAGCATAATTATTCTTCGTATAAAAAAACTGCTCAGATTAATGAGACTGAAAAGATATCAAACGGTTTAAAAGCAATGGAAAACATTGTATCATCATTTTCTATAATCATCAATCTTCAAAGAGATATTCTCAAATTATCAGATGAAGCAAATGATGAAGGAACAAATGCATTGATGAGTGATTACATCCGTTCACAGGAAAAATTAATCTGGATGTATTCTGCTTATCTTGGAAACGATAAAAATAAGTAGTTGCTTATTAAAAAGTGAAATCCCAGCGCAGGGTGAAACTTCTTGGAGCATTCATTATTCCCGGGCGGGCAGCATATTCAAGATTCGTTGCATTCTTCACGATAAATGATATCGTACTATTGAATTTGGGTATTCGATAAGACCCCCTGAGATCAAGAATAAAATCTCCGTCGCGGTCCATGCGATTATTAACATACGTTGTATAAAAACCGGGAATTGCCAACTCGATATACATGAAATTCTTATCAATTTTTTCCATGAATGTATTGTATTGAATATTCATACCAAGTCCATAATTTTTCCAGTTGGCCTGTAAATCGAAGCGAACCATATGTCTGTTGCGAAATGGTAGCAGTAAATCACTTTCAGGAGTTTTCAATAAATTTTTTCCAAAAGTGGAAAACATATTGTTTAAGAATACACCAACATCTTGCTGTTCAGGAGATTCCTTGAGGTCGCCGGGATAGGTGTAAGTATATCCCATAAATGGGATCAGCTCTACTTCACCTATTTTACCGTTTCCGGTAAGCGAAAATTCAAGACCTGCAATTCTGGCCCTCTCCACATTGAATGGTTTGAATCCTAAATAATCAGATGAATTGGGTTGGCCGGGAGGAGGATAAATTCCAATACTATATTGAATCATATTATCATACTCCATCCAGAATGCTGCGAAGTCAAAGTACCCCGACCAGTTTCGAGCAATGTTAAATGTCTGTTTCAATCCTACTTCTGCAGCCCAACCTTTTTCTGGTAACAAATCAATATTCGGGAATATATTTACAGTTCCAACTTTTCCCTCCACAAAACGTTCGGCAAGAGACGGGATACGATATGATTGTCCGAAAGAACCGCGTAAAAATGTAGATTCAGATGCACGGAAGTTAACTCCAAAACGTGCGACAGGAACAGATCCTTCAACCAGCAAATCAGCACCATTGATTTCATATCTTACGCCTGCAAGCAGATTCAATCTCTTCCAACTAAATTCTAACTGAGCAAAAGCTGCTCCTGAATAAAGCTGAAAGAATTTCTTGGCATTTCCCAACGAATCCATTTGCAATGAATCAAGAAAAATACTGCTTTGTACCCAACCATAAGTGCCCATTGCACCTGCGGTTATCGTAAACATATCTTTTAAAAATTTACGTTGAAACTGATAATCGAGGTATGCAATATTTGCAACGGTATTGATATCAGTTCCACCATACCTGAATTTTCTGTATATCCTTCCATTAACCACATGCCTGTTGCCTTTACTGTCGAAGTAACGAAGATATGGATCTACGTTAAAGTAATAGTATTTATCATTTGAACCGGCATAAATTCTATAAGCATTTTCATCAGAATTCTGCCACAGGAAAAATCTTCCACTATGCTCAAACATAAAACTTCCATTTACACCGTATGTAAGTCCTTTAATCTTTGGATCTCTGTATCTCGTTTTAAAATTTGCGCGGAATCTTTGTTCGTCATTATCCTGTAAATAGCTTCTTTCTATGTGATAATTTCCTCCGATTACCAAGTCAAAATTCTCTTTAATTTTTCTGCTGTGTCTGAAAAACATCCCTGTTGAAAAGGGCTGTTCCCACTCACCATACCAGCGTTGACTTTCCTTATTAAAATCTCCATACATCATGGTATAAGGACTGATAGTGGTGGTAGGTTTATCCGTTGGCCATGAAGTAATCACATTCATAATTCCATTCATAGAACCGGATCCGTATAAAACGGAAGCTGCACCTTTGATCACCTCAATTTGATCTGTGATTTCAATGGGCACATAATGCCAATCTGCGTTCATCTGATCTGCAGCAAGGATGGGCATACCATCAATCAATACACTTACTCGGCTACCTGCGCCATAAGAATATCCGGAACCTCCACGAATGGATGCCTGGCCATCAACAATTGACACACCGGGTGTTTTAGAAATGACCTCTGCAGCATCAATCGGATTTACATTCTTGATTAATTCAGCTGAAACGACATCAATAGAAACTGTTTCTTCTGTAATTTTTTTCTCATAACGACTTCCGGTAACTACCATTAAATTCAGTTCTCTGGCAGAAGAATTTAACCTTACCATCCACTCCTTACTTTCACCCGAAACAAGATTAAAAGTTTGCTTTACGTTGTCATATCCAACATAACTAACAACTAGCTGATGAGAACCTGCAGTTGTTTTTATTTCATAGGCTCCATCCATATCAGAGCTCACCACGGCTTTGCCGTCAAGAAAAAATGTAGCGCCCATCAATGATTCACCGCTTTTCGAATCCAATACTTTCCCTTTTATGAATGCATCCTGTGCACTGATAGTAAGGGTGAATAAAAATGAAATGATAATGATAAAGTATTTCATGCTCATTTATTATGATAGGCAAAATTAAAAATTAATACCAATAGAACACATTTTAATGTAACTCAAATCAACCCAAATATTCACATCAAAAACTTTATAAGTTTTTTATACCTGTATCAATCAAAATAAGATACATTCAAAAATAAAATAACCTTATAAAAAAGTCAGGAATTGTGAATACATTTAATCAACTGTAAAAAATGAATTCAACATTTGAAACACCACTTGCTGAGAGAATGCGACCAAAAAATTTATCTGAATTTGTGGGTCAACAACACATTCTCGGAGAAAACGGCTCCATCCGGAGATTGGTAGATGCCAATGTATTGCCTTCGATGATTTTCTGGGGCCCACCGGGTGTAGGAAAAACAACACTTGCAAGAATTTTAGCCAAAGCATTTAACCGGGATTTTTATGCATTAAACGCGGTGAATTCTGGTGTTAAAGACGTGCGTGAATTGATTGAAAAAGCTGAGCGAAGCGGATTCATGGGACAGTATGTAAAACCCATATTGTTTATTGATGAGATACATCGTTTTAATAAATCACAACAAGATTCTTTATTGAGTGCAGTTGAGAAAGGCACCATTTCTTTAATCGGAGCAACAACAGAAAATCCTTCATTTGAAGTAATTTCTGCGTTACTTTCAAGATGTCAGGTTTTCGTATTGGAAGCACTTACAAAAAACGATTTGACAACCGTGCTGAACCATGCCCTTGATAATGATGTATGGTTAAAGAATAAAAAAATAAAAATTGAAGAAACAGATGCTTTGTTTGCATTGAGCAGCGGAGATGCGAGAAAATTGCTCAATTACTTGGAAATCATTGTGGGTATATTGGAAAGCAGAGATACGATTGTAATCAATAACGAAACCGTTCAATCTTCGTTAATGCAGGCTATTCCGTTATACGATAAAAATGGAGAAATGCATTATGATATAATCTCTGCATTTATCAAATCAATCAGGGGGAGCGATCCGCAGGCTGCAGTTTATTGGCTGGCACGTATGCTTGATGGTGGTGAAGATCCTAAATTTATTGCACGCCGAATGATTATTCTTGCATCAGAAGATATTGGAAATGCTAATCCAAATGCACTCTTACTGGCAAACAGTTGTTTTCAGTCGATAGATGTGATTGGTATGCCTGAAGCTAGAATAATTTTAAGTCAAACTGCGATTTACCTTGCCACATCGGTAAAAAGCAATGCATCATACATTGCAATTAATCAGGCGCAGGATATCATCAAACGAACCGGCAACCAGCCTGTTCCATTGCATTTGAGAAATGCACCAACAACACTGATGAAAGAATTAAATTATGGCAGTAATTATAAATACGCTCATGATTATCCGGGAAATTTTATCAAACAAGAGTTTTTACCTGATGAATTAATAGGAACTGTATTCTATATTCCGGGTGAAAATCAAAAAGAAAATGAAATAAAAAAATATCTTGAAAAATTGTGGGGTGATAAATACAATTTATCTAAGAAATCATAACCTTAATTAATCACAACTTTGTATTTGGCGAGATAATCTTCCCAGTTCCACATAAAAAAATCAACCATTTCGTTTAGCTCCTTCATAACAATCGGGCTTGGTGTATTTAGTTTTTGAAAATGCTCTTTCTGGTATTTATTCAAATCATATTTGTGAAAAATGGCCAGTGATAATGATTTATTTATGCTTTTGGTTTGAGATAATAAATTTCTCAAGAACACTTCATAATCATACAAAATACTGTCTGTAACCTCCGGATCTTTTTTAAGAAAACGAATCACTTCCTTTGATATCATTGAACTCAATGCAGTTGCCTGTTGTTTTTCAAAATGATTCTCAAGATTTATCATGTTTCCTGCATAAATAATAAATAAGAACCATTCATGTTCTTTATCAGATAAATTGGGAGATTTATCAAATTCCTTTTCTTCATTAATATAACCTGCAATTTCAGGAAAGCCATTTTCAATCACATCATATATCGCTGCTACATAAGTTGGGACCAACTCTGTTGCTTTCACTTTTTTCTTTCCAAATAATCCAAGCATAAATTATGTATTAATAGGTTTATTGTTCTTCAAATCAAAATATTCTTTAGCCATATCCCTCACCTGAGATCCAATGGCAAGTGATGCAGATGCAGCTGGCGAAGGGGCATTTAAAACATGTATTGAACGATCATGATATTCAATTTTAAAATCATCTATCATATCTCCCATCGGGTCAAGAGCCATTGCTCTAACTCCTGCCCTTCCCGGCTCAATATCATCCATCTGTAAATCAGGAATTAATCGCCTTAATGTTTTTAAAAACAGTTTTTTTGAAAATGCTCTGCGATACTCATCAAGCCCAAAACGCCAGTGCTTAAAAAACAACTTCCATGTTCCTTTATAAGTTAATGCATCCCAGGTATCACATAAATTAAAACTTGTTTTTTTATATCCTTCTCTTTTAAATGTAAAGACTGCATTGGGTCCACACTCAACACCACCCAGTGCCATTCGTGTAAAATGAACCCCTAAAAAAGGGAACTGAGGATTGGGTACCGGATAAATAAGATGCTTCACCTTATGCATGCCTTTTTCTGTTAACTCATAATAATCACCCCTGAATCCAACAATTTTCATATCCAGCTCTACTCCGTCTTTTTTTGCCAGGCGATCGCTTTGTAATCCGGCACAGAAAATCAAATATTTCGATTTGAAATTCCCCTGATTGGTTTCAACAATATTCCAGTCTCCTTTCTTTTCCGTGCGAATTACTTTAACTGATGTAAAAACCTTGCTATCTTTATTTAACTGAGTTACAAGTTCAGCCATTTTCTCAGTTGCACTCTTGAAATCTATTATTCCCGTACAACCTACGCGTATTGCCTTTAAACCATTGCAATGCGGTTCAATCTTTTTAATCTCATCCGGACCAATCAACTCAATATCTTCAATCCCATTTTCAATTCCACGTTGATAAATTTTATCCAACTGTTCGAGTTCCCATTCTTCTACCGCAACAATTAATTTTCCGCAAACATCATGAGCTATATTATGTTTTTTTGCAAACTCTACTAACTCACGTCTTCCTGCTACACAATTTTTAGCTTTGAAAGAACCCGGTTTATAATAAATTCCTGAATGAATAACTCCTGAATTATTACCTGTTTGATGATTGGCAAGATTTTTCTCTTTTTCAAGAATCGCGATTGACAAAGTAGGGAAAGCCTCCTGTAGTTTGTATGCAGTAGCACAACCTACAATTCCTCCACCTACAACGATAATATCAAAAGACGGTTCTATCAAGATTTTTATTTTAATACTTAACGAAGGTATGAATTATCAACCCTTGAAATTTCTTTTAAAAGAAGTGTTTTTTTAGCAGAGTTATTAACAAGTAAAATAGTCCTTCAGATTTGTATTAATTGAATTTGTGTTTCAAAAATCCAATATACTTTTTAATGTTACCTCCGCAGCATTGATTAAACTCTTTTACGAATACATCAACCTGATTATTATATTGCTTAAAAACAATGAATCCGGCATTGTTCAATTCAGTTTTCATCAACCATTTTTTATATTTTTCACCATCTTGAAATGGCAATAATAATCCATGTTGTACGATGTTACGAACCAATTGATTTTTTAAAATTTCTTTTTTGTATTCTGGAGATTTGATGAAAGAATGAAGACCGTATAAACTATCCAATTGATCTGCCGATTTAATCATATACGAGGTAAATAATTTTTCATCATGCATGTTTTTTTGGTACTCCGAATACTCTTTAGAATTATATCCATAGAATGCGCTTAAAAAATATGTGGCACCCTGATCGCCAATGAAAGATGCCAGGTTCTCATTGTATTCAGTATTTCCTTTAACGTAGATTGTCCCATGAGATAACTCATGTATAATTAAATTGGATAATTCTCCCGGATCATATTCAAGAAAACCTGTCATTATTGGATCATTAAACCATCCCAGCGTGCTCCATGCATTTACCAAACGGATCTTTACATCATATCCTTTTTGAATGAGTTTTTGTTTTTCATATTCCGCCATATTCTGAGAAAAGAATCCTTTATATGTTACTTTGCCTGCCACCGGGAAAGTCCAATAATAAGGCGTTAATGAATATTTATTACATGCTGTAACAACCCACATTAAAGGCTTATCTCCCTGATCATAAACACTTGTATAATTATCAGATGGTGCAAATCCGAGTGAATCCTGCGTAAATTTTTTGATGCGCTCGATTAAAATTATTTTTTCTTTTTGCGTTGGTGTTACATTGGGTTGAGTAACAAAACAAGAAATGGGCTGAGAATGATATATAATACTGAATTGACCGTAGCCCATTGAAATCCCGTAAATAATCAAATCCATCATCAGTAAACCAATGAACAAAAAGACTGCAATAAAAATATCTTTAAGCCATTTTTTCATATTTCAATGATAATAGAAAAAGGGGCAAAAAATAAATTATTTTTCACCCCTTTTCCATTGACTTGAGTTCTGAGATGAATTCGCCTTTCATCAACAGTAAAACATGATTGATATTTTAATAATGTAATCTCTTGATTAATGGTTGCATGAGATATTTATTTAATTTTCAGATGAGGAAATTTATCCACCACCTGATTGAACTCATGGATCATTTGTTTAACAATTTCTGCAGCAGGAATTATTTCATGGATCATTCCACTTACCTGTCCTATTTCCAGTTCCCCTTCATTCAGGTCACCTTCAAACATTCCTTTCTTTGCACGTCCTCGACCTAATAACTGAGACAAATCTTCAACTGAAGCACCAGTTGAATAGGCATATTTAATATCATTAAAAAATTTATTTTTTATCAATCGAACAGGGGTAAGTTCTTTTAATGTCAGTTCTGTTTCACCTTCTCCGGTTTGTATCACCGTATTTTTGAAATTCTCATGTGCAGAAGATTCAATGGATGCAACAAACCTACTTCCCACCTGAACAGCTTCTGCTCCCAATGCAAAAGCAGCAGCCATCGCTCTTCCACTACCAATACCTCCTGCTGCAATTACAGGAATTTTTACTGCATCAGCCACCATTGGAATTAATACCATCGAGGTAGTTTC
This sequence comes from Flavobacteriales bacterium, assembly GCA_044376575.1. GTDB lineage: Bacteria > Bacteroidota > Bacteroidia > CAIKAF01 > CAIKAF01 > BA4. The sequence continues at coordinate 109,079 of JBILKR010000004.1, read as the reverse complement.
TTCCCTTCCGTTATGACCTCCGGCTTCAAAACCTTCTGCAACCACAGCATCAACTCCGGCTTCTTCTGCTTTCTTCCCAAACTTTGCACTGCTCACAACATGGACCACTTTTATACCCTTCTCCTTTAATATTGAAGTCCATGTTTTAGGATTGCCCGCAGAAGAAAAAACAACAGGCACCTTGTTTCTAATAATTATATCTATATGATCAGCTACCTGAGGATAAATCAATGGAATATTTACCGCAAAAGGTCGAGATGTGGCTGCTTTACATTTTTTGATCTGCTCTTCTAACACATCCGGATACATGGAACCTGACCCAATGATTCCCAGTCCGCCTGCATTACTCACCGCCGAAGCTAGTTCCCATCCTGAACACCAAATCATGCCGGCCTGTATGATAGGATATTGAATATTTAGTAATTCAGTAATTCTGTTTTTCATTAATACCATTTTTGAGAATAATTCAAAGTTAATCCTTTATTTTGTATTGATCTTGAAAACATACATGTTTGTATTGTATAAGAATCTGAAATAAAAATATAGTTATGAGAGATGAAAGAATTGCAGAATTAATTGCCAGAGAATACCATCGTCAAAAATCAGGAATAGAATTGATTGCTTCTGAAAATTTTGTAAGTCAGCAGGTAATGGATTCTATGGGTTCATGCCTTACCAATAAATATGCAGAAGGACTACCAAAGAAACGTTACTACGGAGGTTGCGAAGTGGTTGACGAAATTGAACAACTCGCCATCGATCGTTTGAAGGAACTGTTTGGTGCCGCGTGGGCTAACGTTCAACCCCATTCGGGAGCACAGGCCAATGCCGCTGTGATGCTGGCATGCTTAAAACCGGGTGATAAAATTTTAGGATTTGATTTATCTCATGGCGGACATCTTACGCATGGTTCTCCTGTAAATTTTTCAGGACAATTATATAGTCCCAGTTTTTATGGTGTAGAAAAAGAAACAGGTAGAATTGATTTTTCAAAAATTCAGGAGATTGCTCAGCGCGAAAAACCTAAATTAATTATTTGCGGAGCATCATCTTATTCTCGCGATTGGGATTATAAAAAATTAAGAGAAGTAGCAGATGAAGTAGGTGCTTTATTGTTGGCAGATATTTCACATCCGGCGGGACTGATAGCAAAAGGCTGGTTAAATAATCCACTCACATACTGCCATATTGTTACAAGTACAACACATAAAACATTACGCGGTCCAAGAGGTGGTGTGATTATGATGGGAAAAGATTTTGAGAATCCTTGGGGACTTACTACTCCCAAAGGAGAAATAAAAATGATGAGTGCTGTGCTTGATGGGGCTGTATTCCCCGGAACACAAGGAGGTCCGCTTGAGCATGTAATCGGAGCAAAAGCAGTAGCATTTTATGAAGACCTGAGTACTGGATATAAAGAATATACCGGACAGGTAATTAAAAATGCACAGGCAATGGCCAAAGCATTTGTAGATAAAAACTATCAGATCATTTCCGGTGGAACAGATAATCACTTAATGCTGATTGATCTCAGAAATAAAAATATTTCAGGAAAGGCCGCCGAACAAGCACTGGTAAAAGCAGACATCACCGTGAATAAAAATATGGTTCCGTTTGATGACAAATCTCCTTTTGTTACTTCAGGTATAAGGGTTGGAACTGCGGCTATTTCTACACGAGGAATGAAAGAAGAGCACATGGGAGAAATTGTGGAACTTATAGACAAAGTATTGATGCATGCTGAAGACGATAGCGTATTAAAATCAGTACGTGAAAAAGTAAATTCGTTGATGCAAAATTTTGAAATATTTGCCTGGTAATTTACTCGGCTGTCTTCATTATTTTTTTGGTAATTAATTCATCATCCAACATGATTTGCATGGTGTAAATACCTGTTGGTAGAAATGAAAGATTGATCAAAGCAATACCTTGCTGATTGAATAACATCTTTCCGTTGATATCATAAATTGTACAGGTTACATTTTCAGATTCATTTGAATTTATTTTGACTTGAATTTGATCAGTGAAAGGATTGGGATATACTGTAATATGTTGTTCATTATAACTATTCATTCCTACAGAACAATTCATGGAATGCTGAGTAAAAAAAGTCCAGATGGCTTCAGTAGCATTTATATCACGGTTAGTTGCTCCAAAGTTCGGAGCATCAATAATACCATCCGGCCAGGTATGTCCACCATTTGTAATTTTATAGAATTCAAGCGATGAACATCCATCACAACCGGTGTAAATGATATGCTCTGCCGTTGATAAATCTGTAACGTTTGAATTCGGCAATGCTGTTGAATACGTTCCTTCAGCACATTCATTTTTTTGCTTCCAGAAATTCAGTGATTCTTCTACGCCTAGTGAACCGACCATACCATTATAATTAACAACAGGATCTGCTGTTCCGTGTATCTGAAGTGCAGGAACATGACGTGAAGGGTTACAATTGGCAGCTGTACTATCAGTGATTAATCCTGTTACAGATGCAATGGCTGCAAAGCGGCTGCTTAATTCACAAGCCAACCTGTAACTAAAATAACCACCATTGCTCATTCCACAAGCATACACCTGATCAGCATCAATTGAATAATTTGAAAACAACGTATCCAAAAGTGCATTCACAAATCCAACATCATTCACCCCCGAATAATATGGCATTAAGCCAAAACCAACATTCCAAGCATTATTGATACCGTCAGGATATACAACAATAAAATTTTCATTATCGGCCAGATTACTCATCCCCGAATATAATTCCTGCTGAAATGCATTTGAAGTATATCCATGGAAATTAAATACCAATGGATACATTTGATTGGGAGCATATCCTGGAGGAAGATGCAAACGATAACTTCTCGTTAATGATTCATGTATAAATGTGTACTCCGTTGTTTGTGCATGTAATACAACTGAAATAAAAATACACCAGAAAAAAAATATTTTTTTCATCACTGATTAATTTAAGTTATCAATGCGTCCCAGAACACCTAAAGGCAATTTGTATTCACCAACAGATGGCTGTAAATATAATTCTCCAATTTCAAATCGGGAAGGATCAAGATTTTGTGTTTTCATTTCCTGTTTTAATAGATTTTCGACAATCAAAGATGAGAAGCCCAACGAATAGGTATTTAGAATTAAAAAATATTGTTCTTTATCTAATAGTTGTAATACCTCCTTCATCATCTCGTTGATATTTTTCTCCAGTTTCCAGCTTTCACCGTTTGGACCATGTCCAAATGCAGGTGGATCTAGAATTATTCCATGATAGGTTTTCCCTCTTTTAATTTCTCTTTTTACAAACTTCATTGCATCTTCCACAACCCACCGAATATCTTTCAGCCTGCTACTTTCCATATTACGGTTTGCCCAACTCACTACCTGCTTAATAGAATCTACATGCACCACATCAGCACCTGCAGATTTTGCCGCAAGTGATGCACCACCTGTATATGCAAAAAGATTTAAAAAACGAGGCTGAACATTTTTTATTTTTATCACGGATTGATATATATAATCCCAGTTACTTGCCTGTTCCGGAAATACACCAACATGCTTAAATCCGGTTAATGCCAAATTAAATGAAATATGCATCGAATTTCCTGAATAATTCAATATCCAATTATCCGGAATCTTTTTAAGTTTATTCCACTTGCCACTGTTACTCGATGTTCCTATAAATTTTACATGTGCTTTTTTCAACCATTCAGATTCTGACATGGTCTTATCCCATAGCGCTTGCGGTTCGGGACGAATAGTGATGTAATCTCCAAAACGTTCCAATTTTTCAAAGCCACCACTATCGATTAGCTCATATTCTTTCCAATGTGTGGGAGTGTATAAATGTATTGTTGTCATGTATTAAAATGCAAAAGAAAAACCACCTGTTAACAGAAGTAAAAATACTGATTGATGATAAGAATTCATACTTACTTCCATTGTATTTGTAATTGATCTTGATTCAGTAAAAACATTTTTATAAAAGGGTAAAGCATATAAAAAGTCCAGTGCAAAAGAAGCATGAAATGATTTCCATATTTTTTTTCTCGCACCGACACCGGCAGAAAGAGCAAAGCCTTCTCCATTATTCATGTATAATTTGTAATATGTTTTATTATCATACATCAATTCAATTTGTGGTGACTGAACCCATGTGTATCCGGCCGCTATGCGTCCGTCTATACTCCATTCTTTTACTATTCCGCTGAGCAACACACCGCCCAGTGTTGCACCAAATAACGTATTGGATTTATTGACAGAAGAATTTATCCCAAATTGCTGGTTGATGCGGTCTTCAACCAATGAAGTATTCGTTGGCAAAAGGGCTCCATTCATTTGAAAAAAAAGTCCGACATGTTTACTTGGCTTCAATCCTATCCATGTTCGAATCATACCACCGGTTGAAGCAAACCCATTTTTTATTGAATGAGGATTTGCTGAAGAAATATCACCGAGAGGAACTGCAACACCAATATTTGCATCAAAAATTAAAACATCCTGTGCATTTACCTCATGAGTAAAAAGCGTAGTTATTAAAATTAATATATTTAAATACCTGAACAATGTTTTACTTTTTTATTGGAATAATCATCATCGTTAAACGACTAACCGCAACAAGTTTTCCGTCTTCTGATTCAATTCGAATTTCCCATAAATGTGTTGATTTTCCAATATGTAACGGGCTTACAGTTCCGGTTACATTTCCTGAAGTAACTCCCCTTACATGATTGATATTTAACTCCAGTCCCACACAATGAAACTGTGATGGATCAATCATCAGATAAGAGGCTACACTACCCATTGTTTCAGCCAGTGCTGCACTTGCACCACCGTGAAGTAAACGTGCAGGCTGAACAGTTCTATGATCTACCGGCATCGTTGCTTTCAGCGTATTTTTTTCAATCGATATAAACTCAATACCAATATGATCAATCATTGTTTTTTGATTGAACGCATTGATTTCTGACAACGAATATTCTTTATACCACATATTTACATTTATAAATTCCATACAATTTTACACTAAATGATTCATATATGAAGAAATATCATCCAAAAAGGGCGGTATATAACTTCCCATTTTTTTTTATCTTTACATTCTGTATCAAAATGAATGCCTTATGACATATCTTGACTTTGAAAAACCATTACAGGAATTAGACGAAGAGTTAATCAGGATTAAAGAAGTGGGTGAGAAAAATCAAGTTGATATTTCAGCAGCCGTAAAAGAACTGGAAAAGAAAATTATTGAGAAGAAAAAAGAGATTTATTCCAGTTTATCAGCATGGCAAAAAGTTCAAATATCAAGACACCCTGAAAGACCATATACATTAGCATATATTGATTATCTAACACAGGGTAATTTTATTGAATTACATGGCGATCGCAATGTATCTGATGACAAAGCGATGGTTGGCGGATTAGGAAAAATTGACGGCAGAAGCGTAATGCTGATAGGTCAGCAAAAAGGAATCAATACTAAAATGCGTCAAATCAGACGCTTTGGAATGGCGAATCCGGAGGGCTACAGAAAGGCATTGCGTTTGATGCAAATGGCAGAAAAATTTGGCGTTCCTATTGTAACATTTATTGATACACCGGGTGCTTATCCGGGTTTAGAAGCAGAAGAGAGAGGACAAGGCGAAGCCATTGCAAGAAATTTATTTGAAATGTTCAGGATTAAAGTTCCGATTGTATGCGTGATTATAGGCGAAGGCGCATCGGGTGGTGCACTGGGAATAGGAATTGGAGATCGCGTGTTGATGCTTGAAAACACTTGGTATAGCGTAATCTCACCAGAATCATGTTCATCTATCTTATGGAGAAACTGGGACCACAAAGAGGAAGCGGCTGAAGCACTAAAACTAACCGCAGACGATATGCTTAAAAATAAACTGATTGATGGTATCATCAAAGAACCATTAGGAGGTGCACATCAAGAACCAACATTGGCTTTTGAAAATGTAAAAAAAGAAGTAGTCTCTTCATTAGATAAATTAATGAAGGTGTCGAATGACAAACTCATTCATCAGCGTATTGAAAAATTCACCAAAATGGGAGTTTACGAAAGTTAATTTGATGAAAACAATTATACCCGGAAGTGTTGCAACTGCAGAATTTCACAGTTATATGCTTGCGGCCATTGCACCCAGACCGATAGCATTTGTTAGCACATTGGATGCAGAAGGGAATCCTAATCTGGCACCCTACAGTTTTTTCAATGCGTTTGGATCCAATCCGCCCATACTTATTTTTTCTCCTGCAAGAAGAGTTAGAGATAACACCATTAAACACACGTTGGAAAATGTACAGCAATTAAAAGAAGCCGTTGTAAATGTGGTGAGTTATGATATGGTTCAACAAATGTCGTTAGCCAGTACAGAGTATCCACGAAATATCAATGAATTTAATAAAGCCGGATTCACTCCAATTCCTTCTACCATTGTAAAACCTTTTCGGGTGAAAGAATCGCCCGTTCAGTTTGAGTGTGTTGTTAAAGATATTATTTATACCGGTAACGAAGGCGGAGCTGGGAATTTAATCGTAGGTGAAATAGTTGCCATACATATTCATGATGAAATTTTGAATGAAAAAGGGAAGATTGATCAGCATAAAATTGATTTGGTAGGAAGGCTTGGTGACAATTGGTATGTAAGGGCATCAGGAGATGCGTTATTTGAAGTTGAAAAACCATTAACCAGTTTAGGAATAGGAGTCGATGCGCTTCCTCTTTCTGTTCAACACAGTGATATACTTACCGGAAATGATTTAGGAATTCTCGGTAATCAGGAAAAACTACCCGACATTGAAGAAGCAAAAAAATATATTTCAACTCTTATTGATAAGAATGAAATAACAAATAATCATCCACATCATATCGCAAAAGAATGGATTAAGCAAGGGCGAGTTAAAGATGCGCTCAATTATTTAATAGCAAACACAGCCAATTAATTTTATATGAAAAACTTTATTATTATTACGTTAGTCGTTTTGATGATGAGCAGTTGTTCAAAGAAACAACAGGCAACAGAAAATTCATTTGTAAAAGAAGTGGATACATGGCTTGCTGAATACAACAAAGAATGGCAACGATTATTGATAGCATCATCTGAAGCACAATGGGCTTTAAATACAAAAATTATTGAAGGCGACACAATCACATCCAAACAAGCAGAAATGGCTGATGAAGCCATGGCAAAATTTACCGGTTCAAAACAAAACATTGAAAAGGCACAACAGTATCTAAAACAAAAAGATCAGTTAACAGATGTTCAGATAAAGCAACTTGAAATTATTATTTACATGGCAGGCAATGCGCCTGAAGTAGCCGGTGATGCAGTGAAAAAAAGAATCAAAGCTGAAACCGAACAAACAAAAAAACTCTTTGGATATGAGTTCATGCTGAAAGGTAAAAAAGTAAGCACCAATCAACTGGATGACATATTAAAAAAATCAAAAAGTATTAAAGAACGACTCGATGCATGGCAAGCAAGTAAAGAAGTAGGAAAAGAATTAAAAACAGGATTAAATAATTTACAGCAATTGCGAAATCAGTGTGTTCAGGCATTGGGCTATTCTGATTATTTTTCTTATCAGGCATCAGAATATGGTTATTCTAAAGATGAACTAATGACTGAGTGCCAAAAAATGATTCGTGATATCTGGCCTTTATATAGAGAATTGCATACCTGGGCTCGCTACGAACTGGCAAAAAAATACGGACATCAAGGTGCTGTGCCGGATTATATTCCTGCACATTGGCTACCTAACCGCTGGGGCCAAGAATGGACAGACATGATTCAGGTAGAAGGTGTAAATCTGGATGATTCATTAGGAAAAAAATCACCTGAGTGGATTGTAAAAGAAGGAGAAAAATTTTACATGAGTTTGGGATTTGATGCACTGCCGTCCACATTTTATTCTAAATCTTCTTTATATCCGCTACCTCCTGATGCCAATTATCAAAAAAACAACCACGCTTCTGCATGGCACATGAACAATGATGATGATGTGCGTTCGTTGATGAGTGTTGAATCCAATACAAACTGGTGGGAAACAACACTACACGAATTGGGGCACATTTATTACTACATGACTTATTCAAATAAAGATGTTCCAATTATTCTTCGAAGCGGCGCCAACAGAGCATATCATGAAGCGATGGGTAGCTTAATGGGGCTGGCAAGTATGCAGAAGCCTTTTCTTCAGCATTTAAAACTTATACCACAAGAAGTACAAACCAATGATACAACATTATTGTTAAAAGAAGCGCTGAATTATATTGTGCTTATACCATGGAGTGCAGGAGTAATGACAGAATTTGAGCATGATTTATATGCAAAGAATTTACCATCCAATCAATACAACCAACGGTGGTGGGAACTGGTAAAAAAATATCAGGGAATTGAACCACCCTCAATTCGTGGTGAAGAGTATTGCGATGCCGCTACTAAAACTCATATTAATAACGATGCAGCGCAATATTATGATTATGCCATGAGTAATGTCCTGCTGTTTCAGTTTCATTTAAATATTTCAAAAAATATTTTGAAGCAAGATCCGCACGCTACAAATTATTACGGGAATAAGGCAATTGGAGAGTTTCTTAAAAAATTAATGTATCCCGGAGCGAGTGTGAACTGGAGAGAACATTTAAAAAATTCTATCGGAGAAGATATGAGTGCACAGGGTATGGTAGATTATTTTTCTCCATTGATGGGTTGGCTAAAAAAACAAAATGCAGGAAGAAAATATTCTTTGCCTGAGAAGATTTAAATTAGATTAATTTAGATTTTGCTGAAATGCTGTGTAAATGATGCAGCATTGCAAACAGAAGAATTACAGCTCCAAGCTGATGTAGTAACCCAAGTAAAATTGGAACCTGATACAACAAAGTAAATACACCCAGCATAAACTGAATAACAACCATAGCCATCATTGTATGCAATCCTTTCCACTGATGAGGATGTAAGTAATTATATCTGCGGGCACTAAACCACAAAGTGCCAATCATTAGCACTACAACCACTGCCATCGTTCTGTGAATAAACTGAATGGTCGTAATACTTTCTGCGGTGTGCAGTGCGTCAGGTAATCCTTTATAAAACAACCCCTGATGAAACCAGGCGCCATCCATTTTAGGCCAAGTATTATGAATTTGTCCGGCATCCAATCCGGCAACAAAAGCTCCGTATATAATTTGTACGGATAAAACAATTAAAGTAAAAAATGCCAAATATTGATGCCATGAAGGTGTATCGGAGGGAGGATAGGATTTACTTCGCTCTCGCTTAATATCAAGTATCAACCACCAAATTAAAGAGATAGTAATAAGTGCTGTAGAAAGATGCAATGCTAATCTGTAATGGCTTACCCGAGGCTCATTGATTAATCCGCTTTTCACCATATACCAACCGAAAAATCCCTGCAAACCACCCATAAAAAAAATAAATAGTAAACGTCTGAATCCTTTTTTACCAAATGAATTTTTACTGATGAAGTAAATAAAGGGAAATAAAAAAACCAGTCCAATAAATCTTCCAAGCTGCCGATGAATCCATTCCCACCAATAGATATATTTAAAATCTTCAATTGTAAAATCAAAATTTTTATGAATATACTCGGGTGATGATTGATATTTCTGAAACTCTTCCTGCCAGTCGGATTCGTTTAATGGTGGTATCGAACCCATAATTACATTCCATTCTGTAATTGATAATCCTGACTCTGTAAGACGGGTTAATCCGCCAACAGCAATCATTGAAAAAACAAGAAAAATTCCACTGTAAAGCCATACATATATGGGACGGACAGATTTTACTCCTGGGTGAATAAATGTAGATTGCATTTTCTATGATGTTTGAACAAATATACGCTGTTCAAAATTCGTAAAAACTTTTTAACTAATATTAATCGAAAATTAAACCCTTATAAACTGTTTTTTTTTCTGAATTATGCTTTAATTAGCAGTGTATTTAAAAATCTTGCTATGAGAAAGATATTATTGATTGGATCAATATTTATTTCGTGTATCAGCTTTTCACAAAACGTTGATTTTACTAAACAAAATTTTCCTGATGATAAAAAAGAATTAAAAAAAATAATTAAACTTTTAAGAAAAGGTGATTATTATTTTTATGACAATGACAGGGCTTTCAACGAAGCATTGGTTTATTTTCTTCAAGCGAATCAGTTTAACCCTGACAATGCATTATTGAATTATAATATTGCCATTTGTTATTTGAATACCTATGAAAAGTATAATGCATTGCCTTACGCTGAAAAAGCGAAAGAACTTGATCCTAATGTAATGTCTGATATTGATTACGTTTTGGGTTTGGCAAATCATCAAAAAGGTTTTTTTGATGAAGCTATTGATGCTTTTAATAAACATAGAGAAAACTGTACTAATCCTGACACCCTGGAATTAATTCGCAAAAGAATTGCGGAGAGTGAGTACGCGCGTGAAAAAATGAAGAAGGAAGATTATGTAGTTACAAATTTAGGAGAAGTAATCAACTCGGAATACAGAGAATATGTACCGTTAATTACTGCGGATGAAAGCGCTCTAGTTTTTACTGCCAGAAAGATGGAAAACAAGAAAGGAAAAAGATTAAAGAATAATATTTCTGAGTTTGATCATGACTTTTATGAACATGTATATAGAGCAATAAGAAATGAAAATGGCGAATGGCAAACACCCTATAAAATGCCCGCACCAGTAAATCCACCAAAAAAACATAACGCATCTATCAGTTTATCTCTTGACGGATCAGAAATATATTTGTACTCATCTGTAAATAATGGAGACATTTATACTTCAGAACTTAATGGAAATGAATGGTCAAAACCTATACCAATCCCCGGTTTAATTAACACTAAAAAATATAATGAATCTCACATTTCTATTTCTTATGATAAAAAAATAGCTTACGTAGTTAGCGATAAGCCAGGCGGTATGGGTGGAAAAGATATTTGGATGTCTGAAATGCAAAATAATAATACATGGGGCGAACTAGTTAATTTAGGCTCTCCTATCAATACTCCTGAAGATGAAGATGGAGTATTTATTCATCCCGATGGTATAACTCTTTATTTCAGTTCTAAAGGACATGAAACTATGGGAGGGTATGATATATATGAAAGTGAATTCAAAGACGGAGCCTGGTCAACACCTATCAATATGGGATATCCTGTAAACAGTGTAGATGATGACATTTACTTTGTATTGACTGCAGATGGTAAAAATGCATATTTATCTTCTGTTAAAGAAAATGGTTATGGCAAACAGGATATTTATGCTATTCGACCATTTGAGAAAAAGGTATTTAAGGAGTTCCAAATGGCTTTATTCAAAGGTATTCTTAAAGATAAAGCAACAGATCAGTTACTTGGTGGAGTAGTTTCTATATTTGACCAGAACACAGGAGAAAAATTATTTAGTGCTGATGTCAATAGTATTTCAGGAGAATTTGTTGTTTCACTTCCATTCGGTAAAAATTATTCCATGAATGTTGAATCTCCCGGTTATACTTTTTACACAGAAGTATTTAATTTAGAAAGAAGTACTGAGTTTACAGAAATTCAAAAAGTTGTTTACCTTGAAAAATTAAGTGCTGGTGTAAAACTTACTTTAAACAATATCAATTTTGAATTTGATAAGGCAATCATTATTGAAGGCAGTGCAACCGAATGTTTAAAATCAATTGAGTTGTTAAATAAAAATCCTGAATTTAAAATTGAGATTGAAGGTCATACTGATAATGTAGGAGATGAAGCATACAATCAAAAACTATCTGAAAAGAGAGCCTCAGCTGTTAAATCCTTCATGATGAAAAAAGGATTTCCTGCGACCCGAATTGTAAAAGTTGTTGGATATGGTGAAACAAAACCAATAGATACGAATGACACAAAAGAAGGACGTGCTAAAAACAGACGTGTTGAATTGAAAATTGTAGAGAAAAAATAAATGAAATATTGAAAAATTAAACATAAAAAAGGGGATGAAAATTTCATCCCCTTTTTTTTTAATTGATTTCCTGATCCTGCTGATCAAAAAAACGATATTCTAAAAACTGATAAGAATCACGACCTTCCAGTGTAAATTGCTTTTTGAATTCCTTTCTCCAGGATTTATAAGTGGTAAAGAAAAATCCCTTTTTTAAATATGCCTCAACAAATGGATGGACAAATACTTTGATTGGTTTACTAATGGATGGATCATCCAGTAAATTTTTAAGCTTGATTTTTATTTCATCGACCAAAACCAGTGAAGCAGATACTTTACCTGTGCCTGAGCAAGATGGGCATACTTCTGTTGTTTCAATATTAATCTGAGGACGAACACGCTCTCTGGTAATTTGAATGAGACCTATTTTAGATGGTGGTAAAACATTATGTTTCGCTTTATCATCTTTCATTGCAGTCTTCATTCTTTTGTACAGTTCTTTTTTATTCTCCATTCTGTACATATCAATAAAATCGACTACGATGATTCCACCCATATCTCTTAACCTTAACTGGCGGGCAATCTCATCGGCAGCCTCAAGATTGACAGCAAGTGCGCTATTCTCCTGATTTTCTCCAGACTTAACATTGTTTCCGCTATTTACATCAATTACATGTAACGCTTCGGTATGTTCAATGATAAGATAGGCTCCACTTTTTAAAGGAACGTTTCGTCCAAATAATGTTTTTATTTGCTTATTTACTCCAAAATGCTCGAAGACAGGAACCTTACCCTGAAAAAACTTCACATCTTTTTCCTTATCGGGAAAATTTACAGTAATGTAATTTTTGATCTCTTCAAAGTAATTTTTGTCGTTAACGTAGATATGATCAAAAGTGAAATTTTTATTTACCATGTCTCGAAGCATGGTAGTTGCGCGATTAAATTCACCTAATACCTTTTCAGGTGCTTTAGCTTCTTTGATTTTCTCAAATGCAGAATCCCACCTTGAAACCAAATCATTCATATCTTTTTCAAGATCTGATAACTTTTGGTTTTCAGCGGCAGTTCTCACGATAGCCCCGAAATTTTTAGGAATCACAGATTGAATAATTTTTTTCAATCTGTCTCTTTCAGCGGCATCGCGTATTTTACTTGAAACTGAAATTTTATCAGCAAAAGGAACCAATACAATGAATCTTCCAGGTAATGAAAGTTCACAACTTAATCTTGGTCCTTTTTGAGATATCGGTTCTTTTGCAATTTTAACCAGCACATGCTGGCCGGGCTTAATTACATCGCCCATTTTCCCATCTTTCTGTATCTCCGGCTCAAACTTGAAATACATCAGGTTTGAAGATTTTTGTTTCCCGCTGATGGCATCCTGCACATATTTATTCAAGGACTTAATTTGAGGTCCTAAATCTAAATAATGCAGAAAAGCATCTTTCTCATATCCAACATCTACAAAAGCAGCATTTAAATTGGGAATAACCCTTGAAACTTTTGCCAGATAATAATCACCCACATTGAATGCGTAATTATTTTTCTCTCTGTTGAACTCAGTCAGATCTTTCCCTCTGAGAAGTGCAATGGAAACTTCTTCCGGAGAAACGTTTACTATTAAATCGTTGCTCACGGTTTTAAAATTTTAGTATTGTAACGGCTATGAAAAAATCTGAAGTCGCTTAAATACTAGCGATTCTTCTTCTTATGTCTGTTTTTACGCAATCTTTTTTTTCTTTTATGCGTATTCATTTTGCTTCTTTTTCTTTTTTTACCACTTGGCATACCAATTCGTTTTAATTGTTTGACTTTGTTTTAATTTCATTAATATATTCTGTAATTTTTTCAATTACAACGGGCTCTTGCTGCATATTTTTATACCTATTCAAATATACAACGGCCGAATCCGTCTCACCCATCTTTGCAAAAGTATCTCCTAAATAAAAATAAGCCTCATCCAACTCCGGATTAATCTGAATGGCCTGCTTATATCTTTCAATGGCTTTTGCAAACTGGCCCGAAAATACAGAAAAATGTCCTAATTGTAAAATTGCTTTCAGATTATTTGGGTCTTTTTCAAGCACTTGACGTATTAGTGTAATTCCTTCCATCGGACTTCCAAGCCCAGACTCCACTATACATACGCCTAAACCGATTTTTGCATCTGTATTATCGGGGCTTTTGGCGATAATCTTTTCAAATACTTCTTTTCCCCTTTGATATGCCCAAGCCTTATCTTTTTCCTCAAGTAATGATGCCATTTGCAAATATCGATTTCCAGACTCCAGCCACATATCATCAGTATTCACCAGCGCTGCTTTTTCTTCAGCATATATAGCAGCAATAGCAGGTCGCATTTGAATATCCCAAAACCTGATAATTGAATCAAGATAACCTACCTTAATTACTCCCTGAGTTGTTGAATATAAAGTTTCGAAACCGGTTAATCTGATAAGCGAAGTTGAATCTAATTCTTTTTTCACCTCATTAATCTGACGTGAAATATCATTTTTAGTTTCTACTTTTTGTTCTTCCTTAATTTTTGTGATGGAATAATTCTTAGGTAGAAAATATAACAATAGAAAAACAGATATCGCTGAAATAATCAACAATATCTGAAGTATCTTTCCTTTATTTTTAAAAAAACTCATATCCTACCCATTAGTACGGCAGGGTATTAATGAAAATTACTTAGTTTTTCTTTTCACCTGGCTTGCAAATGATTTGGCAGGTTTAAATGCCGGAATATTATGCTCAGGAATTAGAATGGTTGTATTTTTTGAAATATTTCTCCCCTTCTTTTCAGCTCTTTTTTTAATTATGAAACTTCCAAAACCTCTCAGGTAAACATTATTTCCATTTACCATAGATTCCTTGACTGCTTTCATAAAAGCCTCAACTGTAGTCTGAACAGCTACTTTTTCAATCCCTGTTGAATCAGCAATTTGATTCACAATGTCTGCTTTTGTCATAACTCAACTATTTTTTAGAATTTCAAACTTTTCACAAATGTAACAATTCTATTCTTTATACATTGTTAAACAACCTAAATATATCTTTGTTCTGAGAATTATGAATTTTTTCAGCAAACTATATAACTGGTATGAAGAACATCACCGCAATTTACCGTGGAGAAATACTAATGATCCATATCATATCTGGTTATCTGAAATAATATTACAACAAACAAGAGTTAATCAGGGAATCGATTATTACTATCGTTTTATTGAGAAATATCCAACCATTGAATCGCTTGCAAATGCAGACGAAAGTGATGTTTTAAAAACCTGGCAAGGATTGGGTTATTATTCACGTGCAAGAAATTTACATTTTGCTGCGCAACAAATTGTAGAAATTCATCATGGTAAATTTCCTAATAAATATCAAGACATTTTAAATTTAAAAGGAATTGGAGAATACACTGCTGCCGCTATTGGTAGTTTTGCTTTTAATTTACCACATCCGGTGGTAGATGGAAATGTAAGTCGTTTCATCAGCCGATTTGCAGGAATTAAAGAGCCAATCAATGAAACACGTGGACTAAAAAAAATTAAATTAGTTATTGATGAAGTTTTTAATCCTTCAAGAGCCGCTGATTTTAATCAGGCGATAATGGAATTCGGTGCATTACAATGTAAACCTAAAAATCCTTCATGCAATAATTGTGTATTTAATACTACATGCTTTGCTTATGAGAATAATTGCGTTAATGAGTTGCCTTACAAAAAATCAAAAACAAAAATCAAACACAGGTATTTCAATTACATTATCATTAAAGACAATAAGCATCAAACATTCATAGAAAAAAGAACCGGAAATGATATCTGGAAACAACTATATCAGTTTCCGTTAATTGAATCAGAAAATAGAATTGATATTGAAACACTCATTCAACATCCTGAGTTGAAAAAATGGCTTGGGAAAACAAGGCCGGTGATTCATCATTTTTCAGAAGGCACAAAACATGTACTCACACACCGAATTATACATGCGTCATTTATCGAAATCAATGCCAATATTAAAAACATACCAAAGCATTGGATTTCTGTTCCTGTAGAAAAAATAGAAAAATTTGCAGTGCCTGTTCTGATTGAAAACTACCTGAAAAAATCAGATTGGTTTTAGTCCTTTTTAATAAGTAATTGATAGGAACAGACAATATCTTATTATACATTTGAAAAAAAATATTTTATGAGTCTTGAAATCAAAATAAATGAGGACATAAAAAAAGCTATGATTGCCAAAGACAGTGCAAAACTAAATGCATTGCGAGCAGTGAAATCAGCCATTTTATTAGCCAAAACAGAAAAAGGTGGTGGTGAAAATTTAACCGAAGAAACAGAAATACAACTATTGCAAAAACTTGTCAAACAGCGAAAAGATTCTTACGAAATCTATATGCAACAGCAAAGAGAAGATTTGGCAGCAGAAGAAAAAATACAAATGGATGCCATCTCAACTTATCTTCCGGCACAAATGAATGATGAAGAACTGGAAAATATAATTCGGGAAATTATACAGGAAGTGGGTGCTTCCGGTCCACAGGACATGGGCAAAGTGATGGGAGTAGCTACAAAAAAATTATCCGGAAAAGCAGAAGGGAAAAGAATATCAGATACTGTTAAGCGATTACTGAATTCATAAAATGACTGAAAGCATAGTAAATAAAGTTGAACAAAGTGGTATTATAACTATTAACCCCGAAGAATTCAAACCTTCGCTTAGTGCTGTTGATTCGATTGATTTAAAACCATTTTTGTTTCAGGAACTTATTCTTAAAGAAAAAGATTTCAGAGAACAGTTACACGCCACTGACTTTAGTTCGTATGCAGAGAAAATTGTTTTTCTGTATTGTTCTGCTGATGCAATTATTCCCAACTGGGCCTATATGTTATTAACCTCTGCCCTCTTGCCTTTCGCTAAAGAAATTCATTTCGGAAAACCTGAAACATGGATTGAAGAGCAATGGATCAATAACATCAAAAATAAGTTGGATGTATCTTCATTTACAAACCGTCGTGTAGTTATCAAAGGATGTGGAGATGATCCTATTCCGGTTTCAGTTTATGTTACAATTACCTCAATGCTACAAGCCGAAGTACAAAGCTTAATGTATGGAGAACCCTGCAGTACGGTTCCCGTTTATAAAAAGAAAAAATTATAAAAAAATAGCCCGAAAATTTCGGGCTATTTTTTTATTTCAAATTAAAATCTTCTAAAAACTTGGTCGTATAATTTCCTTTTCGGAAATCTTCATTTTGCATTAACTGTATATGAAATGGAATGGTTGTTTTTACACCTTCAATTACATATTCCTGTAACGCACGCAACATTGTATCAATGGCCTCCTCCCTGCTCTGATGCACAACAATCAGTTTCCCAATCATTGAATCGTAATAAGGTGGAATTATATATCCGGCATATGCGTGGGTATCTACTCTTACTCCATGACCACCGGGTGAATGATAATGTGTAATTTTTCCTGGACTCGGACGAAAATCATTATGTGGATCTTCGGCATTGATACGACATTCAATGGCATGCATTTCAGGGAAATAATTCTTTCCTGAAATTTTTATTCCTGCTGCAATTTTAATTTGCTCCTTGATCAGGTCATAGTTAATTACTTCTTCAGTAATAGGATGCTCTACCTGAATTCTTGTATTCATTTCCATGAAATAAAAATTCCTGTGTTTATCTACAAGAAACTCTATTGTTCCAACACCTTCATAACGAATAGCTTCTCCTGCTTTTATGGCTGCTTCACCCATTTTAAGACGAAGCTCTTTAGTCATAAACGGAGATGGTGTTTCTTCCACCAGTTTTTGATGACGGCGCTGAATAGAACAATCTCTCTCACTCAGGTGACATACTTTTCCAAACTGATCTCCCGCAATTTGAATTTCGATATGGCGAGGTTCTTCAATAAACTTTTCCATATACATCCCGTCGTTTCCAAAAGCAGCCCCTGCTTCCTGACGAGCTTTATCCCATTGCTGATCGAGGTCTTTATCATTCCATAGTACGCGCATTCCTTTACCACCACCACCTGCAGTTGCTTTAATGATTACAGGATAACCTATCTCTTTTGCTACTTTATGCGCTTCTTTTAATGTGTCCAGCAATCCATCTGATCCGGGAATAGTGGGAACACCGGCAGCCTTCATGGTTGCTTTAGCACTAGCCTTGTCTCCCATAGAATCTATCATCTCCGGAGTAGGACCAATAAACTTAATACCGTTTTCCTGACATATTTTTGAGAACTTTGAATTCTCACTTAAGAAACCATATCCTGGATGGATAGCATCTGCATTGGTAATTTCTGCAGCGGCAATAATGTTTGCCATATTCAGATATGACTCCCTGCCAGGTGGCGGGCCAATACAAACTGCTTCATCAGCAAACCTTACAGGCAAACTTTCTTTATCCGCTGTTGAATATACAGCAACGGTTTTAATTCCCATTTCCTTACAAGTTCTGATTACGCGTAAAGCAATCTCACCTCTATTGGCAATTAATATTTTTTTAAACATAAAATACTGTTTTAATTATAAATGCTGAAATCTCAACTATTAGCTGGGATCAACAAGAAATAAAGGCTGATCATATTCAACCGGTGATGAATCATCTACCAGAATCTTTACAATCTTACCTGAAACTTCCGATTCAATTTCATTGAATAGTTTCATGGCTTCAATGATACACAATACCTTACCTGGTTTAATTGTATCTCCTACATTTACAAATAACGGTTTATCAGGAGAAGGCTTACGATAAAATGTACCAATCATTGGTGATTTTATAGTAATAAAATTTGACTCATTTCCTGATGGCGATGCGGCAGGCTTAGGTGCGTCCTGTGCTGGTGCAGATGCCTGAACTACAGGCATAGATACCGGTTGTTGAACAGGTATTGATGTGTGAACAACAGGAGAACTTGAAGTCGTTTTAATTACAATCTTTACCCCGGATGTTTCCAAATCAACTTCAGCTACACCCGTTTTAGAAACGAACTTTATGAGTTCATGAATATCATTCAGATCCATTTCAAGCGATTTAGCTGCAGGTTTAACTGCTGGCTTCGCGGCAGGCCTTGATGCCTTCTTTACAGGTTTCTTTGCTACTGCCTTTTTAGTCACTTTTTTTGCCATAGTATTATTCTATTAAGAGTTCAAAATTGTAAAAAAAAATGATAAAAAATACCAGAAAGATAAATTAAGGTTACAAGGGCACTCTGAATAACCCACTAATCCTGAGTTTTATTATTTTTTATTCCGTTTAAAATATCAGACGGAGAAATTTTTATTCCAGATATCCAAATACCGTATAAAGCGGTAGTGAAAAAAGTAAAAAAGGCGTAGACAATGGCAGGGGTAGCCATCAACGGATTGTGCATAAATCCAAGGGCGATGGCAATGGCAAGAGTTGTGTTTTGTAATCCCACTTCAATGGCAATGGTCATCTGATCTTTTTTATTCAACCCCATCATCTGTGCAATCTTTGCACCACCCAATAAGCCCCCAAGGTTAAGCAGCAACGTCATGGGTATAACTAATAGATAATCTGTTGTGGTTACACCATGAATCTCTTCTTTTTTATCCAAAAAAATGGCTCCCAATAAAGCGATGGCCAGTAACACAGGCATGGCATATTTGAATACTTCTTTACTCTGACGAGCCCAATTCTGAAAGAAATGACGACAAATAATTCCCAATACAACAGGAATTGCAGTAATTAATAAAATATGAAAAACCATTGCCCAAAAATCAGGTTGATAGTTTGAACTGCTCTGCATGAAAAAAAGTAATGCAAGATTAAAAAAAACAGGAATGGAAAATTGGGTCAAAAAACTATTGATAGAGGTGAGAGAAACACAAAGTGCCAAATTCCCTTTGAGTAAAAAATTCAACAGATTGGATGTTGCTCCTCCCGGACAAATGGCAACAAGTATTAATCCGACTTTAAGTTCATTGGGAACAGGAAACAAAAGAGCAATAATGATTGATAATACCGGAAGCCAAATCATTTGTGCTATAAGCCCGATAATCAAAGCCCTGGGATGTAAAAAAATATTTCTGAAATCATGAATGGTTAAACTCAGCCCCATACCAAACATGATGAGAGCTATGGCAATGTTCAATAAATAGGTAGAAAAAAATTGTGTTTCAAACATGCTTCCGCACTTTAATGTTTAACATTGCATTACAATATTAAGATTAATTCAGTGAATACGCTTGTATCTGATAAAAAAACACTATTGTTTTCTCACCTCGCATTATTCACGGTTAATGTAATTTACGGACTTAACTTCGTTATTGCCAAAGATGTGATGCCTCAATATATTCAGCCGGCAGGATTTATTTTTATCAGGGTGCTGGGGGCAAATATTTTGTTTTGGTTGATTCATACTTTTTACCCATCTGTTTCCATTGATCGTAAGGACTGGTGGCGATTTATTGCCGGCGGTTTTTTTGGTGTCGCTGCCAACCAGTTGCTGTTTTTTATGGGATTAAATTTATCCACACCCATCAATGCATCAGTCATCATGGTAACAACCCCAATTGTTGTTTTACTGATAGGCATATTACTTGCCAATGAAAAACTTACCTGGTTAAAATCAATAGGAATTGTTTTAGGAGCATTCGGAGCACTTCGTTTGATTTTGCAAGATCAATTCAAATTTGATTTTACTTCAGCAACAAGTGTAGGCAATATGTATGTAATGATGAATGCTTTTTCTTATGCTATTTATATGATTCTTGCCAAACCATTAATGAGAAAATACCCTCCCTTGATGGTAATCAAATGGATGTTCTTTTTCGGAATGATTTTCGTTATCCCTTTTGGGTGGAATGAATTTACGGCAGTCAACTGGAGTAGCTTCCCAACCGATATTATTCTAAAAACCGCTTATATCATTTTAGGGGTAACATTTATAACCTATTTGTTTAACATTTATGCGCTTAAACACCTGAATGCATCAATTGTAAGTATATACATTTACGTTCAACCTGCCATTGCTTCCATGCATGCAATTATTGCAGGAAAAGACAGTTTAGACTGGCTCCTGGCGAGCAGTTGCTTACTTATTTTCTGTGGAGTATTTTTAGTAAGCAGAAATTCAAAATGATGTAATTTTTCATCACTTATTAACATTGCTCATCATTGCTGTAAGATTAGGATTATTTTTGAACTCAAAATTTTCCCATGCAATTTCAATTAAAATCTCCGGCCATTTTAGTTCTAGAAGATGGAACTGTTTTTCATGGAAGATCTTGCGGCTTAAAAGGAACCACTACAGGTGAAATTTGTTTTAATACCGGGATGACGGGTTATCAGGAAATTTTCACCGATCCCTCCTACTATGGCCAAGTTGTTGTAACCACACATGTACACATTGGAAACTATGGTGTATTAGATGAAGAACGTGAATCTGACTCCGTTAAGATATCCGGACTGGTTTGCAAAAGTTTTATGGATTATCCTTCCAGAAAAAAAAGCAACGAAACCTTACAAGAATATTTTGAAAAAAATAATATTGTTGCTATCAGTGATGTGGATACAAGAGCACTTGTAAGACATGTAAGAAACAAAGGAGCCATGAATTGTATCATTTCTTCGGAGGAAAATGACATCAACAAGTTAAAAGATAAATTATCCAACGTACCTTCCATGAAAGGCCTTGAACTTTCATCTAAGGTAAGTACTAGTGAGCACTATTTTATAGGAAATGAAAATGCAAAATATAAAGTAGCTGTGCTGGATTTAGGTATCAAGCAAAGTATTTTAACATGCCTTACTGAAAGAGATTGCTACTGCAAAGTATTTCCTATGAACACTTCATTTGAAGAAATGGAAAAATGGAATCCTGACGGATATATGCTATCTAACGGTCCCGGAGATCCTGAAACGCTTTCAAATATTATTTCACTCGCAAAAAAACTCATTGAATCCGAAAAGAAAGTTTTTGGCATTTGCCTGGGTCACCAGGTACTTTGCTGGTCGCTGGGAATTCCGACATATAAAATGTTTAAAGGACACCGGGGAATCAATCATCCTATACTAAATAAAATTACCGGTAAAGGAGAAATCACTTCGCAGAATCATGGGTTTGTGGCGGATGAAAAAGCACTGGCCAATCAAACTGAAGTTGAAATTACGCATCAGCATTTGAACGACGGAACGGTTGCAGGTATTCGCGTAAAAAACAAACCTGTATTTTCTGTTCAGTATCATCCGGAAGCATCTCCAGGTCCGCATGATTCAAGGTATCTGTTTGATGAATTTATCGGATTGATGAATTAAGAGTTATTCTCCCTGTTTCAATATTTTCAAGGTTTTTATTTCTGTACCTATCATTGCCGCAAAGTATAAACCATCGGGCAGAATTGAAAGATCCACTGAAGTGGTGGATGAATGAATTGATAAATTCATCATTAAACTTCCGTTTTGATTATATATTTCCAATGTATGATAATTTAAATCATCGTTTTGATGAATCATAATATAATTTGAAAAAGGATTAGGAATAATTTCTACCATTGAAGTCTCTTCATGATTAATATGCATAGCGTCGCCGCATAAATCAGTTTTATAAAACTCCAGATAACTAATGTATGGCTGAGGATCATTGGTTGTATATCCATAATAACGTGATAAAAATTTTGAAACCGGAGTATAATTCACTGGAATTATACTTACCGGCACATCATTAAAACATGCATTTAAGTCGTGGTCATTAAACTGCATGAACCAATTTTCAGGTTGTTTACTAATTCTTGACGGATCAGAATAATCCATATAAATACCACCCCAAATCATTTTTTGTGATGGTAAAACTCTGACAAACCTTCCTTCACCATACTTATCGGTATAATGACTACACCATTGAACATTTCCCGTAGCATCAATCTTTAAAATAAAAGGTTTATTACCTGGTGTAATAAAATTAACCTCATTGTAATAATATCCGGTGATATAAATATCACCATTTAGTTTTTGATCAGCATCAAATACGAACTGCTCATACTCATTATTAATGATTTGATAATTCTTAGCCCAGTTGACTGTTCCTGTTTCAGTAATATCCATTACAGATATATAGTATTCGTTATTTACAATTTGCTGTCCGATAAGTATTAACGAACCATTTGACTGTTCAATTATTTTCACCACTTTACCGGCATATGCAAACGACTTGGTCCATGCAATTACACCATCGCCATATAATTTTGTAACCAACATTCCATTACCCAACACACCCTCACCTCCGGAGTAAATATAGCCTGTAGAGCCAACCACCAACTCAGTGCTTCGATGCCAATTAGTTGAAGTACCATATAATCTTGTCCACAAGGTATCTCCCTGCTGATTTAATGTTGCAATAAATAATTTTGTTCCATTAGATGTATTATAAACTTCACCGGAAATAATAATATTTCCTGTAATATATTCATTGATGGTCCATGCAATATCATTTCCATCATTTATAGGATTGCCGAAAGATCTGCCCCAGATAACATTTCCACCTGTATCCAGTTTTGCTACCCATAGATCTTTTTTACATACACCATTGCAAAGCAGACCTGTGCCACTACCTGCCACCAGTAAATTTCCATCTTCAGCATATCTTATGGCCCTGATATCTTCAAAACTTGTTTTGATTGATTTTACAAGTTGTCCGGATGGTGAAAATTTCAAAAGTGTTCCTAGGTATTTTACTTCAGGGTCATTGGGGAAAGTTCTATCCGATTGGCCAACGACATAAATATAACCATCATTATCAAAGGCAACATCATACACAAAATCACGAGATACTCCACTGTTGATGGTATCAGAAGCATATAAGCCTGCAAATTGAGCAATCAATGTAACAGGATGAAAAAATAATGTTAGACATAGAATAAACAGGTAAATTATTTTTTTCATAGTTTCCTTTATTAATAAAAGAGTACTCTGATTTTCATAACGTTGCATAAAGATAAAAAAATAATTCCCATATTGGTTTCTTTCCTAATGATGATGGTTTTAATAATATGTTAATGAAATTTAGTGTATTGAATTGGGGGATTAACAAGGATTGGTTATTTTCGTCGCACAATTAAAAATTCGGAACATGAGCGTATTAGTAAATAAATCATCCAAGGTTATTGTACAGGGTTTTACAGGAAATGAAGGAACATTTCATGCTACCCAGATGATTGAGTTTGGAACCAATGTAGTGGGTGGTGTTACTCCCGGCAAAGGAGGACAAAAACATTTAGATAAGCCTGTATTCAACACAGTTGCTGATGCTGTAAAAGAAACAGGTGCTGATGTATCCATCATCTTTGTTCCACCGGCATTTGCTGCAGATGCCATCATGGAAGCAGCAGAAGCAGGTATTAAGGTTATTGTTTGTATCACTGAAGGAATTCCTACAAAGGATATGATTCAGGTAAAAGAATATTTAAAAGATAAAACCTGTCGTTTGATTGGTCCTAATTGTCCGGGTGTAATTACCGCCGGAGAAGCCAAGGTAGGAATCATGCCAGGATTTATTTTTAAGCAAGGAAGAATTGGTATTGTTTCTAAATCTGGAACACTAACATACGAAGCTGCTGATCAGGTTGTAAAAGCCGGAATGGGAATTACAACGGCCATTGGTATTGGCGGAGACCCTATCATTGGAACAACAACTAAAGAAGCCGTTGAATTATTTATGAATGATCCCGACACAGATGCCATTGTAATGATCGGAGAAATCGGTGGCGGAATGGAAGCTGAGGCGGCCCACTGGATTAAAGAGAACGGAACAAAACCTGTGATTGGATTTATTGCCGGACAAACAGCGCCTCCCGGAAGAAGAATGGGACACGCCGGTGCTATTGTTGGCGGAGCAGATGATACTGCCGCTGCAAAAATGAAAATCATGCGTGAGTGTGGCATTCATGTAGTTGATTCACCAGCTATCATTGGTGAAACTGTAGCAAAAGTTTTAAATAAATAAGTTTTAATATTCATACAATGAAAAGCCATACATGTAGTATGGCTTTTTCATTTTAATACAATCTGTTCAGCTATAAATAGAATTACTATTTTTGTTCAATAAAGTAAAAAACATGAATCGCTATACCATAAAATCATTGCTTAACGAAGTAGAACCTGGCATTAACGTTCAGGTATTGGGATGGGTTAAAACATTTCGCAGCAACCGGTTCATCGCTTTAAATGATGGCAGCACCATACACAATTTGCAGTGTGTGGTTGATTTTGAAAAAATGGATGAAGCAACCCTTAAAAGAATTACAACAGGTGCATGCATACAGGTAACAGGCAAGTTAATAGAATCACAAGGTAAAGGACAACGGGTGGAAGTTTTGGTTGATCAACTTGAAATATTAGGTGATGCTGAAGCTGATATTACAAAAGGAGATGTATACCCATTGCAACCCAAGGCCCACTCATTGGAGTTCTTAAGAGAAATGGCTCACCTTCGTTTTCGCACCAATACTTTCAGTGCAGTTTTCAGAATCCGTCATGCAATGACGTATGCAATGCATACTTTTTTTCATGAACGTGGTTTTTATAATATTCATACACCAATTATCACGGCGAGTGACGCAGAAGGTGCAGGAGAAATGTTTAGGGTATCAGTGCTGGATGCAAAAAATCCACCCTTAAATGAAAACGGTGAAGTAGATTTTAAAGAAGACTTTTTTGGAAGACAAAGTAACCTAACCGTATCAGGACAACTGGAAGCCGAATTGGCGGCTATGGCTTTAGGTAAGGTATATACATTTGGACCTACGTTTCGTGCAGAAAATTCAAATACTACACGTCACCTCGCAGAGTTCTGGATGATTGAACCTGAAGTGGCCTTTGCAGACCTGAATGACAATATGGATCTGGCAGAAGCAAATTTAAAATACTTGGTTCAACATGCACTTGATCACTGTGCCGATGATCTGGCATTTTTAAATCAGCGGGCACTGGACGAAGAAAAAAATAAAAAGAAAGAAGAACGCAGTGAAATGAGTTTAATAGAGCGTCTTCAATTTATTGTCAGCAATTCATTTGAAAGAATTACATATACAGAAGCCATAGAAATACTTGAAAGATCAAAACCTAATAAAGAAAAAAAATTCCAGTATCCAATTCAGGGTTGGGGAACAGATTTACAAAGCGAGCATGAACGTTACCTTGTAGAAAAACATTTCAAGAAACCGGTAATATTAACTGATTATCCAAAAGACATAAAAGCTTTCTATATGCGTCAGAATGACGATGGGAAAACAGTGAGAGCCATGGATATATTATTCCCCGGAATCGGAGAAATTGTGGGAGGTTCACAACGTGAAGAGCGTTTAGATAAACTGATGAACCGCATGCGTGAAATGCATATTCCTGAACATGAATTATGGTGGTATTTAGATACGCGTAAGTTTGGAACTGCAAAACATGCCGGATACGGATTAGGGTTTGAACGCTTGTTGTTATTTGTTACCGGTATGACTAACGTGAGAGATGTAATTCCATTTCCACGCACACCCAAGAGTGCTGATTTTTAATCTTCTTTTTTTACATCAGGAAGGTGCTCTGCTAAGTTGAATCAAGTTCAACTAAAAATCTATTTTACATATTTTATTTCCCATGACACTTCTGCAAATGCTCTGAACATAGCACTTACGCCGCAGTATTTATCCTGTGATAATGCGACAGCTTTACGTATTTTATCATCCTCTTCTTCATTTGCGTTTATCATATATATCACATGAACTTTGTGATATATTTTAGGATGTTCATCTGTAAGTTCACCCGAAACATCAATTTGTAATCCGGCGTAATTAACTTTCATTTTATCTAACAACGAAATCACATCCATCGCTGTACAACCTGCAAATGCATCCAGCATCAAGGGCTTGGGACGAGGACCTGTATTTGCGCCACCGTCATCAGTATTGGCATCCAGACGAATTGTATGACCATTCACTTCAGTGTCAAACATCATATTACCTTTCCATAATAAACTTACCTGATGCGTTGCCATTAATTTAATTGATGTGTTGTTTAATAATTTGTTCCAGTTGATGAGTAGGAATTACACCCGATTGTCGCCAAAGAATATTTCCCTTATGAAATAAAATCAATGTAGGTACTCCCTGAATACGATATTGTGCAGACACTTGTGGATTGCGGTCAACATCTACTTTAATGATGCTTACCTGATCACCGATATTTCCGGCTAACTCTTTTAAAATCGGAGCCATCATTTTACATGGTCCACACCACTCTGCTGAGAAATCAACCAGTACAGGCTTCTCATCATTAATTATTTCTTGAAATGACTTCATAGGATGATAAAATTTAAACACAAAAATAGTCTGCTATAAATTTTATTGCAGTGACTATTGTCACGATAAATATTTACAATGAAAATCTTTTTTCTTCGTAAACTTTAGCAATTCCTTCTTTTAATGAATACTTAGGTTTCCAGCCCATCGAAAACATTTTGCTGTTGTCCATCAGTTTTCTTGGTGTGCCATCGGGTTTGGAAGTATCCATTTTTAGTTCCCCTTCAAATCCAACTATTTCTTTAATCATTAATGCGAGGTCACGAATTGATATTTCTTCACCTGATCCGACATTCACAAATAATTCTTCATTGTAATTTTCCATGAGATGTACACATGCATCAGCCAAATCATCTACATGTAAGAATTCGCGCAATGGAGAACCTGTTCCCCAAATTTCTACCGATGATATCCGATTTGTTTTTGCTTCATGGAATTTTCTGATTAATGCAGGCAGTACATGAGAATTATTCAAATCATAATTATCATTCGGACCATATAGATTGGTAGGCATAGCAGATATAAAATTACAGCCATACTGCTTGCGGTAGTTTTCACAAAGTTTTATACCTGCAATTTTTGCTATTGCATAGGGTTCGTTGGTATATTCGAGTGCACCTGTTAACAGGTATTCTTCTTTCAGCGGTTGTGGAGCAAGCTTTGGATAAATACATGATGAACCCAGAAACAATAATTTATTAACCTGATGAATATATGATTGATGAATTACATTAGATTCAATCATGAGGTTGTCGTATAAAAATTCAGCCCTGTAATTATTATTGGCAAGTATTCCTCCTACTTTTGCTGCCGCAAGAAAAACATATTCCGGTTTTTCATTTTCAAAAAAATCTGCAACCTGCTGTTGATTTGTCAAATCAAGTTCTGAATGGGTACGCGTGATGAGATGCTGAAACCCTTCGTTTTGCAATTTTCTGAAAATTGCAGAACCGACCATTCCTCTATGCCCTGCAATATATATTCGTGATGATTTATCCATTGGCTCTTTTCTCTTTTCTGAAATGTTCAATATCAGAGGCAACCATTTCATTGATCATCTCTTCAAAAGAATACTTTGGTTTCCAGCCCAGATTTTTATATGCTTTTGAAGCATCACCTATTAACAAATCTACCTCAGTAGGACGGAAATAATTCGCATCAATTTTGATCACTTCCTTTCCCACCGGCAATTGATATTGATCCATTGATGAAGCAACAACATATCCAACTTCATTTAACCCTTCGCCTTTAAAAGCAATTGAAACACCAATATTTTTAAATGACTCGATGATTAAATCACGTATGCTGCGTGTTACTCCTGTGGCCACAACATAGTCTTCCGGATTTTGCTGTTGCATCATCATCCACATCATTTCCACATAATCTTTTGCATGTCCCCAATCGCGCTTGGCATCCAGATTCCCCACGTATAAAGCATCTTTCAGTCCTAACCCAATTTCAGCTACACCACGTGTAACTTTTCTTGTTACAAAGGTTTCGCCACGTACAGGTGATTCGTGATTAAATAAAATTCCATTCACTGCAAACATCTGATAAGCCTCGCGATAATTTATAGTGATCCAGTATGCATAAAGTTTTGCAACAGCATAAGGACTACGTGGATAAAAAGGTGTGGTTTCTTTTTGAGGAACTTCCTGAACCAATCCGTAGAGTTCAGATGTAGATGCCTGATAAAACTTTGTTTTTTTTGTTAACCCAAGTAACCTGATGGCTTCCAGTAATCGCAATGCACCTAAACCATCAACATTTGCTGTATATTCAGGCTCTTCAAAACTCACCTTTACATGGCTCATAGCACCCAGATTATAAATTTCATCCGGTTGCACTTCCTGAACAATTCGTATTAAATTGGATGAATCAGACAAATCACCGTAGTGTAAAATAAAATTACGGTTATCAATATGCGGGTCAACATACAAGTGATCTATGCGCCCTGTATTAAATAATGATGAACGTCTTTTAATTCCGTGTACAATGTATCCCTTTTTCAGCAGGAACTCCGCTAAATATGCACCATCTTGTCCGGTGATTCCTGTGATTAATGCTTTTTTCATTGGTTTCAATTATAATGCTAATATAATTGAAGTTGATGATATTCATGAAAATAAAATGATAGATTTGAAGTATGCTTCAATCGAGAAAAGATACAGTATTTATTCTGCTTGCCGGTTTTTTTATTACCAACGCAGTAGTTGCAGAATTGATTGGTGGAAAACTGATAGAGTTGGGACCATTTATGTTGAATACAGGATCTAGTAATTTTCAAATTGGTCCTTTTGTGATGAGCATTGGTATTATTCCATGGCCCGTGGTGTTTATTATCACCGATTTAATCAATGAACATTTTGGTAAAGAAGGAGTGCGCAAACTGACTTTTATTACAACCGGTTTAATAATTTATGCATTTCTGATTTTGTTTATCGGCATGCATATTCCTGCAGTAGGATTTTCTCCGGTAAAGGATGATCAGTTCACCGCAGTGTTCGGACAATCGATGTGGATTATTATTGGAAGTGTAACCGCATTTGTGATTTCACAATTAACGGATGTAATGATTTTCTGGTTTTTCAAAAATCTTACTCAGGGAAAAATGATATGGTTACGCGCTACCGGTTCAACAGTTATATCTCAACTTATCGATACATTTATCGTAGCTGGTATTGCTTTCTGGTTACCCGGAAAAATTACATTGTCAGAATATCTGAATATGGCTTCCACCGGATACATCGCAAAATTAATGATTGCTATTGCCATGACACCTATGATTTATGCAGGCCACGCAGCAATCAATGCTTACCTTAAAAAGTAATTGAATTACAATTTGGCTTTCACCTGAATTTCTTCGTATGCTTCAATGATATCACCAACCTGAATAGCATCGAATTTATCAATAGAAAGTCCGCATTCATAACCATAAGCCACATCCTTCACATCGTCTTTGAAACGCTTGAGTGATGATAGTTTTCCAGTATGTATGACGATACCTTCACGTATGATTCGAATTTTAGAATTTCTAAATATTTTTCCATCCGTAACGTAGCAACCTGCAATGGTTCCCACTTTTGAAATATTGAATACTTCTCTGATTTCAACGTTACCGGTCACCTTCTCTTCAAATTCAGGCGCAAGCATTCCTTCCATCGCCGCTTTCACTTCTTCAATGGCCTGATAAATGATTGAGTAATGACGAATATCAATCTCTTCTTTTTCTGCAAGTTTACGTGC
The DNA here is from genome assembly GCA_044376575.1 of Flavobacteriales bacterium. GTDB lineage: Bacteria > Bacteroidota > Bacteroidia > CAIKAF01 > CAIKAF01 > BA4. The sequence goes on along the minus strand of JBILKR010000004.1, from coordinate 78,539 downwards.
ATTTACAGAAGGACGAACATTAAATCCAACGATGATGGCATCAGAAGCAGAAGCTAGAAGTACATCCGATTCGCTGATCGCACCTACAGCTTTGTGAATGATATTCACCTGAATCTTTTCAGTAGAAAGTTTCAGCAATGCATCTGTTAAGGCCTCTATCGAACCATCAGTATCACCTTTAATCAATATGTTCAATTGCTGGAAGTCACCGATAGCAATACGTCTTCCGATTTCATCCAATGTAATATGTTTCTTCGCACGCATTCCCTGTTCACGTTGCAGTTGTAAACGTCTGGATGCTATATCACGCGCTTCGCGTTCATCATCCATAACGTTAAACTTATCACCTGACTGAGGAGCGCCTGAAAGTCCAAGCACACGAACCGGAACACCCGGACCAGCTTCATCAATCTTTCCTCCGCGTTCATTATACATGGCTTTTACTCTACCGCTGTATGGACCGGCGAGCATTACATCACCCATGTGCAAGGTTCCGTTTTGCACCAATATGGTAGTAATATATCCTCTTCCTTTATCTAACTGAGCTTCGATGACAGTTCCTGATGCATGTCGTTTAGGATTTGCTTTCAATTGTAACATATCCGCTTCCAACAATACTTTATCCAGTAACACATCGATATTTTTTCCGAACTTAGCTGATACTTCCTGACACTGATACTTACCACCCCACTCTTCCACAAGCATATTCATATTGGCCAGTGCCTCTCTGATTTTATCAGAATTTGCACCAGGCTTATCCATTTTGTTGATGGCAAAAACAATCGGTACTCCCGCTGCTTTTGCGTGGTTGATTGCTTCTATAGTTTGAGGCATCACGCTGTCATCCGCCGCAATTACAATAATGGCTACATCCGTAACCTGTGCTCCGCGGGCACGCATCGCCGTAAATGCCTCGTGACCCGGTGTATCAATAAATGTGATATGTTTTCCACTTTCAAGTTCAACTCCATAGGCACCGATATGCTGTGTGATTCCTCCTGCTTCACCCGCAATTACATTGGCCTTACGAATGTAGTCAAGCAAAGATGTTTTACCATGATCTACGTGTCCCATTACGGTTACTACAGGCGAACGATCTACCAGATCCTTCGGATCATCTTCCTCTTCTTCTATTGCCTCTTGAATATCAGCTGAAACGAAGTTTGTCGTGTATCCAAATTCTTCGGCTATGATAGAAATATTTTCTGCATCAAGACGCTGATTGATGGATACAAATAAACCCAGACTCATGCACGCAGAAATAACTTCTGTTACAGATACGTTCATCATTTGTGCAAGTTCGTTGGCAGAAACGAATTCCGTTACTTTCAGAACTTTCTTATCTTCTTCAGCACGTAAAGCTTCTACTTCGAGTTTTTCGCGAATTTCTTCACGCTTTTGTTTTCTAAGTTTTACAGATTTTGATTTTGTACGTTCACTTAGTCTTGCGAGCGTTTCCTTCACCTGCTTTTGGATATCTTCTTCAGTTAACTCTGCTTTTTTAACTACAGGTGCACCTTTTCTTTGATCCTTCCCTTTGTTATCTTTTTTAAAGTCACGCTGACCTACCTGTTGAGTATCTACTTTCTTACCAACATCACCTTTAATGCGTTGTCTTTTTTTCTTTTCGCTCTTTACATGTTCCTTGTGTAAATCAGCGAGTGAGTTTTTAGCCATTTCCTTGGGTAATTCTATTTTACCCAAAATGGTTGGACCATCTAATTTTTTAATCTGTGCCCTGATGACCTCTTCTTCCTTCTCTGCAGCCGGTTCTGCTTTTACTTCTTTTACGTCTTCAATCTCTTTCTTGATTTCAACTGCTTCTTCAACTTTTGGAGCAGGAGCAACTTCAGATTTTTTATTAGTCTTAGGGGCGGGTTCTTCAGCGGGTGTTTCCGGTTTTTCTTTGGTCTTCTTTTTCGTTCCCAGTTCAATTTTACCTAACACTTTTAATTCAGGTGAAGTCTTGCTTTTCTCCTCTTCAGATGTAAGAGAAACATCCTTTATTAGTACTTCACGTGGAATTTCCTCTACAGGTTTTTTCTCTTCTTTTGGCTTTTCTTCAATACTTACTGCCTCTCTCTTGCTTGGTATAGCCTCAACTTTTTGTGATTTTTCCTTTACCAGTTTTTCACCCAAAAATTCCTTAAGAAGTAACTCGTATTGAGTTTCATCCACCTTGGTATTCGGATTGGACTCAATGGCATGGCCGTGCTTGGCAAGAAATTCTACAATTGTAGAAATTCCCACATTCAGCTCCTTGGCCACTTTACTTAATCTCAACACTTTATTTTCAGACATATTTTATTTAAACTTCTTTCTAATAATCCCAATGCACGGTTAAAAACCCAAACTCGATTTTAATCCTCAAATTCTGATTTCAGAATATCCAAAACACTTTTGATGGTTTCTTCTTCCAGATCTGTTCGTTTTTCCAACTCTTCAACACTCAACTCTAATACACTTTTTGCAGTATCGCAACCGATATTCTTTAATTCATCAATCACCCAGTCTTCAATCTCATCACGGAATTCGTCAAGTGCTACGTCTTCAGTATCAGGCGCATCTTCACGATATACATCAATATCATATCCGGTCAACTTACTCGCCAACTTAATATTTAATCCGCCTTTTCCTATCGCTAACGATACCTGATCAGGTTTTAAATACACTGCTGCAGAATGATTTTCATCCTTTAATTTGATGCTTGTAATTTTTGCAGGACTCAATGCACGCTGAATAAATAATGATTGATTACTAGTAAAATTGATGACATCAATATTTTCATTTCTTAACTCACGAACAATTCCATGGATACGTGATCCTTTCATACCCACGCAAGCACCTACAGGGTCAATCCTGTCATCATACGATTCAACAGCTACTTTTGCACGCTCTCCGGGAACACGAACAATTTTCTTGATGGTAATTAAACCGTCGAAAACTTCCGGTACTTCCTGCTCAAATAATTTTTCAAGGAATGCAGGAGAAGTTCTTGAAAGAACAATTAACGGACTGTTATTTTTCATTTCCACACGCAATACCACTGCACGAAGTGTATCACCTTTCTTATAAAAATCACTCGGTATCATTTCCTGTTTAGGAAGAATCAGTTCATTTCCTTCATCATCCAATACAAGTAATTCTTTTCTCCATACCTGATATACTTCACCTGAAATAATTTCTCCAACCCTTTCAGAATATTTTTTAAATACACTGTCTTTTTCAAGATCACCAATTCTTGAAATCAGGTTTTGGCGCATTGCCTGAATAGCCCTGCGACCAAAATCATTCAATTTTAACTCATCTGTAATTTCCTCTCCAATTTCAAAATCAGGTTCAATTTTACGCGCATCTGCAAGACTTATATGTTTATTCGGGTCGTAATCAAAGCTATCTTCGGCCCATTCATCATCAACGATTTCACGATTTCTCCAAATTTCCATATCGCCTTTATCGACGTTAATAATGATATCGAAATTATCAGAGTCTCCGAATTTTTTAGTAATCATGTTTCGAATCACATCTTCAAGGATGTTCATCATCGTTACACGATCTATGTTTTTTACTTCTTTAAACTCCGAAAACGATTCTATCAGATTCAAACTGTCCATAACTTAGTGTATTAAAATATGATCATTTTTTTTGTTTGTTTCACTTCATTCATTTTTAATTCTGTGATTTTATCACTTAATGTTGGCTTTGCTGCCTTGGCATTCCCTTTCATTTTGGCAAATTCCTGAACAACTATTTTTTCTTCTGTGGCTTCAGTTAACTTACCTGTAATTTTTGTACCATCCGTCAACAACACCTCCACACTTTTACCGATGTTTTTTATGAACTGATTGATATGGCTAAATGGCCTGTCAAGCCCTGGAGACGATACGGTGATTTCCACATCATCATAACCCTCACCCAGTTTTTCACGCAGGGTTCTGCTTATCCTACTGCATTGTTCTATGGTTACATTAACCATTCCATCCACAAAGGCAGTAACTTCATTCGAAGAACTTACATGCAATTCAACTAAAAACAAATCCATTGCTTTTAATTCCTCTTCCAATAAGTCTTTAATATATTTAGCCTGCACACTCATTTTAAGTAATAAAAAAGGGGACATTGTCCCCTCTCACTCTTTTCAAATTACAGTGCAAATATACGGCAATTATCTTATTTTGCAAATCAGTTAATTACTTTTTGCTGTTCGGCCTGTATCACTTCGTCTGTATCTTCGTTGTAAACAAAGGCTATTACATAGCAATTATCAATGTTCCAGCGATTGTGATCAAACTTGATGGAGTAGCCATTCACAAAAGAAGCGCCTGCATCAATTACATTGGTGAGTAATGTTCCCCAGTATGTGGATAAAGAAGTACGCAATACATGCTCATGATGATAAGACTGGATATCTTCACCGGGATATGCATAGTCTTTTTGCCAGTTGATAAAATCATTTTCTACCAAATAACAAACCACTTTAAACGTTCCATTCATATTTTGCAATGCTTCTGCATACACATAAGAGCAAAGTGAGCTATCGGCAGGATCATAAAAATTTTTTATTTGCACATCCATTACAGGGGAAGTGTTGAGCAAGTTGGTCACTTTATTTTCCCATTGCGTGTAGGGAACTACTGCTGTATTTCCACTTTTTATCCGGTTAATCAAACCATTTGGTAAGCCTACAGCAGACACACCAAACTTTTCGTCTATTGCTTTACCCAGCTCCGTTCTGAAATCATAGGAATACTTTCCGGTATCTCCAAGCGGAGAAGTAAAATAGCCGGACAATTCAGAATGAACACTGATAGCTATTACCTGATCAGGATGAGCCACAATCAAGTCATGTACTTTTTCAGCAGCGCGGGGGCAATTCCCACAGCGATGACCGGTAATATCTTCAACCAGCACTTTTCTTACCGGTGATGTACGAGGTGTAAAAGCAGGTTCAGGCACAGTACAACCATTCGCACCCAATTGAATATAAGGATCCTCAATAATATCACAGGAAGATAAAACAGAAAAGAAGATTAAAAAGAAAAATATTTTTTTCATAACATTTATTTAAAAACTACTCATGATAGATAAAGTCAAACCATTGGATGCAGGCACCTGACGGCAGACTCCTCCAATGCATACAATTCCTTCCCGCTGACGACCATAAGACATACTTATTCGGGTAGAACCCACATTATATCCAACCGTACCGGTGATGTAGTGTATTCTGTATTCAGGCGTAGGATTGTCATAGTTCCACTGATCCATTACACTAATAAATAAATTAGGCGCAAAAGAATATTCTATTAATCCCATCAGCCAGCTTCCATTTACGCGATCACCCAAGTGATCCAGCTCTTGTTTGGTTTGTAATGTCTGTGCTTCAAAACGAATAGTATGCTTGGGTAAAAACTTATAGGAAACATCTGCAACTACAATGTGTGAATGTATTTCTCTTGGTGTATATCCAAAGCCCTGGACAAGGTTTCGGTCAATAAATAAATACATATACATCAAATTAAACTTCACTGACTTGCTCACTTTCTGACTGATTTCAATATTGGCATCCATATACATGCGACGCCCGAATCCAAATATGTCAGTTTGATAACCATACCTGTCACCCGTGAGATTCGTATCTAACGCATTCACCATTGAAAAATTCAAATTGAACTGCGTGGGATACTTTTTATTTAACCATTTGGGCGTGGTATAATTAATGTCTGCCTGAAGTCCAAGTTCACCATTCGACTGAACAGCATAAGGATACACCGTAGCCGCAAGCGCATAGGTATGTTGTTTATTTAACATGGGAATAAAATTCATCAGCAGGGCATTTCCGGATTCATTGCGGTCAGAACGAAAATCAAAATTTTCTACACGCTTGGCCTGAAAAGTAATTCCCAATCCTTTTTGCGCATAGGAAGCTGATAAATAAAATGCAGTTCCCGGACGATAAATAAAATTATTCGTACGATTGGGATCATTGATTTTATATGCTAACTCTGTATTGAGCTGAAAGCGTCCAACACCAAAAGTGAGTCGTCCAGCCCAAGAACCAACGTTCAACGGAAGCTTTAATAACTGATTCGTATTATCCGGGTTAGGTATTTCCTGATCACCCTGATACTTACTTACAAAACTTCCGCCAACAATTAATTTTATTTTTTTCTCTGCCATCTTTTCAAAAATTTCAGAGAAGTTTACTTCCCCGTCAAATCCTTTCACCAGGCCATCGCCATGTGCCCAGAAATAGCGCTGTTTACCGATAAGACCAGTAATGTTGATTCCGCGATAAGGAGAATACTTCGCCCTGAATCCATCCAAGAAATTATCAAAACCTAATGCACGCTCTTCATAAAAACGAAGAATTAATCCGTTACCAAACTGTTCATAAAACGTACCTGCAGTAACTTCTAGTTCACCTAATTTATAGGAAGCATACCTAAATGGAATTCCCTGACCTTCAAATCGACTATCAAATCCTAACAGTGGTTTGGGCAAATACATTTCATAACGTAAGCCGGCAGAAAAATTTCCGTTAGTATATACTAAATTTAAAAAAGCATTTGCCCTGAATTTTTCAGGTACATCAGGAGCTCCAATCAATGTATCATCATTGTAGTACTGACCGTCGAAACCAAAATTACCGTGAATTGTACCCCAGTTAATTTCCTTATCTTTTTTCTTTGAAGATTTATCATTTACATCCTGTGCAATCAGGGTACCAATACCTAATTGTAGAATGATTAAAACAAATAGCAGATTTTTCATGTGGTCAGTAAGTGGATTAATGTGTTATCTTTTCTCCTTTGGCCAGTTTTCTTACTAACTGATACAATTCATCCTCATCACCCGGGTTGTAAGAATTATGTTGCCAAACAATGTCACCATTACCATCTACTAAAAATGTGTGTGGTACTGTATTAACACTTAAAGCTCTTTTAAAATCACCGTTTGGATCACAATACACATCATACTCCCATGCACGTCCATTAACAAAAGGCTCGACCTTGGCTACGTTTCTTGCATCATCAATCGAAATAGCAATGAGTTTTACTCCGGTTTCTTCCTGTAATGTTTCATACTCTTCAGCAATAGCTGTCAACTCAGCAATACAGGGTTTACACCAAGTGGCCCAAAAACTTATAATAATGGGTTTGCCATCATTTTTCAGACTACTTGTATTAATAGTTGTTCCATTCAGTTTCTGAATATCAGCAGAAGGAATTTTATATGTCTGCGATAAAACAGAAGACGAAAAAACAATGCTTAAAGCAAGGATAAATACTAATCTTTTCATGTGGAAATTTTGTTTTACAATTTTAATAAATAATTCTCAATTGAGGTAATCGAGGGATTCTATTTCAAACATCGTTCCATCTGAATCACTCTAATTAGAGTTGTGAAATTTTTAATAAGCCCGAGGGTTGAGACTGAGAAAAAAGTGAAGGGTGAGCGGTGAGTCGTTAACGGTTTGCTATTGTGGTGAAGATATAGCCCGCCGCCTGAGGCTCTCGAAGGCAAAGGGCAAGCGAATTCGTGGTTGATAAAACACCAAATACAGACAATTCTTCATAAAATGACAAACAAAAATCAATTAAGATAATTTTAACACACATATGATTATCCTGCTTTGTTTAAAAAGAATTTTAAAACTATCTTTACAATATTAAATCTTACACATGAAAAAAATTATTTACACTGTGGCAATGTTTTTTATGATTCAAATGGCGAATGCCCAATCCAGTTTATGGATTTTGGATTATAACTATAACAATGTTACCAATGGTTCATACACAGAAAGCAACGTAGATCCACTTATTACGTTTCCCGCAGATGCTCCTGTTGAACCTAAGTTTTATGTGGCAAACAATAGCGCATCACCTGTTGAAGTATTCGTAAAAAAAGTATACATTAATCCTAATGCTGATACAAAAGATCAGTTCTGTTGGGGAGGAGGATGCTGGAATTCTACAACTTTATTATCTCCAACATCACAAGCTATTGCATCGCAAGATACAACAAGCACATCAGAAGCATTAAAGCCTCAATTTTTTTCTAAAGGTAGTGGAAGTAGTCCTGATTTTTCTGGATCTGTGACCATCCGTTACATTGCATTTGTAGCTTCGAATCCAAACGACTCTGTATTTGTTGATGTAACATTTACTTCTTTATTGGGAGAAGAAAATATTAAAGAGAACAACAAGCTTTCAGGTTTTTATCCAAATCCAGCTAAAGATTTTATCTATACCAATTATCAACTTGAAAATCCTGAAGCAACAACTGTAGCTATCTTTGATTTATCAGGAAGCAAGGTGAGAGAAATTAAATTTAATTCTGATAATGGTGTATTAAAGGCAGATATTTCAGCTCTGAAATCTGGAATATATTTCTACACTTTATTTGTAAGTGGAAAGGCAATTTCGTCCAAGCGACTGATTATTGCCAAATAAAAAAAATAAAACTTCTTCAAAAAAGGCTTCAGAACTGAAGCCTTTTTTTATGGCAAGTATTCTAGTATATTTGACATTAAACCAGAGTATATGAAGGGTATTGATAAATATTTTAATTCACATCAAAGGCAACAAATCGAAGATGCCGTAATGCTGGCAGAAAAAGAAATCAGCGGTGAGATTGCACCGTTATTTGTTGAACGCAGCAGTAACTATCCGGAATCATATTACAAGGCTTTATTATCAGGAATGATGTTTACAGCAATAATGATTTATATCATCGACTGGGCCATAGGCTGGGGAGATTTTATACTGTATGCCAATAGTATTATTTATCTGGGAACATCACTTTCAGGGGGAATTATAACTGCAATACTTACACGATGGATTCCATCTATGCAACGATTCTTTATAGGCGAAGAAAGAATGAAAGCGGAAGTTGATGCCGCTGCCAAACAGACCTTCCTGGAGTATGAATTGTTCAGCACGAAACAACGGACAGGAATACTTATTCTGATTAGTTTACTCGAACACAGAGTAGAGATCCTGGGCGACAAAGGCATCAACAGTAAAATCCAGGAAAACGAATGGGAACAAATCATCCAGCACATGATGGATTACCTGAAACAGAAAAAAAATACGGAAGCAATGCTGGAGGGTATTCGCATGTGCAAAGAACTTCTTCTAAAATATGGTTTCACTGCTGATGCAGATGATACCAACGAACTTCCCAACCATTTAAGACATAATCAATGATGAAAAATTTTCTTTTTTCTCTGTCTCTTATATTCAACCTGTCCGCATTTGCTTTAGAAATACCTACGCATAACGGTCAGTGGGTAATTGACAATGCTAATATGCTATCGCCTGAAACAGAAAATACAATTTCTTCATTACTTCAGCTTCATCAGGACAGCACTTCCAATCAAGTGGTTGTTTTAACTATAAGTTCTCTTGAAGGAGAGAACCTGGAAGATGTGGCAAACCGAATTTTTACTGCCTGGAAAATAGGACAGAAAGGAAGGGATAATGGAGTGTTATTGCTGATCTCCAAAGCAGACCGTGCCATTCGAATTGAAGTAGGTTACGGACTTGAGCCAAGCCTCACTGACCTTGAATCCAGCGATATTATTGAACAGGTAATGATCCCTTTATTTAAACAGGGCGATTTTGATCATGGCGTGTTACAAGGAACCCAAGCCATACTTGCCGCTATTGAAGGCACATTTCAACCTATGAAAAAAACTTCAGGTGAAGATCCTAATGCCATCTGGGGTGTCATCATTTTTTTCGTCATCCTGGCCTTATCTTTTGGTCAATTCAAAGGGAAATTCGGATTGATTATCTCCCTCATGTTTTTAACTGTTGCTATTATTTTAATTTTTTCAAATACTTCATCTCCCATGAGCTTCATCATTAATGGTGTTGTTGGTGTCATTTATACGCTACGCAGAATATTCAGCAAGCCTTTTGTTCCTTCAACTGGTGGATACCGTGGAAGCAATTGGAGAGGCGGTGGCGGATGGGGTGGATTCTCCGGTGGGGGTGGTTTTTCCGGCGGTGGATTCTCAGGAGGTGGCGGATTCTCAGGAGGCGGAGGCGCTTCAGGCCGATGGTAATTTCATCATTTAGATTTACTGATCACTGATTGATATAACACTTCGTATTGCGGAAGAATTTTTAATACATCAAATTCTGCGGCACGTTTTTTTGATTGCTCAGAAAATTGATGATGTAATGTTTCATCAGTCAATAAACGAATAGCATTGGCAGCCATATCTTTATAATCACCGACATTACTTAAAAATCCGGTAACACCGTGCTGTTGCACTTCAGGCATTCCACCCACATTCGTGCTGATGACAGGAACGCCACTGGCCATCGCCTCGAGTGCTGAAACACCAAAACTCTCTGCATCTGATGGCAACATAAATAAATCGGCACAAGGCAAAATAGATTCTGTGGATTTTATTTTTCCAAAAAACAATACATCATTCTCCATATTCAACTCCTTCACCAGATCTTCTGCCACTGGTCTTTCAGGGCCATCACCAATCAACACAAGTTTTGAGGCCACTGACTTTCGAATAATTTGAAATGCACGAATAATATCAGGAATACGTTTTACCGGACGAAAATTAGAAATGTGCATGATTACTTTTTCACCATTAGGCGAAGTAACACGCTTAATGCAGTCATCCTGCGGATGTGCATACAGCTTCATATCTAAAAAATTATAGATCACCTGAATCTCATTGGTCACTTCAAAATGCTTGAGCGTATCGTTTTTTAAACTTTGCGATACTGCCGTTACTGCATCACTTTGATTAATGGCATAGGTAATCACAGGCTTATAGGAACTGTCTTTTCCTACCAGCGTAATGTCTGTTCCGTGTAAAGTACAAATGATGGGAAGATGCATGCCTTTGGTCAGCAGAATTTGTTTGGCAAGCAACGCAACCGAGGCATGTGGAATAGCATAGTGTACATGCAACACATCAAGTTGTTCGTGCAATGCAACATTCACAATCATGCTGGTGAGTGCCGTTTCATAAGGCATGTATTCAAACAAGGGATAGTTGGGAATATGCACTTCATGATAAAATACATTCTCCATGAAGCGGTCTAAACGCACCGGCTGACTATAAGAAATAAAATGGATTTGATGACCTTTCCTTGCCAGTTCCATGCCCAGTTCTGTTGCCACTACTCCACTCCCCCCAAATGTGGGATACAATACCATTCCTATTTTCATGCCTTTTATTTTCGGTTCAAATTAAATAAATGTATTACTTTTAATCTAACATTTAATGTTATTTATCATTCATGGCCACCTACGCTGAAGAAAATTATTTGAAAGCCATTTTTAAACTTTCAGGCAGACATAACCGCGAAGTTTCCACCAATGCGATTGCCGATGAATTGCAAACAAAAGCATCTTCGGTTACGGATATGATGAAAAAACTTGCCGACAAAAAACTCATTCATTATAAAAAATACCAGGGCGTAACCCTAACCAAAAAAGGGAAAGCACTCGCTACCATGGTAGTGCGCAAACACCGACTATGGGAAGTATTTTTAGTTGATAAACTCAACTTCAAATGGGATGAAATTCACGAACTCGCCGAACAATTAGAGCACGTAGAATCCATCCGACTCATCGATAAACTGGAACAGTTTCTGGGATATCCTAAATTTGATCCGCACGGTGATCCCATCCCCGACAAAGACGGAAACGTTGGACATCACAAAGATGAAACACTGAGTGATTTGAATATGGATGAAGAGGGAATTATTGTTGGTGTAAAAGAACACTCCCCTGATTTTCTGCAATACCTCGACGGAGTAAAACTTATCCTGGGCACAACCGTTCGCTTAAAGAAAAGATACGATTACGATCACAGTTTAATTGTTGATGTGGGTGGAGAAGAGTTGATGGTCTCTGATCAGGTAAGTCAGAAATTATTCATCAAAAAGAAAGGAAAAAACTAACGCCTTTTTTTCTTAAAAAATTCAGACAGAATTTTACTGCAGGTTTCTTCCATTACACCGCCCAGCACTTGTGTTTTGGGATGGGTAATTTTTTCGATGTATTTACCGAATCCGTATTTTTTATCATAAGCACCAAATACGATTCTACCTACCTGTGCCCAGCGCAATGCGCCTGCACACATTAAACAAGGTTCAAGGGTAATGTATATAGTACATTCGTTGAGATATTTTCCACCCACATGATTCGCTGCCGCTGTGATGGCCTGCATTTCTGAATGCGCTGTGATATCATTGAGTGTTTCGGTGAGGTTATGCGCACGGGCAATGATGCGGTTGTTCTGCACTACCACACACCCTATCGGAACTTCATCTTCCACTTGTGCTTTCAAGGCTTCGCGGATAGCCTCCTTCATAAAATTTTCATCAGAAAACAATTGAAGTTCCATATTACATTTTTAATTTTTTAAAAATTCCTTCAGGAATATTTCGAATAATGCACATGATGTATTTCCACATCCACAATACATACAACACATTTTTCTTTTTCTGATGAGCTCGATAAATTGCATCAGCTACTTGTTGAGCGGTGGCCGTTAGTGGAGCAGGTAAAGGTAATCCCTGCGTCATGGCGGTTCGGATAAATCCGGGCTTTACGGTAAGCACATGTACTCCGTGATGAAACAAATCATTTCTTAATCCGGAAAGGTATGCTGTAAAACCTGCTTTTGCACTGCCGTAAATATAGTTGCTTTGTCTTCCGCGTTCACCTGCTACAGAGCTAATCCCGATGAGGGTGCCTTGCTGTTTGGCTCTCATGAGGGATGCAAATGCATTAAGTATTGAAACAGCACCGGTATAATTCACCTGAATAATACGGGAGGCTTCATTCCAGTCCTGCATTGCTTTTTCTTGTGTACCCAAATATCCAAACACACAAATCACCACATCCGGTTGCACGGGCAATTGATGAATAAACTGTGCATGAGACGCTGTATTTTCTGCATCAAATACATGGGCTGTACAATTCACCGCATAGCGAATCTGCACGTCACTCACCATGGGATCCATGACTTCCTGAGACCGGGCCGCAAGCTGTATATCGAATCCCTTTGATGCATAGGTATGCACCAGGGCACGGGCCACATCTGAGCCGGCGCCAAGTATAAGTACCGTTGATTTCATTGACATAGGTATAGGTACAAATATAATTGAATTCATTACGTGAATTGTTTTCCGGCAGATTCATTATTTTCGTTGTATGAAAAACGAGAGCAAAAAATTTCTGGAAGCATATCTCAATAATGCTTCACCTACAGGATACGAAGTAAAAGGGCAACAATTGTGGATGAATTACCTTCGTCCGTATGTGGATACATTTATCACAGACATTTACGGAAGTGTTGTGGGAGTAATCAATCCCGATGCTCCATACAAGGTAGCGATTGAAGCACATGCCGATGAGATTGCTTATTATGTGAATTACATCAGTGAGAAAGGATACATTTATTTGAAACGCAACGGAGGATCTGATCCGTTAATTGCACCTTCAAAAAGAGTAAATATTCATACAGAAAAAGGTATTGTAAAGGCCGTGTTTGGCTGGCCTGCCATACATGTGCGTACACGCGAAAAAGAAGATGCACCTACCTTAAAAACCATCTTCCTTGATTGCGGTTGCGACTCTCGCGAAGAGGTTGAAAACTTAGGTGTACACGTAGGATGTGTAGTCACTTTTGAAGATGAAATGATGTGGCTCAATCAAGAGAAATTTATTTCAGGAAGAGCACTCGATAATCGTATCGGCGGATTCATGATTGCCGAAGTAGCGCGTATGATTCATGAGCGTAACCATGCCCTTCCTTTTGGATTGTATATCGTTAATTCGGTGCAGGAAGAAATCGGATTGCGCGGTGCTGAAATGATTTCACGTCGCATTAAACCTAACGTGGCCATCATCACAGATGTATGTCACGATACCCAATCGCCCATGTATGATAAAGAAATGATTGGAGATCTTTCCTGCGGTAAAGGGCCGGTGCTGACCTATGGTCCCGCCGTACAAAATAATTTATTGCGTGATTTGATTCATGTGGCCAAAACACAGGACATTCCATTCCAGCGCACTACAGCTGACAGGGCTACAGGTACCGATACCGATGCCTTTGCATATTCATCCGATGGTGTAGCATCTGCCTTAATTTCACTACCGTTAAAATACATGCATACTACGGTAGAAAGTGTAAAAACTGAAGACGTAGAATCAGTGATAAGATTGATGTATGAATATCTGATTCAAATGAAAGGCAACGAAGATTACAGTTATTTTAAATACGACTAAGCCTCATCAGTAAACAATCATCCGCACAACTTTTTTCTCACTGCGATAATGCACAGTAAGAAAATATACACCGGCTGATAACGCCGACACATCATAAGATACAGGGTTAACACCAACAGTTCCGTTAATTGTTTTTTCACTGATGATTTTTCCCTGCATATCACTCATCACAAGTGTAAACACATCTGCATAAGGAAGCAGTACCTGAATGGAAGCTGATGCATCCACAGGGTTGGGGAAAGGAGACATTACCATAAATGCATGATCCACCCGCGGAATACATAATGTGCGGTTGAGTAATGTATCTCCTAACAATCCACGCACATAACCTACACGCACACAACACAACTCGCCTTCCACCGGCGGCACCTGCATCGTAAAATCAGAAGCATACGAAAATGTCTGGCTCACAAATAAGGTATCGTTAAATGCTTCGATGGACGGTGAATTCCCGGAGATCCATGATTGCAACTGAAACGAATCTACAGGAATGTTTCCAACGTTGGTGATGTGTACAAAAAATTGTACCTGACTGTCCTGTTCCCAGCACATCAGTGAATCTAAATAAAGATTCAGGTTCGGAAATACGGAAGAAACAAATCGCAGGGTAGTATCTGAACATCCAAAAGTATTGACTGTAATAAGTTGTACCGTATCCGTTCCGTTGATGTATAACGTATCAGGAATGATGGTAGAAGCAGTATCCACGGCACCCGAAGGCAATGTCCATTCCCAGGTAATACCCGATGTATTGCCGGTGTAGGCATATTGCGTGATTAATGGAGGATAACCAACATTGGGTGTTACAGAAAATTGTGAAGATGGCGGACTCAATACCTGTATATTTTTTTTCAGACTATCAGTGCATTGATCCGAAGAAGTAACAATGAGCGTAACGGTTTGCAATCCCGACTGATTGAAAACAATAGATTGTGTTGTTTGATTTCCCGCCAACGCATTTCCAATTTTCCAAAGCGATGTACCATACTGTGTATTTAACACTTGTGAAGTATCTTCAAACAAATGTGTTTCATTCAGGCATAACGTATCATTGGGCATTATAAATGCGGCATTAATGGATTTATCGATAAGCACAGTATTTGTAATCGTATCCTTGCATCCGTTATCGGCAGTAACAACCAACGTAACCGGATAATTTCCGATAGAATTATATGTAAAAGAGGGATTCACTACCGTAGAAGAATCATTGCCGGCATTGCCATAATACCATTTGTAGCCGGCGATAGACAAGGGAGGCGTGGCATTGCTTTGATTGACGAATTGCACCGGACTACCCAGGCAGGCCGCATTATAAGAGAAGTTGGCATTGGGCAGGGCCTTCACGGTAACGGGGTGAAAGAGAGTATCGGTACATCCGGAGACATCGGTAACGATTAGTGAAACGTAATAATTTCCTGCCTGTGCATAGGTATACGTTGAAATGGGATTATTAGATGAATCGGTGGTACTGAGCGGATCTCCAAAGTCCCAGTGCCACGACTGGATAAACTGATTATATACCTGACTATTGTCCGTAAATGAGGTGGGATTGCCTTCACACACTTCTGTAAATATCATCCCCGCTTCAATCTGATGTTGAAGATGTGTAGTGTCAGAAGTAATCGAACACCCACTCAACGAATCGTATGCCGTAATGTAAATATCATTCCCCTGAGAAACATAAATGGAAGGCTGCGTCGCACCATTATGCCATTGATAAGTTAAACCGACTTGCTGATTAGTGCATTGAAACAAAACTGAATCCTGTGTAAAACAAAAATATTGAGTAGTTGAAGGAGTAATTTGCGGACGAGGAAGAATACCATTTACACGAATGGTATCGGTAGTGGTGTATCCACCGATGCGCGAAATACCCGTTACGTGGTATGTTCCATTCGCAGTGATGTTAATGGATGCCCCTTGCGCACCTGTACTCCAAAGCAATGAACTAAATTCTTCTGTTCCTCCCGGTACTGTTAAGGTAAGTGATGGCGCACAAGCTAGGGTATCATAAGGCAGGGTGACAGGGCGCGCATACTTCGACATTAAGTAACGCTCAATAAGGATGCGTGAGGAATCTGGAACATCACCTGCGTAGAGTAAAATTTCACTAATATCTGCATATGTAAATAAATGCGTCATATTGACATCTGCTCTTCCTCCAAGAATATTTACAGAAAGAGAAATCCCATTGCTCGCACCAGTTGGGGTAGTTGGTAAATTGACTCCATTTCTCCATACCGAGTTTTTTGAAACTGTAGTTTGAGTTGGAAATAAATGAATGGGACCATTCGCAGAAAAATAATTTCCCGTATTAAATTCACATCCTGAATTAAAGGTAGAAGGGTAAGTTCCTCCAATAAAAAAACCTCCTTTGTAAGAATTATTAATAAGACCTGTAAATAAATATTGTAATAAAATTGGATTCCCGGTTACATTCCATATTGAAAACATGGTTGCACCCTGAGGGAAGTGCAATGGATTAAAATCCATACGTGTACTTTGACCCGATAATCCATTTTTCCCAAAATGAATGGAAGATAAATTGCCTACTCCATATTGAATAAAATCAGGCATTAAATAAAAGGCTTGTTGCGTAGTAGTTCTTGCAGAATCACTGAGATCATAAATTAAACTAACTTTTCCGTTGATTACATTCACATTGGAATCTGCCCTCACCCAGTAACTTAATCCGGAAATCTGCTTGGGATTGAAAACAAAAAATCTACGGGGCACCGACCAGTTTCCATTTCCCGCCTTGGCTCTCCACCAGTGGAAACCTAAAGTTAATCCATTCAACACCAACGTATCGTTAGAAGTCACATAAGTCTGTACACTGCCAAACAACGAATCTGCGGATAGTTCGAGGGTATACTGCGTAACATCCGGTCGATGTTGCCAGGTAAACCGCATGTTATGATCAGCTGTTACGGCCTGGTGATGGGGTAAGTAAACAGTAATCGATTGTCCCTGCAAAAAACAAGAACCCATGAATGCAACTAAAACGAGCAGGAAGCCTTTTTTCAATCGAATATTTTTACAAATATATAAAATGCAGGGGAAGCTTGAAAGAGTGAATTATCCGGAGCCTGAGGCTCTCGATTTATACGGTGTCTGAGGTTCTCGAAGACCCGAATTATAACGTCCTCAGTCAGTTCGAGTGAGCCGTAGGCTTGTATTGAGAAGTGAATGTTGATGAAAATTCCATTAAAGTATTTTGTTTTTATTGTTCTTTTGTCTTGACACAAAAGAACGAAAAGGTCAAGACCTGATGTTAGCCGTTCGGCGAAAATTTGTCATCGACCCATTCACAAAAAGGGTGGAAACTTTCGTTCCCAAACACAAGTGCTTATTGGAATGTGTTAACGATTCAAAATTTTCTTTATCCTCACTTCATACATCAGGTCGGGCTTCGCATCGCGATGATTGCCGATACCGGGCTCACTTTTCCCTCAATCTCAACCCTCTGTATTAATGTACATCGATTGATTACCTTTGTAGCATGACATCTCCAGCATGGTATGTGTTCTACTGCGCTTCGCGGGCTGAAAAAAAAGCAGCGGAATCTTTAAGACAAAAAGGATATGAAGTTTTTCTGCCCCTGCAAACCACCGTTCGTCAATGGAGCGACCGCAAGAAAAAAGTGAGTGAACCCTTATTTAAAGGCTACCTGTTTGTGCGTTGCACCACCCATCAGTTTTCTGCCATCTGCTTGGTACAGGGCATCGTGACACCGGTGAAAATTGGTACAGATTGGGGACAGCTTCGTGATGAAGATCAACAAGCTATTCAACGGTTTGTTGAAGAAGGCATCTACGCCGAAACGGTTTCTGAAAAGTTAGCCACCGGCGACCGCGTAACTGTTACCCAAGGGTTATTCAAAGGTTTGAAGGGACATGTTACGCACCACGCAGGTGAATCGTTTTTCTACCTTACCCTGGATACCTTACAACTCTCCCTCAAAGTAAAATTACCTGGAGAATTTCTACATAAAATCGAATAAACACGCATTTTTATGGGTAAATTTTTGATGTTTTTGATAGATTGAGTAATTTTGTTACTCAATCTATGATCGAATCACTGATTACATCCAAAACCCGCGTTCGGCTGTTGCTGAAATTCTTCCTGAATCCAGCAATGCAGGCCTATTTGCGCGAGCTGTCGGATGAATTTGGTGAAAGTACCAACGGAATTCGGGTAGAGCTAAACCGCTTGACACAAGCAGGTTTACTGGAAACAGAATCTAAAGGTAATACCCTCCTCTATCGCGCCAGTGCTTCTCATCCCCTGTTCAATGAAATCACGTCTATTGTGGCCAAGTATGTAGGGTTAGACCGCATTGTGGAAGACATCATCCGTCAGCTCGGCACGGTACATGCGGCATACATTACCGGTGATTATGCGCGTGGGAAGGATTCTGGCGTGGTCGATTTGATGGTAGTGGGTGAAGTAGATAAGGTCTATTTACTTACGCTGACTGAAAAGGCAGAAAAGTTCATTCACCGAAAAATTCGGTTCCTGACCGTGCTACCCGAAGAGGCCGATCGATGGATTGAAAATGAATACGCCGTATTGATCTGGAAAAAAGATTAATCAACTGCTGTGTTCACACCCGCTGACTCATCCTTTCACCTGGGACTGAGGAGGCGAAGCTGTAGATAAAAAAGTATATTAAAAAAAATCAAAATGATAATTTGAATTCTTTTCCTACATATCGCCATTGTTTAATTTGCAGCAGCGAAAATATTAAGCCACTTGTCGGATATGAAAGTGCTTTTTTGAATAGTTGCAAAAATTGTGGATTTGTATTTTGTAATCGAATCCCTTCTGATAAAGAGTTAAGTAAACATTATAAAAATTATGGAACTAATTTCTTTTGTTCTGAAATTACGAAAAATCGTTACAACGAGATTTTAGATCAAATGGAGAAATACCGCAAAAATAATCGTATAATGGATATTGGTTGTGGTGCCGGATATTTCCTTGATGAAGCACAAAAAAGAGGCTGGGAGGTGTATGGAACAGAATATTCCGAACGATTAATAAATTTATTATCAGAAAAGAATATTACTATACATGCAGGGGCATTAAATACATCAAATTATCAAGATGATTATTTTGATGTGATCACATCATTTGAAGTAATTGAGCACATCAATACTCCTGCTTCTGAAGTAAATAAAATACATCAACTTCTGAGAAAGGGGGGATTAATTTACCTAACCACTCCCAATTTTAATTCTTTACTCCGATTACGTTTAAAATCAAAATACAATGTGATACAGTATCCTGAACATTTAAGTTATTTTACACCCAAAACACTCCGAAAGCTATTTGATTCCAATGGTTTTAAAACAATAAAAATTGAAACTACAGGCATTAGCTTTACTCGTCTGAAAACAAGTCAAGGCAAATCAACACAAAAAATATTATCAGGCACATCGGATGATGAAAAAATAAGACATGCTATTGAAGAAAATAAAACACTTAAAATTGTGAAACGTTTGGCTAACAATTTTCTCACTATCATTGGCAGGGGAGATAGTTTAAAGGGATGGTTTATTAAAAAATAAATGGAGTTAATTTTAAAGTATTGATGAATCATTTTGAATTTGAAATAAAACCCAGTAAAAATCCACTTCAATTAAATTTTAAAGAAGTGTGGCAATACAAGGATTTAGTGTTGCTTTTTGTTCGAAGAGATTTTGTATCGCAATATAAACAAACCATATTAGGTCCGATTTGGTTTTTTTTACAACCAATATTTACAACACTTGTATTTACCTTGGTATTCGGTACATTTGGGGGGTTGAGTCCGGAAGGTGTGCCTACCTTTGTATATTATTTATCGGGTATTATTCTTTGGAATTATTTTTCAGATTGCTTGCTCAAAACCTCAAGTACATTTATAGACAATCAAGGATTGTTTGGCAAAGTATATTTTCCAAGATTAGTGGTGCCATTAAGTATCGTTATTTCTAACCTTATTAAGTTTGGAGTTCAGTTTATGCTCTTTTTGCTTATCTGGTTGTATTATGTATGGAAAGGCGAGATTAATTTTAATGCAACCCTTGCTTTATTTCCATTGTTAATTGTTTTAATGGCAGTGCTTGGTATGGGAAGTGGTATTATTATTTCGTCGCTGACTACCAAGTATCGTGACCTGAGATTTTTACTCCAGTTTGGCATCCAGTTACTCATGTATATCACACCGGGAATTATTATGAGTTACGACAGCATTGCATCGCGGTTTCCTGAATTTACATGGATAGCAGACATTAATCCCATCTATCCGATCATTGAAACCTTTAAACATGGATGGATACAATCCGGGAGCTTTTCATGGATCGGTTTGGGAATGGCCTCAGTTATCACTTTAATCACTTTGCTTTCAGGCATCGTGATTTTTAACCGTACGGAACAAAACTTTATGGATACGATATGAGTAGCGAGAAAGATATTGCCATCCGCGTAGAAAACCTGAGTAAAATGTACCGGCTGGGGACCATTGGTACAGGTACATTGAGCCACGACCTCAACCTATACTGGCACAAGCTGCGGGGCAAAGGCAACCCCTATGCACGGGTAGGTGAAGAAAACAAGCGTGTTGAGAAAGGGGAAAGCGATTATGTATGGGCCTTGCGCAATATCAACTTTGAAGTAAAAAAAGGGGAAATTATTGGAATTATCGGAAAAAACGGTGCCGGAAAAAGTACCTTGTTAAAAATATTGAGCCGCATTACTGGACCGACAGATGGCAGCATCAAAGTGAACGGACGCATGGCCAGTTTACTGGAAGTAGGTACCGGATTCCATCCGGAATTAACGGGCAGGGAAAATATTTATTTGAATGGTGCCATCATGGGCATGACCAAGCGGGAGATTACCTCCAAGCTGGATGAGATCATTGATTTTTCAGGTTGTGCCCGCTACATTGACACCCCGGTGAAACGCTATTCTTCTGGAATGACGGTGCGATTAGGATTTGCCATAGCAGCTTTTTTGGAACCTGAAATTTTAATCGTAGACGAGGTTTTGGCCGTTGGCGATGCTGAATTCCAGAAAAAAGCCATCGGAAAAATGCAGGAGGTGAGCAAGGGTGAAGGAAGGACGGTGTTGTTTGTGAGTCATAATATGAATGCTATTGCTGATCTATGCACATCCTCGATACTTTTAGAGAATGGCTGTATTTCGAAAGAAGGAAGTACCTCTGAAATTATAGATGCATATATAACTGGCTCGCGTAAAGAATTTTCAAGTAAAAGTAGAGTTGGAACTGGTACAGTTGAGTTTAAAGAATTGAATATTTTTCAATCAGACTCTATTACCTTTCAAGTGAATGGATCTGAAACTTATTCGATTAGAATTTCACTTAATATTACTGACAATTTTGAAAACAGATTCAAAATAGGAATATCAATTCATAATTCATTGGGAGATATAATTTCTATCCTTTACTCGAATTATTATAACAGATGGTTTAATGCTAAGGATGATAAAATATCAATTAGTAACATCAAATTTCCTTTGTACCCAGGCAATTATTTCATAAGGGGAGTAATTCAAGATGAATTAGGAAATATTTTGGATTGGCCAGACTTCAATTTGATTGATTTTCATGTGGCATCGAATTTAACTGGACTTAAGGGGGATTCATTTCGAACACCTATTTTATTAAATGTTAATTGGGAATAATGAAGCAAACGCTAAAAAATTGGATCAATAAAAGGTTCTATTTCTACTCAAAAGATGTTTATGAGTTCCATAAAATTTCATTCAGTCAGGAAGGAGAGGATCGTATACTTAAGCATCTTTTTCAAGGCAAGAAAGATGGGTTCTATGTTGAAATCGGAGCCCACCATCCTCAACGTTATTCCAATTCCCAATTATTTTATCTCAATGGCTGGAAGGGTATAAATGTGGACGCTATGCCAGGAAGCATGAAGGAATTCCGAAAAAAAAGACCTTCGGATATTAACATAGAGACAGCAATATCTGATAAAAATGAAGAGTTAGCATTCTATATACTTGAGGAAAAAGGTATGAATACGGCGGATAAAGAAATTGCAGAACTAAGAGATACCGCATCCCCTTTTCGCATAGAAAATGAAACAAAGGTTAAGGCAATAACACTAGCAGATTTATTCAATTCCAACCTACCTGAAAACACCGAAATTGATTTTATTTCAATCGATATTGAAGGTTACGATCTAAAGGCCTTACAGTCCAATGATTGGGATAAATATAGGCCTAGATATGTTTTAGTGGAGGACTACAAAAAGGATATTGAGGCATGCTTAAGCGGTGAAATTCACCATTTCCTGAAGTCAGTTGATTACATTTTTGTTTGCCGTACTTACAATACATCTTTTTACTTCAAGGCAAAATAAAATGAATACTCGATTAGCTCCAATAGTTCTTTTTACATACAACCGACCGAAACATACTCGTTTGGTACTGGAGGCTCTCAAGAAAAATTATCTAGCTTCTGAATCAATATTGATTATCTATCAGGATGGCATAAAAGAAGAAAGCTCAGAACACGATTTGATGAATTGGCGTGCAGTAAATAATATTATAAAGGATATTTCGGGATTTAAAGAAATAATTATTAGGTCATCTAATAAGAATCAGGGCTGTGACCCATCAATGATTAATGGGATTACTGAGGTTGTGAATGAATACGGGAAAATTATTGTTTTGGAAGATGACCTAGTTGTATCACCTAAGTTTCTAAGCTACATGAATGCCGGACTAAAACTATATCAAGAAGAAGATAAAGTAGGGGCAATCAACGCTTACAGTTACAGATTTAAAGAAAAGTTACCAAATTATTTCTTTATGCGAGGAGTAAATCCCTATGGATGGGCAACATGGGAAAAATACTGGAAACTTTACAATCCTGATTCAGTATCTCTTGTTCAGGAAATAGAAAAAAAGAAAATGATAAATGATTTTGATTTTGGAAATACTTTCAAAATACTACAACATACTACACAAACTGGAGCAAAAGGCGGACGAGATGCTATATGGTATGCAAGTCTATTTACGAATAATATTCTTGGTCTATTTCCAAGTCATTCTTTTGTACATAACATTGGATTTGATGAAAGTGGAACACATACCTTTAACGTGAGTAAAGAAATAAGAGAAGCTCAGTGGCCGATACAATTACTAAATGAAACTTTTGAAAATGAGGATCTGAAGGGTATCATTATAAACGAGGATCGATACAGTAAACGAATCATTCAGCGAAAATACAATGAATTATCAGGAAAATATACAGGAAAAAAGAAATTCATTTCGGAGTATTTCAAATTAAAACATTTTATTAAAACCAATATTCTCAAACGATCATGAAAAAGCTATACTTGCTTTGTTTTATTCATCGTTGGCATTACGCGTTTCTTTATATATTCCATTATTTCTTAAATCGAAATTCTGAAGTTTTTAAAAAATTGGATATAGATATTCAATTGGCTAAGAAAATAGATCCTTTCATTGTAAAAATCAATGCTAAGTTCTTTTCATCCTATTTCAACATATATTTTTCAGGAAGAATAATATATCTCCGAAAAAGCAGTTCCGACCTTCAAGTGTTTGATCAGATCTTTCTCAGAGAGGAATATAAAGAACCATTAGAGATTATTCTTCGGGAGTTGAAACTAAATCATGAACCTGTGATCGTGGATGCCGGCGCCAACAATGGATGTTCTGCTATTTATCTTTCACGATTTGAGGGCCTTGAAAACAGTCGGTTAATCGCTTTGGAGCCTTTCCCGGAAACAACACAACTCTTGAAAAAGAATCTTACATCAAACTTGTCATCTTTCGAGGTAGTACCCGCAGCCTTATGGTCAAATGATACCTCCATCCGTTTTGATATGAACTTTCGTGACGGCAAGGAATGGTCAATTCGAACCATTGAAGATCCGAGTGGACCTGTAAAAGCAATATCTGTTCAGTACCTTTTTGATCATTTCAATTTACAAGAAATTGACATTTTAAAGATCGATATTGAAGGGAGTGAGTTTGAAGTATTTTTAAACAGCATAGAAAATGTTAATTGCTTAAAAAAAATACGTGCAGTGATTATGGAAATTCACGACGAAGCTGGTAATCGTCAAGATATTTATCAATTATTAATTGAAAACGAATTTGAGATTAAAAAACTGGGAGAGCTAACACTCTTTCTGAATAAAAAGTTTATGAAGAAATGAAACTCAGTATAATTCTTTGCTGCTACAATAGTGCTACACGAATAGAACCTACCCTGAGCGCCTTATCTTCTCAGCAAACTGAGTATCCGTGGGAAATCATTCTTGTCGATAATAACTCTTCAGATAACACTTCTGAGATGGCAAGAAAAACTTGGAATACCTATAGCAACTCCATCCCCTTTTTTATTGTTGAAGAAAAAACACCGGGGCTCAGTGCCGCAAGAAAAAAGGGTATTGTTGAAGCAAAGGGAGAATTGATCTTATTTTGTGACGATGATAATCACCTTTCTCCGGACTATATTCAACAAGCCGTTCAAATTATGGCGAAGGATACAATGATAGGAGCATTGTGTGGATTTAATGACGCATTAATTGAAGGACATTTGCCTGATCGAATAAAACAACATCTTACGTCCTATGCCTGCGGTCATGAAGGAATGGAAAGTTGCTATCTCGAAGATCGCATTGTCCCCTGGGGAGCAGGACTCGTATTGCGAGCGGAATTTTTAAAACGTCTTTATCATTTGAATTTTGAAAGTTTACTCAGTGACCGCACCGGTAAAGAACTCAGCTCCGGTGGAGATACAGAAATCTGCTATTTACTTCGTCTATGCGGTTACCGATGGAAATATGATAACCGACTTTACTTAAAGCATGCCATCCCTTCAAATCGTTTGAATATAGAATATTTAAAACGGCTTTATAGCGGATTTGGACATGCCAACGTAATTATAGACTGGTACTACAAACGCGGAGAAATAAATACGCTTAAGCACGAAGTAAACTGGTGGAAAGCATACTTAATGCAACGATGGTACTTTATAAAAAATCCGATAAAAAAATCCGATAAAAATGCAGACCTATCAAATGCTTATAGAGAAGGTTACCTGGAAAAACTTATTGAAGAACGCAAGCGGTTTAGGTCGAAGCAAATTACGATTCGAAAAATTATCGCTCAATTAACCAATGTCCATTAAAATCTTACACATTAATTTCAGTGACTCTGGAGGTGCCGCCATCGCATCCATGTATTTGCATGAAGAATTACTGAGACAAGGTGTCGAATCTAAATATCTTTGTCTTAATCTAACAAAAAAACATCCCCCTCATTTACACTATTATTCACACCGCAGGATATATAAAACATTCATTAGAAAGCTATGGCATTTATACTTGAAAGGGTACTTAATTAATAAAAAATACGAACATTTACATCGCTTAATTCCTCATCCGAATGACGCCATTACAATACCTTATTCGCCTTTTGATTTAACCTTAGATCCGTTATATCAAGAGGCCGATATAATTCATTTACATTGGCCATCGCGCTTTTTAAACTGGCCTACCTTTTTCCGAAAAAATCGAAAACCGATAGTATGGACCCTGCACGATAGGAATCCGTTTTCGGGAATCTTACATTGTGCCACAAATTTTCCGCAGGAGGGAATGAGATTAGAAGAAAAAATAAAAAAGAAAAAAAAGAAATGGTTAGCAAATGCGAACATTTATGTTGTAGGCCCTTCTGAACTATATACTTCTTTATCTCAGCAATCTGATGTATTAGGTATGTTCCCTCA
Organism: Flavobacteriales bacterium; assembly: GCA_044376575.1. Taxonomy (GTDB): domain Bacteria; phylum Bacteroidota; class Bacteroidia; order CAIKAF01; family CAIKAF01; genus BA4. Next base: position 52,459 of record JBILKR010000004.1, on the reverse strand, counting down.
CACTACGATCTATCATGGCATTCCAGACCAAATCTTTCATCCAATGGATAAAATAGCTTGTCGAATAAAATTAAATTTACCTGTTGATCAAAAAATTATTCTCTCTGTAGCAAGTGACTTAAAACGGAAATTAAAAGGCTTTGAAGAGTTACTGAGATTTGCCGCCCAGCAACCTGAATTATTATTTGCTTTTATTGGCAAAAAAGATCCATTGGCTCCTGAACTTTCAAACGTTCGTTATGCGGGTGAGATTAAAGACCAAAAAGAGCTCAATGAATGGTACAACGCAGCTGACCTCACCATATCCAATTCAGCAGAAGAAAGTTTTGGTCTGACTATTGCAGAATCTTTGATGGCTGGGACACCAATTGCTTCAAGAGAAACAGGATTTATTAAGAATAAAATCTATAATTTAATTAAATTTAATGAACTGAATGAAGTGAAAGATTTAATATTGGTTGACACCAAAACAAATTTAGATTTAAGAAAATTTCAATTAAGCAGCTGTTATACTAATTATGCATCTGTTTATTTTCAATTAATAAATAAATTATAAGTTGAATAAACCTTTCTTTTCAATTATCGTTCCAACCTTTAATCGAGCTTCATACATTGAGAATGCCATTCAAAGTGTTTTAGGTCAAACCTATGAAGAATGGGAACTAGTAATAATAGATGACGGCTCAACCGATGATACTTATAAAGTATGTACTTCATTTAATGATCCCAGAATTAAATACACATATCAAAATAATTCCGAACGAAGTGCCGCACGAAACAAAGGAATTGATATCGCTAAAGGAGAATGGGTTTGCTTTCTAGACAGTGATGATTTGTATTTAAAAACACATTTAGAAATTTTACATAAAGAAATTATCAAATCGAATGTGCCAAGTTTAATTATAACTGGCAATTTAATAAATGATGAAGGTGTGTATTCAAAACATCCTCTAATTGATACTGAAGCTAATAATGTATTATTAGAAATTTGGAATAAATTTATATTAATTAATTCTGTATGTGTACATAATTCTATTTTAATTGAGAATAGGTTTGATCCAAGATTCAGAATATGGGAAGACACACACCTTTGGATGAGAATTGCTGCAAAACATCCTGTAAAACAAATAAAAAGTTACACCGCAATTCAGATAATACATAATGAAAGTAGCGTTAGGTCTGGTTTTCATAAAGTAAAAATATGTGACATCTATTTTTATATTCAAGCGATAAGAGATTTACAGATTAACCATTATAATTTATTTAAAGATCAGTTAAGTTTACGAGAATTTAAAAAATATATTCATACTAAATACCAAATGTACTTATATCAGGCAAGGCAGAATAAACAAATTTTAGTCTCATCAATTATAATATTTAAGGGTTTTTTAAATTACCCATCTGTATATTATATAAAAGAAATTCCAAAAATATTTTTAAACAAACTGGGTATTGGTATTCATGAAAAATCAAACACTTAATATCTTAATTGTTGCTGCCTGGTATCCCAGCCACAAAAATCCGACCGAAGGTTCATTTATCGAAGAACAGGTTGAAATGCTTCAAAAATTAGGACATAAAATAACCATTCTTCACCCATACTTGCTTGGTAATTTTAGAGAGAGTTTTAAAAATAAAAATTATATTCACAAAGAAACCTGGAAAGCCTGTGAAGTCATTCGCATTGGCGTAAAGCCTTTGATTCCAGGTTGCAGAACACTAGCATACAAATACTTATTTCACAGAACAAAGAAAGCTTTACAAAAATATTCCATCTCTATTAATAACTTTGATATCATTCACAGTCATGCCTTATTTATGGGAGGATACATCGGATTGAAGTTATCCCAAAAATACCAAATTCCATTTGTTCATACGGAACACACTTCTGGATTAATTGCACAGCCTGAACAATATTCTAAAGCAGATCGAAAGATTATTCAGGAAGTACTTTTGAATGCAAGTAAAACACTTTTCGTCAGTAAATTTGCATTAGAAAAAACCTTAATACAATATTCGATTTCTCCTTCTAGCAATATTGAAGTATTGAACAACATAGTAGCTTCCGTTTTTTTTGAAGTAGAAATAAATCATTTTGAAAGTAATCCTTTTCGGTATCTTGTAATCAGTCGTCTCCATTCAAGAAAAGGAAATGAATTACTACTGCAAGGCTGGAAAGAAGTGGTGAAATTGTATCCACGTGCACAACTAACTATCGCAGGGGAAGGGCCAGAAAAAGAAAAATTAATTGGAATAACTCGAACGCTCAATTTACAGGATTCAGTTAAATTTCTCCCCCATTTATCCCGAACTGAAGTGTTGAAGCAAATTAAACAACACCATGTGCTAATCAGTGTAAGTAGATTGGAGACATTTGGATTAACGGTAGCTGAAGCTCAAGCCATTGGCAAACCAGTTGTCGTTACAGATAGCGGGGGTGTACGCGATATTGTAACTAAAGAAACAGGTATCATTTGTGAGAGTCATGTAAATGAGTTAGCAAAAGCGCTAATAGAAATCCAAGTCAACTATGAAAAATATAATCCTCATAAGATTCGAGAATTAACATATAATAAATTTTCTGAATCCGTAATTGGTTTGAAATTAGAAAAAATCTATTCGGAGATTTTGAATCAGAATTAATTAAATCAATTATTACTTTTAAATCGATTAAATCGCTTGAATGGAAGCTTGAAGTCATGAAAATACCAATATTTCCATGGTTTATAGTTAACCGAATCGATTAATTCATACGCATGCTCAATCACGTTGTTTTTTCGATCGTAATAATATTGAAAACGGATCGAACGTCTCACCAAAAATAATTTAATTAGGTAAACGAGACCATATTTAAATAGTATTCTTTGAGCATCCATAACACTAATAAAAGCAGGAATTGAATACACATAAGGAGCCGGTATACGATTGTTCTTTTTAGGATCAGATAATTCACCCCGTACATTACTTCCATGAACGTGATAGGAACGAATAGAAAGCGAAGGATTTAATATTCGGTATCCTGCTTTTTTTAGATCATATAGGAGTTTATTGTCACAACCCAATTGACCAAGGTAATAATCTATAACTGGTACTTCAACCTTTCCTCTGAATATCCATGTGTCACCAGTTGAGTATTTTGCAAATAACCGCACACGATTCTCATCTAAAACATCCCAGCGATTCAAGGCATAAACTTCCATTTGTGCAATCTTTATAGCCAGAGCGAGTGTGTCATCAAAATAAATATCGGTATTGGCGATGATGTTAATTTCCTCTTGCGAAGTATTTTCATTGATGATTAGAAAGAAATCCAGAAAAGTAGATCGCTTAGAAAGGTTGATAATTTTAATTTTGGGGTGCTCCAAAGGTAGCACAGTCTCTTCTTCAATAAGGATAATAATCCTTTTAATAAGTCGATTTTCAATATTTTTTTGAAGACATTGAAGATATTCTGCTATTCTAGCATGATTATTTTCGTGGTAAAAAGTGGTGTATAAATTCATCAAGAACAAACATCTCCTTGAACAAAGATACGAATCTTCAAATTCAAGTTAATACCGGCATTTAAAATTACCTAAAAAACTGTTTCTTTGCAATATATTCATGAAAAAACTCTTAATCCTCGCCTATGACTTTCCTCCTTATGTTTCTGTAGGGGGGTTGCGTCCATATAGTTGGTATAAGTATCTAAAGGATTTTAATGTATATCCCATCGTTGTAACAAGACAATGGACAAATGTTCATGGAAGTAAAATGGATTATATTACACCGGGTACATCAAATAAAAATGAGATTGAACATACTAAATTCGGTACGATAATAAAAGCTCCGTATACCCCTACTCTGGCAAATAAAATCATGCTCAAATTTGGCGAGCAAAATTTAGTTCCTGTTAGAAAAATAATTACAGGCACTTATGAAATACTTCAATGGTTTTTTATGATTGGATCAAAAAAAACAATTTATCGTGGAGCAGATGAATATTTAAAAAATAATAAAGTAGATGCAATTATTGCCACCGGAGATCCTTTTATACTATTTAGGTATGCTTCAATGCTTAGCAAGAAATATAACATCCCGTTTATCGCAGATTATCGCGACCCCTGGAGTCAGAACAATGAACGATACCAAACTTATTTAAAACGTTGGAATTTATTTTTAGAAAAAAAATATACAAAAGATGCTGAAACCATTACAACAGTATCTGAATTCTTCGAAAAAAAAATCAAGCAAATTAATAAAACAAAACTTGTATATATAATCAGAAACGGATATGATTTAAATGCTCTACAAATCGGTAAAAACATCATATCTTCTAAAGATATATTGAAAATTGGCTTTATAGGTACTATTTATCCATACCATCCATGGAGAACTTTTTTACGTGTTTTAAATAAATTCTATTTAGATAACCCTGAATATAATATTGAAGTTTCTTTTTGGGGAATAAATATCCAAAATGAAATAGCTGAAGAGATAGATTTACATTATCCATACATAAAAAATAAAATTATATTCCATAATAAAACACCCAATGATATCTTATTGAATAAGCTTGCCTCTTTAAATGCTTTTCTACTATTTAATTATTATTCAATAATCGGCACAAAAATTTATGATTACCTGGCATTGCAACGAAAAATAATTTTTTGTTTTTCAAATGATGCAGAAGCCAATTCATTAAAAGAAAAATATTACAAAGTGCATGAGCTGGATGCTACTCACCGCCCACAGGAAGAGCTTATCCAATCTACCCATGCTGGGGTAATCGTAGAAAATGCTGATCAGTTGTATGATGTATGGAAAGATCTCCACGAAGAATTCGATCGCACAGGATCCATCGTCTGCCATACCCAACACGTCGAAGAATATTCCCGAAAATATCAAGCCGGTAAATTGGCTGAAATTATTTATGAGATTAGGAACTCTAAAGATTATTTAATTTAACTTATTGAATAAAAACTAATTTTAGAAAAAATTCAATAATAATGATACAATACGCATTTCAAACAATTTCTTTTCTTGATTTAGGGTTATCGTTCGTATTGTTAATTATTTTTCTCGGGTTTGGATACATTCGTCAACGCAACCGTCAAACCGTACAACCCAATTACCGATTTTATGTGCCGGGATTATTTATTAAACTCATGGGAGGATTTGCATTTGCCGGAGTGTATCTTTTATATTACGGAGGGGGCGATACCATGGATTATTTTTCAGGGGCTTGTGCTATGCGGAATTTATTTTTTGAGTCACCCTCGCAGTACTTAGATTTAATGTTTAACGAGATTACCTGGGAGAAGTACGCCTCATATTTTAACAATGAAACTTTATGGCCACCCAGTCACTTAGTACGCAAAGAAGAAAATTTTAATGTGATTCGCATGGCCAGTATTCCAGCCATCCTCACCTGGAATTCTTTTCTGGCATCCACACTGCTCTTTGCCTACATTTGCTATACAGCCATCTGGAAGGTATATGAGATGTTTTGCAATGTGTTCCCAGAGTTAATTCGACCACTGGCATGGGCGTTTTTATTTTTACCTTCTTTCTTTTTTTGGGGATCTGGAATTATGAAAGATACCATTTCCATCTTCGCCATCTGCCACATCGTAGTGGGTGCATATCAAATTTTTGCACAGAAAAACAGAAAATTCAACGTGTTAATCTGGACCGTTCTGATGGCCTACCTTTTACTTGTTATCAAGCCCTATTTGCTATTGGCAATGTTACCGGGATTAGCCATCTGGTTTACATTTGAGCGGGTGCAACGCATTAGTAACTTCTTTTTACGTGTATTTGGATTGCCCATCTTGCTCGGAGGAATATTTGGAATCTTATTTTCCCTGTACATCGGATCATCCGATCAATTGGGCTATTATGCTGCAGACAAGGCCTTCAAACAGGCCGCCATCATACAACAGGATTTATTGCGTGAAGAATCATATGGTAAAAATAGTTTTAACATTGGCACTTTCGAGCCCACACCGGCAGGGGTAGCATCAAAAGCGCCGGCAGCCATTAATGCCGGATTATTTCGTCCGTATATATGGGAAGCACGCAGTCCATTTATTTTGGTCTCTGCCCTTGAAAATTTATTCTTGCTTGTCTTTTTTATCTACTCCTTAGTAAAACTTCGCCAGCGTTTATTTACTGAAACCTTCAAGCATCCCATCCTGGCCTTTTGTTTTGTGTTTTTTATTTTGGTGGCCTTTGTTACCGGGTTAACTACAGCCAACTTCGGAGCGTTGGTGCGCTACAAAACACCCATGCTTCCATTTTTTGTCTCCTATTTTGTGATACTCAACTATTACGTTATCCAGAAAAAAGGAGAATTGAAAACAGGTTTCAATAAGGTGGTGATATTTTATTCGTTGAAGTAGATTTATTATATTTATTACGGGTCTTCGAGAGCCTCAGACACCGTAATATTCGAGAGCCTCAGAAAACAGATTCTTCCGGTGCCTGAGGCTCTCGAAGGCCCGGAATTGTAAACCCTAACCAATAAAATAATTTATGAAAGGTTACATGTATATTCTTCGATGTGCTAATGGGAAATATTATACAGGAAGTACAAAAAATCTTGAGTTGCGATTAGCTCAACATCAAGCAGGTGAAGGGGCTAATTATACCAGAAAAAATTTACCGGTAGTATTAGTTTATGCGGAGGAATTTGATAGAATTGATGAAGCATTTTACAGAGAAAAACAAGTAAAAGGATGGAGTAGAAAAAAGAAAGAAGCATTAATTAAAGAAAATGAATTGGCATTACCAGAACTTTCGATAGCATACAGAGATCAAAAAAAATGATGATCATTATTGACTGAGTAACTTGAAAGGATTATTTATTATCACAAAATTTACTGCGATTTTCATTTACTTAAATTCGACAATACGGGTCTTCGAGAGCCTCAGACACCGTAAAATTCTAGTGCCTCAGAAAACAGATTCTTCCGGTGCCTGAGGCTCTCGAAGGCCCGGAAAATTAAAACGGATATCCAATCCCGATATTTACGCGAAGATCAGAGCCTTTGAGCTTCGTAACCACCCATCTGTCTTCTATTGGCTTCGTTGGATCACGCAAAGGAATGGCAAAGTCCACGCGGAAAATAAAGAATCCCAGATTCAATCGTATTCCTGCTCCTCCCCCTAATGCAAATTCACGATAGAACCGATCGAAACTAAACTCTCCGTTGAGGCGGTCTCCATCCTTGCGAATGAGCCAGATATTCCCGGCATCAGCAAATAAGGCGGCTTCAATAAAACGGTAAATTTTTATTCGGTATTCGATGTTGGCCAGCAGCTTGATATCACCCACCTGGTCTACACGCCCACTATCCAACCCGGCAAATGAACCGGGCCCCAGCGTTCTGGGCAACCAGGCACGCAAGTCGTTAGCCCCCCCAATGAAAAAACTTTTTTCAAAAGGCAACACCGTTGAATTTCCGTACGGTAAACCTACACCCATGAAGGCACGAAATGCTAAATTATGTGTTGGATTAAAAATTTTATAATACCGGAAATCTGCCTCGGCACGAACATATTGTGCGTATTGAATTTTAAACACAGAGTGATACCCATTTACCAATGTATCCTGAGCAACAGTAGAAATAAGCTTTAAAAAATTTCCTCCGGTTTGTGCATTGAAACGGAAGAAAACAAAATCGCTAAATTTACTAACCTGCTGGCTATTGAAAAGAAAGGTATATGATGTTCCGAGTATAAAATGATTCTTAAAACTATTCTTGACAAACTGATCGTTGATGCTTTCGATATATTGTGTAAATGAGGCGTTGGGATCAATGGAAATCAAACTCAACTCCACCGGATTCAGTCCGTGTTTAATAAAAATATCTGATCTGTTTACAGATTGCTGCCATTCGTATCCAAACAGAAAACTGCTGACGTAACGCTTAAAATCGGGGCGCTGCTGCATATTGAATGAAAAGGTAATCCTTGATTTGGGCTTCACCCATTTGGCTACGCGGCTCAATTTAATCGGTAATAAAAAACGGGGAAGCAACAACGAAAGTTGTGCTCCCGCCTCAATGGTATTGAAGGGATTTACACCTTGATCGATGGTAGAAGAATCTCCCTGCAGCACCTGAATCTCAGCACCTGCATTGATTCTGAATTCAAGCATTTCAGCGCCATTAAAAGTATTCCGATTTTGATATCCTACGCCAAAAGACACCCCAAGGTTGCCTTCTGTATTTGTACCTTGCAGATCAACACCAATGTTTTGTCGGGAAGCAGGGGTTAATTCAATCACACAATCGAGCCAGTCGTTGGTATGTGTGATATTGATTTCAGGAACAAACCGCACATTGATATACCTGAAATTTTTATACTCACTGAATGAGCGTTGGGTATTCTCTTCATCTTTGAGATTATACATGGTGCCCCTCGAGAAAAAAATAGAACGTGATAAAATACGGTGATTGTATTTTTTCTTGTCCTGAAAAAAGAAAGTATAATCTCCGAGTTTTTCCTGTTGTCTGATTTCAGATGGAGATGATCCAAACTGAAAGTCGGTAATCACATTGATATCACGGATACGAAACCGCCTGTGCTCTTTTATCAGTATGGTATCTTTATCATCAACATAGGAGAAATCAGGTTGTAATACTTCGAGCGTTATATTCATATGTTGCGGTGAAGATCCGAGTGAATCAGCTTCGTAGTGAATAAACTCTTTTTTAAATAAATAATATCCCTGATCTTTAAAAAGTGTAGTGAGTCGCTCGCGCTCCTCATCCAGCAATTCCATGTCATACTTCATCTTGTTGGAAAGTAATGAAGTGGAAGTATTCATAAAATAATCCAGGCTCGGATTGGGTACAATGTATTTAATGGTATCTATATAATATGCTGGTCCACGGTTGACAATAAAATACACTTCTGCTTTTTTATTTTTCACTACTACAGAATCCCGTACTGTTGCACGGAAGAACCCTTTTGATCTGGTATACAGCTCTAATTGTTTTCTGGATTTCTCCAGTTTAAATGAATCCAGCACTACCGGCTCTTCTCCGATTTTCTGTAACCATTCGCCAAACAATAACCTTTCTTTAGGTAAAGATTTTTTCTTTTTACCTTCAGGAAGAGATGAATTGTATGCATTAATTTCATTAATTTTTTTCTCCAGTTTTTGTTGTTGATTTTCTTTTTGAAGAAGAACCTTTTGAGGATTCGGTAAATTATATACCTGCAAATAAAAACGCCAGATACCCACGAAACTGGAATTGGGTTTCTGCTGAATGTAGGACGCGATATCATCTTTTTCTTTTTTATTTTCGCCTATCTGCACTACATGATTTTTCACTAACAGGTATTGTCCTTCTGAAAGCCGGCGCGTAGGACTACAGGCCACCAGAAATCCTGTGAGGATAAGTAGAATGAAACGAATATGGAAAAGATGAATTTTCATCAATAATATAGCTTTACAAAAATAACAGAACTAATGAGGATTGCGTAATAATTGCTTATTTTCGAAACCTATTTATACCATGCAATTATCTCAACAACATATAAAAAATATCCGTTCACTCCATCAGTCAAAATTCAGGGAGGAGCTAAAGCAATTCATCGCTGAAGGTTTAAAAACTATTCACGACTTGGTTGCATTTGGTGCGGAACTAGAATATATCATTGCACTTCCACATATTGCAACAAATGATATGCTCAAAGAAATTACACGGAATATTTACGTAACAGATGAACCAGGGATGAAAAAAATTTCAAACCTTGTGACACCTCCGGGAATCGTGGGTATATTCAAATTGAAAGAGATTCTAAAAATCAATACCCTTCAAGATACGGCGCGTTGCCTGGTGCTGGATGGAATCAGTGATCCGGGGAATATGGGAACAATGATACGCACAGCACACTGGTTTGGATTTCACACCATTTATCTGGCCAATCATTGTGTGGATATATTTAGTCCGAAAGTAGTGCAAAGCAGCATGGGTTCACTGACGGCGATTAAATATTATCAGATTGAATCTATAGAGGACTGGATAAAGGATTGCGGAAATAAAAATTTTCCAGTATTAGCAACAGCAATGAATGGTGAAAGCATAAATTCCGTTTCGATACCAAGTGATGCTGCCCTTGTGATGGGAAGTGAAAGTCATGGTATAAGTGAAGCGTGGAATTCTGAGTATGTAAAAAAAATCACGATCCCTTTTTATTCCTCATCTCATCCTGAATCGCTGAATGTATCTGTTGCTGCAGCAATTCTTATGGAAAGGATGAGTGAAGAGAGAGCGGTTAGCTGTTAACGGGTCAGTATTGCTATGAAAAGAACTCGGGGCCTGATGCTCTCGAAGGCTAAGGGCGAGTGACATGCTACTTAATAATAGTCAATTCGTGGTTGGTGAAAACACCAACCACAGGCAAAAGAACTAGCCCGGCGCCTGAGGCTCTCGAAGGCTAAGGGCAATAGGTTAAGGAAAAAGTAAAGGGAGAGCCGTTAACAGTAAGACAAACTGAGCCTGAGCTCATATCATTTTAACATCAAAGTCACCTCGAGTGGCGCTTTCAAAGCGCTGTATCGAGAGGTGTTATTAATAACGAAATACCAAATACTCAGTTCTCAATACAAGTCTACTGCTCACTCTAAATGAATACGCAATGCAAATACTGGTCTTCGAGAGCCTCAGACAACTTATTATTCGAGAGCCTAAAAAACAGTATATTCTACGCTTTCAAAACAGCATATCCTTTCAATGCACGTTCTCTCGCAAACACATGATCCACCATCGGGCGAGCATAATCCAACGTGTCAAACTCCTTCACCCACTGTCGAATATATTTAGCCTGAGGATCAAACTTTTTTTGCTGTTCTGTAGGATTAAAAATTCTAAAATATGGAGCGGCATCGCATCCGGTTCCGGCAACCCATTGCCAGTTTCCGTTGTTGGCCGATAATTCAAAATCCAATAATTTTTCTGCAAAATAAGCTTCGCCCCACCGCCAGTCAATAAACAAATGCTTACATAAAAAACTAGCCGTAATCATTCGCACACGATTGTGCATAAAACCGGTTTCATTCAATTCGCGCATACCTGCATCTACGATGGGATAGCCAGTCTTTCCCTGACACCACTTTTCAAAATCTTTTTCATCGGTGCGCCATTCAATTTTATCATATTGCTTTTTAAAAGGCTGATCAATCACATGTGGATGATGCCATAAAATCTGCATAAAAAATTCTCTCCAGATTAACTCTTTCAAAAATGTTTTTTCGAATTGCATGGCATGATTTACCAACTCTCGTACACTAATCGTACCGAAACGTAAATGAATTCCCAAGTGACTGGTACCAATCACAGATGGCGTATTACGTTGTTCAGCATAATTGGCAATGATACTATCCGTGGTAGTAGAAGAAGGAAAAGAAATACCTGCAGCATGAAATCCTATATCTTCAAGTGATATTATTGGGAATGTATAGGATCGTTGAAAATTTGGAAATAATGATGATGTAGAATAAACGGGAATATCGGTTTGTGAGAATGTTTTCAGCCACATATTCGAATAGGGTGTATAAACAGTATAGGGTTTAGCGGTAGCCGACAATACCTCGTCTTTTTCAAAAATCACCTGATCCTTGAAGGTATAAAATGGAACTTGATGAGCTGTTAATAATTTATTCACTTCTTCATCTCTTTGCATGGCATAGGGTTCGTAGTCATGATTGGTATAAACACCGGCCACTGTATAGGTATCCAATAATTCTTTCCATACCTGTAAAGGTTCACCATATTGTATTAACAAATCTGAGCCCATTTGTTGCAGTTGTTCTTTGATCTTCCGCAACTGAAGATGAATAAACTCTACACGACGGTCGCGCTTGTTGTTCAGACGATCTAAGATGTTGCGGTCAAATATGAAGATTGGCAAAACCGGATGAGGCCCTTTCAACGCATGAAACAATGCTGCCTGATCGTTCAATCGTAAATCTCTTCGAAACCAAAAAACAGAAATGGGTGTAGTATTTTTCATGAGGATATAACTATGAAGAATGAAAAATGTTTATTCAAAACAGATTGAATTATAATTGTAAATTTGTGATGATTGACAATACATGGCAACATCATTTGATAAATTTAAGAAACCATCCACAGAAGAGTGGTGGAACGAGATAAAAAAATCGGTAAAAGATCCCGACGATGTAAAATTATTTATACAGTCGAAGGCACAAGGGGTATCTGTAAATGCCTTTTACCGGGAACAAGATCTTTCATCACTAGAATTATGCAGGCCGATTTGGCCCGCTGCTCCGGCAAGAGTAATTCAACCCATTTATACTCAGCAGATCATGGCTGCTCAACAGGAATCATTGCGGGCATTGGAAAATGGTGCAGATTCATTGTTGTATCTGGGGAGTGATGTTCCTACAGAAAGAGAGTGGGAAGCATTGTTTAAAGACATTCACCTCGACTGGTTTGATCCGCAGTTTGATTTCGGTGAATCAAACAGTGCAATCCTCTATCAGTTGATTCATCATTTCACTTCTCAATCCATTGATACATCTGCAATTCAGGGAGCCATTTATTTTGATCCCATCCGCGATGCCTTTTTAACGGGTAATTTTGATTATTCTGAAGACGCGGCTTTTGAAGTATTAATGACCAACTTCAATTATGCCATGCGTGATTTACCCGGATATCGAACTGTTCATGTGTGTACTGCTCCGTTAATAGATGCAGGTGCAGATGCTGTATTGGAAACATCCTGCGCGTTGGCTCATACTGTAGAATACTTGCATCGATTTACAGAAAAAGGAATTACTGTTGATGATATTATTCAACGCATGCAACTAAATACAGGTATCGGCGATGATTACTTTACAGAGATTGCAAAATTCAGGGCATTACGTGTATTGTTGGATCGCATTACGCAATCCTATAGAAGCAATAAAAAACTGTATATGCATGCGCATGCATCCATGCGTAATAAAACCATTTACGATGCACATTCGAATTTACTGCGTAACACTTCAGAAGTGATGAGTGTGATGATGGGTGGATGTGATGCATTATCCTTATATCCGTTTGATGTTAGCTTTCAACTTCCTTCTGAACTATCTTACCGCATGAGCCGGAATATTCCATTGATTTTAAAACATGAAGCATCCCTTAATGCAGTTCACGATCCTGCTGCAGGAAGCTATTACATCGAAACACTCACGCAAAAAATAATGGATGCTTCCTGGACTATGTTTTTACAAATCGAAGAACAGGGAGGTTACATCGCTGCATTGAAAAAAAGATGGGTGCAGGATCATATTGAAAAAACAGCAAAAGCTGAAACATCAGCATTTACTGAAGGCAAGAAAATACTTGTGGGCACCAACAAATATGTGAACAAGCAAGAAAGAAAAATTGGTGAAATCAGTACCCCGGCAAGTTCACATTTTAAGAAAGAAGAAATTGTCATCTCCCCTATCCGTCCGCAAAGACTCAGCGAATCGTTGGACGATAGCAGAATGAGATTGGAGGAAACAGAAAAATCAAAACTGAATTAACATGAAGCCGGATTTTAAAAATAGTGCATTACCCCAGATTGCATCGCAAAATTCCGCAGATGGATCATGGAAAACAGCAGAAAATATTGAAGTAAAACCAGTGTTTCATGCGAGTGACCTTCAATCTTTTTCTCATACTGATTTTACGGCAGGAAGTGCCCCTTTTCTTCGTGGGCCCTACGCTTCCATGTATGTAATGAAGCCCTGGACCATCCGACAGTATGCGGGATTCAGCACTGCTGAAGAATCCAATGCATTTTACAGAAGAAACCTGGCTGCAGGACAAAAAGGATTGTCTGTTGCATTTGACTTAGCCACGCACAGGGGTTATGATTCTGATCATCCACGTGTATCCGGCGATGTCGGGAAAGCGGGCGTTGCCATTGATTCTGTGGAAGACATGAAAATTTTATTTGATCAGATTCCTTTACAGGAAATGTCTGTATCAATGACGATGAATGGCGCTGTGATTCCGGTAATGGCTTTTTATATTGTTGCCGCTGAAGAACAGGGTGTTGCTCCGCATCAATTGAGTGGAACTATTCAGAATGATATCCTGAAAGAATTTATGGTTCGCAATACATATATCTATCCGCCGGCAGCATCCATGCGCATCATTGCAGATATTTTTGGATACACTTCGAAACACATGCCGAAATTTAATTCCATCAGCATTTCTGGCTATCATATGCATGAAGCCGGTGCTCCTGCAGACCTTGAACTGGCATTCACCCTGGCAGATGGAATTGAATACATTCGTACAGGAATTAAAGCAGGATTAGACATTGATCAGTTTGCACCACGACTTTCTTTTTTCTTTGCCATTGGGATGAACCATTTCATGGAGATTGCAAAACTCAGAGCGGCACGTTTATTATGGGCAAAGTTAGTGAGTGAAGAGTTTCATCTGAAAGATGAAAAATCAATCATGCTGCGCACCCATTGTCAAACATCCGGATATAGTTTAACAGAACAGGATCCTTTCAATAACGTGGCCAGAACAACTGTTGAAGCCATGGCCGCTGTATTGGGTGGGACACAATCGTTACATACCAATTCACTGGATGAAGCCATTGCCCTGCCCACTGATTTTTCTGCGCGCATAGCACGTAATACACAACTGGTAATTGCAGAAGAGACTGGCGTAACCAGTGCCATCGATCCATGGGCAGGATCCTATTATGTAGAATACCTTACCGGACAACTGGTTGAACGCGCTATGGAGCACATTCGTGAAATTGAAGCGCTGGGAGGAATGGCTAACGCCATTGAATCCGGATTACCCAAAATGAAAATCGAGGAAGCCGCCGCACGCAAACAGGCACGCATTGACAGCGAAGAAGAAATCATCATCGGTGTCAATAAATATCCTGTGTATGAGCAAACACAACTCGATATTCTTGAAGTGGATAATGCCAAAGTACGAGAGCAACAAATTGAACGACTGCAAAACATTAAGGCAAAACGTAACGAGAAAAAAGTTGAGGAAGCGTTGCAAGCCATCACTTCAGCATGTAAAAATAAAGATGGTAACTTACTCGAACTGGCCATCGTTGCTGCGCGTGAACGTGCAACATTAGGCGAAATAAGTGATGCGATGGAAAAAGAATTCGGACGTTACAAAGCCAGTATTCAAACCATTTCAGGTGTATATTCAAAAGAAATACAAATGGATGAAGATTTTAAAGAGGCCATGCGATTAAGTGATGCCTTTGCAGAAAAAGAAGGTCGCCGACCAAGAATCTTGGTAGCCAAAATGGGACAGGACGGTCATGACCGCGGAGCAAAAGTTATTTCTACATCTTTTGCAGACATTGGATTTGATGTGGACATTGGCCCGTTATTTCAAACACCGGCTGAAGTCGCTAAAATGGCGATTGAAAATGACGTACATATCATTGGTATTTCATCACTGGCGGCAGGACATAAAACATTGATTCCAGAGATGATGGAAGAGTTGAAAAAACTAAACAGAGAAGACATCATTGTGATTGCCGGCGGTGTGATTCCACAACAGGATTATGCATTTTTATTTGAACAAGGTGTAGCCGCAGTATTTGGACCGGGGACTAAAATTCCCAAGGCAGCGATTCAGATCCTGAAATTACTGATGGAAGAATAATGGATTACAACTGCCCCGCATCAATCATTTTGCAAATCTCGTCAATGTATAAATCTTCGGTGTATTGAATTGGATCGAATTCTCTTTTCAGGTTATAATCAAAAAAAGAAGCTGTAACCGTCCAGAAAAAGGCCTGAAATTCACCTTGTAAATTTTCAAGTAATTCATATGGAGTAAATGCCGTTTCTCTGTCGAGGAGTTTTAATAATATCCGTCCCTGCTCCATGGTTAATTTTCGTAATGCCTTACCGTGTGTTGCCATGATTTCCTCTTCAAACGAACGAATAATTTTACCTCTTTCTGCCTCCGTCATTGTCTCCAGCATCATGCCATAAACTTTCATGCGTTCGCCGGCCATCTTTGCATACGGATATACTTTTTTTACATTTCGAACCAATCGGTCATATTTTTTTTGATCTTTCTTTTTGGCAAATGTGCG
Organism: Flavobacteriales bacterium; assembly: GCA_044376575.1. Lineage (GTDB taxonomy): Bacteria > Bacteroidota > Bacteroidia > CAIKAF01 > CAIKAF01 > BA4. Next base: position 36,364 of record JBILKR010000004.1, on the reverse strand, counting down.
CAATGTCATTACTTCAAAAGGTGGTAGTAAGCGGATAATCAATGTATCTTCCCCCTGAATTTGATTCGTTTCAATTTGCTGAGAAAAAACAGAATGAGAAAAAATTAAGGTAAACAAAAGTAAAGTGAGAAAAAGATGGGGTTTCATGTTTCAAAATTAAACATCAAACGAATATTAAGTAACGTTTATTATGAAATAGTTTCTCTTACTTCAAGCAATTATATCTTTTTAAAATTAAATTTGCTACATGGGTTCAATTTTTCCCGCTTCAAATTTTCGATCCATGAAATTAGTTAAAATATATCCAATACTGTTTTTCTTGATGCTGATATCCGTTATCGGGTGCATGGAGAAACAGGAAGTAAAAGACGATGCTGTAAAAAAAAGAGAAGCAGATTCTCTCACTGCCATCATCAATGATTCCATCATGGCGGCTCAGAAAAAAGATATCATGGAAACAGCAGCTCAATACCCGGAGTTATCTGTCTTTATTGAATTACTTACAGCTGCAGGCATTGATCATTTATTAAGTGACTCTACTGCCAATTTCACCCTGTTTGCTCCAATAAATTCTTGCTTCAAATCTATGGATCAGGAACAATTTAACGCTTTAAAAACAAGTTTAAAAAAGAAACAGGATCTTACTGATTTACTTGCACAGCATATCAGTTCAGGCATATATTCAACTGCTGCCCTTCAAGGTAAAAGTTCATTACTTATGCTATCTGAAAAAGAATTGGAAATCACTGAAACTGAAAATCTATTTAAAATTTCCGGTGTAACATTAGACACCACTGACGTGTATTGCTCGAATGGGGTAATTCATATCATCAGTGAGGTATTGAAATAAATATCTTTTGATTTTAATCCTTTAATACAAAACAATAATCAGGCAAACCCATTTCCTCAAAGATTCCCTTACCTTTGTAGCGAAATATATAACCTATGCAGTTCGACATTAGTGGATTGAGTAACGAAGAAATTCTGAACCTATACAAGCATCTATTAAAACCACGCATGATTGAAGAAAAAATGCTGGTGTTGCTTCGTCAGGGTAAAATTTCAAAATGGTTTTCAGGAATTGGTCAGGAAGCTATATCTGTTGGGGCGACACTGGCCTTGCATACAGATGAGTACATGCTCCCCATGCACCGAAACCTGGGTATGTTTACGGCAAGGAATGTTCCTTTCCAGCGATTGTTTTCGCAATGGCAAGGAAAAATGAATGGATTCAGTAAAGGCAGAGAACGTTCGTTTCACTTTGGTACAAACGATTACCATCTTGTAGGAATGATTTCACATTTGGGTCCGCAATTGGCCGTTGCTGATGGTATTGCGCTCGGATGTAAATTACAGAAAGAAAAAAAGGTGACGCTGGTGATCAGCGGAGACGGCGGTACCAGTGAAGGTGATTTTCATGAATCATTAAATGTGGCTGCCGTGTGGGATTTACCTGTTATATTTTTAATTGAATCGAACGGCTACGGATTATCTACCCCAAGCAATGAGCAGTTCAGATGCAAGCAAATTGCAGATAAAGCTATTGGATATGGTATGCAGGGAATCACTATTGATGGTAATAATATAGTAGAGGTATATAAAACTGTAAAAAAACTGGCTGAAGATCTTCGCGAAAATCCAAGACCGGTATTATTGGAATGTATCACATTCCGCATGCGTGGACATGAAGAGGCTTCCGGGACCAAATATGTTCCCAAAGAATTATTTGAAGAATGGGAGAAAAAAGATCCCATCAAAACATACGAAGAGTTTCTGCTTACCCTAGGTGTACTGAACGAACAGCTCATTCAATCATTTCGCGAAGAAATCAAAAAAGAAATTGACCTGGGTGTGGATGCTGTTTTCAATGAACCTGAAATTGAACCCGACACAGTATCTGAAGTAAAAGATATTTATGCCCCATTTCATCAGCAAGTGGTTTCACCATCTTCAACAACAAAAGAAATGCGTTTTGTAGATGCAGTCTCAGACGGGCTTAAACAATCCTTAATAAAACATCCAGAACTGGTAGTGATGGGTCAGGACATTGCAGAATATGGTGGTGTATTTAAAGTAACCGAAGGATTTTTAGAACAATTTGGCAGCGAAAGAATTCGCAATACTCCTTTATGTGAATCAGCCATTATCGGAACAGGGCTTGGATTATCTGTTAAGAAAATGAAATCAGTAATTGAAATGCAGTTTGCTGATTTTGTAACCAGCGGATTCAATCCTATTGTAAATAACCTCGCGAAGATTCATTATCGCTGGGGACAGAATGCAGATGTAGTTGTGCGCATGCCCACCGGAGCAGGTGTTGGTGCCGGACCATTTCATTCGCAATCAAATGAAAGTTGGTTCTTCCATACCCCGGGGTTAAAAATTGTATATCCGGCGTTTCCTTCTGATGCCAAAGGGTTACTGGCAGCAGCCATAGAAGATCCGAATCCTGTAATGTATTTTGAGCACAAAGCATTGTATCGGAGTGTGAGCGAAGATGTACCTGAAGGTTATTACACCATTGAAATTGGTAAGGCAAAATTGGTAAATAGTGGGAACAACGTATCTGTGATCACCTATGGAATGGGCGTACACTGGGCATTACAAGCTATCAAAGAAAACCCGGAAATTTCTGCAGATGTGCTTGATTTAAGAACACTTATGCCTTTAGACATAGAAGCAATCATTGAAACGGTAAAGAAAACAGGAAAAGTAATTATCCTGCATGAAGATACATTAACAGGTGGAATAGGTGCAGAAATTTCTACACTGATTCATGAAAAAGCATTTCAATTTTTAGATGCACCGGTAGTTCGCTCAGCATCATTAGACACACCGGTACCTTTTGCATCCGGACTGGAATGGAACTTTCTTCCTAAAAAAAGATTTGTTGAACAGTTGAAAGAATTAGCGGCTTATTAATTCAGCAATTTTTTTAATCGCTTTACAGATGCCCTGATAGAAGGGTGACTCACTCCCTGCATAATTTGATTTTTTTCTCGGGTAGTGAGATGCAAACTCATCGAAATCTGTTTGTCTTCCAGTACACTGCCCAGCTGAAAATTCACCACATCTACAGGAACATTTAACCAGGCAGAAGAAAATTGAATCAACTGATCATTCTCCATCATATGTATCTTGGTTTGATTATTAACAACTCCACGTAATGGAGAAAATAAATTTTCTGCAAGGCTTCGAACATATAGTGATTCATGAGTTTCTTTTTTACTATCATGAATTTCGATGATAACTACTCCACTTGTATTTTGATTGATCCAGTTGCGCAAATGGTACATGTATGCAATGGCTGTCCGAACTCCATAATTATCCCGAAGACCGGCATCCATGATTTCCATGGAAGGCAGGGAAGGCAATGATACTACCGGAAGTATATAAGGAAAAGTTGCATTCATTCGAATGGCTGATGTAAATTTTAAATTCATTGCATCTTGTTGTCCAAATAATCTTCCAAATTCTACATTCTCAATCATTGTTTGATTGGTACAATCTTTTTGAGGTAAATTATTTGATAAAAAAGAAAGCGGTAATGGTGAAATGATTAATCGTTTGCCGTCATTCAAAATGGTCGGAGCAAAAATCATGAGTGGAATTTCTGCATTCTCTTCCGGCGCACGATAATCATTAAATCTTTTATCCAACAGATAATCTGTATTCTCGTTTAATTGTTTTTCAAATGCGTATCCCCTGTCTTTTAAATAAGTGTATTTACCATCAGAAAAAGTTTGTGTTCTGATAAAAAGGTCATTTAACGCCAATGAAGAGGAAACGGGATTCAGCATATCTGCAGCAATGTTGTGCGCATATTTTATATCGTAAAAGTCATTGATCTTCCCTTGTTTTTTTTGAAAAAATAATTCACGGATATATGAAGCTCCAATCATCCCTCCGGATGAACCTGTGATTAAAAATGTTTGCTCAAGTAATTTCCCTTTCAATTGCTGATCGGCTTGCTGAATATTGTAGAATGTCCATAACGCAGACTTTGATCCGCCTCCACTACAATTGATAACAACCAGTTTAGGTTTTGAACGCTGAGGAGTTATCGCAGTAACTTTCTTTTTCCAGCGCTGAAGAATTGTTTGATGTAATTTTAAATCGGCACGATATCGCTCATTGGTTGCATTGGCGATATGAATACTATCGGGATTATACAATACTCGTGAATCATAATTTAATCCGTATGCATGATTTCTGATATTAATTTTTGTGTGCTCTGATAAATAATTAACCAATAAAAAAAGTGCAATAAAAAAAACTGTTGACCACTTTCTAAGAATAAAATGAATAGCACCTGCCAATAATAGCAACATAGTAAATAACAATAGAACACTTGCACCAGCAGGTATTTTTAAATAAGGAACTTCGCGAAAAATTCCAAGCAAAACAATGGATGCAAAAGTTAGCACTTCAAAAACAGCAGCATAAATTTGATTTCGATGAAATACATGCATCAATCGTTGCTCTTCATAGTGCTGTGCCTTTCTGGTTCTGGCAATGGAAAACCATGGCTTGATATACGTTTCCACTTTCCATTTTTCAGAATAATCGATTTCTGTACGTTTCTTTTTTTCTATATCTATGTGTACCGGTTGAATTCTTATTCCGGCGATTTTTTTCTTTTTAATTTTAGGAGGCTTACTTCCGAAAATGGAAACGTAATCTTTATTAAAAGATAAAAAATAACCTAAAGCAATGAGGACAAATAAAAAAACTCCGGCCATGAAAGCACCTGCATTAATTATAATTTCGATCCACTCCATGTATTCTCCATACCGAAGAAAATAAATAATCTGAACTACGTAAACAACTGTAAATACCAGTGGAATAATAAAATTATTCAGCGTGTATTTCATGAAAGGACGTTCAAGTGTAGCTAAAAAAGGGAAATGGTGACTGTTAATAATAAAACTGGAAATATTAAATGACATCACAAATCCTCCCCATGCAAAACCCACAATCATAAAGCTCCAAAGAGACACTTCTCCCAGATATTCAGGATAGAGGAATAAATACGACATTCCAAAACTTGCACCAAGCAGGTTGGTTACAAATCCGGCAATGATTACCCAAAATAATAAAATGATTAAGTTCTGCTGAATGTGTAACAACAGTAACTGAAACGGAAAAAAGTAGACAATACCTTTAACGGTTTTATTATTTCTCCATGTGTTCAGCATCTTATGAATTCAGTTAACTTACATTTTAGATTCCGCTTTTTCCAGTAATTCCGATACTTTCTCTTTGGTTTGCTGCAGAATGATTTTTCCTTTATTCAGCATATCATCGGCAATCAATCTGTCTTCAATTGAAGACGCATTAATTTTCACATTCAGATATGCTCCATGCACCGCAGTTTGCACACATAAAGCCGCAACACCTACATCAGATACAGAACTTTTCATCCCCTGATTAACCATTGCTTCAATTAGATCCAAACTTTGAAAAGAAGTTTGCATTACTTCAAACGGAATTTGTGTAGCATAAATTGTTGCCTTTTGAACAGCCTGCTTTCTTATTTTTTTCTCTTCGTCCGACTGGCTCGGTAATTTAAATGCATCCATAATACGATGAAATGAACGCGTATCCTCATCAATCAAATGAATCAATTTATTTTTTAATTGCTGACCTTGTTCAGCCCACTGCGAAAAATATTCCCAGCGATCATCCCAACCTCTTTTATGTGATGAAAGGTTCGCGACCATTGTTGCCAGTGAGGCACCCATTGCACCTGCAAGTGCCGCAACAGATCCCCCTCCCGGAGCCGGAGATTCCGAAGCTGTTTCATCAGCAAAATCGGCAACGGTCATGTCAACCAATTTCTTTTCTTCATCCTTCATTACATACTCAATGATTTTCTTTTGCGGATCAAAAGGTTTAAGCTCATCCAGTCCAAGTGATTTTACAGCAATCTTAATGAGTTCCCTTTCAGATACTCCCACCGAACGCTGTTGTTTAATCAGATAATGTTTCCCCGCATCCAACAAACATTGTAAAGGAATTAATCCCACCAGTTCAGAACCCGTAACACGCACTCCCCGCTCCTCTGCTTTTTTACACACTTCATCAAAAGCCTGATGAACAGAAGTAATGGTAATATCCGTTAAGTTCATGGAAATCTGAGCTACTCCATATTCTTCAATAAACCACCCAATTGCTTTAACTGATGGCAACGTTCCGGGAATACGAATGGGCTCTCCGTTTTCGTCCAGTATGTTTTTCCCCTGTGCATCTGTTTTTACCCGTCCCGCTTCACGCACATCAAAAGCGATGGCATTGGCACGACGTGTGCTCGTGGTATTCAGATTAACATTATACGCCACTAAAAAATTCCGGGCACCAATCACAGTTGCTCCCGATGTCGAATTGAATTGAGTTGGTCCAAAATCAGGTTTCCATTCGGGTTGAATTATTTTTTTTGCAAGTCCTTCGTATTCTCCCGCACGTATATCTGCAAGATTTTTACGCTGAGATGATGTAGCAGCAAATTCATAAAAATAGCCGGGAATTCCAAGCTCCTTACCTACTCTCTCTCCTAACTTTCTGGCATACATCACCACTTCATCCATGCTGATGTTTCGAATAGGAATTAACGGACAAACATCAGTAGCCCCCATGCGTGGATGTTCTCCCTTATGCTTTGACATATCAATCAGTTCTCCTGCTGCTTTAATTGCCCTGAACGCAGCTTCAATAACAGGTTCCGGCTCTCCTACAAAAGTAAAAACTGTACGGTTTGTGGCTTTACCCGGATCTACTTCCAGCAACTTCACTCCTTCAACAGAAGAAATAGCTTCAGCAATTTTATTTAATATATTTTCATCTCTACCTTCAGAAAAATTTGGAACACACTCTATGATTTGTTTCATGGACTTTAGTTTATGTCACAAAGTTAATCTTCGGGGTGGAAAAAATGTAAAACAGTTCTTTCATCTTGAATAAAAATGTATTTTCAAACAAATATTTGATTTAATATGAAATACATTCTTATCGTTTGTACTATTTTTTGCTCGACAATATCAGTTCATGCACAAGAGCCAATACTTCCCAAAGGGTTTGCTCCCGGCGAAGAGGCGCTGATGAGCGATTACCTGCAACAAATCAATTCTCAACCCAATGGGTACAGCATACAAGTTCCTCCGGGACTGCCGGTAAGAACTGCAGCACAATGGGAGGAAGTACAGGCACTGGTGATTACCTGGACGGGATTTCCTGCAATTCTACGCGAAATTGTGAGAGCCGCACAGCAGGAATGTCAGGTCATTATACATTGTGCAGATTCGAATAATGTAAAAAACAACTTAACAAATTATAATATCCCGCTTACAAACCTTAAGTTTATTGAGGTTGGTTTTAATTCCATCTGGATCAGAGATTATGCAGCCAACACCTGCTATCTGAATGATGTGGATTCGTTGATATTAGTAGATTGGATTTATAATAGGCCAAGACCGCTTGACGATCAGATTCCGGCAGCATATTCATCTTTATTGGGTATTCCTTTATTTGAAACAGCTACAGCACCAAATAATCTAATGAATACAGGCGGAAATTTCATGAGTGATGGAATGGGAACTGCCATGGCTTCAAAACTTATCCTGGATGAAAATGATGGAGCAGGAATTTATAATATACCATACCCAACACAGTCAGAAACACAGATAGATCAATTATTACAGGATTTTCAGGGGATTAACAGATATATCAAAATGGATATGCTTCCCTATGATGGGATACATCATATTGACATGCACATGAAGTTCCTGGATGAAGAAACCATTCTGGTAGGAAAATTTCCTGAAGGAATTTCTGACGGACCACAGATTGAAGCAAATATTCAATATGTATTAAGTAATTTTCAATCTTCTTTCGGGACTGATTACAAGATTATTCGTGTGCCCATGCCACCCAGCACCAGTGGGAATTATGCAGGAGCTCCTTTTGGTAACGGCTTTTACAGAACCTATTCAAATTTTGTAATTGTAAATAAAACCATCATCTTGCCTGTTTATCGCGAAGAATTTGATACAACTGCTGTTCGTGTAATACAGGAACAAATGCCCGGCTATAAAATTGTAACCATTGATTCAGATAATTCAAATGCCAACAGCGATCTGAATCAGAATATTGTATCGCAAAGCGGAGTGATTCATTGCATCACACATACTGTTGGCGTAAAAGATCCATTAAGAATTGTACATAACGATCTTGAAGATACGTGGGACGAAACCAATCCATATTCAGTTGATGCAATTATACAGCACTCTTCGGGAATAAATAATGCAACGATATACTGGACAACAGATACAACTCAGCCATACCTAAGTGTAAATATGACACTATCTAATGCTTCCAATGATACCTGGACAGGATACATTCCGGCACAACCGGCAGGAACTGAAATATTTTATTATATCCAAGCATTAGCTAACAATGGTAAGCAGCAAGTAAGACCGATGCCTGCTCCGGAGGGCTACTGGAACTTTAAGGTGTTGGATCAATTGTCTGCTGAACAAAATTTATCTCAGGTATTTTCACAACCGTTGTTTCCTAATCCTTCAAAAGGGATTACCTGTATTCCTGTTTTCTATCAATGGGATGATGAAGTAACCATTTCTGTAGTTGATATGATGGGCAGGTATAAAGAAATGCTGTTTCATGGAAAAGTAAAAAACAAGGGGATGAATCAATTCTTTGTGAATACTATTGAATATACATCAGGAGTTTATCAGGTTATACTGGAAAGCAAACTTGGAAGATTTACACAACCACTGATCGTAAAATAAAAAAGGGCATCTATTGATGCCCTTACATGAAATAAATCATAAATATTATTTGTGTCTGTTCACTGACATCCAACTTCCACCATTGTGAACTTCAGCAAATCCATTTGACTTTAATATTCCTTTTGCTGATGCACTGCGCATTCCGCTTGCACAGCATGTAATGATGGATTTACTTGAATCCAGTTTTTTGAGATTGGAAGAAAGTTGATCCAAGGGAATATTAATAGATCCTTTTACATGTCCGGACTGGTATTCACCCTTAGTGCGAACATCCAAAATAATAGCTCCGTTCTTGATGAGTTCACCTAAATCAACACTTGGTCCACCCCCTAATAAACGCTTTAAAAAATTAAGCATAACTTATTCGATTAATTATTAATTACAAAATTTACATCTAACCAGGAACCACCGTTATAGCACTCTTCAACACCTTGCTGTTGAAGGAAATAAGCCGCTTGACCACTTCGGTTTCCTGATGCGCAGCAAAGTACAATTGGTTTCTTCATAGAACGAAACTCTTCCAACTTTGAAGGGAGTTCTTGTAAGGGAATATTCACTGACCCTGCCACATGTCCACCCATAAATTCAGCCGGGGTGCGAACATCAATAATACTGGCTTCTCCAGATTTAACTAATGATTCTAAATTCATATTTCTGTTTTTATTTATTGTTTATTAATTCAAATTATACATTATGAGTTGTAACGACTTCCTGAGGAACACCTGTTTTTGAAATCGAAGAAAATCCACCTTCAACATTTACCAATTTATCGAACCCTCTTGCTTTTAAAATTGATGCCGCAATCACAGAACGATATCCACCGGCACAATGTAAATAAATAGTTTCGTTACGGTTGAATGAAGACATATTTTCATTGATAAAGTCTAATGGAATATTCTCTGATCCTTTAACATGTGATGCGCTGTATTCATTGGGACGGCGGACATCCACTACAATAATTCCATGTTCTTTATAATGTTTTTCAAACGCTTCCGCAGAGATGGAATGAATAGTATCCATTGGCTTATCTGCATTCTTCCATGCTTCAATGCCACCATCAAGGTATCCAATGGTATTGTCATACCCCACTCTTGATAAACGTGTAATCACTTCTTCTTCTTTTCCCTTTTCGGTGACAATCAAAATGGGTTGTTGAATGTCTGTAATCAATGCACCTACCCATGGAGCGAAATTTCCATCAACAGCAATATTTATAGAATTCGGAATAAATGAATGAACAAATACATTAGGATCACGCGTATCCAAAACCAACGCCCCACTCTCATTGGCAGCTGCTTCAAATGCTTCAGGAGACAATGCCACCATTCCTTTACTTAATACATTTTCCAGACTTTCGTATCCCATTTTATTCATCATAACATTTTTAGGAAAGTATGCAGGTGGTGAAGTTTGACCATCTAAAACGACTTCAACAAATTCTTCTCTTGTCATTCCTTTGCGTAAAGCATAATTTATAATTTTCTGATTTCCCAAAGTATCTACCGTTTCTTTCATCATATTCTTTCCACAAGCAGAACCCGCTCCATGTCCGGGATATACAATCACATCATCAGGCAGGTTTAATAATTTATGATGGATAGAATCATACAGATAAGAAGCCAACTGCTCTTTGGTGAGGTCCGTTTTAACAGCCAGGTCTGGCCTTCCAACATCTCCTAAAAACAAAGTGTCTCCTGAAAAAATAGCATGTTCTTTCCCATTTTCATCTATCAATAAATAAGTTGAACTCTCCATCGTATGACCAGGAGTATGGATAACTTTTATTATTACATCACCCAATTTTAATTCTTCTCGATCCTTGGCAATATGTGCATCAAAATTCGGAGAGGCTGTGGGTCCATATACAATAGTTGCACCTGTTTTTTTTGCCAGATCTAGGTGACCGGAGACAAAATCTGCGTGAAAATGTGTTTCTAATACATACTTAATTTTTGCATTTCTTTTTTCAGCGAGTTCAATATACCCTTTCACTTCTCTTAAAGGATCGATAATGGCTACTTCTCCTTTACTTTCAATAAAGTAAGCTCCCTGAGCCAAACATCCAGTGTAAATCTGTTCTACTTTCATGGTATTTAATTTTTACATCACAAAAGTAATTCATGGATTTGGGATACACAGTGATAATTGTCACGAAAACAAAACTGTAATGAAATTATAGAGAAAGTACTTCAACAGCATGGCGATGAAGTGTAACTTTTCCGGCCTGTTCCAGTTTTTTCAATAATCTCGAAATCACTTCCCTTGTGCTGTTTAAATCGTCAGCAATCTGCTGATGCGATAAAGGGATAACTGACCCTGAATGTTGAGCCTGTCTTTTCAAATAAAATTCAAGTCGTTCATCGAGGGCTTTGAATACAACACTATCTAAGGTTTGTAACAACTCTTCGAAACGACTGCGATAATTACCAACGATAAATTTTCGCCACGAAGAATATTGAATCTGCCATTGTTCTGATAATCCTATAGGTATAAAAATCAATTCAGCATCTTCATCTGCTTTTACTGCAATCTGACTTTTTTCATTTCTAACTTCACATAAAACAGTAAGCGCGCAGGCATCTCCCGGATCAAGAAAATACATCAAAAATTCTTCTCCTTCTCCACTCTCACGATACACTTTTAAACTGCCTTTGCTTACAATCATTGTAGATCGAATTTGCTGACCTACTTCCAATACCAAATCACCTTGCTTATATTCTTTTATAATAGCTTGTTGAACAAGTGCTGACAATAATTCATACTCAACATCAGGTATTAATATTTTAAAATATTCTTCTCCTACTCTAACTGCTTGCATACTATAAATCTTATGAATAAATATAAATAATTTAAAATACAGAAGAATTAAACAAGTGCATTTTGTATCTTTAGAATAAATTTAAAATATGAAAAATTTTCATTTTTCTTTTCTTTCGATTACACTATTCGCCGTTATTATATTAAGCACAGGATGTGAGCAAGCTACTCAACAATCCAAACTGTACGTTAAATTTCGTATCACAGCCAATGGTGCTCCACTTGCGTTGAATCAGGATTATTATGCACCTGATGGAACATTAATTCAATATTCGCTTGTCCGCTTTTATCTGTCACGTTTTTCTTTAATAAAAGAAAACGGAGAAAAGATAACTTATGCTGATCAATACTACATAGCAGATGCTACTGAACCGAATTTATTTTTAATTAACGGGGAATTAAATGGAAAATTCAAAGGAATAGAATTCGGACTCGGCGTTGATTCATCCAGAAATGATTCAACTGGTTCATTGGCAATTCCGGCTTACGACTATCCTGCAGATCATGGATTAAGTGCCGCAGGTCAGTTATACTGGGACTGGAATCCGGGATATATTTTTATGAAACTGGAAGGCAGAAGTGATACCAATTCAAACAATATTCTGAATGAATTGGGTGAAACATTCTCTATTCATACCGGATTTAAAGAAGCTTATCGATATGTTGCAAGGAATTATAATTTTCAAACAAACGGTAATGATATTATTTTGACGATTGATGCAGACATCAATAAATTTTTTACCAATTACAATATCAAAGGTAAAGCCAAAGATGCGCATCCGTCAAATGCACAACATGATGAATTCCCTTATGTATTGACAATAGTGAACAATGCAGAGCTAGTGTTCGGTGAAATCTATGAATAAAGTATTGTTGAAATACTTTTGCTATGTATTGATTTGCCTTCTAATTTTCTCTTGTCAGAAAAAAAATAAACTCAGCGAAACCAGTTTTCATCTTGATATTCCAGCAGGGTTTCCGGAAATGGAAATACCTGATCATAATTCACTGACTGTTGAAAAAATTGCATTAGGAAAAAAACTTTTTTTTGACCCTGTCCTTTCATCTGATTCCACAATGAGTTGTAGTAGTTGTCATTTACCGGAGCTGGCATTTGCAGATCATGTTCCTGTATCAACGGGTGTAAAAGGAATGAAAGGAACACGAAATTCACCCACACTTACAAACATCGGATATGCTCCATATCTCTTTATGGAAGGCGAAGTGAACGATTTGGAAACACAAGCACTGGCACCTATACAACATATTGAAGAAATGGGACTGCCTCTGAAAGAAGCGGTACAACGATTAAGAACAGATCAAAAATATGAGAAACTTTTTACGAATGCATTCGGAGAAGAAGCATCACCCGGAACAATTGTACGTGCATTGGCTTGTTTTGAAAGAACAATAATATCAGGAAATTCAAGGTATGATCAATTCAACAATGGAGACAGTAGTGCATTAAATGAAGAAGAAAAAAAAGGCATGAAACTTTTCTTCAGCGATAAAACGAATTGTGTGCAGTGTCATGGTGGATTCAATTTTACAAATTATGCATTTGAAAATATTGGGTTGTATTCGAATTATGAAGACATGGGGAAAATGCGTGCTACATCAAAGCCTGAAGATGACGGAAAATTTAAGGTTCCTACCCTTCGTAACATTGGTTTAACTTTCCCATACATGCATGATGGAAGTATCAATACATTGGAAGAGGTAGTAGAATTTTATAATCAGGGAGAAAAAAAACATACCAATCAAAGTAAGTGGATAAGACCGTTAAACTTAACTGAAAAAGAAAAAAAAGAAATGGTCTCTTTTTTACATGCATTAACAGATAAAGAATTTATCTCAAAAAAATGGAATTAATTCGGAAAATCTCCGAGCAGTTTCTGAAGTTCAAATAATTCATCACGAAGTTTTGCCGCCTCCATAAAGTCGAGTTCTTTTGCCGCTTTTTCCATCTGCTTTCTCGTTTTGTCAATCATTTTCTGCACATCAGCCCTAGACTTAAAATTAATTTTTTCTTCAGCGGCAATTTGTATTTCATCAGGTTGTAAGTATCCTTTTTTAGAACCAGATGTTATAGATGATCCGGTCGCCACCTGAGTCTGCTTCATGATTTCTTCTTTTGATTTTTTCAAAGGGGTGGGTTTCAATTGGTGCTTCAGATTGTAGGCAATCTGCTTTTCTCTTCTTCGCTCCGTTTCATCAATGGCTTTTTGCATGCTATCCGTCATTTTATCTGCATACATAATTACCATACCGTTAATGTTACGAGCAGCACGACCAATGGTCTGTACCAATGAACGTTGATTGCGTAAAAAACCTTCCTTGTCGGCATCCAGAATAGCTACCAGCGATACCTCAGGTAAATCAAGTCCTTCGCGCAATAAATTCACACCAATTAACACATCAAACAATCCTAAACGAAGGTCGCGTAAAATCTCAACACGTTCCAACGTATCTACTTCTGAATGGATGTATCGGCAACGAATTGACAAGCGCGTTAAATATTTATTCAATTCCTCCGCCATTCGCTTAGTTAAGGTTGTAACCAATACCCTTTCATCTTTTTGAACACGCTTTTCAATTTCATTCAGCAGGTTATCAATCTGATTTACGGAAGGGCGAACTTCGATGATTGGATCAAGCAAACCTGTCGGACGTATTACCTGCTCCACTACCACACCTTCGCTTTGACCAAGTTCATAATCTCCGGGAGTTGCACTCACATATATCACCTGATTGATCATCGACTCAAACTCTTCAAATTTTAAAGGTCGATTATCCAGCGCAGCAGGTAAACGAAAACCATAATCTACCAGATTAACTTTTCTGTGACGATCTCCGTTATACATTGCACGAATCTGAGGAATCGTGACATGACTTTCGTCAATCACGAGTAACCAGTCTTCAGGAAAATAATCCAGCAAACAGAACGGCCTTGTGCCTGCTTCCCGACGGTCAAAATAGCGCGAATAATTTTCAATCCCGGAGCAATACCCTAACTCTTTAATCATTTCGATGTCATATTCAACACGCTGTTCAAGCCTTTTCGCTTCTAAAAACTTTTGATTCTGTTTAAAATAATCCACCTGCTTCACCATATCATCCTGAATATGATTTATTGCCTGATGTATGCGTTCTCTGGTTGTAACAAATAAATTCGCAGGATTGATCACAAAATATTCTAGGTGTTCCAATGTTTTTCCGGTAACGGGATCAATCAATTCAATCTCTTCAATTTCATCTCCCCAAAAATAAAAACGAACTGCATTATCTGCATAAGCTAAATATACATCCACAGAATCACCGATTACACGGAATGTGCCTCGTTTAAATTCTGCTTCTGTACGATAATACAACGCTTCAATGAGTTTGTGTAAAAACTTATTTCTGCTGATCTGTTCTCCTTTTGAAATACGAATGGTCTGCTCATAAAAATCAGCCGGGTTACCCATACCATATATACATGACACCGAAGAAACAACGAGAATATCCCTTCTGCCGGATAACAATGCTGAAGAAGTGCTCAGACGCAATTTCTCGATTTCTTCATTGATAGAAAGATCTTTTTCTATATATGTATCTGATGCCGGAATGTATGCTTCCGGTTGATAATAATCGTAATAAGAGACAAAATATTCTACTGCATTGTGCGGAAAAAATTGTTTGAATTCACCATACAATTGGGCGGCAAGTGTTTTGTTATGACTTAAAACCAACGTTGGTTTTTGTATTTGTTCAACCACATTCGCAATCGTAAATGTCTTTCCTGTGCCAGTGGCACCGAGCAAAGTTTGATAGCGTTCCGGAGTGCCTACGCCCTGAACAAGCTGACGAATAGCTTCCGGTTGATCGCCCGTTGGTAAATATTCAGATTCAAGTTTAAACTTCATAACAATTCTGTAAAAGTAATAGATTTGCAGGCTATTTTCATGGATTATCTTTGATTTAAGTGGAATTCATTATTTTTAACATGATACGATAAATATGAAAAAGGAGTTATCATATTTTAATCAATTGCCGGTTATTACTCAATTTGAAATGATCTTACAAAATGGGAAATTTCTAATGCAGCGATATCATCTTAATTATCATATTGAATTATATTATCTGGATAATTTTTATGTTGAAATATGGAGAAGCGTTTCAACTCAGCAAATATGCTGGATTCAGCCACAGCATGAAGAGTATGTATTAAATACCTATCGGCAACTGATTCAGATCAATCCATCAAATTTGTAATGTCTTATTCAAATGAATAAGTTTTCATTATTATCGTTATATTTGAAAGTTAATTAACACAAGTTTTAGCCATTTATTCATGGATTACAATTCACAGAGAGAGAAACTGATTCTTCCGGAGTATGGAAGAAATATTCAGGAGATGATACAATATGCCACAGGCTTAGAAGACAGGGAAGAAAGAAACAAGGCTGCTAGAACCATTGTTAGCGTAATGGCTGCTACTAATCCGAATTATAAAGACATTGAAGATTTCAATCATAAACTTTGGGATCATCTTTTTATCATATCAGGATATCAGCTTGATGCTGATTCTCCGTTTCCACTTCCCATGCCAACAGAAAAAACTACACCTACAAAATTGAAGTACCCTCAAAAAAGTATTAAGTATCGTCACTACGGAAAAAATATCGAATACTTTATTGAGAAAGCACTGAAAGCAGAAGATCAGGAAATCAGGGATAAGTTTACAGAAGTTCTAGCCAATATGATGAAAAAATCATACCTGAACTGGAACAGAGATTCTGTGAATGATGAATTAATTAAACATCATTTGGTGGAGATGTCTGAAGGAGAACTAGCCTTTAAGGAATCCCACAGAATGACTTCTACAAGCGAAATTCTTGGTTTGAATAAAAAGAATCCTGCATCTCAGCAAAATCCCAAACAAGGATTTCAGAAAAAAGGATTTCATCAGGGCGGCAAAAAATTCAAAAAGAATTTTCAAAAAAATAACATGTCCAAAAGCGGACCAACAGATATTAACCGACCAAAACCTAATCAACCAAAAACGGAACCATCGTGAATACATTTTTGATTGAAGGCGGATATCCGCTCAAAGGAGAAATTACTCCACAAGGTGCAAAAAATGAAACACTGCAAACCATCTGCGCTGTTCTTCTTACTGAAGAAAAAGTAACGATAACCAATATACCTGAAATTCAGGATGTGTTGAGATTAATCAGCATATTGGGAGAAATGGGTGTTAAGGTAAATCGCATCAAAAAAGGCGATTATGAATTCCAGGCAGACAATGTAAATATTGAATATTTACAAAGCAAAGCATTCAAAGAATCTGCTGCCAAGTTAAGAGGATCCATCATGTTGCTTGGTCCTATGCTGGCGAGATTCAAACAAGGATTCATTCCGCGTCCGGGTGGTGATAAAATCGGAAGAAGAAGACTGGATACACATTTTACCGGTTTATTTAAACTGGGGGTTACCCTTGATGTTGATGATGGTGGTTCTTTTTACAAAGCAAGAACAAGCGGACTGAAAGGAACATACATCCACATGGATGAAGTTTCAGTTACAGGAACAGCCAATGTTTTAATGGCAGCAGTGATGGCCGATGGAGTTACTACCATTTATAACGCTGCATGTGAACCATACTTACAGCAATTATGTACCATGTTGAATAACATGGGAGCAAATATCCAAGGCATCGGATCAAATCTCTTAACCATTCATGGAGTAACGTCATTGAAAGGATGTGTTCATCACACCTTGCCTGATATGATTGAAATTGGTTCATTCATCGGACTTTCAGCACTTACACAATCTGAACTTACAATTAAGAATTGCGGAATAAAACACCTGGGAATTATCCCTGACATATTTGAAAAGCTTGGTATTATTCTTGTAAAAAATGGCGATGATCTTATCATTCCACAGCAAAAAAGTTACGAGATTGATACGTTCATGGATGGCTCCATACTCACTGTGTATGATGCGCCATGGCCGGGTTTTACTCCTGACCTGATCAGTATTGTTCTTGTTACTGCTATTCAAGCCAAAGGAAGTGTTTTGATACATCAGAAAATGTTTGAAAGCCGATTGTTCTTTGTTGACAAGCTGATTGACATGGGGGCACAGATTATTTTATGTGATCCTCACCGCGCAACAGTAATTGGTCTCGACAGAAAATATCCATTGAGAGGAATTGAAATGACATCACCTGATATTCGTGCGGGTATGGCATTGTTGAATGCAGCACTAAGCGCAGAGGGCACAAGTAAGATTCACAATATTGAACAGATTGACCGTGGATACGAAAATATAGATGAGCGTCTTCGACAACTTGGAGCAAGAATTCAACGAGTACAATCTTAATTTTATTTACAAACTGAATAACAAAAACATCTCATGAGAAAAATTAATATCATTCTTTTATCCATCGTGTTCATTGTGACCTGTGGATTTTTAGCTAAAGAGAGTTTCGTTTCATCCACACCTCAAAATGTTGGATTAAATATTGGTGATAAGGCTCCGGAAATTAGTTTAAATGATCCTGATGGTAAAGCCATCAAACTATCATCTCTGAAAGGGAGTTTGGTATTAATTGATTTCTGGGCAGCATGGTGTGGACCATGCAGAAGAGAAAATCCAAATATTGTAAAAGCATACAATACGTTTAAAGATAAAAAAATGAAAGGAGGCAAGAAGGGATTCAAAGTGTATTCCGTTTCACTTGACCGTGATATGAATCAGTGGAAAGGCGCTATTGCTCAGGATGGATTGATTTGGAAAGAGCATGTAAGTGATTTGAAATGGTGGAGCAACGTGGCCGCTCAGGCATATGGTATAAATTCAATTCCAAGCAATTATCTGATTGACGGCAATGGCATCATCATCGCTAAAAATTTACGCGGAGAAGCATTGCAAACTCAGCTACAGCAACTTGTAGAATAAATTATTAAGATTGGAATGGAATTCAGGATTCAACATACAGATCAACTCAAAGATGTTGCAATAAATATCATTCCGCTTTTTCGCCAACATAAAATACTATTGTTATTCGGACAAATGGGTGCCGGAAAAACTACCCTGGTAAGTGAAATCGTGAAGCAGTTGGGAAGTGAAGATCATGTGAGTAGTCCTACTTTTTCAATTGTAAACGAATATCAATATTCAGGTGGAAAAATATTTCATTTTGATTTGTTCCGTTTAAAAAACAAAGAAGAATTATTATCCATCGGATGGGAAGAATATTTATACAGTGGTGAAATTTGCATCATAGAATGGCCGGAAATTGCTGGACAATTTCCGGATGATATTCCATGTAAAGAAGTTCATATTGAGGTTGAAAACAATGATCGAATTTTTAAAATAAATTTATAATTATGGCAACACCAACACAAGCAATCCGTGAATTACAGCGGTCAGGCTTATTGATGCCGCAGGAAGAGATGCTGGAAGTGAGCAGGAGATCGACAAAAATCAGTATCGGTATTCCCAAAGAAACTTCATTTCAAGAGAACAGAATCCCACTGGTTCCTTCAGCTATTTCAGTAATCAGTGCTTATGGCCATCAGGTAGTAGTTGAAACAGATGCGGGAAAAAATGCAAATTTTCAGGATAAAGATTATTCAGAAGCCGGAGCTAAAATTGCATACAACAGAGAAGAAGTATATCAGTGTGACGTAATCTTAAAAGTATCTCCTCCAACAGAGGAAGAAATTGAGATGATGAAACCACGTCAGATTTTATTATCTGCAGTTCAAATATCTACCCAATACGGTAATATTATCCGTAAACTATCTGCAAAAAAAGTGACTGCAATTTCTTTCAATTATCTAAAAGATGAAAACGGTATTTACCCAGTAGTTAAAAGCATGGGTGAAATTGCTGGAAGCACAGCTGTGCTTATCGCTGCAGAATACCTAAGCAATGTTAATGAAGGAAAAGGATTAATGTTGGGCGGTGTAACAGGTATTCCTCCCATTGAAATTTGTATTATCGGTGCCGGAATTGCTGGAGAACACGCAGCCAAAGCAGCAATTGGTCTTGGTGCTGAAGTAAGGGTATTTGATAGTTCACTCTCTAGATTATCACGCCTTAAAAATAATCTGGGCAATCATCCGGTATTTACAGCATTAATACAACAGGACGAGCTGGCCAAAAGACTTTCGAGCGCAGACGTTGCCATCGGTGCATTGCGCGCTCCGGAAGGAAGAACACCGTGTGTGGTTACCGAAAACATGGTGAGTGAAATGAAATACGGATCTGTTATTGTTGATGTGAGTATAGACCAGGGAGGTTGCTTTGAAACATCAACGGTCACCAATCATACATCCCCAGTATTTAAAAAATATGGCGTAACACATTACTGTGTACCCAATATACCTTCAAGAGTTTCTCATACTGCATCCATAGCACTGAGTAATATTTTTGCCCCCATGCTGATTTCGATTGGAGAAGAAGGTGGCTTGGATAAATGCCTGCACAGACACAACCACATGCGTAGTGGGGTATATCTGTTCAATGGAACACTGACCAACAAATTTTTCAGTGAGATGTATCATATCCCTTATACAGATATAGATTTATTAATGGCGGCAATATGATTTTTAAAGATAAAAAAAGAATGTTCCGCGGGTTTCTTTTTTACGGAATCGGATTAATTATAGGAACGATTGCTGTAAACCAATTGTGGCTAAAAAACAGAGAGGATTTATTCAGCATGTGGCCATCAGGAAGAGTAAAAGAAAAAATTATCAAGGGTAGTTGGACAGAAGATTCATTATTTATCTGCTATCAAAAATGCTATCAGTTTTCGGTAGTGGAAATAAATGAAAGCATTAAATCAGGTAATGTCCGTTTTGGAATTAGTGAAGGGAGAAGAAAGCCTTATCCTATTTACATTATTGATTCGAAAATCAAAGGAAAAGATATTCGATGGCATATAGAATCAGCAGACTCTACATCAAGGATTTTTAAAGTGGAGAATTTACCTGGAGAATTGAAAGAAAAAAATTGTGAATGCAACTTGATAAATAATTAGAATTTATTATTTAATCACCAAAACATTCAATTCCAGATATACTCTTTCGTTCATAGTTCCACCTTTTCCGCCAATACCAAAATCAGTTCTTTTGATTTCAAATGTTCCGTTAAAAACTGCTGTATTTCCAGATTCTTTAAATGTGAATGGAATGGTAACTGAACGAACAGCCGATTTAATATATAAATCACCAATTACTTCTAGCTGATCTTTGTTTTTTCGGATAAGTTTTGAAACAAATTTTATATTAGGATACTTTTCTACATCAAAAAAATCATCTTTACGTAAATGATCATCGCGCATACCCAATTCAGTATTTACTGTTTTTGATTCTACACTGGCAGTTATTGAAGAACCGGATAGATTGGATGGATCGAATTTAATACTGGCCTGTAATCCTGAAAATGTTCCATTAACCCATAGGCCAAAATTCTTTATTTTAAACTTGATTTGTGAATTCTGACTATCAACTTTCCATTGCTGCTGAGCAGAGAGTGATGTAAATGCTGCGATGGAAAGCAAAATAATGATTGAATACTTTTTCATGTGAATTTCTTTAATTGATTAACAATAAAAACAATATAAATGTTTAACGATCATCCCTGATAAAAATTTCAGATCTCCACGGACAATAAGTAATTCCAATACTTCCTGAAAAATCATGTGTCCTAAAACGATGATTCTGTAATCTTAGCGGATTAACCGTTGAATATTCTGTGCAGGTATAATTGAGTGATGCCTTTAGAGCCCATTGGTTATTCATCCAAAATCTTGCAAAAATTTCGTGATGCAATGAACCAATATTATTATCACCTAACAATTGAACATTAAAACCTGTTGGATAAACATCCTGCGCTTCAGGAAAAGCACCTGGTATATTTTTTGAAGATTTATATGAAGCCGTTTGAGCGGCGCCAATTCCCCAACCGGCAATATCAACATTTAATCCAACGTCAAGCCTTTTAAAAAAAGTATATTGTACAGAGAAAAAAATATTCAGTGCGTTTGCCTGTGAACGGGTCATAAATAATGTATCAAGATTACCGGTAATTGTTTCATTGAATATTCCCATTGGGCCGCCTGCACCCTTAGTTAGTTGTGATGGGGCAGTAACATAATTTTTTTCGAATTCAAACCAGGTATGAAATCTCACACCATATCCTATTTTAAATGCTGTGTGTTTTTTTAATACCTGATGAAAATGACTCCATCCAACATTGCCACCATAAATTTGATTGCCCACTAAGGCATTCATTTCAATATAGTTATTGAATCTGTAGTTATTCCTTTTATCAACCTTTTCCTGCTGTCCGTGTATGGTTACACTGACAATAAAAAAAAGAAACATTAAATAAATCTTTCTTATCATACAATTAGTTCGGTAGTTTCCATGACAAATACGATGCCATAAATTTATGATAATGATACTTCGGGTTCCAGTTTTTCCAACGCCCCTTTTGATTTAAGGCAATTTTTACATGATACATATAATTACTCAGGTTTTGAATATGAGTAAACAAATTTCTGAATTGACGAATTTGTTTTTTTTTGCCTTCAGTAATGACTTTTAGCATAAATGTATCTTCAATTTTGAAAATAAAAGAAACAGGAGGCAATTGTTCACTCCATACTTTCACATCCTTTATGGTTTGAGCAATAGATATGTTTTCAGTAATCACAATCTCAATTTCAAGATAATCCAGTGAAGATTCAAAATGAAAAATTTGCTGACTGAGAGGAACTGAACGAATCCATTTGTCTAAATCAGCATCATTTATACGAATCATCAATTCCTTACATCCTAATTCTGATAATCCATTCACCAAAGATGCATCAAAAGGCGAAACGATGATGCGCTCAATAAGATTTGTTTGACCTGAGGGTAAAAAAGGGATTTTTTCAAGCAACTCGCGAAGCGAAAAAACACGCATACAAACTTTCCATCCATATTTTTTTTCTATGTGTATTTTCTCCAAAACAGATTCATTCCATCGAATTGTAAGATCCGGTGAAATATCAAGTAAAATTTCATAACGCTTTGATTGTGGTCTGTATTTTTCATGACTTATTTCATCATAATCAGGAACAGATTGACTGGGGATCAACTCACCTGCAGGCTGTTCAACGATTTGTCCCAATACATTCCTAAAAGCAATGCCTTTTGCCTGATCAAGAAAAGGATTAAAAGGATTTTGCAACAACTTTACCAAATCAACAAAAACAGACTCTTTTTCATCCCAAAGAATTACAGCAATACCCTGATCAAACCAAATTGAATAATCTTTTTTCAGGTGATTTCCAATTAAAACGATGGATGTATTTTTTAATTCCGGTGTCTGTTTGATGTAATTCACTAAATCAATAATCTGTTGCTTTGAATATTGATCCGTAAGGATTGCCACACGATCAAAACGATGCACAAACAAATATTGTTGAAACTGCTCCATGGATACGATTATAGTATCATAGGTCTTACAATCTATCCCCTGGTGTTTCAAAGCCGCAGCATACTTCATTAATTTCCTGGGCAAAGGCAAGTCTAAAGTTGGCAACGAATGAAGAATATCCCCTCCAAATAATGCATTACACAAAAGCAACATATAAAAGTTATTGAATGCGAAATTAATATATTTTTGATTTTCAATTTATTAGTACAAATGATAACATTCTGATGTGATATGTAATTTGAAAATTTGGTTATATTTGAAATATTAATACTCATTTATGAAAAAAATACTACTTGTTATTGCCGGTGCTTGGATGAGCATGGCATCCTACGCGCAGGTGCAGCGAATGGTTATGGTTGAAGGTTTTTCAAATGCCAGTTGCCCTCCTTGTGCATCTCAGAATCCGGCATATAATACAATGCTAGGAAACAATACATCAAAAGTTGTTGCTATAAAATATCAAACGAACTGGCCGGGTGTTGATCCAATGAATGCCCAAACACAGGCTGAAGTTGGCCCACGTGTTACTTATTATAATTTCAATGGAGTGCCTTATGGTTTAATTGATGGAACAATAATTTCAGGAGGATCTTACGCCGGAGCACTAGATGGATTAGATCAGACTGAAATTGATACTCGCTATGCAACATCATCACCTTTTGATTTAGCATTAACACACACCTTCTCTACTGATATGGATTCTGTATTTATCAGTGCAACCGTGACTACGCCTGCTACATTTAGCGGAACAACATTAAAGTTACATGTAGCATTAGTAGAAAAAGAAATCAATTTTGCTGCGGCTCCAGGAAGTAATGGTGAAACTGAATTCCATAATGTAATGCGTAAAATGTATCCTGATGCTAATGGAACAGCTTTGCCGGCATCTTGGTCAAGTGGAAATACGCAAACTTATAATTTTGCAGCTCCAATTCCATCCTATATTTATGATTATACACAAATTGCGGTAGTTGCCTTTATTCAGGAAAACACAAATAAAGTAGTACATCAAGCCGCAATGAGTGATGCATTGCCATTGGTTAATTTCTTAAAGAATGTTTCATTAGCGAATATTCCTATATTAAATTGTAGTGGTGATTACAGTGGTGTTACTTTCAATACTGTTAATCAGGGTAACAACACAATTACAAATTGTACAGTTAATCAGCAATTAAATAATGGAACTGTAGTTGAGACTCCATGGTCTGGAACTATTGCTCCAGGTGCTACTCAGTCATTTAATTTAGCAACAGTAACAGGTGTACCTTCCGGATCAAACACTTTAAAAGCATGGGTTTCCAATGTAAACAATAATGGTATTCTAACACCAATCGGAACAATAGCTCAAAAAACAATTAATGTAATGGGCGCTGCTGCTCCAGCTCCTGTTTCTTCTAACTTTACGAGCACTACTTTCCCCCCTGCTAACTGGGTAGTTGATAACTATGAATCAAGTTTAGGATGGTCTCGTCAGACTCCTAGCTCAGGTGGTGGTTCTGGATCTGCAAGATTTTATTCATTCTTAATTCCAAGTGGTCAGTCAAGAGACATATATGTTCAGAAGACAGACTTAACTTCAATCAACAATCCATCATTAACCTTTGATGTGGCTTATGCACAGTATCAGGCTGAAAATGATCGATTGATTGTTTCATTGTCAACTGATTGTGGCACAACTTGGACTCAATTGTATAACAAAGCGGGTGCTACATTGAAAACAGCTCCTGCTACTACAAATAGCTTTGTTCCAACAGCGAGCCAGTGGAGAGTCGAGTTTGTTGATTTAGCAAGTTACGCATCTGCAAACGACGTAATCTTCCGATTCAGAGGAACAAGTAATTATGGAAATAATATTTTTGTTGACAATATCAATATAGCCACTTCAACTGCTTCTGTTGAGGATGTTGAAAATGGAATCAGTTTACATGTTTATCCTAATCCTGCATCAGAAAATGCATATATATTGGTAAATATGAAACAAGAAAACAATATGTCTATTTCCATTATCAATATGGTGGGTGAAGTTGTTTCTACCATCAATAAAAACAATGTGAATGCAGGCGAACAGACCATAGCACTTCCTCTTGAAGGAATGGCTGCCGGTGTTTACAATGTTGCTATCACTATTGGTAATACAACTCATACTCAACGACTAATTGTTCAGTAATACATAATTTCAATTCAAAAAAACCTGCAATAAAAATTGCAGGTTTTTTTATTTATAATCTTTTGTATTAATACGTTTCATAGAAATTTATTTATTATCACCTCTAACTCCATCGTACTAAGAAAAGTTTCTTTTGAAACAATTATATGAAGATTGCTTGTAGCTGGTATTTTCACTACCCTAATCTATACAGTTAATTTTGCTTTGACTATTTCATTTGTCTCTATACAATAGAACCAATGCATTAAAAATTAAACCCTACAGAAAGTGAAACATGATGTAAAAAGGATTGGAGTTGAAAAGGAATTTTATCAATTAAATTTTGATGGAATGTCTCTTTGCCATCAATAACAGATAACATATATGCAGCATCAAAAGTGAACCATTTCTTTGTTCTAAATCCTATTCCTCCGGAGAAATGATGCATAGATGAATTTAATGCTGTAATTGATGCATAAGGATTGGATTGCCACTGATAACCGAGACGAATACGAAATGGATCAATTCTAACCTCTGATCCGAATTTAATATGATGAGATAAAGTATAGATAGAATCAATGATTGGTTTAGATGAATTAAACATTCCGGAATTATCCGTTAAATTGATACCTCTGTAATCCATCAATTCATATTCAATACCAATGGCAGTGTTTTTCATTATCACAAATCCCAGAGATGTCTGCCATTTCCATGGAGTTGACAAATCATATTCAAAAATACCTACCGGAGAATCTGCCCTGAATTTACCAGTAGCCAGGTCTGTTTGTAAAGTATTATCTTTATTTTCAGTCATTGCATACCAGGTTGGAGTATGGAAAGCAAAGCCAGCCCTGAACCAGTTGACAGGTTTATAAATAAAACCTGCTTTAATATTGACACCTAATCCCGAAACATTACGATTTTGAATATATGTAAATTGATGAAACAGAGAATTAACCTGAAGTTGATCCGTTTCAGAATACTCGTCATTACTTTTATAATTGAGTGTTGAAACAGAAACATTCATACCAATAAAAAAACGATTACTCAGGTTAGCAGCAGCAGCCATTGCAATTTCACCTGATGAACCATTCGACTGAAAAAATCGTCTGATTAATTTTTGATTCGATTGCAAAGGTCCATTACCGCTATATTGAAAAGGACTTCCTGTCGTATCAATCAATGAAGTTGAAAATGCCAGTTGTGTAGTAAAGGGATCCAGATTAGAGACATTGATCCCTTGTGCTGATGAAAGGAAATAATCCGTTAACGTTTGTTGCTGATCTGTTGTTTCTGCAAAAAAACGATGATTAAAGTTATTTGTGCGATGATAGCCGATTCCAAAATTCAAATACTGTAATCCTTGTAAAGAATTCCGACGAAATCTGCGACTATAAATTAATCCAACACTACCAAAATTGAAATTGAATTTTTCATTTTGAAAATCTTTATCTGAAATAGAACTGTTTTGTTGAGCTAGATATATAGCCGGTGTAAAATGCCCCTGTGAATTTCTATATAAGCCTATACCTGCCGGGTTATTTGAAACACAGGAAAAATCGCTGCCTAGTGCCCCTAAAGCACCTCCCATCGACATGAAACGTGAAGATCCGGCTTGACGCAACATCGCATATCGCAAGGACTCGTACTCATATTGGGCTTTTACAGGTAAAAAACAAATAAAAGACAATATGAAAAGTATTGTCAAATTAATTATGAATTTATTTGTTGTAGCTACCAAGTGCATTATTTTTTCGATGAACCTGATTTATTTTTTGAAGATGATCTCCCGTAACTCCTACTCCCTTCAGAAAAAGAACCACTCCGCTGATTTTCACCCTGATCTTTTTCAAATTTAATTTTCTCATTCTTTTCTGAGTCCCATTGTCTGTAATTTTTTTGAGCATCAGCAGATCCGGTTTTCTTTTTTGTAGGAAATGTGATGTTATTATTAGTATTGTTTTTGGACGATTGAACTTCTTTCACATTTGATTCCTTTTCTCCGGGAATTTTTAAATTATTTTCTTCAGCCACCAATACAAAAATTGAATCCTGTTTTTGCACTTGATTATTCGATACACTTAAAGAAATATCCCTCACCCTTCTTCCTACAATGTCCTGATTAATACCCTGACTTATCATCATTTCAGAAAAAGATTTCTTTCCTGCATTTCCATAAGAGTAAGAGACATCATCAGTATATGAATTCAAATCAAAACTATTGTAATACAATGATCCTGGAGGTATCAACAAAATTGTATCTGTGTATTTACAAAATGGATTCTTTATATTATTAGAATAAGACATAGTTGATGCTAAAAAAACATCATTAAGTGATTTCCACCACCATGGATACGTTTGATAAATACTCTTGCCTATATTTTCAAAGTCGTAATTATACCAATACATCGAAGTATAATAAGGATCATAATAATTCCAGGTATTCCAAACATTTCCAAAACGGCGAATCCTCGCGGCATAGAAATTCTCATGATAATCATCCAAAAGATATTGACTTTTAAAAGAAATATCTAACGATAGATCAATACTTCTTTCGCTCTCTGACAAATTAAAAACATCTCCATTTGAAGATACAACAGTTTTATTTTTTCTGTTCTGGTATGTCCGGTATTCACGTTCAGCATCTTCAAAAGAAAAATACATATCATCATAAAACACTTTACCGGAAGAACATCCCATAAAGAAAAGGAAAGAAAGAAGTGGTAATACTAAAGATCCCTTCATGGTTAAATTACTACACAACAAAGCCTTTTGATTTATTCTAAATTAATACCTTTGCTTACTATAAAGAGCAAAATTCATACCATAAAAAACTAAACGATTTTGGAAAGATTGACCACAAGACAGGAAAATTACTCGCAATGGTACAATGATCTTGTATTAAGAGCTGGGTTGGCAGAGCATTCTGCTGTTAGAGGAAGCATGGTTATCAAGCCTTATGGCTATTCTATCTGGGAGAGAATGCAACAAAAATTAGACAGCATGTTTAAAGAAACAGGGCATGAAAATGCTTATTTCCCTCTATTTATCCCTAAATCATTTTTCAGTAAAGAAGCAAGCCATGTAGATGGGTTTGCAAAAGAATGTGCTGTTGTTACACATTACCGCTTAAAAAATGCACCAGACGGATCAGGAATAATTGTTGACGAAGATGCGAAACTGGAAGAAGAATTGATTGTTCGTCCCACTTCTGAAACCATTATCTGGAATACATACCGCAACTGGATACAATCATATCGTGATCTGCCAATACTTTTAAATCAATGGGCAAATGTTGTCCGCTGGGAAATGCGTACACGATTATTTTTAAGAACAGCGGAGTTTTTATGGCAAGAAGGACACACAGCACATGCAACGGCTGAAGAAGCCATTGAAGAAACTGAAAAGATGCTGAATGTATATGCTGAATTTGTTGAAAAAACATTGGCCATTCCTGTTATTAAAGGTGTAAAAACACCAAATGAAAGATTTGCAGGAGCGCTCGAAACTTATTGCATTGAAGCCCTCATGCAAGATGGAAAAGCATTACAGGCAGGAACATCGCATTTTCTCGGACAAAACTTTGCAAAAGCCTTTGATGTAAAATTTGCTACGAAAGAAGGGAAGCAGGAATTTGTTTGGGCTACCTCATGGGGTGTTTCAACCCGTTTGATGGGTGCATTAATCATGACACATTCAGATGACAATGGTTTGGTATTGCCCCCTGCACTCGCTCCTATTCAGGTAGTTATTGTACCTATTTATAAAAATCAGGAAGAGTTTGAAGCAGTAAGGTCAAAATGCGAAGAAGTTTACAAAGAATTGAAAGAGCAAGGTATTCGTGTGAAACTTGATGACAACGATAAATATAAACCAGGATGGAAATTCTCAGAATATGAATTTAAAGGGGTGCCCATTCGAATTGCAATGGGTCCAAGAGATCTGGCAAATCAAAGCATTGAACTGGCAAGGCGCGACACGCTCACGAAATCAGTTGAACCAGTTGAAGGACTAGGAATACGTATTAAAATTTTACTCGATGAAATACAGCATCATCTTTTTAAGAAAGCTTTAAAAAGAAGAGATGAAAGTATGCATCGCGTTGACGACTGGGATACATTTAAAGAAATCATGCAGAAAGGAGGATTTGCCTATGCACATTGGGATGGAACCGGCGAAACAGAAGATAAGATTAAAGAACTCACCAAGGCAACCATACGTTGTATCCCTTTAGATAATCCTGCCGAAGAAGGGAAATGTATATTAACAGGAAATCTTTCTAAACAAAGAGTTTTATTTGCTGTTGCATATTAAAATAGACTTATGGAATCATCTACATCCAGAGATTTAATTATCAAAACACTGAAAGAGAAATCAGTGTTAAAGCAGGATATTTTTCTTAAAACAAAAGATGTTTTTAAGCAACTCAAAGAAAATTTGCTTGAAGTTCATAAAGACTTACAAGCAAAGGTAAATGATGGTGGGGGAAAACTCTATTTTAATTATCACGAAAAAGGAGACTTTGAAGCCATTATTGCATTTGCAGGTGATACATTAATATTTCACATGCATTCAAATATATTTTTATTTGACCGCTCTCACAGTATCTGGAAAACAACATATGTAAAAGAAAATGAATCCAGGGCTTATTGTGGCGTTATCAATGTGTATAATTTTCTTACAGATTCTTTCAGATATAACCGCGAACATGATATCGGATATATGATTGCCCGTATATTCATTAATCATGAAATGCATTATTTTGTAGAAGGCAAAAGGCAATTGGGATTTTTATATAATGATTTTTCAAATGCCGTAATTGATAAAAATGCACTAAATAAAATTATTGAATCGTGTATTTTGTATGCGCTGGATTTTGATTTGCTAACACCAAATTATGATCAGGTAAAACAGGTAAGTATGATGGAAATATTTGCGAACTCAGAAATGCTGCATCAAAAAACAGGTAAACGAATGGGATTTAGATTTCAGGCTGACTCTGATGATTCTTTTGATTTTTCTTTATAAATTATCTTGAACCAAAAATAGTGCTACCAATGCGCACCATATTACTTCCCTGATCAATAGCCAAATTATAATCATTACTCATTCCCATAGATAATATATCAAAATCATCTTGATTGTTGATCATCTGCTTAATTTGTTTAAAAAGAGAATTTAATGAAGAAAATTCATTTGAAACTATTTCTGTATTATCTGTATTTGTTGCCATTCCCATCAATCCTCTAACTCTTACAAAGGGGAATTGATGTGGACCATCATTCTGAAAAAATTCAATAATTTCTTCTGTTTCGAATCCAAATTTAGTTTCTTCTTTAGCAATATACACTTGCAGTAAACAATCTATTATCCGTTTATTCTTCTGAGCTTGTTTATTGATCTCCGTTAATAATTTCAAACTATCAACCGAATGAATCAAATGAATAAAGGGTGCAATGTATTTAACTTTATTGGTTTGTAAATGTCCGATAATATGCCAGCAAATATCTTTAGGCAATTGTTCATGTTTTTCTATCAGTTCCTGCACTTTATTTTCTCCAAAATCACGATGACCAAGTTGATATACTTGTAAAATAGATTCAACAGGATGAGTTTTACTCACTGCCACCAACTGAACATTTGGAGGTAGACTTGATTTTAGCTGCAGATATCTTTCTGAAATATGAGTCATTGATCAATTACAAATTAGTAATCTTATCATCGAGCGAATACAATACAAGTCCGTTTAATAACTTAGGCTCAAAATATGTACTCTTCGGAGGCATGAACCACCCATTATCAGCGAACTTTTTGAATTGAGGAATATTGATTTTATTTACTACAAATGCTACTTTATACTCATTCGAATCAATGATTTTTTTAAGATGATCAGGCTCTGTTTTTCCACCTGCAAAAGAAATTCTTTTATCCTTTCGCAAATCATGAATTTCAAGAATGGGACTAAGAATGAAATCAGAAAGAATCTGTGTTGGCAGTGCATGTTGTTCGCCTACTTTCAAAAAAACTTCAGGCTTCATTTGAAGAATATACCATTGATGTTCCAGATACATGGCAAAACATGCAATATGCCCAGAAATATCAGGAAACACATTTAGTTTTTCAACAAAAAAATCTTTCTTAATACGGTGAATAAATTCGTCTATCGATAGTCCATTTAAATCATGTACTAAGCGATTAAACTCGCGCAAACGTATCTGATGATGTGGAAATGCAATGGCCATAAAATAATTAAATGGCTCTTCGCCAGAGTAATCAGGTGATTTCTCTCTTCTTTCTTTTCCAAGTAGAACGGATGAAGCGGTTCGGTGATGTCCGTCAGCAATATACATTTCATTCAATCCGCTGAATTGTGATTCAATAATTTGTATATCTTCTTTTTTTTCTACTTTCCATAACTCATGCTGACCAAACCCTTTAAAATAAAAATCAAGATGAGGTTTCTCGGCTATTTTTTTTTCCACTAATTCATTGATCAAATGATCTGCTTTGTATGAAATAACAACAGGCTCCGCATTAATGTCCATGGAGTCGAGATAATTTTTTAATCTTACTTCTTTATGCTCTATGGTTTGTTCATGTGGCTTTACAACATTGGTCAGACAATCGTCAATACTAATGGCACCTATAATTCCAACATACTGTTCGTGGTGTTGGGTTTGTCTGTATATATAATAACAAGGGATTGAAGAAATTTCAAAAACCTTACTTTTTATCATCTGATATAACGTTGACTTGCCCAGTTCAAGTTTATCGTTATAATTTATTTCTACTTGTGAATCAGGAGAAAGCGGAGAAATAACATGCAGAAAACTATTAGGGTGTGTATTTAATTCTAATGAAAGTTCTTGTTTTGAGTATGCATCAAAAGGTCTGGAAACAATTTGTTCAGCATCTTTCACCCTGGGCAAAAGCCCTTTGAAAGGTTTAAAAACCGCCATGAATTTTTAAGAATAAAAACTGATAATCTTGTCTGCCAGTTCTGTACCTATTCTATCCTGAGCTTCGATGGTAGAACCTCCGATATGAGGGGATACAGAAATATTTGGATGCTCCAGTAATTCTTTTCTTGGTGTCGGTTCATTTTCAAATACATCTAATCCGGCAAATGAAACATGTCCTGAATTCAAGTTTGCCAGCAGGGCATCTTCGTCAATAATTCCACCGCGTGCCGTATTGATAACGATTACGCCTTTTTTCATTTTTAAAAACTGCTCACTACCTATCACCGGTTTACCATCCATTGGCATTGGCACATGCAACGTAATGATATCACTATTTGAAAACAATTCATCTAATGTAACAGTATCAAACTGTATTGAAAAAGTATCATCTGTATGAAAAAGATCCAGTTCAATTTCAGTCGATTTTACCACCGGATCATAAGGCAATACTTTCATCCCTATTCCCATTGCTATTTTTGCAGCGGCTTGTCCTATACGCCCAAAACCAATAATACCAATTGTTTTACCCGATAATTCAAATCCTTTTGAAAATTTCTTTTTCAATTCATTGAATTGGGTTTGTCCTTCAGAAGGCATTTTGCGATTAGACTCATGCAACATTCTTGAGATGGTGAAGAGATGAGAAAAGACGAGTTCTGCCACTGATTGAGAAGAAGCAGCAGGTGTATTTATTACTTTTATTCCTTTCGATTGAGCATATTCCACATCAATATTATCCATACCCACTCCACCCCTACCGATAATTTTCAGGTTAGGACAATGATCAATCAAATCTTTGCGAACTTTAGTAGCACTTCTAACCAGCAACACTTCGATTTGATTTTCGTTCAGGTAAGCTGATAAATTTTCCTGGGCTACTTTTTCAGTAATGACATTAAACCCCTTACTTTCAAGAAGTGTAATTCCTGATTTTTCCAGTCCGTCGTTAGCAAGAATTTTTTTCATGATTAAGCAAATTTATTGGCAAATTCTCTCATTACACTTGTCAGCACTTTAACACTTTCCAAGGGCAATGCATTATACATGGAAGCACGATATCCACCAACAGAACGATGGCCTTTTAATCCACTGAGATTTGCTTCTTTTAGCATTTTTTCAAATTCTGTTTCAAGCGATTCATTTTTTAAGAGGAAAGTAGCATTCATTTGAGACCTGCAATCTTTTTCAACAGTACCTACAAACATTGGATTAGCATCCAGTTCATCATAAAACACTTTGGATTTCATGGCATTAACTTTCTCAATCCATTCGAGTCCACCGTTATCTTTAATCCATTGTAAGGTAAGCATGGATACATATATAGCAAACACAGGTGGGGTATTGAACATGCTGTCTTTCTTGTACATCAGTTCATAATCCAGCATTTTAGGCAATGTTCTTCCTGTTTTTCCTAAAATATCTTTTCTGAATAACACCATAGTTGTTCCGGCAGGTCCCATATTTTTCTGCGCACCGGCATAAATCAATGAAAACTTTGAGGCATCAAATCGCTTACTGAAAATATCACTGCTCATGTCACAAACCAATGGTACAGATGTTTCAGTAAAGTTTTGCCATTGTGTTCCGTAAATGGTATTGTTACTTGTAAAATGCAAATAATCTGCATCAGACGGAACTACAAAATCTTTTGGTATGTAAGTAAATTTTTTATCCTCACTGCTGGCAATCACGTCAACGTTACCCACTTTTTTGGCTTCAGCAATGGCTTCAGTAGCCCAAGTACCAGTATTTATATATGCCGCCTTTGATTTTAATAAATTGAGTGGAAGCATATAAAACTGTAAGCTTGCTCCACCCTGTAAATAAACTACTTCATAATCATCATTTAAACCCAGTAATTCTTTCACCAATGACCTGGCTCTTGACATTACATCTTCAAAATCTTTACTTCTGTGAGAGATTTCAATCAGTGATAAATTGAGGTCGTTAAAATTAATGATAGCTTCTGATGCTTTTCTTAAAACTTCTTCGGGTAAAATTCCGGGACCGGCACTGAAATTATGAACTTTTTTCATGAATAATTATGATTGTAAGTTGACTGCAAAGTAAGGAATAAATATGATAAAATGGGCAATAATTTATTAACTGAAATTAGATGAATATAAATAAAAAACGCCCGGTAATTACCGGGCGTTTTAATCATATTTTCGTGTTAATTATCTTCTGTTTGCATTGATATAAGCATTCAAATCATCAATAGTAGATTCGAATGTAAATGCATCATTTAACAGGTAGTAATTGTTCGGATCTGTTGATTTGGTATAAGCATATTTGGCAATGGTCAGCTTATTCTCTTCAAAAGTCATCAATTCCATCATATTCTTTATTTGACTTACTGATAAACAATTGGCATCAATCACTTGCTTGGCTATGGTTACTTTACTGTCTTCAAAAGATTTAGAACTTATAGATGATTTAGCAGCACTAAAATCACCGGCATTCATTGGGTAAATACATCCCTGAGTATTAGAATAAGTCTGATTATTATTCGCTGTATTCGAAGTTGTTGTAGTTGTTGTTGAATACGTTGTAGTTGTAGTACCATTCGACATCATTGTTCCCGTACCATCATTTATGGTTACATTCATACCAATTCCACCAATATTTACACTAGCACCAACGGTATTGGGTGTTCCTGTGGTGGTGGTGGTAGTCGTAGTTGTTGTAGTTCCTCCTCTGATGACAATCCCATCATTTGGTGGCACCTGATTATATACAATTACACGTTGACTGGATGGAGCCGGTGCCGCTTGAGCTATTGGAGCCTGAGAATAGTAAGCCAATATATATTCTCCTTTTTTATTTTTACGGACATTGAATGTCATCTCCTCTCCTGGTGTAATAAATACAGTTTTATCCATGTCAGGAATGGAAGCATCTTCAAAAATTATTTTCACTTTAAAATTTGTAGGCGCTAAATCTGCCACTTTGATATTGGTTTCTGGCCTGTCATTGATACGCAACCCATTCATCACCACAGAAAAACGTTCTCCCTGTTCTGCGAAGAAAACAACGTTACCGTTTTGAGAAAAAGAAATTAGGGGCGATGAAATGAAAATAAGGAATGAAATAATGTAATTTTTCATAAAATGAATATTTACTACAAATATAATTAATAAAGATCAAAAGTATATGGCATACGTGTTTGCAATCCTTGAATTTTAGATAATTTTTCTGTCTGTTTATAATACTTTTCAGTTTGAATCCAGGAGTCAGGCATAAATAAGTGCAATGCTGTTTGACTCATTTCTCCGAATAACATATCAAACGGATCTTCCGGTTCGGGATAAGACATTACTTCATAAGATGTAAGTTTTGCTTTTTTGGCCGCCATAGAGATGGCATCATTCAACCCACCCAGCTTGTCAACCAATCCAATCGA
Organism: Flavobacteriales bacterium; assembly: GCA_044376575.1. Classification (GTDB taxonomy): domain Bacteria; phylum Bacteroidota; class Bacteroidia; order CAIKAF01; family CAIKAF01; genus BA4. The sequence continues at coordinate 748 of JBILKR010000004.1, read as the reverse complement.
CAGAGCATCAGCTCCTGTCCACACTCTGCCTTGTGCAATGCTATCCAGTTTGGCTACATTTATTTTTCTGCCTTCTGAAACACGCTTTAAGAATAAAGTATAAATCTGATCAACGCTACGCTGAAGAATATTTTTTTCTTCTGCTGTAAATGGCCTAGTAAGATTAGGAAAATCCGCATAGCGATGTGTTTTTATGGTATCAGTTGTAATACCCAATTTATCATTCAACATTCGCTGCACATTAAACATCACACCAAAAACACCGATAGATCCTGTAATGGTAGTATGATCTGCAATAATTGAATCTGCCAGGCATGATATATAATAACCTCCGGAAGCCGCGTAGTTACCCATAGAAACAATCAGTGGTTTTTTTCCTTTAACCAATGACAATTCCCTCCAGATTACTTCTGATGCTGCAGCACTTCCACCGGGAGAATTTACTCGTAAAACAATCGCTTTTACATCTTTGTCTTCTCTTGCTTCACGAATAGATTTTACAAAATCTTCCCCTCCAATTTCATCATATGAACCATCTCCATCAACTATTTCACCTTCTGCATATATTACAGCAATTTTATCTTTCGATTGATTCTGTGTTGACTTCTCTGCAACCCTTACATATTTTTCAATTTCGATAATATGCAAATCATCATCATCGGTTACTTTTAATTTCTTTTTCAAAGCATTCATAAACTCATCCTGATAAGTAAGCCTGCTAACTACTTTATGTTTCAAGGCTTCTTCA
>JBILKR010000033.1:0-18120 GCA_044376575.1 Flavobacteriales bacterium | reverse complement strand
GATAAAGAATTTCAGCGTGCGGTTCGCTATGGTGATGGTTTTTTTGAAACCATGCGTTATCACAACAACAAAATTTATGTATGGGAATGGCATTGGGAAAGAATCATCAAGAGTGCGTCTTATCTGCAACTTGAATTGGGAACTACAAAAGATTCATTATTAAAATCTATTGATGAACACATAAAAAATTGTGCATATACGGATGCTCGTATCCGAATTTCATTCATACGGAATGCAGATGGTTATTATGTTCCGGAATCAAATCATACGTATATACACATTGAGTCTTCTCCCCTACCCGATGCAAATTTTTCAATTATAAATAATGGGGTTTCGGTTGGATTGAGTTCGCAGATCAAAAGCAGGCATCACTTGTCGAATATCAAATCATTAAATGCCCTGCCTTATGTGTTGGCTGGAATTGAAGCAAAACAACATCAAACTGACGAATGTATTTTATTGAATGATGCAGGAAGGGTTTGCGAAGGATATAAGCATTCCATATTTATTCGAATTAATAACCGATGCATTACACCTGCATTAACTGAAGGCTGTATTTATGGTGTGATGCGAAGAAAAGTGCTGAATGAATTACAACATCTTTCTATTGATATTGAAGAAGGAGAAATATCACTAAATGATTTATCGCAAGCTGATGAAATTATTTTCACTAATATTATTTCCGGAGTTCAGTTTGCGAATGAATGGAATGGAAAAAAATTAAATAATCAACTTTGTCTTAAGTTGAATGAGATATTTAAAAATGAACTTTAGAAGTATTCTATCAAGACTTAATTAATTGTTGAAGATGACGGTAAACAACCACCATGCCTTCTGTATCTCTTTCACAATAATCAAGAAGTTGCTGAATAGTTATTTCTTTATCACCTGTGAAACAATTTTCAATCATTGCATGAAAAGTATTGCTTGCCAGTCCGCCATTATCTATTTTCAGATCAGAATAAGAAAATTCAGGAGCAATTGCAGGCAATACTGATTTTATAGAAGCAGTAGCACCCATTTCAGGTTTATAATACCAACCTGATCTAAATGGAATTAAAAGATCGCAAAAACGCGAAATCAATTGATCCATATATTCCTTTTCTTCCGGAAATGCCTTACCCAGAGAATTAAGAATAGAAATTTCGAATGGAGCATTATAAGCCATGATTGTTCCTTGGCAACCAATATCTCTTTTTAATTGCTGAATTAACTGGATTCGAGGATCTATATTATTTGAGTTTAAAAAATCTCCGGGTTGAGCTAGGAATTCTTTATGTTCAATGATTTTACCTGATATATCAGTAACATGCAAAGAGTATTGAAAGGGAACCTGCTGAAATGGTCTTGTACCATTTAATACTGGAATAGCAGCGTTTATGGTTTCAAAATCAAAAAAATAAATCGGCTCCTCAATCGGTTGAAGAAAATCAAAGATTTTATCTTTGTCAATATAATGTTCATTATATTTTATTCCCTTAATTTGTAATTCCTGCCAGTGATTTAGTGGAAAATTATCAGGTACCTCCGATAATGCATAAATACCCTGATTATAAAGTTTCCAGTCTTTTCCCCGTGCATTGTACAAATTGAAAACATTATTTCCAGGAAGGTGAGCCCAGCAATGATGCATATAATCACAAGCAAATGGGGAGGAACAATGTTTCCCTATTTCTTGTTCAGGTTCAACAGCTAATTCAAGCATATTGAGTAATTCATTATGTTTTTGCTGAACAAAAGTTTGATTTGCCAATACCTTTTCAGTAATGTTTTCCAGATGAAAAAGATCAGCAGGAACAATTTCACCATTCTTTACATACTTATTATTGATATGCATTAAAAATATCTTATCAGGTGAAAATCCCGATAGTTTCATTACATAATACTGAAAAGAGGCATCCGTAATGTGATATTCTTTTACCGATGTACTGCTTTTTACTTCAATAGCCCACCTCTCATTGTTCGAATGATGCAGAATATCCAATGCTGCAAAACCACCCTGTATAGAAAAAGTTGCTTCATAAATGGTATTAACTCCTTCAGATATCCATTGCTTTGTTCGGTCAATGGCAAGGTTCCATTCTCCATTCATATCTTGTGTAGCATCCATACCATCCGGAAACACTAGTTGTGCAATTGTTCCCAAGCGATGGCCAGTATCAAACAATGCCTGCTGCTGAAGCGAAACTGGAAGTCTCAGATCTTTCTTATAAACATCAAAAAATAGTTTTTTTTTACATTGATTGCCTGAAACAAAACGAGATTTCGAGAGTGTTGGCATGATCTCAAGAGTTAATCAAATAATTATTACTAACCCTGTTTAAATTGCTGAATAGTATATTTTGCAAAATCCGTGAGAATTAACCGACCACTGATTTCAGCACGTTGTTCAAGCAATGTATCCCAATGTTCAGTGCCCGACCACATCACTGCCTTTAAATCTTTCATCGCATCAGGGCTACTTTTCGCCAATCGTAGAGCCAGTGCATCGATCTGCTGATCCAACTCTTCAACCGTATCATACACATCCATGAACATCCCTTTTTCACATGCCCAAGCTGCCGATCTGAATTCAGTGGCATTTACAGCCAGGGAATTAAAAGCAGAAGTTCCTACTTTCCTTTCAACAGCCGGACCCACTACAAACGGACCAATACCTACAGCCAGTTCGCTCAGTTTAACTGACGCACTGGATGTGGCCATACAATAATCAACAGCACAAGATATACCTACCCCACCGCCGATTGCTTTACCATGCACACGTCCGATCACAAATTTTGGGATGACTCGAATGGCATTAATCACTCTCGCAAACCCCATGAAAAATTCTTTGGAAGAAACCGGTTCCTGTAAGGTTAACAATTCATCAAACGACGCACCCGCACAAAATGCACCTGTTCCTTCACTTCTTAGTACAATCAGTTTCACGTTTTCATCCATCCCAAATTCAAGAATCGTTTGAGCCAGTTGTTTTAACACATGACTAGGTAACGAATTACTTTTAGGGTGAAAAAAACGAATGGTTCCAATTCCATTTTCTGTAGAGGTTTGAATTCCTCCCTGTGTCATTGCATTTTCCATACCTGATTATTCTGCTGATTTTCGTTGAACCAATGTTAAAATGGTGGCCAAAGCAACGGTTTCGCCTGTTTCATCATACACATCCACCTGCCACTTAACAATACCTCTCGGTATCTCTTCTTCCGTTTTCTTTTCCTGATATATTTTTTCTTTCACAGTTAATCGAACACCAATCGTAGCGCCAACATAAACCGGTTTAACAAAACGACATTCATCAAGTCCGTAATTAGCAAGTACCGGTCCTTTCTTCGGATCCACAAATAATCCTGCGGCTGCAGACAGAATAAAATAACCATGAGCTACACGCTTTTCGAATAAGGTACCTTCAAGCGATGTTACATCCATGTGTGCATAAAAATTATCACCACTGATATTCGCAAAATTAACCACATCGGCTTCGGTAACTGTACGCTTGTGTGTGGTTAATGTTTCACCGATGGTGAGGTCTTCAAAATATTTTCTGAACGGATGAATAATATCTTCTTTTTGTTCCGCTTTAGGCATGTATGTTTCAGTGATGTGTGTCAACATCGTTGGTGAACTTTGAATAGCGGTACGTTGCATGTAATGTAATACACTGCGTACACCACCCAGCTCTTCACCACCTCCTGCTCTACCCGGTCCGCCATGCACCAAATGGGCCATTGGCGAACCGTGCCCTGTTGATTCAGCAGCACTCTCTCTGTTGTTTACCAATAATCTTCCATGCATGCAGGCACTACCCAATACAACATCTTTTGCAAACTGTTGATCGTTTGTAACAATTGAACCTACTAGACTTCCCATTCCCAATTTTGCGAGTTCAATCGCATCAGCAGTTGATTTATAAGGCAAGAGTGTAGTGATGGGTCCGAAGGCTTCAATATTATGCGGCTCATTACTTTTTAATGGGTTATCGCAAACCAATAAAGTTGAAGGCATAAATGCACCTTTTTCACGATCGGCACCCAATACTTCAAAATCATCATTGCTGCCATACGCTACATCACATGATCGGAGCAATTCAGTTAATTTAGATTTTACATCTTCAACCTGAGCCTTACCGGCCAGTGGTCCCATTTTAACTCCATCTACCGATGGATCTCCCAATACTCTTTTATCCAACTGAACAGAGAGGGCTTTCACCACATCTTCCACTAAATTTTCTGGGACAATGGTTCTTCGAATCGCGGTACATTTCTGTCCGGCCTTCACTGTCATTTCACGAATTACATCTTTAATGAAAATATCAAATTCAGGTGTACCTGGAACACCATCCGGACCGAGGATACAGCAGTTCAACGAATCTGCTTCCATATTGAATCGAACAGCATTTCTAATAATTGCCGGATGTGATTTCAACTTGTAGCCTGTTTCAGCTGATCCGGTTAATGTTACTATATCCTGACATGTCACATGATCCAATGCATCCCCTAAACTTCCGCACACCAGTTGCAACGCACCCGGAGGTAAAATACCCGATGCAATAATATCCTGAACACACAATTCTGTTAAGTAAGAGGTAAGTGATGCCGGCTTCACTATGCAGGGCACTCCTGCAATCAGGTTGGATGAAATTTTTTCCAGCATTCCCCAAATTGGGAAATTAAATGCATTGATATGAATTGCTACACCTTCCATCGGAACACAGATGTGTTGTCCGATGAATGTTCCGTTTTTAGAAAGTAATTCAGGCTTACCTTCTACATGAAATGGATGATCAGTTAATTCTCTTCTGCCTTTGCTGGCCATTACGAAAGCAGTACTGATACCGCCGTCAATATCAATCCAGCTATCAGCCTTGGTTGCACCCGTGGCAGCAGATAATTTGTAATATGCTTCTTTTCTGTCATTCAAATACGTGGCCAGTGCCTTGAGCATGCGTGCCCTTTCGTGAATGGTCATTTTGCGCAATGCAGGACCGCCAATTGTTCTTGCATATTCCATCATGGATTTAAAATCTAATCCTTTACTGGTTGCTGCGGCAATGGGCTCGCCATTAACTGCATGATAAAGAATCTGGCCATCTCCTTCGCCTTCTATCCATTCTCCCAGCGCATAATTTTTCAACTTTCTGATTCCCGTGGATGTATTGATTTTTGTACTCATGATATGCAAAATTTAAGCTATGCAATAATAATAAAAAAGTATGGATGGATACAATGAATTCATTTTTGCTTTTTTGAAAAATATATTTCATCTTCATATCAAATAAATTAAGTATGAAAAAAGCTATACTATTACTTCTATTAATATCCGGATTTATCAATGCATATACTCAGCAGGTCTTCACACATTATCAGGATGGAAAAATATGGTTTAAATTAAAAAATGAATATCGTACAAATGATGGTTTGCAGATGAATCCAAAAAGGATTCCGCTTGAACATATTCCATTTTTACAAGGTATTGCTGAACAGCATCAAATTACAAATTTATCAAAGCCATTTTCAGAAGCTACCGGTGATGAAAAATTGCAGCGTACCTATTTACTTGAATTTTCAGATGTTCAACACGTCAATCAAATCATAAAAAAAATATCTGCCATTGAAGGTGTAGAATATGCAGAAAAGGTGCCTTTATTTCAGCATTTTTTAACGCCAAATGACCCAAGTTATGGATCTCAATGGGCACTTACAAATATTGGAGCCGCAACTGCTTGGAATTATTTTTCAGCAGGTTCAACGATTGTTATAGCCATCGTAGATGATGCTGTTCAGCGAACACATAATGACCTTGCACCTGTGCTTTGGGTTAATCCTGGAGAAATCTCCGGCAATAATATTGATGATGATAATAATGGTTATATTGATGATATTAATGGATATGATGTAGCATCAGGAGACAATAACCCAAATCCTCCGTCTTCAGCATATGATCATGGAACGCACGTTGCTGGTATTTCATGTGCTGCATCCAACAATGGAATTGGGGTAGCATCCATTGGTTTCAGTTGTAAACTGATGAGTGTTAAATCTACCACCACTGCCTCAGCAGTTACTCATGGATATGAAGGCATTGTTTATGCTGCCAAAAGCGGAGCAGATGTGATCAATTGTTCGTGGGGCGGACCTACAAACTCAACTACCGGACAAAATGTAATCAATTATGCATGGGGGCTTGGTGCTATCATTGTTGCAGCGTCAGGAAATGATAATGTAAGTTCTCAGTTTTATCCGGCAGCACATACAAACGTTATTTCAGTAGCGTCAACATCATCCAATAATGCCAAGTCATCATTTTCAAATTATGGCTCATGGATTGATATTTCAGCACCGGGTAGCAATATCTACAGTACAACAGTTGGAAATACTTATGGAAATAAATCAGGAACATCCATGGCTTCTCCAATGGTTGCCGGGTTACTTGGATTAATGTGGTCATTGAATCCTACCATGCCAAGGTCTGAAATTATCAATTGTTTACTGAGTACAGCCACTAATATCAATGCGCAAAATCCCAATTATATTGGACAATTAGGCGCAGGAAGAATTAATGCGGCTGCCGCTATGCAGTGTGTAAATGCTACACTATCTAATGCACCTGTAGCGGATTTTACTGCTAATTTTACAACCATTACTGCAGGTGGACAAATAACTTTTTCAGATTTATCAGTATATAATCCAACATCATGGTCATGGAGTTTTCCAGGTGGAACACCAGGAAGTTATAATGGTCAAAACCCGCCACCTATCACTTATGCCAATCCGGGTTTATATGCTGTTACGCTTAGTGTAACCAATGCTAATGGAAATGATGTTGAGCAGAAATTAAATTATATCAATGTTACAACAGCAGGAGGTTGCTATTCCATTAATTTACCATTACCTACAGGATGGGGAATCACCACTTATTATACAGGTGCAACCGTTGGATCTGACGGATGGATAAACGGAATGAATATTTATCTTGACAAACAAAAAGCCATGTATTTTGATGCATCCGCTCAACCATATAATTATATCACGCAAACATATATTGGTTTTGGAAGAGGTTATTCTGCCAATCAAAATAAAGTTGTACCTGTAAGGGTATATGATGGAACTAGTGGAACAGTAGGTGCGCTGTTAGGTACAACCAATTTAACAATGGGTACAATTATGAGTGATGTGGATAATAGTTATTACACGGTGGCTCAATTTGCCAATCCTGTAACTTTACCTGCGTCTAAAAAGTTTTTTGTAAGTGTTGATTTAAGTAATTTACAATGGAACGCATCAGTAAAAGATACACTTGCCATTTTAAGTAATCAGGCCGGGCAGAGCACCGGGTTTCCGATATGGGAACAACAAAGTGATAATCTTTGGTATCAGTATGGTTCTGCTGGATCTTGGAATTTAAATGCATCATTGCTTATCCATCCATTCCTCACCAATGAACCAGCAAATGCTACGTTCACTCAAACAAGCACTTCTATTTGTCAGGGACAAAGTATCACTTTTGATGCAGCAGGATCTACATTTCAGGACACATTAGTTTGGGTATTTCCGGGTGGTAGCCCAAATATTGTTTCAGATGATCCGAATCCAACAGTATATTTTAATACCCCAGGTAATCATCAGGTAATTTTGTATGTTATAGGAGGTGGATGCAGCGAGTTGGATACAGCATTTGTAGATATTACTGTATTGCCAACACCTGTAATTTCAGTAGTAGCAACACAAACAGAAATTTGTACCGGTGGATCTTCAGTGTTAACCGCAAGCGGTGCAACATCTTATATATGGACACCTTCAAATACTTTATCATCTTCAACAGGTGCTTCAGTAACCGCAACACCTACCGGGCCAACTACCTATCAGATAACAGGTTCGAATGGAAGTTGCGAAGGAAATACAACCATTGAAATTGATGTACTGGAAAACCCTGTGGCATCAGTAACTGTTTCAGACAATTCTATATTGTGTAATGAATCGGTTGTATATGATGCATCAGCTTCTTTAAATGCTACAGATTTCCTTTGGACATTTAATGGTGGTTCACCTGCAACATCAAATGCATCCGGTGCATCTGTAGCATACAATGCAACAGGATCGTTTACAGCTACGCTTACTGTTTCAAATATCTGCGGACAGGATAATTCTTACACAACAACCATCAACGTTACAGGAAATTGCAGTGCATCTTTAGAAGATGAAAATAGCTGGACTCCATCTGTAATCTATCAACCATTGCAGGAAGGCATTTCAATTTCATGGAATACCTGGCCACCACAAAACACCTTGTTATCATTAACCAATGCATTAGGACAAGTAATTTATTCCTCACAATTATCAGACATCAATCATTCAACTGTTTTTATTCCTATGCAGCATGTAACAAGTGGATTATACATTGTTCGCTTATCACATAATCAGCAACAGCATACAATTAAACTGATCAAACCTTAATTAAACTGATCATCAACCTACAAAAAAGCCCTTCTAAGGGCTTTTTTTTGTATTTTTTTATCATTTGAAAATAAAATCACTTTCTCTAAATCATTTCTATTTTCAACCTTTGTATAACAAAACAGGAATTGCATGAAACACGCGTACACGATTTTAATTTTACCAATTATTTTTCAAACGGCTTGCAAACATGATGATAAGCAATCATCAAATCCTGCTATACCCGTAAAATATATAGAAACGAGAAAAGATACATCGGTTTCAGATAATTATTTTGGTACTATAGTGGATGATCCATACAGGTGGCTGGAAGATGACATGAGTGAAGAAACAAAATCATGGGTTGTTGCACAACAACAAACTACAGAAGGCTATTTACAACAGATTTCTTTCCGTGACAGTATCAAATCAAGACTTACCGAATTATGGAACTATCCCAAATACTCTTTGCCATTCAAGGATGGAGGATATTACTTTTTTTACAAGAATGACGGATTACAAAATCAAAGTGTATTGTATTTTCAAAAAACACTGGATGCACAACCGGAAGTATTGCTTGATCCTAATTCATTTTCTGCTGAAGGAACTACCTCCATCAGCAGTTTCAGTGTTTCCAAAGACGGCAAATATGCCGCTTATTCCATCTCTGAAGGAGGTTCAGACTGGAATACCATCCGTGTAATTTCTTTGCCTGATAAAAAAACCTTAAGCGACGAAATTGAATGGGTTAAATTCTCTGGAATATCATGGTATAAAGATGGATTTTTTTACAGCAAATATCCTGAACCCAAAAAGGGCGATCAGCTAAAGTCATCTAATCAGTTTCAAAAAGTGTATTATCATAAAATCGGAACATCAACAGAAAATGATGTTTTGATTTATGAAGACAAAGAAAATCCGCTACAAGGACATTATGCTGGTGTTACTGATGATGAGCATTACCTTATCATTTCCATTACACAGGGAACTTACGGAAACAAAATTAAATTCAAAGACTTGACCCAAGGGATAGACTCTCCATTCTCATCTATTATTGATGACTTTAATAATGAAAGTTCTGTTGTGGATAATATAGACAATCAGTTTTACATTTACACGAACATAGGAGCTGATAAATACAGAATGATCTCAGTAGATGCTTCGAAAGCTGCTGACCGTAAAGCCTGGAAAGATATTATACCAGCAACAGATCATGTGCTTTCAGGTGTAACACATATCGGTGGAAAATGGGTAGCCAATTATTTAAAAGATGCTTCATCACAGGTAAAAATATTTGATCAGCAGGGAAAATTCCTTTACGAATTACAACTTCCTACTATGGGTACAGTCGGAGGTTTCAGCGGTAAAAGAGATGAATCAAAAGCATTCTTTTCATTCACCTCTTTTTCATTTCCAAATACCATTTATGAATTTGATGTAAATAATGGAAAACAAGAAATATTTAAAAAATCAGATGTAAAATTTGATCCTTCTGAATATGAAGTGAAGCAGGTGTTTTACAAGAGCAAAGACAATACCTCTGTGCCTATGTTTATTGTACATAAAAAAGGGATTAAAAGAAATGGCAAGAATCCAACTTTACTTTATGGTTACGGTGGATTTGATATCAGTATTTTGCCCAACTTCAGCATTTCAAATATTACATTCCTTGAACAAGGTGGAATTTATGCCGTTGCCAATTTAAGAGGCGGAGGTGAATACGGTGAAAAATGGCATAAGGCCGGCATGCTTGAAAACAAACAAAATGTGTTTGATGATTTCATATCTGCTGCGGAATATCTGATCAGTGAAAAATATACCCAATCGAGTAAACTGGCTATACATGGTCGTTCAAATGGTGGCTTATTGGTGGGTGCAGCCATGACTCAGCGTCCAGATTTATTTAAAGTAGCAATACCTGCTGTGGGAGTATTGGATATGTTGCGATTTCATCAATTTACTATAGGACATGCATGGGTAGTAGAATATGGTTCGAGTGAAGATTCGGCAGGATTTAAAAATTTATATTCTTATTCTCCCCTGCACAACCTGAAGAAAGGAACACAATATCCTGCAACCATGGTAATGACAGCCGACCATGACGACAGGGTTGTACCTGCTCACAGTTTTAAATTTGCCGCTGCCTTACAGGAAAATCACAAAGGCGAAAATCCTGTATTAATCCGTATTGATATTAATGCCGGACATGGAGCAGGGAAATCAACAAGCATGGCTATTCAGGAGATGACAGATTTCTGGACTTTTACCATGTATAATCTGGGAATGAAATGGGAAAATGAACATTGTAAAAAATAATTTTTTTACCTGAATTTAATTTTCCCCATCGCAAAGAAAACCATTTTTAGCAGTAACCAGCCATGCTTGAAGCGAGAGATATTGGTTGTTCCATAAATACGTTCCTGATAACGAATGGGTAAATCAATAATTTTCAGGTTTAATTTATACGCTCCAAAAATTAAATCAAAATCACCGAAGGGGTCGAATTCTCCAAAAAATGTACGGTTCTTTTTTAGTCTTTCATAATCCTTTTTTAAGAGAACTTTGGTTCCGCACAATGTATCTTTTATCGGTTGTTCAAGCAACCATGAAAATGCGATACTAAAAAATTTATTTCCCAATGCATTTAACGGTCGCATTGCATTTTTTTCCATCGGATAAACAAGTCGTGAGCCATTAATGAATTCAGCCTTCCCTGAAGCCAGTGCATTGTAAAATTTTGGCAGATCTTCAGGTGGAACGGTTAAATCGGCATCCAGAATCATTAACATATCACCCTCACTCATATCATAACCCATTCGCACAGCATCACCTTTTCCTTTACCGGGTTGCTGTCCGATTTTTATACGATGTGTTGATTTATATTTTTCAGCAATTTCCTGAATCTTTATCCAGGTATCATCTGTAGAATTACCTTCAATAAAAATGATTTCCTGAAATTTTCCAAACTTGGGTAATCGTAAAATAGCGTCTTCAATATTTCCGCTTTCATTACGGGCAGGAATCACAATTGATACGGAATATTTTTGATTGAGTTCTTCGTCTGAAAGTTCTTTGGCAATCGGTCTGGCTATTACAAACTGATTCATTCCCAAATCTCCAATCAACGGTAAATGACCTATATATTTATTCAGTAATGTTGAAATGATGGGAATTCGATAAGGAAACAATAAATGATTTTTTGTGCGATAAACATCAAAGCCAGACAGATACATCAAATTCTTTATATCATTCATAGAAAGCCAGCTTTGATAGGGCTGCGCTTTTTTTATTCCAAATGATTCAGCAAAACGAATGAATGGTTCCCATACAAAATTGTAATGACTTATAATTATTCTCGTATGTGGATGACACAAATTATTTAATTTATTGAAAGCAGTTTCAATATCTACTAAAAACCCTACCAGATTTGACAATACAATTACATCATATTTCTCATGATGTGCAGAGGTTTCTATATCATCCACAAAAAAATTAATTTCAGAATGATTTTTTTTTGCTTCAGCAATCATTTGTTCGCTGAAATCAAATCCTGTTTTTTTAGATCCTTTTAATGCGGCAAGTAAATCTCCATTAGCGCATCCAATTTGAAGAACAGCATCTTCATCATGAATAAAAAAATTACAATACTCTGCGATTGAATTCCAATAATACTTACGAGATGAGCGATATGATCTGAGATCATGTGCTATCTGATTAAAATACGCTTTAACCTCCTGTTTTCTTCTGTTTACAGCTAATTCCATTTTTTTTGAAGTTAATAGTTGTATTTATGCAGGTCTAATTTATACAATGCTGCTTTTTCATCACTTCCTACTTCATGCACCAACGAAAGGCAACCGGGATATTTAATTTCTACAAATGTAAGGAAACGCTCCAGTGTATTAATTGTATTTGGTGTCTTTTTCTTTGGATTCAATCTCAGGTTAGCAGACATTACATACGCTACTTTATTATCCAGTAAATATTGTTTCAATTCATTCGGAAAAGCATGGTATCGTTCCTTAAAACTGTTAAAGAAATCATTTTGATCTTTAATCACATTAAATCCTGGTTTCAGCAGGGCTGTAGCCATCGTATCTCCGGCACTAAACTCAAAAATCAAATAGCGGGTATTAGGGTCATATTTCGGATTTTTATCATCAACAGATATTCCTTGAAAAACAGATTTAAGATATGGAACAAACTGATTGGTAAAATCACGATTGGCTTTTTTAAACCATTCATTTAAATCAATGATTGTATAAATCTTATTATTTATAAAAACCTTTGATTCATCAACATAAGGAATTGTATAAATACCATGATAACTCCTTCCTGAATGAATAAAAGCGATAGATGGCTTTCTGCAGGCAATCACTGAATCTTTAGAAACATTTTCAGCGGCATACTTGCTGATTAGTAAATAATTTTTCACATCAGGAGTAAGATCCACCATCATATCTCCTTTCATACTGGCATAGAACACATCATGATTTTTCTGAATTCGAATTAAGGTTTTCTGTATTGAAAATAAGAAAACCACAACCAGTAAACCGTATGCTACAGGCGCAATAAAAGATAAAGATTTTTTTATGACCGATAGTTCAATAAATACCCACCAGATAATGATGATGAGTAATGGGAAATAAATCAAAATCATACGATCCTGATCCCATAATTTCTGCAAGGCAAGAAAAGTTGCTGAAATCATTGCAAGGCTATAGAGAATAACAATTAGCATAGCAGATTTCTTCTGACGGATAGCCCAGTATAATCCAAACAAACCAATAGCTACAATAATAAATGCGAATAACGGAAAGAATAATTTTGAATCTTCGGGTAAGAATCCGAGTTGCTTCAGAAAATGTTTAGATAAATACAAATAGGTGTTATCAATAAAACGTTGAACAAAACCTAAGAAATCCTCTTTTCCTAATCCGGGTTTATAAGGATTTTTTAAAAATATACCTGATCCCTGAGAAGCCAGTTGGTTTTGATCCATTCCAAAAATCTGATTTCTAATGAACGTATAAGTGAAATAAAACAGGGCCAGCAGAGAGGTAAACTTTACCGATTCAATCCATCTCTTCTGCAATAATAAAAAGATTACAACTGCAAATGGAGCTGCTGCCGCAATATTTCGGGTAAGCATTAACACCAGCACCATGAATGCCAAGATTATGCTATGCTTAATATCCTTCCATTGATTGGTTAAAGAAGGTTCGTAGATTTTAATGAAATAAAAAAGAAAAACAGACTGAAGAAATATATACAGAGGTTCACTATATGTAGAAGAAGCATAAAAACCTATATACCCATTTACAGAGAAGAGAAACAACGCACCCCAAAGAATTCCGTTAGGTATAACATTACGAAATGCGCGATACATGAAATAGATGGAAGATACCATAAAAATCAAAGACAGTATTTTCATCCATGCAATCTTCAACCCAAAAACAGCTATAATAACGGAAAGTACAAATGGGTACATCGGTCCCTGAAAAGAAGGCAACTTCCCTTCGTGTACAAGGTTATAAGCCATTTGAATATATGATGCATCATCACCGGTTTCGCTTACCCTGATATCAAATAACTGTATAAAAAGAAACAAAGCGAGTACAATAGAACCCATTAACAAATACTTTTCATTTTTCAAGAAAAATGAAATTTCTTCTCCGGTAGATTTTACTTTTTGACCCGGAGTTGGATTGGGTTCTTTTCTTGGTGAATGTTGTTTTTTAGACATGTGACTCAAATTAGTTTCAAATTTAAAATAATTGAACGAATAGCCATCAGAATGATAAAAAATCAATGGATAGAAGCGAAATAAAAAAATGATGGTTATTTTCGGACATAAATTCAATAACATGCTTTCTTCATTACTTCACCGACTGCCCTTAACGCGAATTAAAATAGGGATTGCCGGAATTCTTTACCGGATGGTCAGTCTTTTTACCAGAAAAAAGAAGCGAATTATAAAACGAAATGGTATTACATTTGAAGTTGATTTAACTGAAGGTATTGATTTATCGCTTTTTCTTTTTGGTAATTTTCAAAAACATGTAACTCATAATAAGCAATTTTCAATTAAACAAAACGATGTAATCATTGATGTTGGTGCTAACGTAGGTATTATGGCCTTACAATTTGCAAAGATGGTACCCGATGGTCAAGTATTTGCATTTGAACCTACACACTATGCATGGAATAAATTGCAAAAAAATATTTCCCTTAACCCTGAGCTTGCAAAACGTATTGTAACTACACAATCTTTTGTTTCATCTGAAGATAAAGAAAGTGCAGACATTATTGCCTATGCAAGCTGGAAAGTAGGTGGTTCCAGAAGCAATACATTGCATCCTGTTCATCTTGGAGAAAGTAAATCGACCGAAGGTGTGGGTTCAGTTCAACTGGATAGCTTTGTGAAACAACAAAATATAACACGAATCAACTTTATTAAAATTGATACTGATGGTCATGAATTCGAAGTGCTTAAGGGAGCCAGACAAACCATCACTGCATTTAAACCAGCTGTAATATTTGAAATCGGGTTGTACATTATGAAAGAAAAAGGCATCGATTTTGATTTTTACAATGATTATTTTACTTCGCTTGGATATACGCTATACAACAGTGCAGATATGCGTTCTATTTCTATGGAGAACTATAAAAAAATAATTCCAGAACAGGGAACCATCGATATTTTAGCCTTGCCAAGGTAAAACTTATGTCAACCATATCTTTTCAGCAATTTGCTGCGTACAGTCAAATGAAGCACGTTATTACCACGCGAAAAGGAGGCTACTCTCCTACCCCATTTGATTCACTTAATTTGAGTTTAAAAGTAAATGACAATCCTGAACATGTAATTGCAAACCGTCAACAGGTGAAAAAATGGCTTGAATCATCAATATTAATTTTCCCTGAACAAACCCATTCTGATCATATTGAGATTGTAAATTCTAAAAATGTATCAGGTATATTTCAAGATACCGATGCATTGATTACCAATGAAAAAAATATTGCCATTGGTGTAATGTCTGCCGACTGTGTTCCAATCTTGTTATATGATCCTGTTCAGCATGTTGTTGCTGCCATTCATGCAGGTTGGAAAGGAACTGTAAATGGAATTGTACTCAAAACCATTCAGAAAATGCAACAAGAATTCAATGTGAATCCTTCAGATATACTGGCAGGTATTGGACCATCCATTTGCAGTAAATGTTATGAAATTGGCACAGATGTTATTCAACAGATTCAGGAAAAATGTATTGACTCCTCATTAATATTAAAACATCTAACAACATCAAAAGCATTTGCAGATTTACAGGAAGCAAACAGACAATGGATATTACATACCGGTGTATCTTCTGAAAATATTGAAGTGATGAAACGATGTACATTTGAAGAAGAATTATTTTTTTCTGCCCGAAAAAGCGATTATCAAACCGGTCGCTTTGCGGCATGTATCGTATTGAAATAATTAATTTTCTTCATTTACTTCCCAAACTATTACCTGCTTATCGTCGCCACATGAAATGATTAAATTTTCAGTAGAGTGCCATAATACATCATTTACCGAATGGGTATGTCCTACATTATTTTCCTTATCAATACGTTTCAAAAAATTGATTCCATTTCGGATGTCCCATAGCTTGATGGTTTTATCCCTGCTTGCTGATGCCATCCATTGATGACATGGTGAAAAGTCCATCCGATAAATAGCAAAATGATGCGCAGGAATATTTTCATAAAGTTGCCAGTTTTCTATATCCCAACTTCTAATATGTGCATCTCTCGATGCACTGAATAACAAATTCAACGAAGGATGAAAACGAACCACATTCGTTGCCCAGGGATGTGCTTCAAAAGAATGAAGTGGTTGCAATGTATCAAGTTCAAATACATAAACTTTATTATCGGATGCACCTGCAACAAATAAATTATTTGATTCATGAAAATCCATGCTTCTGATTTTATCCGCAGTAATTTTCAATTCATGAATTAATTTTCCGTTGTTCACATTCCATACAGAGATGCAACCAGCTGCAGTACTAGCAAAAAGACGTTCAGTTGAGGCATGATATTTCAGATAAAAAACAGGATGCTGATGATACTGTATATTTCTTACGGATTGATATTTTACAAGATCAATAAAATGAATAGATCCGGATGCTTCACCTATCACCAGATAATTAAAACCCGGAATAAAACACAATGCATAAACGGTGGAAGTAGCCTGAGCAATGGCATTTTCTGATTGCATGGTTTGCAGGTTCCATAAGGCTATCCAGCGATCGCCACCGGCAGAAATAATATGATGAGAATGTTGCGCAGATGCTAATGCATAAACAGGTTGTGCGTGTCCCGACAAACTACCCCGTTTACGAACATTCAGCATAGTTCACAATCATAAATTATTGTTCTTCCAGTAAAAATGAACGATTCACAATCAATGAAGTTGATCCTGAAACAGGAACATACACTGACTCTTTAACTGAAACGTAATCTTTTTCTTTAATGATAATGGAGTAATTTAACCCGCCTGTAAGTGCGATCAGATAATCACCATTTTCTGCAGTTTGAGTTTCAGCAATTACTTTACCCTGAGGATCTTCAACGATGAGGGTTACTTCCATGGGTTCGCCATCTTTTTTATCCAGTACTTTTCCTTTCAAAATTGACATGGCATTGCCTGATGTAATGGAGGTTGACCCTGTGTATGTTCCTTCCTGAGCAGGAATTGCATAACTTGTCAAATCAATTTCATAAATATCATAGCCACCGAAACTATCATCTCTTTTTGTTGAAATATATCCATAACGACCATCAGCAGAAATACAAAACTGTAATTCGTCGGCCAGTGTATTGATGGGATATCCTAAATTAACCGGTGCAGTCCAGTTTCCATTTACCCAATCAGATTTGAAAATATCATAACCACCAATTGACTCTTTACTGTTGGAAGAAAAATATAATGTCTGACCATTAGGATGAATAAATACAGCATTTTCATCATCGATGGTATTCAGTATAGCTAAATTTACTGGTTCTTCATATTCATTGCTTCCCTTTTTTGATGCCATCCAGATATCGCCATTACCTTTGCCCTTGCCTTCTCTTTCACTGATAAAATACATGGTCTTTTTATCTCCTGTAACACAGGCTCCCGTTTCAAAATAAGTTGAATTCACTTTGCCTTCAACAGCTTCAGGTGTTCTCCACGTGCCATTTTTTTTCTTTTTAGAATAATAAATATCTCCGCCACGAATACTTTTATAAACAAATATTCCTGATCCGTCAGCAGTAATACTTAAACTGGCATCATGTTCATCAGAGTTCAATTCTCCTCCGATTGATTCTGCTTCAGTCCATTCGTTAGAAACACTGTCTTTCTCACTGATCCATATATCCTGAAAATACAATTGATTCACTTCATCTTTTTTTCCGCCCATATTTTGCGGACGAGCAGTTGTAAAAATGAAAGTTTTGCCATCTGCAGTGATGGATGGATTACTTTCCGGATAAGTTGAATTAATGTTCTTACCCATATTCTTTATCGTAACATTCACCGGCTTATTCATTAGTTTTTTAGCCACATTCACCTGATAAATATATTCATTGACTAAATGTGAAGCAGCAGCTTTTCCTTTCAAAGTAGATTTAAAAATCTCAAATGATTTCAATGACT
>JBILKR010000032.1:0-18478 GCA_044376575.1 Flavobacteriales bacterium | reverse complement strand
TTCCTATGCTTGCCAACGCACATTCTTTCAAAGATAAATCAGACCGACTGAGTGATGTCAATGCAGGTTTGTTTACCTATCCGGTTTTAATGGCTGCAGATATTATTGGATATGATGCAAATATAGTTCCTGTTGGAAAAGATCAGATTCAACACTTAGAAATTACACGCGATATTGCAAAATCATTTAATCACCAGTATGGAGATACTTTCATTATTCCAGAAACTTCAGTAAACGAAGAGGTGATGATTATTCCCGGAACAGATGGTCAGAAAATGAGTAAATCATACAACAATACCATTTCAATTTTTAACAATGAAAAAGAGTTAAAGAAAGAAGTTATGAGTATAATAACAGACAGTACTCCGCTAGAAGAGCCTAAAAATCCTGACACATGTAACGTATTTAATATTTATAAAGTGGTAGCTACACCAACGCAAACCGAAGAGATCAGAAGTAAATACCTGAATGGTGGATTTGGATACGGACATGCAAAAAATGCATTACTTGAAATATTGATTGAACGTTTCAAAAAAGAAAGAGAAGCTTATCAGTTTCTGATGAACAATCCAAAAGAACTGGATGCCATCATGAAAATCGGAAGTGATAAAGCAAGAAAAGTATTAGGTGGTGTGTTGAAACGTGTGCGCGGAAAACTGGGTTTTAGTATATAATTCATTACATACACATCGTTTTAAATTTCTGTAACAGCAGTAAAAATACATTTACATTACCAGATAATTTTTCCCCATTATATTTCTCCCCTATTTTCAGGTATCTTTTTTTAAAAAAAGATGCCGTCATCCCCCATTTTTTTGCAAACTGACGCCTGCCGTTATTCATGGTTGACCTTCCGGTAGATTTAGACATAAAATGATATACCCTGCTGCCGGAAATTCCTATAAATGTTCTTACGCCTTCATTCCATAACTTCATACTGAAATCAGGATCAGAATATAAACCCGGAGAAAACTCTTCACTATAGCCTCCAACCTTTTTCCATAGTTCCCTGTGAACCAAAGATGGCGGCCATGTTGAACCATACCAGTCATGAAATGAAATTTGAGGAGCAGACTCCAATAATTTATTTTCATTAAATGACGATGGTGATGTTCCGAAATCATACGGAGCAAGAACACAATTATTCCCTGATAATTTCGGTTCAATCATGGTGGACGAGAGGTAAAATAAATGGGAAGGCTGTTTGTTAATCGCTTCTATTAAATAAACATCCCAGTTGGGCAGAGCATACATATCATCATTCATAAAAACAATATAATCTTCCGTTGAATGCTGAAATGCGTTATTTAATGCCTTGCATACACCAATATTTTGAGCTGAATAAGAAAATAAGATTGATTCAGATTTGAGCCACTCTGTTGTTCCGTCTGTTCCTTCATTAACGTGAACGATAATCTGATGATCAACGATTGAATTCTTACGAATGCTGTTTATGCAGATTTTCAGGAAAGGTAAATTATTCCATGTAGGAATAAGAATTGAGAATTTCATATTTTATTCTTCGGGAAGTTGTTCAACATCTGCAGGTTCAACCTCTTCATCCTCAATTTTTATCACATAAGATCCATCGAGTATTGATTTGTACTTCTGTTTATCATTCAATACTTCTATCGCTTTTTTAACATCTTCATCGGTGGTCAGGGTATGTTCAAGTCTGCCTTTCTGATAATAATATCTTGAAACGATTTCTTCCGACAAGAAAGATTTGATCTCATCTTTAAATTTAATGATGTCGTTATTTTTTGATTGCTTTTTCTTTTCTACCAAAAGTTCATATTCATTTTTGATAGATTCATAATACTTTTCTTTTTCAGCTTTTTTCTTAAAATCTTCAAGAATTTTTTCGCTATCTGTAGTGTATTCGTATTTCTTATCTTTTAAAAAGTCAAGAAATAAATCATATTGCTGATCATTGATTTGAAATTCTTTGGCTGGCGCCACGGTCTCATTTTTCATTCTAAATTGTGTAGCGTAATCAAAGATGAGTTGTTTGGATAACAATGCCCTAAGCACATTACTATATGTAGGCGTTTTAATTGTTATATCTGGATAAATACCACCGCCATCATAAACAGTTCTTCCTTTAGATGTTTTGAAAGGAGTTCTTAATGAATCCGGAATAACACCTGCACTGCCATCAGGATTTTTCTTTGAGTAATCAAGGGCTTGGATACATCGTCCACTAGGTATGTAATATTTGGAAGTGGTAACTTTTAGTTGTGTATTATAGACAAGAGGTCGGGTGGACTGAACAAGACCTTTTCCAAATGTTCGCTGACCAATAATAACTCCACGATCAAGATCCTGAATACTACCCGATACAATTTCTGAAGCGGAAGCTGAACCCCTGTCCACCAAAACAACAAGTGGAATATTCATATCTACCGGTTCGTTTAATGACTTATAGGTTTTATTCCACTCCTCCACCTTGCCTTTGGTGCTCACAATATTGATATTCTTATCAACAAAAACATTAACCACATTGATAGCTTCTCTCAATAAGCCACCAGGGTTACCTCTTAAATCCAAAACAACGCCTTTAAGTCCATCATTTTTTTTCAATTCCTGAAGAGCTATCTTAACGTCATTACCTGCATTATTTGTAAATCCACTTAACCGGATATATCCAATCTCATTATCGAGCATTCCATGATACGGAACATTTTTAATCTTTATTTCTTCGCGTGCTACTTCAAACATCATCGGTTCTGCCACACCTTCACGCTTAATCAGTAATTTCGCTGTTGAACTGGGTGAGCCACGTAAAATCTTCACCACTTCATCTGTTGATTTACCTTTGGTTGACTGACCATTTACTTCCAGAATGACATCACCGGCGCGAAGCCCTGCCTTTTGAGCCGGGAAATTTTCATACGGCTCGGTTATCATAACATGATCGCCACGTTTACGAACAACAGCACCAATCCCTCCGTATTGTCCGGTAGTTGAGAGCCGATGGTCTTCCATTTCGGATTCCGGTATAAATGTAGTGTAAGGATCCAGTGATTCGAGCATAGCATCAATACTCTTTTGTGCTAAGTCGCCCGGCTTTATCTCATCTACATAATACACATCCAGCTCCTTAAATAAGGATGCATATATTTCAAGATTCTTTGATATTTCAAAATAATGATCATAAGTAACCGATGCAAGTGATATGCATCCCACCAATATAGAAATTGTAAATATTTTGAAACGATTTAGTTTAAACATGCGAGGTATTTTGAATTAATAACGAAAGTATATTTTTTTTGTTTTTTATAGGTCAATACATTTTATTAAAATGGTATAAATCATCTGTTATTATTATTTAAGCGAATGTGAAACTTTTCTCAATCCTGCTGTCAGTGATTTTTGAATAACATCAATTGGTAATGCACTATCGTGAATATAATTTACAGACAATATCAAACTTCCTTTTAAAAATGAGGATTTTAATTCAGGGAGTTGTTTCCTGTATGCCTCTCGAATACGTCGTTTAATGAGGTTGCGTCCAACTGCTTTGTTTATTTTTTTTTTTGAAACCCCTACTACAATTTTTATCTGTGATATATCGTCTGGGGTGTATATAAAATGAAACAATAAAGGGAAAACCAACACATGCTGACCTGCTGAAAAAAGTCGAGATATATCTTTCTGACTGGTAAGCCGATCAGTTTTTTGAAATGGAAAACGTTGTTTCAAAAATTATCTTTTCTTTTTTACTACTTTTTTTGCTTTTGAAGGAGCCGATTTTTTAACAGGCGTTGCCTTTTTTATAACTTTTACAATCTTTTTTACCGGCTTTTTAACTGCTGTTTTTTTAGCGATTGGTTTTTTGTTTACCTTCTTGGCAACTGATTTTTTTGTTACTTTTTTAACAACTGGTTTATTGGATTTTTTGGAAACAGCTTTCGCTTTATTTTTTGTTGTAATAGCTTTTTTAATAGGACGAGTAACTACTTTCTTAGCAGATTTTTTTACCGAAGGTTTTTGAATTTTTGATTTAGACTTAGAAACGACTGCTTTTTTCTTTATTACCTTTTGGATTGCCTGTTTTTTAGGCGTTTGTTTCTTAATTTTTGTTTTTACTTCTTGTTTTTTCTTTGGTGCAACTTTGCTTACAATAGCAGTGCTGGTCTTTTTAACAACTTTAGAAGTTGTAGATGACGAGGAAGCTGATGAAACAGTTTGTGTTTCTTTTTTCTTATTCGTTTTGGGAGCGTCTTTCTTTTCTGCCTTTACAATCACTGGAATAATCTCAGGGACGAAAGGTACGGGAGATACTCCGTTTTTATTTGTTTCACGAATAAACCATTCCAATGCCATAGCCATGGATGGTAACTTCGGCATCGGTGCTACCAGATCAACCCTTAACTTTTTAGCAATGGCAGACTGATAGGTAGTTGTTCCGAAAACACCTATTTTCTGATCACCCTGCTCGTAGTTAGGGAAATTATCAATAAGTGATTGTACACCATGTGGACTGAAAAATAATACTAAATCAAATTGTTTGATAGGCACATTTTTCATATCACTACTTACCGTTTTATAAAATATACACTTAGAATAGTTGATTTTATGAGCTTCTAGATACTCGGTAATTTTATCAGTATGCTTATCTGAACAAGGGAAAAGAAACTTTTCATCTTTATTTTTCCTAATCACTTCAGATAACTCTTCGATACTTTGTTGTGCAAAAAATATTTTTCTTTTTCTATAAACGATGTATTTCTGCAAATACAAAGCAACGGCTTCTGTTAAACAGAAATATTTATTGTTTTCCGGAACTGTATATCTCATTTCACCAGCCATTCTGAAATAATGATCAACAGCATTTTTACTGTTCATGATAATACATGAATACTGGGTAATATCAATACGCTGTTTTCTGAAATCTGCAGCAGTTAGTCCTTCTACTTTAATGAACTGCTTAAATTCAAGATTTACCTTGTAATTCTTTGCAATATCAAAATATGGTGATTTTTCTGTTTCCGGTTTTGGCTGGCTGATGAGAACATTTTTTATTTTCATTCCATCGGTGATTTTGAATGTAATTATTAAAGACCG
Organism: Flavobacteriales bacterium; assembly: GCA_044376575.1. Taxonomy (GTDB): domain Bacteria; phylum Bacteroidota; class Bacteroidia; order CAIKAF01; family CAIKAF01; genus BA4. The sequence continues at coordinate 13,408 of JBILKR010000032.1, read as the reverse complement.
TTTATATATAAAATTTTATATATCAATACTATTGGAACAATTTCAAGGGTGCAAAGATAGATAAAAATATAAAGCCCTGAGAAAAACGAACTTATATTTGCCTGCAAGAATATTCGAACCATCTGCCAAAGGAGCACAAGCAGTGCTGGATAAACCCATGAACTAATTGATATATAGTTACTTAATCCCAAGCCTAAGCTTTGATCTAGAAAAAATGGTAAAACTAAAAAAGAGAATGCCAATAATGAAAGGTATGAAATATGGGCATGATATAAAGAAAGGCTTTTATGATCAAAGGTCCACCCCCAAAGATAAATCATAAAAGTTCTGAGAATAGGAACAATAAATGAAATAAAAAAAACTATAAAACTACCGGCAATCATGTATGTTAGCGAATCCGTATGGTCTTTCAACCATACGGATAATATGTAACCGGATAAAATAAAAACACATGCAAAATATAAAGAAGTAACCGGTGGAAACCATCCGGGTTGATATTCAGCAAGAAATCGTCTAAAAGGCTGATGATACAATCCACTTTTTATCATTTCCTTAAACTTCGTCCACGAATTGAGTCGAATAACCACAATGGTAATCAGCAACATAATAATCCAGGCAGATAGAAAATATTTCCCTGTATTTGAAGATTCCTTTACTTGAGGAGAACTAATTTCTGATTTAAAAGAGGTAGTTTGAATCATCGACTCTTTCCAAACTTTCTTTGGAAAATTGAATGCTTCAGCATCAAAATTAAACTTCAACTCTTCTTTTTTAAAATTCAGCCATTCGGGTATTTCAATTACAGGTTCAGTAATAACAGGCCTAATAAGCAGGCCTGTATTATCTGATACGCTCATCGATGTATCAATAACAGCCGATAAAGAGTCTTGAGACAAATTAATTTTTTTACAAAAGTATATCGTAATGAATGCAGAATAATAAATTGTTGAAAATTAATCTTTTTCAAACTGTTTGAATAAATGCGGTCGCAATCTTGTATATACAGAATCTGCCCACCTTTCAGCCATTTTTTTAGTAAAATGAACTGACGTTATACTGTCATTTCCAACCAAATCATCTGACCTTATCAACTGAATGTCAGGAAATTCTTTGATTACCTTTTGAATAGCCTGATATCTTAATGAACTATTCTTTCTTCGGTAAGGACCAATCCATAAAATAGGAACTGCCGGTACTATCTCGTAAATCGATGATATAAAAGCACTATGAGCATTTACATAATTTGATCCCAATGCAACAACTACTAGCTGTGGTTTCCACCATTGTAAAACGTTTTTGAATTTACCATTCCATTTTTTTAATACCATTGTGCCTGTGCCTTTATCCTCATTTTCTAAAAAAGGTAACTTGGACTTGGAATCAACAACATCTTCTGCACAGGTGAGGCGAACTTTATATCCACAACAATTATTATACAAAGTGTATAAATAATTTTGCGTTCCTGCACCTCCCAAACCTATGGAAAAAATATTAAACAACCCGGTTGAATGAATACGTTGATGTAATCTCTCTCCAAAATATCCTTTGGTATGGGAATCTCCGATGATGATCATATTTATCGCATCCTGCTGTGCAGATATTGAAAAAGGAAAGGATAAATACAACAGCAGAAAAATATATTTCATCGTTTTTTCATGAAGAAATATAAAATTAAAAAAGGTTTCTTAATCTTTTTTTAAATCTGGAAACATTTATTTCAGGCATGATTGGTGTTTCATATAATAAATTTTCAATTAGAGATGTTGTACAGTAAGGAGAAAGCATTAAACCTCTGCTCCCAAATCCATTGATGGTATAGATGTTTTTATATAAGGGATGGCTTCCAACTACAGGTTTTCGATCGGCCATAGATGGCCTAACACCTGCAAGTGTGTTAATTATTTTAAAATCAGATGTTAAGAGATTGGAAAGGCTTATTTTTAATTCGCTAATTGTTTTTTCAGAAGGTATAAAATCAAGGTGATCCCAGTCGTAATTTGAACCGGCTTTGAACCTTCTATTCTTCTCTGGTATTAAAAATATTTTTTTATGCCAACATTCATTGATATGAAGTTCTGGTATTTCAACTTCTAGCACCTCACCTTTACATGGATTAAAAGGTAATTTCTTAAAGAATGGATTTTCCAACGCATGAATTCCATCACAATAGACTATTCCTGTATAATAGCTCCCATTGTATATCAATTCGTTTTCAGTACAAACTAATTGTTGTTCTTCAAAATGTTCGTTTCGTAAATCTATGTTTTGTTGAGCAGCCAAGGATAAAACAGCATCAATTAATTTTGGAACGTTAACATAAAGTGCTTCATGAATCTTAATACAACCAAAAGGCTGAATTAAATCAGGTGCATCTACAAATTCTACGTCTCCGGAGGTAAATCCATCGAGAATTCCCAGTTCAGACTGTTGCCTCCATAACACCGCTTCTTCTTCGCTGGATAAAACGTGATAGATTATTTTTTTTTGTGCAAAATCTACTCCGGTTGATGTCTTTATATCTTCATAAAACGGAAGCGCATGTGAATAAAATAGTTTGGCATTCCAACTGAGTTCAGCATTTCTAATGTGCACTGGATTTAATATACCATATGCAGCCCTAGATGCTGAGGGTTTTTGCGGAGAAATATACCATACAAATTCTATTTTTCTTCTGATAAATTCAAAAGCAAGACAAGATGCTGCAAGACCGCCACCAACTAATATGTATTTTTGATTTATCAAGCTGTAAAGTTAGTTTATTTACCATGAATTTATGGCAAATTGGTAGATTAGAGTGATGTTTGTAGATTTGCTTCATTATTAAGAAAAAATGAATATAATAATTCCTATGGCAGGAATGGGGAAGCGTATGCGACCTCACACTCTTACAGTTCCCAAACCACTCATACCTATTGCAGGTAAACCCATTGTTCAGCGATTAGTTGAAGACATTGCAAAAGTATGCGGAGAAAAAATTGAAGAAATTGCATTTGTAGTTGGAGATTTTGGTAAGGAAACAGAAGACAAACTCATGTATATTGCAGAAAAAGTAGGTGCAAAAGGGAAAATATATTATCAGGATAAAGCCTTAGGTACCGCACATGCCATTATGTGTGCGAAGGAATCACTCCATGGAAAAGTTGTAGTTGCTTTTGCAGACACATTATTTTCTGCTCAGTTCAAAATGGACACATCAGAAGAAGGAATTATTTGGGTGCATAAGGTTGATGATCCGTCAGCATTTGGTGTAGTAAAATTAAATCAGGCAGGAGAAATTACTGAGATGATTGAGAAACCCAAAGAACTTATTTCAAACTTAGCCATCATTGGGATTTATTATTTTAAAGATGGAGATTTTTTAAAGGAAGAATTACAATATTTGTTGGATAATCACATTATCGAAAAAGGTGAATACCAACTCACCAATGCCCTCGAAAATATGAAAAACAAAGGGGTAAGATTTAAAACCGGAACTGTTGACGAATGGCTTGATTGTGGGAATAAAGACGCAACCGTTTACACCAATCAGCGCATACTTGAACTGGTAAAGGAAAATGAAAATCTTTACTCACAATCATGCAAGAAATTAAATGCAGTAATTATTGAACCATGTTATATTGGCAAGGATGTTCAGCTTGAAAATTGTGTCATCGGCCCTCATGTATCAGTTGGACAAGGTACTGTAATTAAAGATGCTGTAATTAAAAACAGTATTATACAGCAACATTGTCTGATTCAAAATAGCGTGCTTGAAAATACGATGTTGGGCAATCATGTCGTTTACAAAGGCAATATTAAACAAGTAAGTATCGGAGATTACAGCGTTCAGGAATAATGATTATCCGAATTCATCATATTTATTTTTTGAGTATCCTGATTGGACAATTTTTCGCTATTCATACACCTGTATTTTCGCAAAAGCAGAAAAAGAAAAATAAGTCTGAAATATCTACTGCTTTTTATGATGAAAACCAGGTGAGATTTTCGCAGGTTTTCGGCAACGGATTAACCCAAAAATTAATTGGCAACGGCGAAGCCGCTATTCTACAATTTGAAGATGCCATCAAAATAAATCCCTCATCAGGAGCGGCAAATTATGAGATAGCACTGATCAGAAGTAATCAAAAAAAATATGAAACCGCACTTCCTTATATTGAGAAGGCCATAAAATTTGAAGCCAACAATAAATGGTATTATGAGTTATATACAATCATTTTGGCAGAACTAAAAAAATATAAAGAATGCGAAAAGGCATATCATGATTTAATAGAATTGGATCCTGAGAATTATAATTACTCACTTGAACTTGCAGATCTATATATGGCCGAAAAAAAATATAAAGAAGCCATTCAACTGTATGATAATATTGAAAAAAAAATGGGAATTCAACCGGAAATTTCAATCCAGAAGGAAAAGTTATATGAGGCGATGGGACAAATTCAAAAAGCTGTTGATGAAATAAAAAAACTCATTCGATCTACCCCTGAAAATGCTGATTTATATGGAATTTTAGCTGAATTGTATTACAGAAATAATAAAAAAGATGAGGCATTAAAAACATATCTGAAAGTATTGGAACTTGATCCGCTGAATCCTGTTATACAACTATCGCTGGCTAATCTATATCAAGACATGGGAAAGGATTCCATTTCTTATGATTATGCAAAAAAAGCATTTTATAATCCGGAAGTTAGCATTGATGATAAAATTAAAGTATTGCTATCCTATTATGATTTAATTGATAATCAATCAGTATATAAAAAACAGGCTTTCGAGCTCATAGACATTTTGATATCAACACACCCCAATGAAGCTAAAAGTTTTTCAATTAAAGGTGATTTTATGCTCAAGGAGAAACGAAAAGACGAAGCCATTGATGCATTTGAGAAAGTGATTTCACTTGATAACAGCAGACTACCTGTATGGAAAGAATTACTTGGATTGTATTATGAAAAAAAAGACTGGAATAATTTAGAAATAAAAGCAATAGCGGCAAGCGAAATTTTTCCCGAGCAACCCATTGTTTATCTCTTTTTATCCATTGTTCAATACAACAAAAAAGAATTTTATAAAAGTATAGAAACCATTCTTGCAGGAAAAGAACTTGTGCTGGATGAAAAAAACTTAACATCAGAATTTTATCAGCTTTTGGCAAAAAATTACTTTGAACTAAAAAAAGATGGTGAAATGATTGAGGCTTTTGAAAATGCTCTAAAAACAGATCCTTTAAGTAATGCTATAAAAAACAATTATGCTTACTATCTCGCTCTAAGGAATTTGAATTTATCAAAAGCGGAATCATTAATCAATGAAGTAATACAGAAAGTGCCATATAATTCTTATTATCTTGATACTTATGGATTCATACTTTTCAAAAAAGGTGATTATGGAAATGCAAAGATTATTTTTCTAAAAGCCATATTATACACGGAAAAAAAACCGGGTATCTTATACGAACACCTTGGAGATGCCTATTATAAAACAAATGACATTGAAAATGCATTAGACTCTTGGTTAAAAGCAAAAGAAGCCGGCGGTGAACTCAGTGATAAGATTGATGAAAAAATTAAATTAAAGAAATGGGTAGAATAAATATTCCATACATTTTATTTCTGATTAGTGTTGTATTCTTTTCGGTTTCGTGCAGAACAAAAAAAAGAGGAAATATTATTCTAACACAAACACAAGAAATTGAAAAAACTGGTCAGGATATCCCCATTCAAACATTTGATTTTAATTGGATGGATATCAAACTTAATGCAGATGTAAATAATAACGGTGAACTAAATACAATTAAAGGCAGGGTAAAAATCAGAAAAGACAGTCTGATATGGATATCTATTAAACCTGATGTAGCCATCATTGAAGTATTTCGATTAAAAATTACTCCAGACAGTATTCACCTCATCAATTATCTTGACAAATCATATTTATCAGGAGATTTTCAATTGCTTAAATCGATGTTTAAATACAACATTAATTTCCAGACCTTACAAAATCTCTTTACCGGAAATGCTAACTTTATTACAAGCAAAGAATTGTATAAGGTTTCTACCGATAGTTTAAATTCAGTATTAAGCACATCCAGTTTAAATGAATATCTTGAACAACGTAAATTATTACAGGCTCCTCCACAATTTTTTCAGGCTGTATGGGTTGATTCTTTGCAACTGGCACATCGAAATTTATTTTATGAACCCGAAAGTAAAACCGAGGTAAATTTAATGTATTCAAAATATCAGAAATCAAATGATAAATTATTCCCAGGGTTTCTATTAATGAATATCATTAATGAGCAGTCAAATACCGAAATCAAAATTGAATATCTTAAAACTGATTTTAATATACCTACTGAATTCCCATTTTCCATTCCCGCATCTTACTCCAAAATGAATTGATATGCAACGAATAATTAACCACCTACTACATCCTGTTGTCCTTTTAATTTTATTTGCATTAAATATCTATTTTTTAATGTTTGTGATGCCTGGAGCCGAAGAAAAAATGAAATTTTTTACCGGTCCCTATACCATTTTTGATTTAAGAACCGGCTATTCTGTAATTGATGTTATCACATATTTTGATTTTATCGGAGAGGAAGGACTATACACATACCGTTCAATTTTGCTTTGGGAAGATTTATTTTTTCCCCTCACCAACGGATTATTATACTCCCTTGCGATTATTTATTTTTTTAAGAGAAGTTTCATTAATATTCCTCAACTTGGATTACTTGGCATCTTTCCCTTTATTTCAATGATATTCGATTATCTTGAAAATTTTTCAATTGTAAATTTAATTGACACCTATCCAGATATCAACGCTACAACTGTTGCCCTTGCATCATCTTTTACGCTTTTAAAATGGGGATTTATGATACTTGGGTTAATGATACTATTTTCTGCATTGCTGATCTTTCTTTTTAAAAAATATATTTTTAAGAGGATCAATTAATCATTGAATTTTTCAAATACGCCCAACCCATACAATGCATAGTCATATTTTACAGGATCTGCAGGATCAAACATTCTTAAATGCTGAGTAATTTCTTCAACAGCTTTCCAGTCGTATTGGTTACGAGTAAGAAATCCCAGATTCTTGGCTGTAGCACCAGAATGCAAGTCTAAAGGTAAATATAACTGCGATGCTGATATATTTTTCCAAATACCAAAATCAACACCTTTATTATCCTTTCTTATCATCCATCGCAAAAACATACATATTCGTTTTGCTGAGGAATTTTTTAACGGATTAGCAAAATGTTTTTCTGAACGATTCAAATGTTTGGTTTCAAAAAAAATATTTCTGACATAATCAATGGCGTGAGCCATTGATTGTTGATTCTGATGCAACCCATCAACAAATATCTTTTCAAGACCTCCATGTTGCAGATATATATTCTTCAATGATTGTATAAAAAAATACATATCATCTCCATTCATTGTTCGGTGTATGAATTTCTTAAAAATCTTAAGGTCATGATTACCGGAATGAATAATAAACTGATGAGGATCATCATCCATCCACTTCACCAGTTTTCTTGCATTCTTCAATATGGTTACACGCTGTCCCCACGAAATGGTTGCTGTTAAAAATCCAGCGATAGCAATATCTTCTGGAAGAGTAAAAAGATGAGGTATAGAAATGGGATCAGATTCAATAAATGAGGGATGATTGTATGCATTCACCTTTTCATCCAGAAATTCTTTCAAATGTTGAAAGCCGGCATCCATTTATTTTTCAAGTATGCTTCTGATATCAGGTCTGAAATATAAATTACTTTTTAGCACCTTACCATCTTCTCGATAAATAGGCTTCCCATTTTCATCGAGTTTGCTCATGTTACTTCTGTGAATTTCATCAAACACTTCCTCTATTTTATATTGAAGTCCGTGACGTAACATGGTGCCAAAAAGAATATATAATTGATCGCCCAGTGCATCTGCTATTTCAACCAAATCACCCCGTTGTGCTGCTTCTAAATATTCTTCATTTTCTTCACGCATCAACGTATAACGAAGCAATGATTCTTCATTCGAAATTAAAACCGGTGAATGATTATTACCAATTAAAAATGCATCATGAAAATCACCAACTGATTTAATTTTTTCGAGGAGCAATGACATAATTTGAGCAATTAAGATTTAATAAACTTTGAAGTGAATCGTTTGGATTTGCTTTGAATAGATAAAATATAACTGCCTGATGCGAGTTTCTGATCTATCGATAAAACAAAGGTATTCATTGACTTTTGATAAACCTGTTGTTCTTTCACGTAAACTTTTTTCCCTTTCACACTCATCACTTCAATGATAATATTTTCGGTAGTATTGGAATAGAAATCCACATAAAATGTATTATCATTTACCGGATTGGGATATACTGTGATTTTCTGATCTTCATAGTATTGATCAAAATTTGTTTGTTTAACCAACATATCTGCAACACCAAAATTAGGAATACCATACCCCATTTCATCATTTGGAAGCTGATAAAAATTTGCGCTTTGTTTTACCGCCTGTATGATTTGCATATTGTTCATAGAAGGGTGCTTCTGCCAGAAACATGCAATTGCTCCACACATGATGGGAGAAGAAAAAGAAGTTCCGTTTGCACTGATTACATCTCCTGTTACTGCAACTAATTTTGTAGCCTGACCCATGGCACAAACATCCGGTTTTATTCGTCCATCAACGCTTGGACCAAACGAACTGAATGATGCTTTCTGACGATCAGCTTTTACTGCTCCGATTGCCAATACACTATCAGCATCTGCCGGAGCACCGATATATTTCCATTCACTGTTTCCGGAGTTCCCTGCGCTATTTACCACAAGTACACCCTTTGAAGAAAGTATATCTGCGGCACGTGTACAAATGGCTTTATCACCGTTCATATCATTATACGAATAATCTCCTACCCCATTATCAAAGGTTGTATATCCAAGTGAACTGTTCACCAGATCAACACCGGCACTGTCTGCAAACTCTGCAGCAGATAACCAGTGATATTCTTCTGTTACAGTTTCAGAAAATACATCCTCCGTTCTTAATAACCAGTATGAAGCTTTAGGAGCCGTTCCCAATATTTTGCCTGGAATATAAGCCGCCATACATGAAAGCACGTTCATTCCATGATTATTATCTTCATATACACTACTATCAGCAGTCACAAAATCCCATGTACCCATGATCTGATTATTTTGACGTAAGTGTTCAAATGCAGGCATAAGATGAACAAAACTGAATCCACCGTCAAAAACAGCAATTTGCATCCCTTCTCCTAAAAATCCTTTTCGATGCAAATAGTCAAGACCAATCATTTGAATTTGCACTGTTGCATCTCCGTAATTCAAATCTTCAATACTTTCATTTATTGACTTTACACCGCCATTTGATTGTATTGTAGAACCAGATGGTTTTTGAGGATATGCTCCACGATAAATCATAAATGCAGTATCTACATAATTCAATGATGCAATGGAGTTAACAAGAGATGAATCGTAGGTTCCTACCATGATGTGGTTCATCCATCTTGATCGGTTAAATAATTTCAAATTCGGAGAAATATTTAAAACACCGGCGATATAATCAGGATGAACAGGAAGATCTTGTGCAGTAACAGGTATGTTAAACTTTATTCTTCTGTCAATTGCTCTTTGACTCAAAAAATCAATGGGTTGATTTATATTAAATGGATTATTAGATCCTTTATCCTGAAATCTTACAATAAACTTATAATATGTTTGAGCCTGAAGTTGTGCTGAAATAAGAATGATCATCAACAACCAGGAGTAATTCTTTATTTTATTCATATCCATAATCTATAATTCTTTGTTTCCAAATAGATGCAAACCGTATTCGATTCATTAAGGGGATATCGTTTACAAAAACACCTGATGGAAGTTGATCTTTACAGGGATCATTTACATCCAGCGTAATCCCTTTAATAAATATTTTATCTCTTGATATCAGCCCAACATTACTGGCATATTTTTCAATATAAAAAAGTGAATCCTGAAGGTTTGCTGATGATTGTGAAAACTGCAGAACGGTTGTAACAGAATCAAAATTTAACTGACCAATATTTTCCGGCTGATGAACAGAAACATACTTATAATTCCATGGAGCATTGAAATTATATAAATTCCCATTCCATTCCTGATTTTCAATGACAGGAAAAACCATTTTAACATAAGGGATATTTTCCTCTACTTTCATTGCTCTTCTCTCTTTGGTATATGTCCACCAAACATCACGAATCTGCCAGGGCGATGTGCTATCTGGTCTTACAGATCTTTCAATTCGCATCGCCAACTGTCCTGTAGCATCCGTAAATAATGTATCGAGTTTTTCTTTGAGTTGAAAATGATACGTATCTCTGATAGAAAACTGACATTCAACAAAAACTGAATCCACATCATATATGGCATACATACCTTGTTTAACAGGGAAGTAGCTGTATCCCATATCTAAGGGTTCTTCTGTAACCTTTTCACAGGAAGAAAAGAAAATCAGCAAATAAAATAATCCGATGTATGTTAGAAATTTCATTCTCAGGAATAAAGATATGTATTTAGAGTGAACCCATAATAAAACCTCCTCCTATTAAATCATTGCCTTCGTAAAACACAGCAGATTGACCGGGAGCAATAGAACTGACAGGCTCAAAAAAACTTACTTCCATTCCCCATTCTTTTTGCTCGAGTGAACTAAAATTACCGGCATCTTTATATCTAACTTTGGTTATTGCTTCGGTCGGTTTATCCAGTTTTTCGTATTTGATAAGATTGATATTTCTTACCTTCATTTTTAAACTAAATAATTCGTGCTCTTCACCTAGTGTGACAGTGTTAGATGTTGCATCAATTTTTGTTACGAACATAGGCTTGCCCAGTGCTATTCCCAATCCTTTACGCTGACCAATGGTATAAAAAGGATATCCTTCATGCGTTCCGAGAACATTTCCCGATGAATCCACAAAATTTCCTCCTGCAACCTTTTCTTCCAGCCCTTTTACTTTTCTTTTCAGAAATCCCCTGTAATCGTTATCCGGTACAAAGCATATTTCATAACTCTCACTCTTTTTAGCAATCTGTTCGTATCCATGCTTCATGGCAATATCTCTGATCTCGGGCTTGGTAAAACCACCACAAGGGAAAATGGTTCTTTTCAGGTTTTCCTGTTTCAGTCCCCAAAGCACGTAAGATTGATCCTTATTTTGATCTTTGCCTTTACTGATGAGGTATCTTTCATTTTCCTGGCGGACCTGCGCATAATGACCTGTAGCAATAAACTCACAATCCAGCTGATCAGCACGCTTCATCAGGGCATCCCATTTGATATGAGTATTACACAAAACGCAAGGATTGGGTGTACGGCCTGATAAATATTCATCTACAAAATTATCAATGATATATCCACCAAATTCTTCACGAATATCAAGGATGTAATGAGGGAAACCCAAATCAACCGCCAGTGAACGCGCATCATTAATATCATCCAGGCTACAACATCCCGTTGTTTTTTTTGTTCCACCGGAAGTAGCATAATCCCAGGTTTTCATTGTAATTCCAATTACTTCATAACCCTGCTCATGCAACATTAGGGCAGTAACGGAACTATCAATTCCTCCGCTCATCGCTACCAATACTCTTCCTTTTATACTCACAATTCAGTTTTGTTGAACAAAAATAATCCTATTCTGCTGACTTTAAAAGCAGAAAATGATAAAATAATGTAAATGAATTAAGCATAAGTTTGTTGCCAAATCTTTTACCCTAAGATTAATTTTATAATTTTACAGTCATTAATTCAATCATTATGTCATCACATTCAAATCAAGAACAACCAAAAGAAAATGTAACAGTACTGGTGATTATGGTACTGATGTTTATTATCATTGCACCAATAATAGGAATGATCGGAAAAAATTGCAGTTGTAACAAAGAATGTAAAAAACCTGCTCAACATGAAAATTCTCATTCAGGGGAACACAAAGCAGATGAGAGTCATAACAACCATTAATTCATAAAATAAAAAAGGGCAGAAAATTCTGCCCTTTTTTATTTTAATATCAACTCTAATTATTCTTTAAATCTTGTCCATGTATCCGTACGACCTAGAAATGGCATAAAACAGATATGACCTCTTAATTCAATATGATCATTATCAACAAAAGTTATCTTACCGCAATACGTTTTTCCTTTCTCAGGATCATATACAGAACCATCTTCCCAAATACCTTTGCCTTCATAAACAAAATCTTTCATTATACGCAACCCTAATCTTGGCTGGCTTCTCAAACTTTCATCAGGATTCATTTTATCAGTAGAAGGCTTTCCTGTTGCAGGATCGTTTGGTGTTTTTAACCAGATGGTCTTGCCAAAATACTTATTACCAATTTTTTCAATTTTAACCCTTGCCTTTCCATGACTCGGCACCCAAACCCCTACAATCCTGTCTGCTTCGGCATTTTGTGCTATTAGTTGTCCAACTGTAATGAACATAACAAAGGCACACATCATAAATGAATTCATTCTTTTCATATTATATTATTTGTTTTCTTATTTGTTACTAAAATAATAATTTACTTCGTATTTGAGAAACACATTATTGTGTGCAAAAGTTTAATTTCGACGTTAAATATTCATGATATGCCACTAATTCATCCAACTAATAAAATGATTATTGCCGGTCCGTGCGTGGTTGAGAGCCGGGATTTATGCATGCAGATTGCAGAAAAAATGAAAAGAACTGCTGAAGAATTACAGTTAAATTATATTTTTAAAGCATCCTACGATAAAGCAAACCGAACTTCAGCTAGTAGTTTCAGAAGTATAGGAATAGATGAATCATTAAAAATTTTACAGGAAGTAAAAACAAATTTTCAGGTTCCAGTAATCACCGATATTCATGAAAGCGCTGAGATACATACTGTTGCAGAAGTTGCCGATATATTACAAATTCCTGCATTTTTATGTCGCCAGACTACGTTATTGATAGAAGCAGGCAAAACAGGTAAAACCGTTAATATTAAAAAAGGGCAATTCATGGATCCCAAGGATATGCAGTTTGCCGTAGATAAGGTAAAATCTACAGGCAATTCAGAAGTGCTGTTAACAGAACGAGGTACTTTCTTTGGTTATGGTCAACTGGTGGTTGACTTTAGATCCATACCCATCATGAGGTCATTTGCTCCTGTAATATTTGATGTAACCCATAGCATTCAACAGCCGGGAGCACTGGGTGGAAAAAGCGGAGGTGATAGGTCAATGGCTCCATATCTTGCCAGGGCAGCGGCTGCAGTGGGTGTGGATGGTTTTTTTATTGAAACCCATCCTGACCCTTCAACTGCATTAAGTGACGGGCCAAATATGATTCCTCTGAGTGAAATGAAATCATTTTTA
>JBILKR010000047.1:0-6447 GCA_044376575.1 Flavobacteriales bacterium | reverse complement strand
GCCAGCCAGTTCATATTTACACCAAGGTTTATTCCAAAGTGAAACAACCGCCTGTCGTACTTGGGCATATTCTCCGTTTTCACTTCTGTTTTCCTTCTTCTGCGAACCTGTGCTTCGCTGAATTGAAATGAAAAAACGAATAATAAAAATGTTATGAAAGCAATTTTTTTCACACCGTTAAGCGGTAAGTTGAACGAAGATACTACGAATTTATTTCGTGCCGAAATAAATGCTTGCGATACCAAAGCTCAGTGGCTTACAAACATTATCCTTAAAATGGGCCTGATTCATCAGTTGAATAAAAGCATCACCATAAGGAAAGGCCTGCACACTTTCAGGCAGATAAGTATATGCAGCATGATCTTTTGATACGATTCTTCCCCATACCGGCAGTATATTTTTAAAATAGAACTGATACAGTTGTTTTACAGGAAACTTTTGCGGCTGAGAGAATTCAAGAACATATAACTTTCCGCCCGGCTTAATGACCCTGTAAATTTCATTCAACCCCTGAATCGGATGCTCAAAATTTCTTACTCCAAAAGCTACGGTAACAGCATCAAAACTATTATCAGGATATGGGATGGCTTCTGAGTCGCCCCATTGTAATGTGATCAACCCTTCTAATTTTTTTTGAGTAATTTTTTTTCTTCCAACCGAAAGCATTCCTTCAGAAATATCAATACCATCAATTTTTTTAGCCCCTGTTTTACTCAAGGCAATCGCAAGATCTGCAGTACCCGTGGCAATATCGAGAATTGACTCCGGTGATTGCTTCTGCACAAGTTGAACAACTTTTTTTCTCCATATTTTATCAATACCCATGGATAAAAAATGATTGAGAAAATCGTACCGGTGAGAAATATTATCAAACATTTCTGCAACCTGGTCTCTTTTTGACTTATCTGATTGATACGGCGTTACTGACACAACAATACGAACATTAAAAATGAATAAATGTTTAAAGTTAAAGCGTAAAGATAATCAACCAAACTATCCAATCATGATATGTGCCTGCGGATATTTATAATTAGTTGACAGCACTTTTTTACTCAAAGCAAAAGCGAGGGTAAGCACACCCACACGACCAACAAACATAGAAAATACCAATACAATCTTACCTCCGGCTGACAAGCCAGATGTAACGCCAGCAGAAAGGCCTACCGTAGCAAATGCAGAGACCTCTTCAAAGGCAAGTTTAACGAAATCGAATTGTGGGTCAGTAATGGAAAGAATAAATGTGCCTACAAATACCACCGAAACAGAAAACAGGAATATTGAAAATGCTTTATACATAATTTCTGAAGAGATAGTATGCCTGTATATCTCTACAATTTTTTTTCCCCTAATGGTAGCCAAAGATGACAAGAATACTACGGCAAAAGTGGATGTCTTTATACCCCCTCCGGTTCCTCCGGGAGAGGCACCGATAAACATCAATAAAATAAATCCAAGTAATACAGGAGTAGATAAAATTGAAATATCTGTAGTATTAAAACCGGCAGTTCTGGTAATTACACTTTGAAATACTGCAGTTACCAATTGCTCAAAATAACCGAGGGTTAAAAAACCTCCCTCAGCCAACTGACGTGGATTCATATATTCCAATGTCCAGAAGAGCACTGTCCCGATGATGATTAAAATGAAAGATGTGTAAAGCGACAAGCGTGATGTAATCAATAATCTTTTCCATGGATGCTGAAGACGCTCCCTCATATTTTTAGGATCGAACATATCATTAAGAATAGGCACTCCTATCCCTCCCAGAAAAACAAGCATACCCACAATTACATGTAAGAAATAAGATTCTCTGACTAAGGGTTCAAATAAATTATTGGTATACGTTGAAAAGCCGGCATTATTAAATGCAGATATAGAATGAAAAACTGAATAGAATATTTTTTGCTGAATAGAGTCAAAATGAAGTTTGGGATTCCATGTGAAAAAAATCGCAATGGCGCCCAGCAGTTCAATGATAAATGTGAGTGTAATTACTCTTTTAATTAAGCTGTGGGTACTCGACAAAGAATCATAGCTCATAAAATCTTTAATCATGGTATGTTGCCTTAACCCTACTCCTTTTTGTGCAAACGCTGCAAAGAATGAAGCAAACGAAATAATATTCAACCCACCCAACTGAATCAAAACTAAAATCACAAAAATTCCTTTATTGGTAAAATGTGTGCCGGTATCCACTACGGTAAGCCCCGTTACACATGACGCACTGGTAGATGTAAACACAGCGTTAATGGCATTCAATCCTTTACCATCTGTTGTCATTTCAGGCATCGACAATAAAAATGAACCCAATGCAATTAATAACACAAAAGAAGATATAAATATTAAAGAAGGATTTACTTTGATTAATGTGAGTTGCTGACTTGCCCTTCCAAATTCAATGGCAACAATCACCAGTAAACACAACTGCGTAAAAACCCCGAATAATTCAAGAGCACTATCCGTAGCAATTTCAAAAAACAATAATTTAAAAACAGGCTGATGGAAAATACTAAAGCTGATTAAATCTAAAAACAAGAACAACATAAGTAATCCTTCAAACATGTTATCTTTTAAGAATTTGATAGGCTCAAAATCATAAAACAATCGAACGATGTAACTTAAAATATAAAAAATAAAACTACTTCTGATGATGATAATGAAAGTATGAATGGCACCTTCATTCTGAGGATATCCGTGATAGTAAATCAGAGATGACACCATCGCTACAGAAACAACAAGCCGAAGTGTGAGTAATATTTTCAGCACTATATTCTTGGAAGAATATATTTTGATATTAATGGCTTCTCTTATTCTATGCCAAAGTTTAGAGACAGGCATGTTGTTGTTGTTTTTTTATAATTTTTTTAGTTGAGACAATGCTGATTTAATTCTGTCAATGGCTTTTACCAACTGTTCTTCTGATGTAGCATAAGAAAGACGAATATAATCAGGAGCACCAAACGCAGAGCCAGGAACAGTAGCTACATGTGCATGATTCAACAGATACATACATAAATCATCTGCATTTTGAATAACCTTATCGCTAAAAGACGAACCAAAATAAGAAGCAACATCAGGGAAAAAATAAAATGCACCCGGAGGCAAATTCAGTTTGATTCCATCTATCTGCTGCAATAAACTATACATGAGGTCTCTTCTTTTTAAAAAAGCATGCTTCATGTAGTCCATTTCTTTAGGATCTGCTTTCAACGCAGTAATTGCTGCTCGCTGTGTAATTGAACAAGTAGCAGAAGTAAACTGTCCTTGTATTTTAATACAAGCGGCTGCAATATCAGCAGGTGCACCCATGTAACCCAGTCGCCACCCCGTCATGGCAAACCCTTTACTTAAACCATTGATGGTGACAACCTGTTTATCCATTCCAGGAAAAGTTCCAATACTCACATGGTCTCCCTGAAAATTAATCAGTTCATATATTTCATCAGATATCACAACAATGTGCGGATATTCAGCCAACAACTTTGCTATCGACTGAAGTTCATCATGCGTATATAAAGATCCCGTTGGATTAGAAGGGCTGCTAAATATAATGGCTTTGGTGTTGGGTGTAATCGCATTTTTTATTTGCTCCGGTGTTACTTTAAAATCCATTTCAATGGGAGCATATACTTCTACACTAACCCCTCCTGCAAGTTTTATAATTTCGCGATAACTCACCCAGTAAGGAGAAGGTACAATCACTTCATCTCCCTTATTTAAGATGGCAAGCATTACATTGGCTATACATTGCTTAGCTCCTGTAGAAACAAGAATCTGCTGCTTGGAATAATTTAGTTGATTATCACGTTTGAATTTAGTGCTGATGGCTTCCAGCAATTCATCATAACCTGCAACAGGTGTATAATGCGTATAATTTTCGTCAATGGCTTTTTTGGCTGCATCTTTAATAAATGCCGGTGTATCAAAATCGGGTTCACCCAAACTTAAATTGATCACATCATGCCCCTGAGCTTTTAACTCTCTGCTCATCCTTGCCATCGCCAAGGTTTCTGACTCAGCCATGTGAAGTACCCGTTCTGATAACCAATTCATAAATTTGAATTAAAATTCAATACAATTGTAATTAAAAAATACAGTAAACTGAACCACTTTTTATAAAAAACGTATTTAAAAGGGCACAGATAGTATAATTCGAAAATTTTACTTGTAAATTTGTTAAGCATAATATTATGGAAACAATCAATATCATACTCGAAATTATAAAATATACCCTGCCTTCATTCATTGTTTTTTTTACGGCTCATACGATATTAAAACAGTGGAAAGAAAATGAAGAAAAAAAAGGGCTCATTGAATTGCGTAAGCAAACCACACAGCAAATCAATCCCCTTCGATTGCAGGCGTATGAAAGGGCTGTGCTTTTTTTAGAAAGAATTTCACCACCCAATCTTATCATGCGTATTTCCAAATCATCTGTAAGTGCCGGTGAATTACATACAGAATTGCTCAATACCATCAGGGCTGAATTTGAACATAACCTCACCCAGCAGGTTTATATGAATACTGCATCTTGGGAGGCATTGAAAAGAGGCAAAGAAGAAACCATTAAACTCATCAACATCAGCGCAGCAAAGATAAATGCAAGTGAGGATGCTGTAGAACTAAGTAAAATAATTTTAGAAACTGCCATGCAAATGGAAAAACTTCCAACACAACTGGCCATTGATGTCATCAAATCAGAAGTAAGAACATTATTTTAATTTCATGAAAAAAAGTATTTCATATATTTTTTTTGTTTTAATAATATTTCTCTGGGGATGTGAAGCTGAGTCATATCAACCTACACCATATACTTTAACCATACCCAAGGGCACGATGCAAATGCCCATACCAGCAAACAATCCCTTAACCGTTGAAGGAGTCGCTCTGGGGAAAAAATTATTTTACGATCCGATACTTTCCAAAAACAATGCACAATCGTGTGCCGGTTGCCACGGTCAGGCATTTGGATTTACCGATCATGGATTACAATACAGTGTAGGTGTTGACGGAATTGCAGGCAACAGAAATTCAATGACGTTAATCAATGTAGGTTATTCTCCTAAATTTTTCTGGGACGGAAGTAGTGCTACGCTTGAAGACCAGGTGCTTCACCCCATCATTAATCCCATTGAAATGAATACTACCTGGAGTGAAGTAGTCATAAAACTTAAAAATCACTCCGAATATCCTGACATGTTTGAAAAGGCTTTCGGAGACAATACTATCGATTCCATACATGCGGCAAAAGCCATGGCTCAGTTTATACGTACAATGATTTCAGGCAATTCTAAGTTTGACAAATACCTTCGTCAAGAAGTATCACTGAATCCATCTGAGTTGAATGGACTTAGCATTTATAATTCTGAAAAAGGAGATTGTTTTCATTGTCATGGATTCAGCGGAACCGGTCAGTTTACAGATTACAGTTTTAAAAATAACGGATTGGATACAGATGCTGAAATGTCAGACCTGGGATTGATGGCAGTGACTGGCAATGTAAACGACAAAGGAAAATTTAAAACGCCCACATTAAGGAACATTGAAAAAACAGGACCATATATGCACGATGGCAGGTTTGCCACATTAGAAGAGGTGATTAACCATTATGACTTGGGAGGTGTAGCATCAAGCACAATAGATCCATTGATGAAGCATGTAGGCACTGGATTAAATTTAACCGCACAGGAAAAACAGGACTTACTTAATTTCCTGAAAACACTGACCGATGATGATTTTCTAACCAACCCCGCTTTTAGTGAGCCTTGAAAGTTTGGGGTAGCGATTTGAAAAATATTATGATAAAGGACAGGCTTGCATTTAAAATCATTTAATAATACTATCAATCCGGTAATAAAAAAAAAGAAACGCGGGTATTACCCGCGTTTCTTTTTTTTATAAGTTATTTATTAGATACAGAAATTTAAAATTCTGATATATTTATTTGTTTTCTTTATATCTCATATCTAAAGTACCATCTTTTTTGCGTGGTCCTGATTTATTTGACATTACAGTTCCAATAACAGCTCCGGCATCCTGCAATAATCTTGAATCATCCCAAATTCTCTGTAATGCATCTTCTTTTGTAGCGAAACGAACCTCTGTTTTTTTACGAATGGTGTAGTTATAATAATTTCCGTCTCTCAAAACTAAAGTTCCAGAGTGACCATCAGAAAATTTAATACCAATAAATTTATCACCATCGCGATCTCTAAAATCCAATGCATGACTTGGTCCTTTTTCCAATTCTTCTTCTTTATATTTCTTTGGGAATTTATACGATTCATATCTGATGGCATCATCCATTTCTGCAGTTTCGGTTTCATTATTTTCAGTACTCTCTGTTACTTCTGTATCTTCACTTACCTCTTCACCTGTTTGCGCTGCATTACTAATCATTTCAAGTGAATCAGCATTTCTTAGACTATCAGCAATCTGATCATATAC
>JBILKR010000003.1:0-131204 GCA_044376575.1 Flavobacteriales bacterium | reverse complement strand
AGGTG
This sequence comes from Flavobacteriales bacterium, assembly GCA_044376575.1. Lineage (GTDB taxonomy): Bacteria > Bacteroidota > Bacteroidia > CAIKAF01 > CAIKAF01 > BA4. Next base: position 131,199 of record JBILKR010000003.1, on the reverse strand, counting down.
TTGCAGGAGTGTTGCATAAACGACAAAACCCCAGTAAATACTGGGGTTTCCGAGGTCCCGAGCGGATTCGAACCGCTGTACAAGCTTTTGCAGAGCTCTGCCTAGCCACTCGGCCACAGGACCTTTAATTGTGTCTGCAAATGTAATACTTTTTTTAATACATCCCTGTACTTAATAATACCAACGTGCATGCATTCTCTGCATCAATTCCTACCTCATTACAAGCCATGGTAAAACGTACATTCTCCGTGCCGGGATTAAATATGATGCGCTTAGGATGAAGAGAAATTAATTTATCCATCACCGGTAACTGATGCTGTGGATTGATATAAAGTGTAATTGTATCTAACTGATCAACAGTTTCAGGAATTTCTTTCAGTATGGTATGCCCATCAATTTCACCTCCGGTTTTTCCCACCAATATAACTTGGTGCCCGTATGACAATAACATTTTTGTAGCCTTATATGAGTACCTGGAAGGCTCAGTGCTGGCACCAATCACTAATGTTTTTTTACTCATTTCTTTTTATTGCCCTCAGCCATCAATACATCCACCACCATACTCACCTTGTTTTTTAAGTCTTTACGGTGAACAATAAAATCTAAGAAACCTTTCTCCAACAAAAACTCCGAACGCTGAAATCCTTCAGGCAAATCGGCCTTGATGGTTTCTTTTACAACCCTAGGTCCGGCAAATGCAATCAATGCATTCGGCTCTCCGATATTGATGTCACCCAGCATCGCATACGATGCGGTTACACCTCCGGTGGTGGGATCAGTACACAATGATATATAAGGTAATTTAGCTTCTGCCAGTAAGGTTAATTTTGCCGATGCTTTTGCCATCTGCATTAATGAAAAAGCACTTTCCATCATACGTGCACCTCCCGACTTGGAAATGATCATCAATGGTTTTTTATACTTGATACAATGATCAATAGCTCGGCTAATCTTCTCTCCGACTACTGTGCCCATCGATCCTCCTATAAAATTGAAATCCATACAGGATATCACAAATTCTCTTCCGTTAATCTTGCCGGTTGCATTTTGCATGGCATCCATTAAACCGGAGTTCTGACGCGCATCCTTCAATCTGTCGGCATATTTCTTGGTATCTTTAAAACTAAGTGCATCTACTGCTTTTAATTTTTCATCCAGTAATTTATACTTGCCTTCATCAAATAATATCTGAAAATATTCTTTTGATCCTATCTTTTCATGGTGGCTGCATGCTTTACACACCCAAAAATTGTTTTCATGGTCTTCAGCAGGCATAATCTCCTTACATGAAGGACATTTATACCACAAGCCTTCCGGCGTTTCTTTTTTTTCAGAAGTGGATGTTAAAATCCCTTCTTTATTTCGCTTAAACCACATAATGAAAATTTAATTAAAATTTCAGTCTAAATTAAGCAATTGTAACTTCTTTTGAAAGATATACATCCTGAATGGTGTGTAGTAATTCTACTCCTTCCTGCATAGGTTTCTGAAAGGCTTTTCTTCCGGAAATCAAACCATGTCCACCGGCTCTTTTATTAATTACGGCAGTGGTTACAGCCTCTGCCAAGTCAGATGCACCTTTTGATTCGCCACCTGAATTAATTAATCCTACCTTGCCCATATAACAATTGGCTACCTGGTAACGGCACAGATCAATAGGATGTTCAGAAGTTAACTGACTATATACTTTATCATGTGTTTTTCCAAAATTCACAGCCTTATAACCTCCGTTATTGGTAGGAAGCTTTTGTTTGATAATATCTGCCTGTATTGTAACTCCCAAATGATTGGCCTGAGCGGTTAAATCTGCTGCTGTATGATAATCTATCCCGTCTTTTTTAAAACCGGGATTTCTCAAATAACACCAAAGTATAGTAGCCATGCCCAATTCATGGGCTCTTTCAAAAGCCTGAGCTACTTCCACAATCTGACGAGCGGATTCTTCAGAACCAAAATAAATGGTAGCACCTACAGCCGTAGCTCCAAGGTTCCACGCATCTTCTACTGTGCCGAACATAATCTGGTCGAAACGATTGGGATAAGAAATAAACTCGTTATGATTAATTTTTACAACAAATGGAATTTTATGTGCATATTTTCTGGATACTGATGCCAATACTCCATAAGTAGATGCAACTGCATTACACCCACCTTCAATGGCCAGCTTCACAATATTTTCAGGATCAAAATACATTGGATTCGGAGCAAAAGATGCACCTGCAGAGTGCTCTATCCCTTGATCCACAGGAAGTATAGAAACATATCCCGTATTGGCTAAGCGTCCGTTACCATATATGGCCTGAAGGCTTCTTAATACTTGAGGGTTACGATTAGAATTCCCGAACTGCTGGGAGACAAAATCAGTATGTGCAGGATGTAAAGTATTTGATGGAATTGTTTCACTTTTGTGATTCAAATAATAATCAGCCTGTGTGCCGAGTAGGGATGTAATTTTATCAATGGACATATTCGTGTAAGTTTAATGGGGCAAAAATAATAATTTTAGCGAGTGTATGCGATAAAATATCTCATAAAAAAAGGGGCTTCCGCCCCTTTTCATTATTTATTTTTTCTTTCCGTATTGACCACCGCCCGATCCTTTACGTTCTGCTCCCATTCCTACGGGACTACCTAAACGATCCATTGCGCAACGGAAACCAATCCAGTCTGTACCTGTATTTTCATCCATGAAACGACGGTTACCCGGAACCATCCAATAAGCAGCATCTTTCCATGATCCACCTTTAACAACCCTTACACTGTTATTGATTAATGTTGTATTCTCATACTCATACATCATCTTTTTCTGTTTCTCTTTTTCCTCCTGATAAGTTGGATCACTAAAATATACTGAAGAAACTAAATCACCATCCCTGTAATCTCTGTAATCAGATTGTTTGTAATTTCTTCTGTTCTTCGCTTCTTCATCAGTAACCGCAACACGACGGATACGACCTAATGAATCTTTTTCAGCAATCAATCCTTCATCATCCAATAATTTTTTAGTGAATACATTTCCACGGAATGGACGGAACTCATCCATATCCATTGAGTTTAAAGGTCTGTAAATATCCATTGTCCACTCAGAAACGTTACCCGCCATATTGTATAATCCATAATCATTTGGCCAGTATGAGAACACAGGAGCCGTTACGTCTGCATTATCGTTCAAACGACCTGCCGCACCCATCATGTCACCACGACCTCTGCGGAAGTTCGCAAGGAAATCTCCTTTGAATGCATCATTCGGGTTACGTGCAATATGCCCATTCCATGGGTATAAACGACGCTCTTTTACAATCTCCTGATCTGTTTCTGGATCTGTATTTCCTACAAGTGCCAATGCTGCAAATTCCCATTCTGCTTCTGTTGGCAGGCGGTACTTTGGTAAAAGGATTCCATCTTCCATACGAACAGGACGATCACCACCCTGTGGACCTAAATTTCTTAACTGATGTTTGGTAGTGGCTCCTGTATAATATTCAGGACCTTCAAGGTAAGCTTCTGTATTAAAGTTATCATCTTCAACCTGATTGGGGTTAACCTGTAGAATACCTTCGCGAATAAGAATAGTTTCATTCACACGATCAGTTCTCCATGCACAATAATCACTGGCTTGCATCCAGTTTACACCTACCACCGGATAGTCCTGATAAGCAGGGTGACGGAAATAATATTCAACATAAGGCTCATTGAATCCTAGTTTTGATCTCCATACCAATGTATCTGGTTTTGCTTTTTTCACAACTTCAGGATTAGCATCACCAAACACGCGAAACAACCAATATAAATATTCACGATAATCGATATTGGTTACCTCAGTTTCATCCATATAAAATGAAGAAACAGTGATACGACGTGGAGTGTTATCCCAGTTGTAATTCACTTCCTGCTCAGTTCTTCCCATCACAAAAGTACCTCCTTCAATAAGCACAAGACCGGGTCCGGTTTCTTGCTCTATATATGGAATACGTTCAAAACCTCCATTTTTGGGGTCGTTATAAGTCCAACCGGTAGTTCTGGAAGCTTCTTTCTGACAAGACGACAATGTCATTAATGAAATTGACAACATGGCCACCCATGTCAGACTGTTGTTAAAAGAATATTTCATGTTTTGGCGAATTATGAACATACAAATATAACTGAATTGATATTAATTTATTATTCTATGGTTAAAATTAAAACGAAGGACACCTCACGGTTCTGAATTTTTTACGAGGTTGCTGACATCCAAACTGGAAACCCATGGATACTTCATGTGATCCTGCGGTAGCATTGGTTAATCTTGAAATGGTAATATCATAACTATACCCAATTCTGAATATTCCCTTCTGGATACCTACCAAAGCAATAAATGAGTCGTTACTTCTGTACCATATACCACCAACAAAAGGTCCTTTACCTGCATATACTCCAACATTTACCTGATAGAACGACTGTTGAAGCTGGAACAATACGTTTGGAGAAATGAAGGCATCTCCTGAATATTTTCTTTTTGAGCCAATAGGAATCATTGAACCAAAATGTGCAGTTAATTTAAAAGGTAACTTGCTGTTTCCAAGAAAACCTTCATTGGGCTGAGTGATGTGATGGAAAGATACCCCACCATAAAACATATCACTGTAACAAAGCACTCCGGCGCCTAAGTCGAACATAAATTTTTGATTATTCTCAAAAACCTCCTGAGTCGCATACACAAAACCATAACGGTCATCAATCATATCACCAAAGGTAAGATTACGTGTATCCAAACTGCGTTGTAAGAACCCGATTTCTGCACCAAAGCGCATTGAAACCTTACGGGATAACTTTAATAAATAAGAATACATTACCGCAACATTGTGTGATGTAATAGTCGCCTGTCCGGCTTCATCACGGTAAAAACGAATACCTACTCCACCCTGAATCGGATCAATGTGTTGATCGTAGGATGCCGCATAAGTTCTGTAATTACCTGAAATACCACTCCACTGAATACGAGTATTTAATGCAATACGTGGACAACGGATAGACCCTGCAAACGCAGGATTCAAATACAAAGGATTGGCATAAAATTGAGTAAATTGCGGATCTTGTGAATGCGCTGTATTTACTGAAAAAAATATCATTAATCCTATAATCCCGACTATATAAAATTTCTTCATACTGGTTGAAAAATATCTTGTATTTTGAGCCAACTTACTATTTATACGAATTTCAAATATAGAAACGATTTTTTGAAATTTCAAAAGTTTTGAGTCAAAATTTAAGGTGGTGGTTGTTTTTTTATCTTTCATTGTCGTATATATTATGATTATCAATGACTATGGTAGTTAAAATTAAAGATGAAAAACAATTAGTAATGTTGCATCATCAGGAGATTTTTATCGAGACTTTAGCCAATTTTGTATAAAAGAATTGCCATTATCATATAATTTATTTTTTTTTGGGTTGTTATATACTAAAATTCCTGAATTTAAGTTATTGCACACGTTATGCGTAAAACGCTTTTCATAACTTTTTTATTATTCAATACTTTCACGAGTATCCTGTTTGGGCAAGAAAAGTTGAATTTTTTCATTCCATGGGAAAATCCGGATGTTGTTGTTATTGATGGAGTTGAAAAAATGCAATGGAAAGCAAATGGAATTTTTGTCAACGAAAATGGAACTCCTGCATATTGGATTGAGTTGCCTTTCCCCAATATTTATAATGATTATGAATTAATCAATCCGGAATTTATGATGCTGCCTGATTCATGGATGGCATTAATTTCTTCGGATATGTCAATTCCATCAACCATTATACCTGAAAAAATAAATTTTGAAATTCAACGAAGAACGGGCGTCGGAATTCAACTAATGCCAATTAGAAAAAATGAAACCGGACAAGTTGAAATACTTATAAGTGGCACCATCATTTATCGCCCTGAAATAATAAAACAAGAAGAAAAGGATATAAAAAAATCTGTTACCAATTCTGTTCTTGCTACCGGAAGCTGGATAAAACTGGGAATCATTGAAAACGGAGTTTATAAAGTTACTTATGAGAATCTTTTGAATACGGGGTTAATTAGTGGTAATGTGCCTTCCTCATCTATACGATTGTATGGAAACGGTGGCAGAATGCTCCCTGAACCGAATATTGAATGGAGAGCAGATGACCTTACTGAAAATGCCATACAGGTTGTTGACGGAGGCGATGGCCAATGGAATGCAGGTGACTACTTTTTATTTTACGGTAAAGCACCACATGAATGGAATTTTAATACCACTTCTAAAAAATATGAATACCAGCATCATATTTACTCCGATTCAACATATTATTTTATAACCGTTCAGGGGAATAATGGAAAGAGAATAAATTCCAGGCCTTCATTACCCGGAACAGCAGATTACATTACCCAGCAATCAGATGACTATGCCGTAATCAATGATGAAAAATATAATTTAGTTAAGTCTGGCAGACGATGGATGGGAGATTATATGAATTTTAATAATTCATACGATTATCAGGTACAACTACCTAACATCATTTCAGGCAGCACAATAAATTTTCGGTTACAATATGCCGCACGTTGTGTTTCCTGTACATCAAACCTGATTACAAAATGGAACGGGAATTCAATTAACAACTTGAACATCCCTGGCGCGAGTCCTTCCTACACCGCTCCATATGCAATATTAAGCACAGTTTCTGCGACTGCAATTGCATCTACTCCATCCAATACGATTGAAGTTACCCGTCAGACAGGACAGGAAGCGTGGATTGATTTTATTGAATTCAATTACAGAAAAACACTTACACCGGGAAATGAGCAGTTCCATTTTATGGATAGTTTATCTATTGGAAAGAATATTGTTAGATATGAATTGACCTCATCTGTATCAGGTATTCAAATTTGGGATGTTTCTGATTTTATAAACCCGGAACAACAATCTTTCAATACAGTTTCAAATCAACTGATATTTCAAACTGACGGCGACACATTACGTGAATTCATCTCTTTTAGTCCGTCATCTATCAAGACACCCACGCTATTGGGGTTAATTCCCAACCAGAACCTTCACGCACTAACTCACGAAAATCCGGCACCCGAACTGGTTATTATTACTCATCCGGCATTTTTAAGTGCTGCACAACGATTGGCTGACCATCACCTCATGTGGGATGGAATGAAAGTTCATACCGTAACTATTGATCAGGTATATAATGAATTTTCTTCGGGAGCGCAGGATGTAACTGCCATCAGAGATTTTATTAAAATGTATGCAGACAATCATTTACCGGGAGAAGGGCCATCTTATGCTTTACTTTTTGGCGACGGATCGTATGATTTTAAAGATTATTTAGGTCGTACAGAAAACAATACCAATTTTGTTCCTGCCTTTGAATCACTTGAATCTTTTGATCGTGGTGGAAACTCCTATCCTTCCGATGACTTTTTCGGAATCATCGGTCCGAATGAAGGAATTACCGGAAAAATTCAGCTTGGTCCATCGCAAACCATCGATGTAGGGATAGGCCGAATACCTGCTCGAACACTGGATGAAGCTCAAGGAGTAGTTGATAAAATTGTGCATTATGCTACTGCTGCTGATTGTAAGCGCGACTGGAGAAACGACTTATTAATTATTGCAGATGATATGGAAGCAGGTTGGGAAGGATCATTTTTCTCCAACAGCGAGTCTATAAGCAATCAAGTAAAAAATAATTTTCCTGAATATAATGTAGATAAACTTTACCTCGATGCCTTTCAGCAAGTAACCAATGCCGGACAACGTTATCCAGAGGCAAATACTTATTTTGAAAACAGAATAAATAAAGGATGCCTGCTTATGAATTACATCGGGCATGGCGGTGAATCAGGTATCACCAGCGAGCGTTTGTTGGGTATTAATGACATACCTGAATGGAATAATAAAGATGCCATGCCGGCGTTTTCAACGGCAACCTGTACATTCACTCGTTTTGATAATCCCGAATTTTTATCAGCTGGCGAGTTGATACTTCTTAGAAAAGGAGGTGGTGGAATTGCACTGTTCTCAACAGTTCGCGCGATTTCTATTGTACCCAATTTCAATTTTAAATTTTTCAACGCTGCTTTTTCTCCGCTTCCCAATGGCAAAATGCCTCGATTAGGAGATATTATACGTTTGGCGAAACAACCCGGAAATGATTTTGGTGAGCAAAATATCTTATTGTTTGGAGATCCGGCGATGCAACTTGCCTATCCTTCCATGCGTGTTGTTACAGATGAAATCAATGGAATTACCGCTGACACAAGTGTTACATTACCAACTGATACTATGAAGGCTTCTGAATTTATAACCATTAAAGGTCATATTGAAAATATTGCCGGTAATACAGTAACCGATTTTAACGGAACACTCTACATTACCATTTTTGATAAAGCATCACAATTGTCAACGCAGGCTAATGATCCGGCAGCTGTTGTATTTAATTTTGAATTACAGAAAAATATTATTTTTAAAGGAAAAGCTACTGTTTCCAACGGATTTTTTGAAGTTAGTTTTATTGTACCGCTGGATATCAATTATTTGATGGGAAAAGGAAAGATCAGTTATTATGCTGAAAATGGAATACTTGACGCACATGGTTATTACGATAATTTTATGGTGGGAGGTTCTGAAGACAATTGTTTTAGCGATGCAAACGGCCCTGAAATTGAACTTTTCCTGAATGACACCAATTTCATCGATGGAGGGATTTGTAATAATGATCCGACATTATTTATAAAAGTGAAAGATATTAATGGGATTAATACTGTGGGCAACGGAATTGGGCATGATATACTTGCTTATTTTAACGGACAAACATCTAATGCCATATTGCTCAATCAATATTATGAAGCCGACCTGGATGATTACACTTCCGGAACAGTGAGGTATCCGCTTTCTGATTTACCCGAAGGCACTCATTATATTGTGGTACAGGTATGGGATGGTTGTAATAATTTTAGTATGGATACCATTAGGTTCAACGTTACAGGAGAAATTTCCATCATCAATATGCAAGGATTCCCTAACCCGTTTAACGAGCAAACCACCATTAGCTTTGAACATAACCTGGCGGGATCAAATATTAATTATGACATTGACATTATTGACTTGCAGGGAAAAATTGTAAAAAACTGGAAAAAGCAGCTGATACCGGATGGTTTCAGAGAAATTTCAGTAACATGGGATGGAAGAAATGCTGATGGTGCAAAGCAGAAATCAGGAATGTATATAGCCCGCGTTACGATAGCTAATGAACAGCAAGAAATGGAATGGGGAACTTGTAAATTGATTTTAATTAACTGATAAATGATAAATTCAAGCCAAAATATGTGGGATAGTATGCAACGGATTGATATATTTGCCTTACGAATGAGAAATATGTTTTCGAATAAATATAATACAACGATCTTTTTAACTGTTGCCGGATTAATGTTTCATTCGTTGGCAAAAGCACAAACGCAGCCAACTGAAGAGCAGCTATCTAATACGGGCAGCAGAACCATTACTACTTCTGTTCCCTTTTTAATGATATCTCCTGATGCAAAAGCAGGTGGTATTGGCGACCAAGGTGTAGCCACAGAGGCGGATGCCAACTCGATGCACTGGAACGTAGGTAAGCTGGCAATGGCACCAAAAGACATGAGCATAACTGTTTCATACACTCCATGGTTGAGACAGCTCGTGCCGGATATTAATCTTGCGTATCTTGGATTTTACAAGAAAATCGGAAACAGAACAACTATTGGTGGATCAGTTAGATATTTTTCACTGGGAGATATAACTTTTACTGACATCAATGGGAATACTATCGGTAATTACAATCCCAATGAATTTTCAATTGATGCCGGTGCTTCATTAAAACTGAGTGAATACTGGAGCGGTGGAGTTGCATTCCGTTTTATTTATTCAAACCTGACCTTAGGTCAGAATGTACAAGGACAGGCTACAAACGCAGGTCTTGCAGGCTCCGGTGATGTAGGATTCTTTTATCAGAACGGAGATAAAAAACTATTCGGTAAACCTATAACCTGGAGATTCGGAGTTTCGATTACCAATATTGGGAATAAAATTAAATATTCTGATGCACAGGCTGAAGGTGATTTTATTCCAATCAATTTACGATTGGGAACAAGTAATACCATTGAAATTGATGATTATAATAAGTTGACTTTATCTGTTGAATTATCAAAATTACTGGTTCCATCAGTACCCATTTATCAAAAAGATTCATTAGGTAATATACAATATGATAATGGCAAACCCATTCTCGTTGCTGGTATGGATCCTGACAGAAACGTAATTTCAGGTATGTTTACATCATTCGGAGATTCTCCTTCAGGATTTGCCGGTGAGATGGAAGAATTCACCTTGTCCACAGGTGTAGAATACTGGTATAACAATTTATTCCGTGCAGGTGCAGGATTTTTCTATGAACCACGTGTTAGTGGTAATCGTCAGTATTTTACCATGGGTGCCGGTGTTCGCTACAAAATATTTGGACTTGATTTTTCATACCTTATTCCCACAGTTCAGCGTAACCCACTTGAACATACTGTACGTTTTACTCTTTCCTTTAATTTTGATTCGTTTAAAAACAAATCTTTCGGTGGAGGAAATAAAAAGAAATAATATTTTAAATATTAATTGTAAAAGGGACTTCTCAGTCCCTTTTTTTATTTTAACCGATACAATTCAAACCTTTCGTTTTCCCATTCTTTTAATGTGATAGTTGTATCACTAGCGAGAATTAATTTTTGTTCCTGATAAGGCTGCTCCGTTTTATCTATCAAAATATATTGTGCATTTTCTTTTTGCATTTCTTTCAGCAATAAATTTTTATCATTTAACTGAGGGAATACAAATGATTTCCGTTTTGTAAATAAAGCCAACGCCCTGGGTTTTCTGAAAACAATGGTGGCATCAACAGATGTCTGCCTGGAAATATAATTTGCGGCAGAACGAAAAGAGTAATCATACGGGCCGTCGAATACAGGAACAAAACCTTTTTTCAGAAAACGATAATGGCTAAACAAACTTGAAAAAGAAAAAAGTAAAATAACCATCCATACATAATATCGATGAAATGAAAGTTTTTCAATACTTATCCTGATGAATGAAAAAATATAAAAAACTAACAAAGGAAAAATTGGAATGATAAACCGGAATGAAACATGCGGCCATATCATTAATAAAAAAAGATAACTGATAAAAAAGATATGGTGAAATGAAACAGCATGAAAGATTGTCAATATAAAACCAAAAAATATCATCAGAAAAACTATACAGGATAAAACTTTCCCATTCTCAAAAAACAAATCACTGCACCAATCGAAATAAGATGTTATGTTTCGCTGAACAATTATCAAAATATCCTGTCGGAATAAATTTTCCAGATAACCCCCGGAAGAAGATTGTCCTGTAAAATAATTTTCCAGTATGACAGTAGAAATAACCACAATTGGAAAAATTATAAAATGAATTAATTTGGCAATTGAAAATCCGGATTTAAGTCTGTACAATTGATACAGTTCATAAACAAAAACAGAAAAAAGGAGAACTATTCCTGTCGATCGAATCAACATCGCAAATAATAATGTAACAAAAAGTAAAAAGTACTTTGACGGAGATGACTTCCATTCAACAAGAATAAATAATACCATTAGAAAAAGAAAAAAGGGGATATCTGAGCCAATTTCTGTTTTTAAAAAAATCATGTGCCGGTTACCCCAGATGAGTAGAACACCTAAAAGAGCAATGATTGAAGAAAATTTCTGTTTTCGAAACCACAAAAATGTAAGAAACATAGCCGCTACACTCATCCCATTTATATACCATATCAACGGAGCCGGTTGAATTCCAAACATTGCTACCACCGGAGTTAACAAAATCGGGAACCCGCAAGGATAAGCCGGCGGACCAAGGCCAGATGCATAAGTTTTATAAATATATCCGGTATCAAGCGAAGATTTGCCTTGTAAGATAAGTAAGGACTGATGTATATACTGTGCAAAATCATCACCCCATTCGTGCCGAGAATAATCGCCCCAAACAAGGTAGATCAATGCTACAGATAGCAGAATCATAAAAGATATGACAGTATGGAAATTATATTTTTTAAAGTAGATTTTCAAGAATTTATATTTGGAGTACAAAGTATTACCAAATATCAAATAAAATAATTATTTTGGTAGGGTTGAACAAGTAATTAAGATTCAATGTTAAACTATAAATATAACTCGTATGAATATTACCAGAAATTTTGACTTATTAGATAATTTACATCAAACACATAATCGTCCTGTTGGTATAGCAGGTAAAAGAACAGGTAAATGGGAAGAATTCAGTACTGATCAATATGCCGAAAACGTAAATAATATTAGCTATGGTTTGATGCAATTAGGCATTGGAAAAGATGATAAAGTTGCTATTATTTCATTCAATCGCCCTGAATGGAATTTTGCAGATTTTGGTGCAAGTCAGCTTGGTGCTGTTACCGTTCCGATGTATCCAACAATTGGTGAAGCAGATTATAAGCACATATTAAATGATGCTCAGGTAAAAATAATTTTTGTTGAGAACGAAGAAATTTATCGTAAGGTTGCAGCCATCAAAGATCAGGTTCCTTCGTTACAAAAAATATATAGTTTCGATCATATTCCAGGATTACCATTATGGAGAGAACTGGCTGAAAACGGAAGATCAAATCCGGCTCCTGATAAATTAAAATCTATGAAGGATGCAGTAAAGCCGAGTGATTTAATGACATTAATTTACACTTCCGGAACCACAGGAACACCTAAAGGTGTAATGCTTTCTCACAATAATATTTTAAGCAATGTAAGGGCGGCACAAAAAGTTTGTCCGGTAACAGACCAGCATAAAGTATTAAGTTTCCTTCCGCTTTGCCATATTTTTGAACGAATGATATGTTACCTCTATCACTATGTGGGTGCTACCATTTATTATGCAGAAAGTATGGAAACCATTGGTGATAATTTAAAAGAAGTGAAGCCATTTGCATTTTCAACGGTTCCAAGATTACTGGAAAAAGTTTACGATAAAATTATTGCAAAGGGACATGATCTTACCGGCGTTAAGAAAAAATTATTTTTCTGGGCAGTTGATTTGGGGTTACGTTATGAATTAAATGAGAAAAACGGATGGTGGTATCATCAGCAATTGAAACTGGCAGATAAATTAATATTCAGCAAATGGAGAGAAGCATTGGGTGGAAATGTTGGAGTTATCGTTTCGGGGGCTGCAGCACTGCAACCACGTCTTGCCAGAATTTTTACAGCAGCAGGAATTAATGTACTGGAAGGATATGGTTTAACTGAAACCTCTCCTGTGATTACCGTAAATCATGTTGAACATGAAAACCGAATGTTTGGCTCAGTGGGTGTAACTATCGATGATGTGCAGATTAAACTTGCTGAAGATGGAGAAATTCTATGTAAAGGACCCAACGTGATGATGGGATATTATAACTTACCGGATGCAACACGTGAAGCCATTGATAGTGAGGGTTGGTTCCACACGGGTGATGTAGGAGTAATCGAGGGCAAGTTTTTACGAATTACTGATCGTAAAAAAGAAGTGTTTAAAACATCCGGTGGAAAGTACATCGCACCGCAACCGATGGAAAATAAATTCAAAGAATCCCCATTCATTGAGCAAATTATGGTGATTGGAGAGAATGAAAAACATGCAGCTGCTTTAATTGTTCCTGCCTGGGAATATTTAAAAACATGGTGTTCTAAAAATGGAATACAATTTACAGATCGGGAAAATATCATACAGAACAAAGACATACTTCATTTATATGAAGAAGAGGTCAATCATTATAACAAAGGATTTGGCGACTGGGAAACCATCAAGAAATTTGAATTAATTCCCGGTGAATGGACCATCGATGGTGGAGAAATGACGCCTACTTTAAAACTGAAAAGAAAGCCTATCATGCAAAAATATTCCGCACTGGTGGAAAAAATTTATAAAGGCTAATTTCAGAAAATGATGATTACAGCATATATATTCGCAGGGTTGAGTTTTTTCTCAACCCTCTTCCCTCCTACCCTTACCATTAATGTAAAAAAACTTCCCTCATCAAAAGGGAAATTACTTGTAGGTATTTACTCAAAAAAAGAAGGTTTTAGGGACGAATCAAAAACATACAGAAACATTACCATCAAAGCTAATGAAGGTAATATGACAGTAGTTGTTGCCGATCTTCCTCCAGGAAAATATGCCATAGCCATTTACCATGATGCCAATGAAAACGGTAAACTGGATAAAAACTTTTTGGGAATACCTACAGAAAAGTATGGTTTTTCAAACGACGCGATGGGTAGTTTCGGACCGCCTGATTATGAAGATTGTTTGGTAAATATTACTGAAAATAAATCCATCACAATCAATCTCAAATAATCAAAAAGCCAGCATATCATCCAACTGATCTGCTACTTTATCAAGATATGATTTAATAGGTGTTTCTTTCATCGGTATCTTTACCGGAATATCCATCACAATAGGAATTAATCCTTCAATCGGCATGGATGAAGTAAAAGACACAAATGCCCGCTGGCCTCTCAATGAAAGTGTTAAAGGAATTTTCTGATTCATTGGAACATTCATCTGAATAAGTGTAGGCATGTTCTGTTTAATAGCAAACTTTACAGGGATCTGACTTTTAACTGGCATAGCTTGCGGGAATGAAATATAAACCGGTTGATCCAGTTTTAATTCAGCTTCGATGGGAATATCCAACGCCAATGCATCGCCAAACGGCTTGGTTGTGAACTTCTGATCTATCGGAATTTCTGCTTCGAGCATTACCATTACCTGTTGAGTGATTTGTATGGAAGTATCCATATCCAGCAATTCATTTAACTGTAATTGAATCGGAACGATAATACTGTCTCGAACAGGAATATTTGCTTTGATCTGAACTGAATCTGTGATGTTCATATCAATATTTACAGGAATGGTTCTGCTTATAAATACTTCTGTTTTTAATGGAATCTCCTGGTCAACGTGCACAACATAATCTATGTATTGCAAACCTAATTCACGCAAAAATCCGGAAGCAAGTTCAAGCCTTTTTTCAGCTTTATTTTTTACACTTAATAAAATTCCGATGGTAACGAGTAATACCAATAAAATCGTAAAAAAAAGGGAATAAAAAATTCTTTTGCTTACCATGATAATTGTGTTTCCTTAAATCGGAAAACCTTAACAAGATAAGAGAATAATTTCATCAAGGATCTATTTCAATGTATCCTGATTTTATTTTAGCACCGGTACCATACAAATCAAGAATATAAAAATAAGTGCCGGAAGGTAATCGATCTGTACCTAAAGAATAAGAAACATTTGGTTTTCCATTCCAGTCGTTCATGTATGGAGAAGCTTTATAAACTTCAGTTCCCCATCGATTGTATATGACCACTGTATTGTCCGGAAATCTTTCAAGTAATTCATCTATTACCCAAATATCATTTCTTCCATCACCATTGGGCGAAAGAAATTGTGGTACACTTACATCAGTTGAATTACAAACCAGTGTATAAAAAACCTGCGCTGTACAATTCAGCCCGTCTGTAACAATCACCTGATAAGTTCCATTGGTAAGATTATTTGCCGTTGGTAGGTTATTTCCCGGAATTTGAGGCCATTCATATTGAATGGATCCAATACCTCCGGTAACATCAACTGTGATAGATCCATTTTGTGAGTTACACTCCGGTGTTTGAACACCTGATACTATTACTGAAAAAGTATCCAATAGAATCTGAATCTGATCAGTAACAGAAGTGTTACATTTTGTAACAGTAACTGTATAAGTACCCGGTGATACAGCGATAATAGTTGGTGTTGTTGATCCAGTATTCCATTGATAAGTTGCATTAACATTCGTGGCATTTAATAACACAGAGCCTTCGGAACAGATGTACATATCTTGTCCCAAATTAACTACAGGTAACGTTTCAAAAGTAATCTGTATATTCTGCGAGGTTGAACATCCATTTGAAGTAACAGTCACTGTATAAGTGCCTGTTGCGGTAACATCCAGTGTTTGATTGGTTGAACCGTTATTCCAAACATAAGTATGGTTTCCTGCGCTGTTACCCGGATTTAAAGTATAAGAATTAATTCCACAAACCGTCGTGTCATTGCCTAATGTTATGAGTGGGGCTGGTGCTACAATTACATCTACAGTGGCTGATCCCGAACATCCCTGAACATTTGTTGCCGTTAAGGAATAGGTACCCGAAGCTGCGGGTGTAACATTATTGATTACCGGATTTTGTAATACGCTTGTGTAACCGTTTGGACCTGTCCAAGAAAATGTAGTTCCGTTTGTAGCAAAAAGTTGCAGATCATCACCCTCACACAATGGTGAATTGGCAATAGCAGTGAGAGGCAGCGTTAGCGTAACAAATAACTGTGTACTGGCAGATGATGTACACGAATTCACATCAGTAACAATAACAGTATAAATTCCTGAATCAGCCTGAGCAACATTTAAAATAAATGGATTTTGAACTGTTGAAGAAAATCCGTTTGGACCTGTCCACGAATATGATGCACCTGAAGTAGAAGAAAGTGTTAAAGTATTTCCGGGACATAGTGGACCATTATTAGTTGCTGTAATAACAGGAAGTGCATAAATCACCACTGAAACCACAGACGTTGATGTACATGTATTTGCATCAGTTACTGTAACAGTATATAATCCGGCATTGGCAGGCTGAGCATTTGTGACAATAGGATTAGGTAGTGTAGAACTAAAAGAAGAAGGACCACTCCACTGATAAGAAACACCACCTGCTGCATTTAATTGCAAATCCGTACCGGCACAAAAAGGTGAATTTGATCCTGTAACAGGCACAGGCAATGGATGAACAGTAACGGATGTAGTAAAGCTTGCAGTACAGTTGTTGGCATTAGTGATGGTTACAGTATATACCCCTGAAGAATTTACAGAAGTATTATTGATGATAGGATTTTGATTGTTTGACGTAAATCCATTCGGCCCAGTCCATGAATATAATGTTCCGCCTGAGGCTGTTAAATTTATGGGCTGACCGGTGCATACAGGCGTGTTACTGCCAACAGTTCCAATTGGTAACGCATTCACCACAACTGAAATATTAGTTGATGAAGTACACAAGTTGGCATTCGATAAGTTAACTGTATATGTTCCTGCATTTGCATTTAATGCGTTGGGAATGGATGGATTCTGAGTATTGGAAGAAAAACCGTTAGGTCCTACCCAGGTATATAAACCACCAGCTCCAGCTCCGCTTGCGTTCAACTGTATTGTCTGACCTAAACAGATCGGACTGTTTGAACTCACCAAAGGAACAGGCAAAGGGTTAACAATTACAGATGTAGTTGTACTTGATGAACAATTATTGGCATCTGTAACTGTTACAGTGTAAATTCCTGCATTCGCTAACTGCATATTAGGTATTGTAGGAGTAGCATTGGTCGATGTAAAAGATAAAGGACCCGACCATGCATATCCTGTGCCTCCTGAACCATTCAGAGTGAGTGGTTGCCCGACACAAACAGGACCGGAATTGATTGCCGAAGGAATAGGTAAAGGATTTACAACAACCGTTACCGTTGAATTGCTTGAGCAGGTATTGGCATCTGTAACTGTAACTGTATATGTTCCTGAATTGATAAGTTGTGCATTTGGAATAGAAGGATTAAAAATACCAGATACAAAGGCATTCGGACCAGCCCAGCTATATGTTATCCCTCCTGATGCATTAAGATTGATATTCTGACCAACACAAACCGGACTATTACTCCCAACAACCGGAACCGGTAAAGGATTTACAGTAACCGTTACTACAGCTGTTGATGAACAGTTATTGGCATCTGTAACTACAACTGAGTAGTTTCCTGCATTTGACAATTGAGCATTCGGAATCGTTGAATTTGCCTGATTGCTATTATATCCGTTTGGTCCTGTCCAGATTAAAGATACACCACCCGCTCCATTCAATTGAATGGATTGACCAACACAAACCGGGCTATTGGAACTCACCACCGGAACCGGCAATGGATTAACGGTAACAGTTGTTGTTGCAGTTGCAGAACAATTATTTGCATCAGTAACTATAACTGTATATGTTCCTGCATTAGTTAATTGTGTATTAGGAATAATCGGAGATGCGTTGGTTGATGAAAATGATAATGGTCCTGACCATGAATAATTATTTCCGCCACTGGAAGTAAGTACAATATTTTGACCAATACACACCGGCGTATTTGAACTTGCGGTTGCTACCGGTAAAGGATTAACCAAGACTGTAGCAGTTGATGTAGCGGTACATCCCAGGCCATCTGTGATAGTAACTGTAAAAACATTATTTCCAAGCGGAGGAGTAACGCTTATTGTTTGCGTATTCATTCCGTTACTCCATAAATAACTGGTTACTCCATTTACAGGATTGATAGCCGAACAGGATAAATTGGTTGATTGGTTCAGACAAATACTTGTACTTCCAGAAGTGGTTGCTGTTAACTGATCCACTACGATATCTATTGTGTCGATAGCAAAATCTGAACAGTTTGCTAAATTGGTACGAACTATCAACTGCGCATTATTGGTATTAAAACTTACGGTTACGGAAGTATCTCCGGGATTGGTTGTAAACGTAGCATTTGATGCTGACCAAATATAACTTGATACACCCTTCACTGAATTGATATAAAACTGTACACCTGTTTGATTCTTACAAACCTGAGTTGGACCTTGAATTTCAAGATTAGGAGAAAGACCTGTACAACGACATGTTTGAGGAACCGCAGGAGATGTTGAAGTAAATGTTGCAGTAGGAGTATCATGACCTGTTGTATGATTTTGCAATCCTGTAATGGTTATTGTAGGTGTAACAGCAATGGAAGTAATATTCCACGTGGCTTCGTTGCAACCTGATGTTCCTGTTAGATTTGTTGCCACCATATAAATATCTTTACCTCCGTTGGTAAATGAGGTTGTTTCTCCAATAGCAGCATACCCTAAAGAAGATGGACGGGTAACAACATTTGCAAATCTCTCATTTCCTGCACCTCCATAAGTTCTTGCCCACTGAACTGTTCCTGTGCTATTCAATTTAATCAAGAATGCATCTTCCCCCCCTGCACCGGCCGAGGATGTATATCCTGAAATTAAATATCCACCATCTGAAGTGGTAATAATGGAAGTGGCTCTTTCATTTCCTGTTCCACCTATTCTTCTCGACCAGGTAATTCCACCAGTACCGTCCATCTTTACAACAAAAATATCTTCACCTGTAGCAGCAAAGCTGGTAGTATATCCTGCACAGATAACTCCACCAGGAACAGGAGTATTTTCTATAGATAAAAACTCTTCAATACCTGTTCCGCCTACTGCCCTGTACCAATTTAAAAAATTAAACAAACTATATTGCGCTACTAATCCATCATAGTTTCCTGCTCCAATTGAATTGGTTGTTCCGGCAACATAGACATTGGTTCCTGTATGTACTCCGTCGTATCCAAACTCTATACCGGCTCCGCATAAATAACGTGAAGCGTTATTTGAACCGTCGTTATTCAATAACTTATAACACATGTTGGGCGTACCCAAGGTTCCAGCCGAACCATACTCTCCTGAAAAACCAAAAATGATATAAAGATTAGTACTAGGAACCTGCATACCAGATAAACACTCATCATCCCCAAAATTTCCATAATGCCATAAAGTTTGAGGATTTCCGTTGGCATCCAGTTTATGTACAAACATATCATCAAACAATGCGGTAACTTTACGATCTCCTGAGATAAGGTATCCTCCGTCTGTAGTTTTAAAAATAGAGCGCGCCCTTTCACGTATGGCATTTGTTCCGTGTGTTTTTGGAGCCAACATATAACCAGCTGCATCAGTTTTAAAATACATCACGTCCTCAGCTCCACCTCCCGCACCATAAGTTAACGTATTTGCAGTAACAAAAAAAGTATGATTATTTTCAGCAAATAAAGTAGTACCAATATCATCATTGGGACCTCCGTAATTTTTTTGAAAAATCAATTGAGCATTAGTATGAAATGCTGCAAACAGTAGAATATGAAAAAAAATATATTTTTTCATCATTTATTGGGTACTCATACAAAAATAGAAAAAATCATGGATTTTTCAACCCATGTCCGGTTAAAGGCAATAAACTATTTGAAGGACTCTCTGCTTTTAACCATCCGGCAAGGGCTACCGCAGAAGTTTTTTCCACATCATAACCCTGATAACTTAGAATTTGAAGTGCATTTAAAATCTCTTCTTCGGTTACAGTAATTACCTCTCCTTTTGATTGTAAAATGGAATGGATAATTTCTTTTTTACGTATAGGATTTTTTACTGCAATACCTTCTGCAATAGTTGGTTTAAATGCAGAAATATCTTCTGAAACCAATGACGGACAATGTTGTGCCTGTACAGCGATTAATTGAGGCATCACTGAAATACATCCGGCGTTCAACAGTTCATTAAATCCAATAAAGGCACCGATAAGAAGTGTTCCGTTTCCTGTAGGAAAAAAAATTCTTTCCGGCAGCTTACCTTGGGTTTGTTCCCATATTTCATAAGCAAATGTTTTTGTGCCTTGAAAAAAATATGGATTTATAGCATGTGATGCATAATATATTTCTTTGGCCCTTTCTTTAGCTGCATAAGCAACATCTTCTCTTGAACCACTAATAGAAACGATATTCGCACCAACATTTTTTAATTGTTTGAGCTTGGTCTGACTAGCCGTCTGAGAAACATAAATTTCTGATTTTATTCCTGCCTTCGTAGCATAGGTAGCAATGGCTACACCTGCATTTCCGGAAGAATCTTCTACTACATTGAAAATTCCAAGTTCTTTTATTTTACTCACCAAAACCGAAGCGCCCCTGTCTTTATACGAACCGGTAGGGAAAAGATATTCCAGTTTAAATTGTAATGATTTGCCGGAAATTTTCTCTTTTACTATTGGTGTCATTCCTTCATTAAAACTCACCTTTGATTCATAAGAAACCGGAAGCATCTTTTCATATCTCCACATTCCCTGAATTTCATGATTTATCAATTCCGGACTAAAAATTAAGCTATGTGATAGTTGTAATAAATTCCCCTTTTCAGAAATCCAAACGGGAGAATTATTATCGTATTCTTCCGAGGAATCTGAGCTAATTAATTTCCAGGTTGAGTTCATTCAAATTAATTTATTGTCATTATATCCTGAACAATTGGTTTTAATCCGGAAAAGAAAAACTCTACAGCAATTACCATAAGGATAAGCCCCATGATCCGCATCATCACTTTAATGGTTGTTTCTCCCATAATTTTAACCAGTTTAGATCCTCCATACAGAGTAATCAGCATTAACAAACAAACCAGAAACATAGATAAAAACAATAGAGATTGTGAAGTGTAATTTTTTGCCTGTCCCATTAACAATATAGCATTTGTAATTGCTCCCGGACCGCATATCATTGGAATACCTAAAGGAGTAATTGATATGTCGCTGGCATATTCTTTTACTTCTCCTTTAGAAATTTTAATACGTGTTATTCTTGCATTCAGCATATCATATCCCATCTTAAAAAATAAGATTCCTCCGGCAACACGAAATCCATTGGCTGTGATATGAAAAAAATCAAATATAAACTGACCGGTAAGTGCAAAAATAACCATTGCAATAAAGGCTGTAATTACAGCTTTAATGGCAACCCACTTTCTTTGAGATTCAGAAAGAGAGGCAGTCATCGTTAAAAAAACCGGCAAGGTGCTTAACGGATTAATGATGGTAATAAAAGATGTAATGCAAAAAATAAAAAAAGACATGGCCTCATTCATAGTAATCTTATTTGAGATGATGAAATACAATTAAATTTAAATGTTGCAATAACTGACCCTGTTCATCTGTGAAACGAAAATGCCAGGTAATGGCACCATAACCTCTTTCCGGTTTGGGATCATGTTCCGTTATTTCAACTGAACAATAAGAGATTTTACCAGCATATACCGGACGATGTAACAACCATTCTGTTATTCCCTTACCTGCCATTACAGAATTTTTAAACCTTGGAACCCATTCTTTCAGATAAAAATGTTGAAAAAGCTGAATGCCGCTTGCCACAAGTCCTTTAAACGGACTTTTCATCGCTGCTTCTTTATCAATATGAAATGGCATGGGATCATGCTGTAATGCAAAATCAATAATATCCTGTTCAGACAGCACCACACTTCCAAAATCAAACACTGTTCCTGTTGAAACATCATCAAATCCAAGTTCCATATCCTGATTTATGAATACAAAGGAAACCAGAAAGCAACTGAGAACAAATTAAATAATCGTAAATTTTTATGAATCATTAAAAATTATCCGTGCCGGTTAACAAATGATTTTTATTCCTTTGCAACTTATGTCAGCAACAGAAACATCATCAAAGAAAAAAATAAGTGTAGATGAAATGCGAAAGTCGTTACGGATTTTCAAATATATCAAGCCATACAAAACACCTTTTATTATTGGGCTGATATGTCTGGGCATATCAAGTGTAAGTTCGCTGGCCATATTTTCATCATTGGGAGATTTAATTGATTTTACCTCTGAACATTTTCAGGAAAAAGTATTACAGGTTACCCTGTTACTTGGAGGTTTGTTAATAGTTCAGGCCATCACATCCTATCTGCGTATTTACACTTTTTCACTGGTTACTGAAAAATCAATGGCTCAATTAAGACAGGATATTTTTGGACAGTTGATGGTGTTACCCATGACTTTTTATTCTTCAAAACGGGTAGGTGAATTGTCGAGTCGAATATCATCAGATATTACTACTATTCAATCATCCCTAACGACCTATCTCGCAGAATTTATTCGTCAGATTATTATTATCATCGGAAGCGTTGCCATCATGTGGGCTACATCATGGAAACTTGCCCTATTCATGCTAGGAACCTTACCTGCAATGGCAATATTCGCAGTTTCATTTGGCAGATATGTGCGTAAACTATCCAAGCAACTACAAGGACAAGTGGCCGACTCTCAAACCATAGTTGAAGAAACTTTAACCGGTATTATTACGGTTAAAGCATTTGTTGGTGAAATGTTTGAATTTAACCGCTATAAAAAAATTACTGATGAACTGGTGGTTACAGGAATGAAAAATTCAATCATCCGTGGATTATTTGCATCCATGATTATTGTGATGTTATTCGGAAGTATGGTAGCCATTGTTTGGTTTGGATCATCATTGGTGAGCAAGGGTGAAATTACCGGAGGAAATTTATTTCAATTTTTCCTTTTATCTGTTTTTATGGCAGGGTCAGTAGGTGGTTTAGCTGATACGTATTCACAACTTCAGAAATCGATTGGAGCTACTGAACATTTATTAGATATTCTGGATGAAAAACCTGAACTGGATATTCAACAGGCTCATAGAAAATCTAAAAAAGCATTGCAAGGGAAAATTAATTTTGAGAATGTAAGTTTTTCGTATCCTTCCAGGTCTGAATTTACAGTGCTTAAAAATTTAAGTTTTGAAATTGAAGCAGGAAAAAAATTAGCAGTTGTTGGTCCAAGCGGAGCAGGTAAATCAACCATCACAGCATTAATATTACGATTATTTACACCTCAGGAAGGGAGCATAAAAATTGACAATCAGGATTTACAATCGTTTGAATTGAGTGAGTACAGAAGTCAGTTGGCATTGGTTCCGCAAGATGTATTATTGTTCGGCGGAAGTATAAAAGAGAATATACGATATGGGAAACCTGATGCTACAGATGAAGAGATTAAAGAAGCGGCAAGGCAAGCTAACGCGCATGAATTTATCAAAGAATTTCCTGATGGATACGACACCATTGTCGGAGAAAGAGGAACAAAACTTTCAGGTGGCCAACGTCAGCGTGTTGCCATTGCCCGTGCTGTGCTCAGTAATCCGGCGATATTAATTCTTGATGAAGCAACAAGTTCACTGGATTCAGAGTCTGAAAAACAGGTGCAGGATGCACTTGAAAAACTGATGAAAGGAAGAACATCTGTTATTATCGCTCATAGGTTAAGTACTATTCAGGATGCGGATAAAATAATTGTTATCGATAAAGGGAAACTAGTAGAAGAAGGTACACACGAAAGTTTAATCAAGCTAGAAAACGGATTATATAAAAACCTAACTCAGCTGCAGTTTATTGATAAATAAAGGCATTCAGCGCTTTCAAACATTTAGTGTTGAAATAAATTTTAACATCCTATAACATAAACATCAAAATAAAAATGATATTTATAGTTGAAATTGAAATTCAACTGAATGAAAAGACTTTACGTAACTATTGTATTAACTAACCTATTTTTTTTATTTATCAATGCTGATCTGAATGCACAAAACGGCTCTGTTCAGGGAAAAATACGTGACCAGCAAAATGAGCCATTACCTCTGGTAACTGTATATATTACAAAGCCCGGTATTTCAGGTACTGATAAAGAAATCGATGAAAACTCAATGAAAGGAACAGTTACAGACTTTGATGGTTTTTATCGTATGGAAGCCGCGCCCGGAGATTATATTATACATTTCTCTGCGGTAGGATATAAATCAAAAGAAAAAAATATTACGCTCATCAAAGACAAGATTGAAATGCTGGATGTAGTATTGGAAGAAAATGTACTTGAACTCAATGAGTTTATATATTCTGAAAACAAGAATGCTACAAAGCTGGAAGAAACTACTGTGTCCATTGCATTGGTTAAACCTTCTTTGATTCAAAACAGGAATGCCACCAGTGGAGACCTTGCCATTGAGCAGGTACCCGGAATTGCTGTAGTAGATGCGGAACCACAAATACGTGGGGCAAGCGGATTTACTGCAGGTCTGGGTAGTAAAGTACTCATTATGATTGATGACGTGCCCATGTTACGTGGCGATGCAGGAAGACCTGTATGGAGTTTTATTCCACTTGAAAATATGGATCAGATTGAAGTCATCAAGGGAACAGGTTCTGTATTGTATGGTTCAGGAGCATCTAACGGAGTAATTAATATTCGAACTGCTTTTCCCAAAAACAAACCTGAAACGATGGTGAGTACCTTTGCCGGGTTTTACAGCGCTCCGGAAGATGCATATAAAAAACCATTCACCGGTTTTAATCCGATTAAGGCCGGAGCTAATTTTTATCATTCCAGAATTATCAAAACCAAACCAATGGATATTGATTTTGTAATTGGCGGACAAGCTCTATGGGATGATGGATATAAAGGAGGAGAGCCATTGGATGGAGGCGCAGTGGGAATGTTTGATACTACAAGAAAAAACACAGGAGAATACGAACACAGTGTTCGTGTAAATTTCAATACCCGTTTTCGTCTTAAAAAAATCAAAGGACTTGCCTTCGGTGTAAATGCGAATGTAATTGTATTTGAAGAATCTCAATCCTTCTTCTGGCAGGATGCAGATACCAACATCTATAAAATGGCTCCAGGTACACTGACCAATTTTAAAAATATATTTTATTATGTTGATCCATATATTACATACTTCAATAAGAAAGGCGATCGGTTTTCATTAAAAACTAGGGCATTTCAAAGTTATAGCGAAGCTGACATGCCAACACAAAGTTCTAAATCCACAACCTTTTACGGTGAATTTCAGTACACCAAAAGCTTTAACGAAGTAAAAGCAATGAAATGGCTCACCAAAGATTTGAGTTTTATTGCAGGTGCAATGGGTACCTACACTCACTCATCTGGTCCTGTTTTCAATGCCGCACCAACACCAGACAGCAGTAGCTTTTCAGCTAATTTTGCAATTTATGCCCAACTGGAAAAAAAGTTTTTTAGCAGGCTAACTTTAACCATAGGTGGTCGTTGGGAATATTTCCGAATCAATGAAAATGAAGCCAATAAACCTGTATTCAGAACAGGAGCTAATTTCCGAGTTACAGATGGTACTTTCATACGTGCATCTTGGGGACAAGGATTCCGCTTCCCCACTATTGGAGAGAGATATATAAATACATTTTCTGGTGGATATGGTTTTTTCAGTAATCCTAATTTAAAACCAGAAGAAAGCTGGACAGCAGAAATTGGAATCAAACAATTATTTAAATTTGGAAGTGCTGTATTAGGATTTCTTGACGTGGCGGGATTCTGGCAGGAATACAAAAACTTTGCTGAATTCTCAGTAGTAAATAATCCCGGTATAGGATTTAAGTTTTTCAATACAGGGGATACACGTATCAGAGGGGTGGACGCCACTTTCTTTATTCAGACTAAAATTGCAAAAAAGGTTACCATCGACTTTACTGCCGGTTATACATATAGTTTACCTCAGGCTTTACAACCAGATTATATATATGATTCTGCCCCGAGTAATAAATTTACTTATAACAAAACATCTTCTGACACAACCAACAGAATATTAAAGTACAGAATTCAACATCTGGTAAAAGGTGATCTGAATGTTGAATGGAAAAATTTACTGGTTGGTTTTACAACCCGTTACTATGGCCCGATGCAAAACATTGATAATTTTTTCTTAATCATGGATGATGCTGGTTTAGCATTTAACGGAATTAGAAATTTTATGGAAAATCAATCTAATGGCAGTGTGGTGTTTGATGCTCGTGTCAGCTATAAAATAAATAAATTCAAGGTTGCTGTAATCATGGAAAATATTTTGAATGCCGAATATTCTGTTCGTCCATTAGGCATTGCTCCTACCCGACTATCAACCGTTCAATTAAGTTACAGAATTTAATTTTGGAATCATTTTTGCTACAATTCATTTATTAATTATACATACGCTTATGAAAAAAGTAATTTTTACACTATTTATTTCAGGTTTTGTTATTGCTTTAAATGCACAACAGCCTTCACTTACCCATGGAGATTTAGAAACATGGACTCAGTTCACGGGTACCGATTCAACTTATTATGAACCGGGAACAGAAACCAATCGTGAAAATAATTTTTTGAGAACCTTAAACGCACTTGCGGATGAGGCATTCCCATTAACTGGTCCGGTAACTGTATTTAGAGATAACAATGCACATGCCGGAAATTATGCAGCCAGAATGGTTTCAAATGTATTAGGGGCATTCTTTATTCCTGGATTTCTTGGAACTGGAGATGTTGATATTTTAAATCAAACGATTCATTTGGGTCGTCAGTTCAATGGTCGTCCTGAGCGTTTTCAGGGATGGTATAAATATCAGCCTGTAAGCGGAGATTCTGCTGAGTTTCGTGTGTGGTTTACACGTTTCGATGCATTAAATCAGCAATCAGTTTTAGTAGGATCTGCATCTCAAAAAATTAATTCAGCAGTAACATCTTACACACAGTTTGACCTCGCAATCAATTATGTGGATGCAGGAAATCCTGATACTGTAATTATATTTAGTACGCCAAGTGCAGGTTACAGCCTAACCAGCTTATTGTCATCTTCAGGACAGGTTGGTTCAACACTTTGGGCAGATGACCTTGCATTTGTTTATCCTGCAGGAATCAATGAAAATGATTTAATGAATGATAAAGTGAAGGTATATCCTACAATTACTGAATCTTTTATTACTATCAATACTATTGATTTGCCTGCTTCATTAAAAGTGTACGTTTATGACATGAACGGAAAAATAGTAATGAGCTCCAGAACTAATGGTGAGAATACATCTTTAGATGTATCAGCATTACATTCCGGAAATTATATTATTCTTGTTCAGGATCAGTTTAATTTAATTGCTCGCCAGCGATTTATTAAAAAATAATCTGATATTTAATATTATTGGAGGGGGAATCTTACAGGTTCCCCTTTTTTTTGAATAATCTGTAACGTTCTAAGGACAGCGGGATTTCTGTCCATATTAAAGTATCAATATGAGTATTTACCTCTGTATCCATTAAATAATATTTATCAGTATCCCTGTCAACAATTGAATAACGTCCTATTCTTGAAAGATAGGCAACGGCATTATATTTATGTAAGGCAGCAGAATCAGCACTAAAAACCGCACCCTCAGGAATCACCTGATGTATTTTTCTTATATCTGATATCAACTTTTCATCACGGTTATACTTGCTCTTACCGATGCCCACATATAACCAAAACCCGGCAAATAATAATACCAATAATATATTCAATCTTTTTACCCATGATGGGTTAAATTTTATTTCAAATTTTTGAATGTTATACTCCAGAATAAATGAAACAGAAACTATAAAAAACATCAGTGATGGAACAATGTAAAAGGCTCGTTGCTTAGGACTGATCAGAAGAGGTAGAAAAGCTACAAGTGCAATACAAATGAACAATACTGAAGTTCTGGGAATTACAAAAGTCTTATTATACTTCTTCATTACAACAACACATAATAAAATGCAACCAATCAACGGTAACAATTCAAGAAATAGTTTTTTTAATAAATAAAAATGGCCATCCGGATGTACTTCCAGTTGCCCTTGAAGAGAAGGGAATATTTGTTTTTGTATATACTCTTTAAAAAAAATAAAGGCATCGGGTACAGTATAAAATAAAATCATAAGCAACACAGCGGGAACTATCAAAAGAAGAAAAGTATTACTGATGGTTTTTAAATTTATCCTTTTAAATAAAAAATCATAGATCATAGGTATTGCAAGGGGGAAAAATGCAACCGGACCTTTAGTCATACATGCCAAAAAAATAAAGAAACCACCCAGTAATAATCCTGATTGTTGCTGATTTTTTAATGCAAGGAGAATAAAATATGTTGATACTAGTAAAAAAAATGTCAATGTATTTTCAAGCATTGTACAACGATACGACCAAGCCATCAGCAAAACACAGGCAAATAAAAAAATCGGAAAAGGAATTGTATTGGATTTATTATGTTTCAGCAAGCTGAATAATTTCATCATAATGAAAAATGAAAAAATCAGAATCAAAAAATTATATAGATTCTCGACCCAGAATGCATTTCCAAACCAATTAAACAATGTACCCAGTAATACATAAACCATTGGTGGATGAGCTATAAAAGGATTTTCGTTTTGATGATAGAAAGGATTCCATGCACTTCCGTATCCCTCTCCCCAATGCCTTGCCACTGCTGAGTATGTAATACCATCCAGAAACATACCTTCTGAAAAATAAAATTGAAAAACAGTAATACTCAGAATTAGTAAAGACAAAAGCCAAAATGTTACAGAAACATTACGAAGCATGAATTAAAGGTAGTATGATTTTTATTTCTCTATCTATCAATATGCAAAAAAGTATTTTTAACCTTTTTCCATTTCAAAGTAAATAACCCGCCAATTTTGTTAATTTTGTATCCCGTATCGTAATAAACTGTTTCATTATGTCATTATCCAAGTTTGTGTTTGTTACGGGCGGGGTTGCATCCTCTCTCGGCAAAGGAATTCTTTCGGCTTCATTAGGTAAACTTCTTCAATCAAGAGGTCTTCGTGTTACCATTCAAAAACTGGATCCGTATATTAATATTGATCCGGGAACACTGAATCCTTATGAACACGGCGAATGCTTTGTTACTGAAGACGGCGCTGAAACAGACCTTGATTTAGGACATTATGAGCGTTTTTTAAATGTTCCCACTTCTCAGGCAAACAATGTAACTACAGGAAGAATTTATCAAACAGTAATTGATAAAGAACGCAAAGGAGATTATCTTGGAAAAACAGTACAGGTAATTCCTCACATCACTGATGAAATTAAAAGAAGAATTAAACTATTAGGTGAAACCAATGATTTTGACATAGTCATTACAGAAATTGGAGGAACGGTTGGTGATATTGAATCATTGCCTTATGTAGAAGCCGTTCGTCAGTTAAAATATGAATTGGGTAGCGGAAACAGTGTAGTTATTCATCTTACATTAATTCCCATGCTTAAAACATCCGGCGAATTAAAAACCAAACCCACTCAAAATTCTGTCAAGCTTTTGCTTGAATCAGGAGTACAACCTGATATACTTGCTTGCAGAACAGAATTTTCTCTGAATGAAGAATTAAAACAAAAAGTTGGATTATTCTGTAACGTTTCTCCGGAATCAGTAATTGAAGTTATAGATGCAGATACCATTTATGATGTTCCGCTACTGATGAGAAAAGAAAAACTGGATCTCGAAGTATTAAAAAAACTAAACATCACATCTTATAAAGAAACTGATTTAACCGGTTGGGAAGAATTTCTTTTTAAATTGAAAAATCCCAAAAAGAAAGTGAAGATTGGATTAGTTGGAAAATATGTTGAATTAAAAGACGCTTATAAATCGATTGCTGAAGCCATTATTCATGCCAGTGTTTATCTGCAATGTAAAGCTGATGTGGAGTGGATACATTCTGAGGATATCGAAACCATGAGCGAATCTGAATTAAAAGAAACACTTGGAAACCTCAACGGAATTTTAGTTGCACCAGGTTTCGGAACAAGAGGTATAGAAGGAAAAATAAAAACCATACAATTTGCACGGACACATCAGATTCCATTTTTAGGTATTTGTCTTGGTATGCAATGCGCAGTAATAGAATATGCAAGAAACGTATTGGGATGGAGTGATGCTCATTCAACAGAATTTAATACAGCTACTTCACATCCTGTGATTCATTATCTGGAAGGACAAACAAATGAAACTCGCAAAGGAGGCACCATGCGTTTGGGAGCTTATAAATGTAAACTTGAAGAAGGAACGAAAGCAAAAGAAATTTATTCATCAGATGTTATCAGTGAAAGGCATCGTCACAGATATGAATTTAATAATATCTATCTGAAAGATTTTCAAACACACGGCATGCAGACTTCAGGAATAAATCCGGAAAAAAATCTCGTTGAAATTGTTGAAATACCTAATCATCCATGGTTTGTAGGTGTTCAGTTTCATCCGGAATATAAAAGTACAGTAATGAATCCTAGTCCATTATTCGTTGGATTTATTAATGCGGCTCTTCAACAAACAAAATAATCGTATGAAAAACATTCTAAGCGCAGCTGTTTTCATTTCATTATTTTTTATTTCTTGCAAATGGCCTGATTATGTAGGTAAGTACAAAGGTGAAAATTGTAATATGATTGATCGTATTGAAATTCATCCTGACGAAACCATGGACATTCAATTTCATGGTATGGATTTCAGTATCAACAGGCCATTACAAATTCATGAAAATACCATTCGTGTATTGAATCCGGAAACAAAAAATATGGAGTTTGAATTCAAATATGAAAACAATACTCTCACCGAAATATCCGGGACAGATTATTTGTGTAAACTTAATAGAGATACACTGTAAATCAATTTTTAATCACTTTCATCATCCTTTTCTCTCCTGATTGAAATTGGATTGAAACAATATACACTCCACTCTGAAGATGCGTAATGTTTAACTCAGATGAAGAGACATTAAAATCAGCTAATTTCTTTCCATGCAAATCAAACAACCCAGTAATCACAAAGGTCTTATCTTTAACATGAATAAAATCACTGGTTGGATTAGGATAAATCAATGAAGACTCTTCAGGTATGCTTACTAAATTTACATCGCCGGGATCATAAATTTCATTCGTAAAACAAGAGGTTGCCAACTGATCTTCCCATCTTTCAAAAGCTGGAATATGTAGTTGATTATACGGCGCAGGAGCTCCAATAGATGGCCAAGAAATTGTATTCATCCAATAACCGGGATGCTGATTGCGATACAATGAAATTTCAGGGATAGAATTTGTTCCTGCAGGAGTAATAGTCCCTTTTATATTATTTCCATATGTAAAATTCCCAAGCCCCGCTAATGCATAATTACCCAAAAGAAATCCTGTATTAGTGACTTCATTACCTAAAAAATTGGTGCTGTCTGTATTTGTGCCACTCGACATCACAATCCCATACAGCTGTGCACGATTGCGAAAAAATGTATTAAAATGACCATTTTTATAGTGTGAATTATCTACAACTATATTTTGTGCGATATTTCCTTCAAATAAATTCAGATAAGGATAGTTACCGTGCAATACCAAATCACCAGCAGAATTATTCGGGAACTGTGACCAATATGGATCGAATGAATAATTATATGCGATTACATTTCCGTTTGATCCTGCCTGTAATAAAACCGAATGACGTAAATGTTCAAATACATTATTTTCAATCAAACACTGTCCGGAAGAGTACTGAATTACCGTACCATACCCCTGACCTCCTCCTCCATAGGCATGGGCATGATGAAAATAATTCCCTTTGATGAGTATATTGGATGAATAGGTCATTTCTGTATGACCAAAATTGGTCAATTCACTTTCAACTCCGATCATCCAGCAATTGATTGCATATCGAAAAGTTACATTGGTCGATTGATTAACAGTAGCATCATTTCGAACAATCTTTAAACATTCTATACCCACACCGGTTCTGGGCTGTACAGGATATATTCGAGGTGTTAATGATAATGGTACATTCAATCGTAATGGATATTCTAAATTCAATACTGAATCTATCACTTCGCTTACTTTCAACATCTGGCCTCCACTGCCATACGCCCATGTAGATCCCATCACCAGCGAATCATTATACACCAGATGAAACCATCCCGGTAAAATATTACATCCCGCTGACTGAATTTGATATTGATTCTTTTGAACATCAGAGCTCAGATAACAAGGTGTATTTATTTTACTACCAATTATATTAATGGCATCTGAAGCAACACCACCAAAATCAAATTTCAGTACAGTACTGTCTGCACCTGCACCTCTTAGAATTACAGAATCAGGAAGTGAAATCGGCTGATTAAAAAAGTAAATTCCGGGAGGGAAATAAATCACAGTAGGTGAATTCATCGACTGTAATAATGCTTGAAAAGCTGAATTATTAGATGTTATACTATCATTCACTAAACCAACAGTTAATACATCAATTGCATTACTATATGAGGGCACCGAATCTTCAAGTCCGGCGATAGACCAATCTGTAATTCTTGAAGCAGGAATTATTTGTGAAATTCCCTGATAAAATAATAATAAATATAAGGGTATAAAAATAAGTTTTTTCATAACATGCAAAACTAAGAATTAAAATTACTCAACATACAAAAATGTAAACCATAATTTACAAGTAAAAGGATACATAAAATTGCGTAGGTTTGTAAATATGTTTACGCTATTTACAGATATTCATCAGTTATTATTGGCAGAAGAAAATCCTTCTTCAATTCGAAAAGGTAACGATATGAAAAATCTATCATGCCTGAATGATGCATGGTTATTGATTGAAAATGAAAGTATCAAATCTTTTGGCAAGATGGAGGATATTTCAACAGTTGTAAAAACATATCCTAATTACAAAGAAATAAATTGCTCAGGCAGAATTATTATGCCTGCATTTGTTGATAGCCATACCCATCTTGTATTTGCAGCAACCAGAGAAAAAGAATTTGTAGATAAAATTAATGGATTAACGTATGAAGAAATTGCGGCAAGAGGTGGTGGCATTTTAAATTCTGCACAAGCATTAAAAAATGCAGATGAAAACCAATTGTTCAATGATGCATGGAACCGTTTGCAGCGGTTAATTTCTTATGGCACCGGTGCAATAGAAATAAAAAGCGGATATGGTTTATCACTTGAAGGTGAATTAAAAATGTTGCGTGTCATTCAGCACCTCAAAGAAAAGTCGCCGATTCATATTAAATCTACATTCTTAGGTGCACATGCCTTTCCGGCTGAATATAAAAATAATCAGGAAGGATATATCAATCTCATCATCCATGAAATGCTTCCGAAAATTCATGCAGAAAAATTAGCTGATTATGTAGATGTATTCTGTGAAAATAATTATTTCAATACAGATCAAACCGAGCGTATTTTAAATGCAGCAATTAAATACGGACTTAAACCGAGATTACATGTCAATCAGTTTAACAGTATTGGTGGAATAAAAAAAGCAATAGAAATGAATGCGATTTCTGTTGATCACTTAGAAGTATTGAATGATGAAGATTTGGATGCACTGGCATCATCAGAAACTATTGCCACTCTGTTACCCGGATGCAGTTTATTCTCTAATCTTCCTTTTGCTCCAGCCCGAAAATTAATAGAAAAAAATATTGGAGTAGCACTGGCCAGCGACTATAACCCCGGAAGTGCTCCCAGTGGGAACATGCAGTTGGTTATATCACTCGCTTGTATGCGAATGAAAATGCTTCCGGAAGAAGCTATAATAGCATCTACTATTAACGGAGCAACTGCGATGGAATTAGAAGGACGACTGGGAACAATGAGTCCGGGTAAAGAAGCGAGTTTTATCATCACACACCCCATGAATTATTATACATATATTCCATACTCTTTTGGTGAAAACCACGTATCTGAAATGTATATCAAAGGGAAAAAATGGGAGTGAAAATCCTTAAAAAAAAGTTAAGTATTAATTTACATGAATAACATTCATAAACACTTTATGTAATATTGTATCATGAGTGATTATATTTTCAGAGCAGAAAACATTGTGAAGCGATATGCCAGCCATACCGCCCTCAATGATGTATCGCTGTCAATTCCGAAAGGATCGGTATTTGGGATGCTTGGTCCAAACGGAGCAGGAAAAACAACTATGATTCGGATCATCAACCAGATCATAGCTCCCGATGAAGGAAAATTATTTTTTAATAATGAACCGCTTGCTCCCAAACATATATCTAGCATCGGATACTTACCGGAGGAAAGAGGTCTTTATAAAAAAATGAAAGTAGGTGAACAAGCCCTTTATCTTGCTCAGTTGAAAGGACTTTCTAAAAAAGATGCAAAAAAAGCATTGGATTATTGGTTTGAAAAATTTGAACTTGAGGGATGGTGGAATAAAAAAATTGAAGAACTATCAAAAGGAATGCAACAAAAAGTGCAATTTATTGTCACCATTCTGCATAAGCCGGAGCTGCTAATTTTCGATGAGCCTTTTACCGGTTTTGATCCTGTAAACGCCAACCTGATTAAAGATGAAATACTTGATTTAAAAAAGAATGGTGCTACCATTATTTTTTCTACTCACCGCATGGAATCTGTAGAAGAATTGTGTGATCACATTGCACTGATTCATCAGAGTAAAAAAATCCTGGACGGATCAGTGAAAGAAATTAAAAAACAATATAAAACGAATACCTACGAAATCGGATTTACAGGCAATACCGATGCATTAAAATCAATTTTGCCAAACGATGTGAACATCATCAGTGAACGCAGTGATGAGCAGGAAAATTATATCATGGCAAAGTTACCTTCTTCAATGAATGCGAATGATCTTTTAAGAACTGCCATTCAGAAAGTCGATGTACATCATTTTAACGAACACATCCCATCCATGAATGATATATTTATTCAA
Source organism: Flavobacteriales bacterium (assembly GCA_044376575.1). Taxonomy (GTDB): domain Bacteria; phylum Bacteroidota; class Bacteroidia; order CAIKAF01; family CAIKAF01; genus BA4. Next base: position 95,820 of record JBILKR010000003.1, on the reverse strand, counting down.
AATGTAAAAGGAGGTTCACATGAATAAGATATGGCTGGTTATACAACGTGAATACCTAACCCGTGTCCGAAAGAAATCATTTATTATCATGACCATACTTGGTCCGATTTTATTGGCGGTATTTTATGGAGCACTTATCATGATTGCAGTTTCTGAAGAAGAAAAAGAACATGTAGTACTCGTGGTTGATGATTCGCCTTCGCATTTTGCAGATGAATTGAAATCATATAATATCAGACGTCCGGAAAGTAAATTAAAATTCATCTGGAAATACGACAATTATATTCAGGCTCGTGATTCTATTTACAATGAAAATTATCAATCGATACTGTATATACCGAGAGATCCGGTAGCACATCCTAATAGTATTCATCTCTCTTTTAAGGATAGACCATCGATGGGAATGAAGCAGGCGATAGAAATAGAACTTGAAAAATTACTGGAAGAGCAACGATTGATTTTGTATAATCTTGAACCGGGTGTTCTTGATAGTGTTCGGGTGAAAGTAAATTTGTTTGAGAAAAAAATCAAAGAATCATCAACTGGAATTAAAGAAGAAGGTGACTATGCAGATCAAAAATTTGCAGTAGCCATGATCGCAGGATTTCTTATTTACATGTTTATTCTGCTTTATGGCATTCAGGTATTGCGTGGGGTGATGGAAGAGAAATCAAATCGTATCGTTGAAGTAATTATTTCTTCTGTTAAACCCTTTCAGTTAATGATGGGTAAAATTATCGGAGTGGCATTGGTTGGACTCACACAATTTATTATTTGGGTAATTTTTTCCGGTATAGTCATCACATTTGTCAGCTTGATTTTTGCACCTACGTTAATGGAACAGGTGAATGCAGGCGCTATTCAATCACAGGCAGAAGTGGGTGGAATGGAAGTAGATAGCATGTTGAATCTTTTTAATACAACAGATTTTACAGTGATGATCACCATGTTTATTTTCTATTTCATAGGTGGCTATTTATTATATAGTTCATTATTTGCAGCAGTAGGTTCTGCAATCGACAGTGAATCGGATTCACAACAATTTATGCTTCCAGTAACATTACCTCTTGTGTTCTCTATTGCCATCGCACAGTTTGTGTTAAAAAATCCTGATGGAACGTTAGCGTTAATTTTTTCATTTATTCCACTTACGTCTCCCATTGTAATGATGGTAAGAATTCCGTTTGGTGTAGCCTACTGGGAGCTTGCAGTTTCTGCCATTTTATTGGTTGCCGGATTTATTTTTACTACATGGCTCGCAGCAAAAATATACAGAACAGGAATTCTGATGTACGGGAAAAAAATTACATACAAAGAAATCTGGAAGTGGCTGATGTATAAAAACTAAATAAAAAAGGGGTGAAAATTCACCCCTTTTTTTATCACTTGTTTTGTGTAACCTCCTGAAAAATTTCTTCCAGTGTTTTTTCCATTTTTTTCAGCGTGAGTACCGCATTATTTTTTTCTACAGCCCATTTGAATAAAGCAGCACGAACATCTTTTTCTGCAGATGATTCAATCCACCATACCTGCTCAGTCTTCGATGTAGCTGTTAATACACCTGTAATACTCAATAAATCTTTTTCAAGCACTGGCTTTTCAAATTCAACCTCTACAACTTCTTTATTGATTTCGAGTACTGTATGTAATTTGTCTGTCGGTTTATTGGCTTTAATCTTACCTCTGTCAATAATTATTACCTGCTGACACATGGCCTGTACCTCTTGCATGATATGTGTGCTCAACATCACAGTTTTTTCTTTTCCTAAATCAATAATTAATTTTCGAATATCTGCAAGTTGATTAGGATCAAGTCCACCTGTAGGTTCATCTAAAATCAATACACTGGGATTATGAATTAAAGCCTGAGCCAATCCCACACGCTGCTTATATCCCTTCGATAATATTCCAATTTTTTTTCTTTGTTCAATTCCCAGTCCGGTAATATCTATCATTTTCTGAACCAGTGTATCAACATTATTTTTAATACCATGCATTCCGGCAACAAAATGTAAATACTCCTTTACATACATGTCTAGATATAGCGGATTGTTTTCAGGTAGATAACCTACACTTCTTCTCACTTCCATGATTTGAGTATTCACATCATATCCATTTACTGAAGCAGTTCCTGAAGTTTGTGGAATGAACCCGGTAAGTATCTTCATCATGGTAGATTTACCTGCACCATTAGGACCCAAAAAGCCAACAATTTTACCGGTCTCAACATTGAATGATACATCATCCAATGCCTTTTGTTCTCCGTAAATTTTAGTTATATTTTTTACTTCTATCGACATGTATATCTCACTTACTATTTAAAAATATGAAGTGTGCCTGCCATTGGCTCTTCAATATTATTGGTTACAACATAAAAATAAACTCCTTCAACCAGATTTCCTCCATCCCAGTCGTTTTGATAATTTGTTTTTGAATACACCAGTCTTCCCCAACGATTATAAATGTAAACTTCATTTTCAGGGTACTGCGTAATATTGACTATATTAAAAATACCATTGGGTGAGTCAGGATGTAAAGACATTACATTAGGAACAATAATTGGACACTGCACCGTAACTTTTACTGTATCTGAAATTTTAGAATAACCACAGGCATCCAAAACAGTTACATAATAATCAGTGTCTGTTGGTGGAGCTACTACAACCGAATCTACAGTATCTGTTAAATTAGACCATGTATATAAATAATCAGGAAGCCCTCCGCTAACATTTACATATAGAGAAGCCTGTTCATTATTAACTGTACAAATTACAGTATCTTCAAATAAATCGACCTGTAAAGAATCATAATCTAAAAGATACAACGAAGCAGTTGCACTGTCTCCGTCACATGCATTGGTAAAGTAAATGGCTAAAGTGATGGTTTCGGTTCCTTCTGGAATAAAATCAAAATTAGAAGTAATAGATACAGTATCTGAAAATACACCGGGTGGCATCACAATTTGTGAGGGTATATTGGAATAATCTGTTCCCATCGTTGCAGTTCCAAAGACACCAATATCAATAAACGCAGTATCATTTGCTGTTGGGCGATTAAAAACATAGATAGCTGAATTACAACCTTCCACCATCAATGTATCACCAGTAGTAGTAATCGCGCTGATTTCTAATGCTTCAGATTGTAATGATCCTGCTTCAAGAAATACTCCGGAATCAAAAGCAGCATCACCGGCATCAGCAAGAGCTAATTTTAAATGGTAAGTCTGATTGCATTGTACAACGGCTTTTGCCTCCATTACCACAGTAAACCCATCAAACTGAACTGAGGTACCACCAGCATTATCTACATATAATGCGGTATGTGTATTCCAAAGTGGATCAATAGCAGCACATGTAGCAGGATCACCTGCAAATCCGGCAGTTCCGTTATTGATTGTGTTAATAGCTACAGGTGTTGAAGTATTTGGAATAATGGCAATATTCTCCGCCTGTAATTGAAACGGACCATTAAAACCCGGTCCGCTGATAAAAAATCCAAATACGTCATTAAAACCTGAACATACATATTCATTGTACTCTTCAGACCCAAAAACATACCTAAAAGTGATATCATTTCCTGCAGGAATAAAATCAAATTCTAGCACCGCTTTATCATTTGTAGTATTTGTTGTTAAAAGATCAAGGTCTGGATCACTCGCACCAAAATTACCGCCACCCTGTGTTGTTCCTTCAGCATTATTCGGACCAACTGCAAGTTCAACATCTCCGGTACAAAGCACTAGACCACTGTCTATTCCAATATTGGAAGCAGTTCCGATGAACTTACCAATCTGCTCGTTGATGGTATTGCCCGGAGCTCCGTTAAACTGAACATTTGAAATTTGCACCCCTTGCCCGGCAAGCATATTCTGCACCAATTGAGCCGGTGTTAATGTATTACTAACATCTAATTGGGCATTAGTAACAGTTACTATTAATGATAAAACGATAATAAAAAGGATTTTTTTCATAGCAATTATTGTTGGATGATAATTCTTTTACTGAATAGAATTTTATTGTTGTTTACAATAGTTAGTGAATAATATTTCTCTTTAAAATCATTCATGTTTATTGTAATTGTCTGATGACTATAATTAAGATTTGTAATAACTTCACCTTTGGATGATTGAACAGTAATCAATGAATTACTATCCGTTGGTATATGATGAATTTGAAGGTATTGAGTTGAAGAAGCATTCACCATAAAAGCACTGGATGAATTAAAATTTACATGGGTTGTATCTCCCGTTGTTTGAGAAGCCATGCAATGTAAAACGCAGAAAAAAAATAAAAAACTGAAAATCGTTTTCATAGAAATAAAAATTAGTTCGAAGATATCCATTTTTAAAGATTAATCCAATTGATAAAGCGTTGCATCATGATGGTAATTAAACTGTAAATTCAGAAGATAAATGTTATTTTTGAACTAAAGTTACGTTTTTGAAAAGGCATATTAACAGGGATATTAGCTGGCTATCTTTTAACTACAGGGTACTGAGAGAAGCCTGGGACGAAGAATTGCCATTGTATGAACGCATCAAGTTCATGGCAATATACAGTTCTAACCTCGATGAATTTTTCAGGGTTAGGGTAGGTACTATTCGTAGTCTGTTGAATGATGAAGACGAAGCAGAAAAAGCAGAAAAAGCACAAAAATTGCTGGATGAGATCATGTCTGTTGTTTCAAAACAACAACACGAATTTGGTCAGCTATTCAGACTTCATATTGTTCCTTCTCTCGAAAAAAACAATATTGATCTCCTGAATGATGAACAATTAAGTCGCGACCAGAAAGAATATGCACGTAAATATTTTCAAGATGAACTGATTTATCAGATTCAACCTATATTACTTGTAAAAAATAAAGTTTCACCGTTTCTGCAAAACGGCGCTATTTACTTAATTGTAGGATTGAAATCAAAAAATAAAAAAAGGGAATCAGCAAATAAAAAACAGGTAAAACGAAGAATTCGTTATGCAGTCATAAAAATTCCTTCAGATATTCATTCGCGATTTATTGAACTTCCGGTTGAAAATGGAAGACATGGAATTATATGGCTAGATGATATTATACGCCTAAACTTGGATCAGTTGCTTCGTGGGTATGAAATTGACAGTTGTTACAGTTTCAAAGTTTCAAGAGATGCTGATTTACACATTGATGATGAAGGTGAAGGTAATATCGTTGATATTGTAAAGAAAAATTTAAGTAAACGTAAAACAGGCGCACCTTCTCGTTTTCTATATGATGAAAGAATGCCTGAACATGTAATAGAATTTTTAAGGGATAGTTTCCATCTGAAAAAAAATGAAATGATTCCGGGTGGTAAATACCATAACTTTTTTGATTTTTTCAGTTTCCCTAATCCTTTATCGCCACAGCTGGAATCATATATTCCTCAGCCTATGCGATTACCTGAATTCGATAGTTATGCCTCGATGTTTGAAGCAATAAAAACTAAAGACTGGCTGTTGAATTATCCTTATCAGAGTTATGATTATTTTATCCGCTTTTTAAATGAGGCGGCTTTTGATCCCAAAGTAACAGAAATAAAAGCCACACAATATCGTGTAGCATCTAACTCTGCCATTGTGAATGCATTTATTACAGCCGCTAGAAACGGGAAAAAAGTAACTGTATTTGTTGAAGTAAAAGCACGCTTTGATGAAGAGTCGAATTTAAAATCTGCACAGCAAATGGCAGCTGCAGGTATAAAAATTATATATAGTATTCCAGGGTTAAAAGTGCATGCCAAAGCCTGTTTAATTTCAAGAATTTCAGGCAACAGGAGAGGTATTCGTGACTATGCATTCATGAGTACCGGAAATTTTAATGAGAAAACGGCTAAGATTTATTGTGATCATGGATTTTTTACAAGTAAAGAATCATATACCGATGAATTGAGAGGTTTGTTTGAATATTTAGAAACACAGGAGACCCAGGTTAATTTCAACCACTTACTAGTCGCCCATTTTAACATGATCGATCAGCTTAAAGAATTAATTGATCATGAAATTAAGGCTGCAAAGCGCGGAGAAAAAGCATACATTCTGATTAAATTAAATAATCTTGAAGATGATCATATTATAGATAAATTATATGAAGCCAGCGAGGCCGGTGTTAAAATAGATATTATTATTAGAAGTATTTGCTGCCTTGTTCCTATGCAGCTGTTCAGTAAAAACATCACTGTAAGAAGAATTGTAGATATGTATCTTGAACATGCCAGGGTATTTATTTTTTATCATGGAGGTGAAAATTTATTGTACTTATCATCTGCCGACTGGATGAAACGCAATCTGTATCATCGCATTGAATTGGCATTCCCGATAGTTGATCCATTGTTAAAAAAAGAGTTGATGGATATTTTACATATCCAGTTAAAAGATACCAAAAAAGCAAAAATTTTAGACGAACATTTACAACATCATCCCATACCAGTAACCGAAGGTGAATATCCGATACGCGCACAAGAAAAAATTTACGAGTATTTGAGAAACAAATACTTCAAATTATTTATGGATGATTAATGAGATTAAGTTTTAATCAGTTTAGAAGTTAACCAAGTGCCTTCTGCTGTTAGTATCTGAATATAATATAACCCTGTAGATAATTGACCAACATTAACCGGAATATCGTTATTAAATTCATTTTGTATCCATACTTTTCCGGATACATCTACTATTCTGTAAAGGTTTAGATTTATCTGTGGAGGCAGCACTATATAAACATTATCTTTAGCAGGATTCGGATAAACTAAGAACGAAGACAACGATTCTGAGTCAACAGATGCATTATATACCGACTGCCAAACTGCACGCCATGCGTGTACTTTACCCCAACCCCACTTTACACTTCCCGTATCAGGTATATTTCCGGTTTTTGCATCTTCACGTGCTGTTTCTTTTAATATTTGTTTGATTTGTGCAGGCATCAACCATGGATTTGCATCTAGCATTAATGCTACTACTCCTGCTACTACCGGTGATGACATGGAGGTTCCTGACAAACGTGCAAAGGGATAATCAACAGATTGAAAAGTTATAGTTGTATTGGGCGTATATGATGCATTGGTAAATGATGAAATGGAAGAGGCAACAGAAACACCGGGTGCCGCAATATCCGGCTTCATTGTTCCATTAATCAATGGACCAAAACTTGAAAATGTTGCCGGTTGGCCACCGGCCAAATTACCAGACGGTGTATAATATTCCGAAGTATAGGCTGCCACGCTAATCACATTTTCTGCACAGGCCGGTTCTCCTATTCCATATTCCTTATTCCCTAATGTCCATCCGGTTCCTAATGATGAAAAAGGCATGCCCCAGTTTCCTACATCATTAGAGAGTTCTGTCACATTCCAGTAATGCACCGTTCCCTGATCAGCATAAGATTTTAATGCAATTTTCAATGACGTGTTTTTATTTTTCACTCTCAAACGCATCTGAGGACGCTGATTAAAAAAATTAGTGCTATCAATACTAATATTATAAAATAAAGTATCTGGACCAACTACTAAAATTGTATCAATATATCCATGATGCAATGATGTATGGTACATTGGTGTCTGTGCCAATATCTGATTGGAATTATTTAAGATCATGACAGAAGAAGAAAACGGATTACCGGGAGTGCCCCACATGGTGATGCTTTGTCCCCACATATTGGCATTCGCAGTATAAGAATAAAAATCAATTTTTGTTTTTAATGTATCCTGATTGAATGTTTTTTTAATATGAAAATTAACATCACCATTATTACCTGCTGATGAAACAAATACCACACCTTGTGCGGCATAGTTATCAATTGCCTGACTTAATAAAGATGTTCCATCTAAATTACCCATATAATATAATCCCCAGCTCATATTGATGACCAATCGTTTTCCCTCTGTATCTGCTTTTTGTTTCATCCAGCTGAATGCATCAAGTACAGCTGATAAATCAACTAAAAATGTTGCTAATAAATACTGTGAGTCAAAAGCGACGCCGCGATATGGTGTTGTTGCACCACTTCCTCCACATATTCCGGCAACATGCGTTCCGTGATAATGTAATTTATAAATATTAGAAGTATCTGAACCCGCAGCAAATAATTCAAAAGGCGTAGAATATTCTGTACCATAATTGAAACCTTGTGGCGCCGGACCGGATTGTTTAAATTGATCCCATGCTGCAAAAATTCTTGTATTTGAATAGGTAGTATCATAAAACATCGGGTGGGTATAATCGAATCCCCAATCTGTAATTCCAATGAATACATCTTTTCCGGTAAATGGCGATGGCAATTGAATACCCATGTGTACACTGTCAGCTCTCACATCTTTTACTGCTTTATCCAAATTAGGTTTTACTTTTTCAGCCATTTCCAGATAAGTGATTCCTTTTAGTTGAGAAATATTTCCGATAGCTGATAATGGAACTCTAATTGTAATAATATTTCCAATTTCTGAACCTATTAAATAACCTGATTGCTCTAATTCATCACGACGAAATGATTTATCTTTTAGCGCGATACAAGAAACATAGATATCTTCTGAAATGGCTTGAATAGGATATTCATGCTGCAAACTTTTTAGGTTTGAAAGCGAATTCGTTTTTTGAGAAAATACTTTTTGTATCCGATGAAACGACAACTTTGTTTCACTGTTCATTTGTACCTGAGCATTTATATTTAATACCAGCAGAATAAAAAGTATTGAAGATAAGATTGCTTTCATTTTTTTAAATTAATGTATAAATATACTGATAAAAAAAAGGGCGAAAGCAACGCTTTCACCCTTCTGAAAATAAAATCTAATATTATTTAATTAAGAATACATCTCCGTAAAAGTCGTACTGTTGTGTCTTGAAATCGGTTACAACAATCTTGTATACATACGATCCCTGCATGGCAAATTCAGATGTATTTTTAATCAAACCATTCCAGTAAACATTACCCTGAGCACCTATATCTGACTGGAAAATTTCATCTCCCCATCGATTGAAAATAAACATTTGAACCGTTTTAATTCCAAATCCACTTACAAAAAACTTATCATTATTTCCATCATCATCTGGAGTAAATGAGTTAGGTATATATACAAAGAACTCATCATAAATATCCACACACTGAGCAGCCACATCAACACAACCGGCAGCACCATATGCTGTCAATTGTATGCAGAATAAACCTGTTTCATTAAAAGTGTGTGTCGGACTAACTTCGGTTGAAGTTGTGCTGTCACCAAAGTTCCATTCATAAGATGAAGCATTGATACTCTGATTGGCCATAAATAATGTTGCATTCGATAATGGGAAACTATCTCCGGGTAAAATAAAGCTAGCCGTTGGCATTACATTTACAGTAATATAATCATTAAGTGTTAATGAGGCTATACAACCCTGGGCAGATGTAACTGTTAACCCAATATCATAAATACCCGGTGTATCAAAACAATAGTTTGGATTTTGTACAGTTGAGATTGCGACTCCATTGGATGTCCATGCCCACTCAATAATTGATGAATTTGCAACTACTGACAAGTCTGAAAGAGTAGCACATAATGGAGCACAACCTACAGTTAGGCTTGATCCAAAGTTTACTGTAGGATTTGCATTTACAACAACGTTTTGTGTAATTGTTCCTACACAATTCTGATCAGAAACTACAGTTAAGGTGACCGGTATTGTACCAGCCGATGGGAATAAATAATCTAACGGAGAAGTATTACCCAACATGTTTGCTCCTTCAGTCCATGCATTTCCAACAATCGTTCCTGATGATATTGTTGAAGTGCTAGTTAGCGTGGTCATCATTCCATTACAAACAGCAGTACTTGTAAAAGATGGCACAGGTAAAGGATTTACAACAACATTAACTGTTGCAGAATTTGAACATCCATTTACATTAAAGACCGTAACTGTATAAGATGAAGTAGCATTGGGTGTAATATTAATCGTTTGTGTTGTTTCACCGGTATTCCATAAATACTGATTACTGGAAGAAGCAGTTAAACTGGTGGACTGTCCCTGACAAATATTTGTATTTCCTGTAAAAGTAATAGGTGGATTAGGATCAACAATTACGGTAGTTGTTGATGTTTGTATACAACCTCCAAGATTATAAGTTACTGTATAGGTTGTAGTAACAGTAGGAGTAACACTAATGCTTTGCGTTGTGGCTCCTGTATTCCAAAGATATGTTCCGCCCGGAGGAGTTGCATTTACTGTTAATACGGCTGTATCACCTTCACAAATCGTTGGACTGTTCACATTTAATGTCGGTAACTGACCTAAAGGCACACATACTACTGAACTGTAAACAGTCTGGCCACATGAAGTTAACGCCGCACGGTAACAAGTGCTTGCATTAAGTGGTGGTGTTGTATATGGTGTTGTAGTTGCTCCTGTAATATTTGTCCATGGCCCATTGGCGCTTGGAGCTGATTGCCATTGGATTGTACCGCTTTGTCCGGTTAAAGATAATGTAGTATTTTGTCCGGGACAAACACCCGTTGCAGAAGAAAGGGCGGTACCTCCAATCGCCAGAGGATCCATATTCACAAATAATTCATAATCTTCAGTTTCTCCAAAACCATAACCTTGACAAGGACCAATATTTACACCTGCTGTAGTATAAGCACAACGAACACGCATTCTGTACTGTCCAGTTGCTTGAGCAGCTGGTACGGTAAAATTGATTGCGCTCCAAGAACCTGCTGCTGGAACTCCGGGAGTTGCTGTAACCCTTTCTGCCGGAATATCAAAAACATTGTTCTGATTCCAGTCAACAAAAATGGCAAAGCCTTGAGAAAAAGTTATACCTGATTGAACATTACATGTAATCACTTGTCCCGGCATTACTTTTAAAAAATGTTGATTACAATTGTATCTGATGTAATTATTCACTCCCCCGTTACATCCAGAATTATTATTGGTAATGTTACTGGAAGCTCCGGTTGTATTGAAACTATGAATAAAATCGTTTACACCGTTACCAGGAGAATTAGAAGGTCCTGGTGTATTACACGGTACGTTACTATAAGATACCGGACAATATGGAGCAGGACTCTGTGCACTTAATATTCCTGTTAAAACTATGGCTGAAGCAATGAGTAATATTTTTTTCATTGATCTTTTATATTATTTATTAAAATAATTTTCAATTTCTATTTTTTTTGCGTTGACATCAATCAACGACTTTAATTTCAGTACATCTTTGAATCCATCCAACACAACTATTGCCTCATTATCATTTAATCGCTGTTCATTAAATCTTCTGATATCTATAATGGATTCATCCAATTGAATACCCTGTGTAAAATGATTACGCATTACTGAAAAAGACTCTGATAATACCCATAATTCAAAATAATACTTTGCCGGTTCATTCGCTTTCATTTCATTGAGAACCGCATCGCCATGCTGAAAACGAAAATATGGTAAGAACTTATTGATTTTATCCTGACTCATTCCAAATACGGCAGGATCTACCTGTTGAGCCAATAACCCTGTATGTAAAAACAAGATTACTAAAGATGCAAGAATATATTTCATATCAATTTTTTTTAAATCTTTAACAGTTAAATGTAATGAACTTATAATAAGTTGCATCACGTTGGATAAAATTATAAATTTTTCTATAAAAACAAAAAATATGTATAGACTTAAATGTTCTGAATTTCAATACTATAATAAATTTAAAGAAGTGCAATATTTTGTATCTTCGGCTTTTGAAATCGTCTTATGAAAAATCTGAATGAATTAACTGCCATATCTCCCATTGATGGCAGGTATTTTAAAACCACCGAGCCCTTATCGAATTATTTTTCTGAATTTGCTTTGATTCGTTATCGGGTTTGGGTAGAAATAGAATATTTTATAGCCTTAACAAACATTTCAATTCCATCATTAGAAGGATTTGATAAATCAATAATACCTTCACTTCAAAAAGTTTATCTGGATTTTACACTTGAAGATGCAACTGCAATAAAGGAAATTGAAAAAACTACCAACCATGATGTAAAGGCTGTAGAATATTTTATCAAGAAAAAATTTGATGAGCTCGGTCTTAAAGATTATAAAGAATACATTCACTTTGGGTTAACATCACAGGACATTAATAATACCGCCATTCCGCTATCGCTCAAACATGCAAATGAATATGAATTATATCCATCGCTTCAGCAAGTGATGAATAAAATCAGAGTAATGGCAGAAGAGTGGAAAGAAGTTTCAATGCTTGCGCGTACACATGGTCAACCGGCCTCTCCTACCCGACTTGGAAAAGAAATTTTTGTTTTTTTTGAACGATTATCAAAACAATTTGAATTGTTAAACGCTGTTCCTTATGCCGCAAAATTTGGAGGCGCCACAGGCAATTATAATGCTCACCATGTTGCTTTTCCTGAAATTAACTGGATTGAATTTGGAGATTATTTTGTAAATAACCAATTAGGATTATATAGAAGCCGAACCACCACACAAATTGAACATTATGATTTTCTTGCAGCATGGTGCGATGGGTTGAAAAGAATGAATACCATTCTTATTGATTTCAGTAGAGATGTTTGGAGTTATATATCAATGGAATACTTCAAACAAAAAATTCAGCAAAATGAAGTTGGATCATCTGCCATGCCCCACAAAGTGAATCCTATTGATTTTGAAAATGCGGAAGGGAACTTAGCCATTGCTAATGCCATGCTTGAATTTTTTTCGGCAAAACTCCCCATTTCAAGATTACAGCGAGACCTTACAGATTCAACGGTATTACGTAACATCGGCGTTCCTCTTGCACACTCGTTGATCGCTTACACATCATTAATGAAAGGCATGAATAAATTACTGATCAATGAAACTGCAATTCGAAATGATTTACACAAACATTCGGCAGTTCTTGCAGAAGCCATACAAACTATTCTTCGCAGAGAGAATTATCCAAACCCATATGAAAAATTAAAAGAGTTAACACGTACTAACGAAGAAATTACCATGGAAGGAATAAGGCAGTTCATATTACAATTAAATGTATCTGATGTCGTTAAACAGGAATTGCTTTCACTGACACCTGAAAATTATACGGGTGTAAAAACATTTTAATAATGAATTCTTTTCAGCGCTTATTTCAATACCTCAAACCCTATCGTAAAAATATTGCAGGATTTGCAGTATTAACGGTAATTTCCATTGGAATGAGTGTTTTTTCAATTTCTCTATTTATTCCATTTTTACAAATATTATTCAATCGGATAGAGCCTCCTCAATTTGAACCTGAATTTGTTTTAACGATTGACGGTGTATTAAATACACTATATTATTATATGGGTAAAGCTGCTGGAAGCTTTGATCAATTCAGTATGCTGGCTTTGATTTGCTTTGGAATTATTTTTCTTTTTTTTCTGAAAAATTTAACGGTCTATTTCTCCTTACATGTTCTGGCTCCGATGAGAACCGGCGTGATTTATGATTTAAGAAAAAAAATATATGATAAAATACTGTCCCTTCCTCTTTCTTATTTTTCTGAACAGAAAAAAGGCGACATCCTTACCCGCATGTCAGCTGATGTAGTTGAAGTTGAATGGAGTATCATGAATTCTGTCATCTCATTAATGAGAGACCCGCTCATTATTATTGCTTACATGGTTGTGATGTTTGTTTTTAGTCCAAAACTTACTTTGTTTGCCATGATATTGCTTCCTGTTAGTGCGATTATAATAGGTCGAATCGGAAGCAGTTTAAAACGGGCATCGTTTAGTGGTCAGAAAATTTTGAGCGACCTGATGATCATTATTGAAGAGACGTTGGGAGGAATTAAAGTAGTAAAAGCATTCCATGCAGAAAAAAGTTTAAAAGAAAAATTTCATCAACAGAATGATCAGTTCAGTATGCTTGGAAACAGCATCTTCAGGAAACGATCATTATCGTCGCCAATGAGTGAATTTTTGGGAAGTATTGTTATCGCAATCATCATGTGGTTTGGTGGGAATCTGGTATTGAATGAGCAACTGGATCCTGAAATTTTTATTACTTACATTGCCATGTTCAGCCAGATTATTTCACCGGCGAAAGCGGTCTCTGCTACGTATTATAATTTACAAAAAGGACTGGCCTCCATCGAGCGAATTGAAGAAATTTTACATACAGAAAACAACTTGAAAGAAACAACTTCTCCTATTCGTTTAAGTTCATTTGAACATCAGATTGAAATTAAAAATGTTCATTTTAAATATCAGGATCACTGGGTATTGAAGAACATTGATTTATCAATTCCTAAAGGAAAAACCATAGCGCTTGTGGGTGCTTCGGGCTCAGGCAAATCAACACTTGCTGATCTTGTAGCCCGTTTCCATGATGTACAGGAAGGAGAAATTTTAATTGATGGTATTAATGTAAAATCAATGGCATTTCAAGATATCCGGAATATTATGGGAATTGTTTCTCAGCATCCTATTTTATTCAATGATACTATTGCCGCCAATATCACATTTGGAGATGAACAACCGAATGAATCAAAAATGAAATGGGCCGCTGAACTTTCCTATGCAAATGAATTTGTAGATACTATGGAAATGGGATATGCAAGTAACATTGGTGATCAGGGAGGAAAATTGAGCGGTGGTCAGCGACAACGTATTGCGATTGCCCGTGCACTATATAAGGATCCACCAATTTTGATCCTTGACGAAGCCACTTCTGCACTTGATCCTGAAAGTGAAAAAATTGTACAGCAAGCCATACAGAATTTAATGAAAGACCGAACAGTGCTTATCATTGCACACAGATTAAGTACTATACAACATGCTGATTTAATTGTGGTATTGGATAACGGAGAAATTAAAGAAAAAGGAACGCATCTGGAATTGATTATGCAACAGGGTATGTACGCAAAAATGGTAGAACTGAGCAGTTTGTAAATGATAGGTAACACTTATTTTTAATTATATTTGAAAATGCGATTAAACAGGCTATTGATTTTGTTTGTTTTTTTATTACTCCCAGTGATGCTGTTTTCACAATTGGGAGGCAGTAGTAGCTATTCATTTTTAAAGATGCCCAACTCCGCACGTATTGAATCTCTTGGAGGGGCCACACCGGCACTGTTTGACAACGATATTAGTCTAGGTCTTCAGAATCCTTCGGTATATACTAAAGGGATGAATAATCAGATTCAGTTCAGTTTCAATAATTATGTTGCAAATATCGGTTATGGATTTGCCGGGTACTCCAAGACCTGGGATAAAGTCGGATCATTCATGGCAGGTGTGCAATACTTCAACTATGGTGATTTTACCCGAACGGATGAGGTAGGAAATATTACCGGAAGTTTCAATGCAAATGATGTTGCATTTTATATTGGGTATTCACGATCTTTTTTTGATTCTTTACTTTTTGTAGGTGCCAATTTCAAAAATATTTTTTCTCAGTATGCTGAATACAATTCATACGGTATGGCCTTGGATCTTGGAGTAAGTTACGTGAGTAAAAATAAATTGTTTACAGCCGGACTGGTTCTAAAAAATATGGGTGGCATGGTGGATGGATATACATCAGCCAACAGAGAACCCATTCCTTTTGAAATACAGTTGGGTGTATCACAGGCCTTTAAACATGTTCCGTTGCGTTTCTTTTTGACTGCTACCAACCTTCAACGACCTGATTTAAGTTATGTTGATCCCAATAATCGATTCATAGAAGATCCACTGACAGGTGATAGTATTGATACACAACTTGGACTAGGGTTTAATATTTTACGTCATTTTACAATTGGAATGGAATTATCCCCATTCAAAAAACGATTGTTTTTACGACTGGCTTATAATTTTCAGCGTAGTGGAGAAATGATGATTGATGCAGCAGGTGGTGCTGTTGGATTAAGTTATGGAATTGGAATTCGTATATCTCATTTTACAATTAGTTATGGACGCGCACATTATTTTCTAACCAATTCGCCCAATCATTTTACGATTAACGTAAATCTTGACGGATTTTTAAAACAAAAGAAAAGAAGGGTTAATGTTCCTGTTACACCGGTGCAACCTTAATTTTATTTCAGGTTCTTTTTATCGCGCTGATAATTTTTGTAGCAACGATCGATGGCAACCATCAAATCGTAAGTTGTTGAATTTGCCACAAACTCACTTCCCATATTGCAGTATCCAACAAACCGATCGATTTCTTTTTCATCTATGCCCGTAACCTGTATAATTAATTCTTTGGTTAATTTCATACTTGCCACTGCATCCTTATTTTCATTCTCAATGATTTCCTGTAGTTTTTCAAGTTCTCTCGCCCGCTTGTTAAACTTATTATACAGAGCTGTAAAAGGACCTTTGATGGTATATCCAAAGTTTTCTTTTGGTGCAACATATCTTTTATAATATGTAGGATCGCCGGCAACAATTCCATTTTCTTCAGATGGAATTTTCATGCTTTCAAAATCTTTTTTGAAACGTTCATAATTAAAAATTCCGATATCCACCTGATCCAACTGATACACCCTACTCTCCATAAATACAATGGTATTAAAAGTTTGCTCAGCATAACCGATGGGTAAATAAAAACGATATTTTTTAAATCCAACAGCAGTAAATTCAATTGTATCAGTAGTTGCTATTAAAAATGAAAAATAACCGGTCATGTTTGAAATGGTTCCGGTCTTATTCTTTTTATTGACAATATCTACAAAAGGAATAGTATTGGATGAATCTTTCTGATAAACATAACCCGAAACTTGAACCAATTTAGTTTGAGCATGCAATTGATTTGCAACGCTGGTTAAAAAGAAAATGGAGAGTATAAAAAAGATTCTCATTCGATGATTATAAACGCCTAGGTAAATAAATAAAAAAAACTCCAAATACTTATAAAAATTGTAAGAAGAATGGTTTTCTTTCACATTAATTAAAGTTGTGGAATCATTGCTCCGGATCTTACCCGCTGATCAACCAGGTCTTGTATGTCATTATTTTCAAAATAATATTTTCCTTTTTGATCTTTTTTAGCAAGAATCAACATGGCTTCAGCAACTGTATTGGCATGAATACCTCTATATTTCCTTAATCCGCCAAACATTAAAGGAGTAAATACTTTCAACAGCACTTTACCAATTCGCTCTCCTATCCTGTTTTCCTTACGATCGCCCAATAGCATGGAAGGGCGAAGAATATAAATTGATTCAAGGGTAGTTTGCAATACATCACGCTCCGTTTCTCCTTTTACCTTTAAATAAAAATTCATACTCCATGCATTCGCACCTATAGATGAAACCAGAAAAAACTTTCGTGCATACATTTGTGCAATCTTTGCAGATTGAACAACAAGGTCATGATCGACCCTGTAAAACTCTTTCTGTGAACCTGCTTTCCCAATAGTTGTACCCAAACAACAATATACTTCTTGTACATTAAATAAGGGAGAATAATCAGATAATGCATTAAAATCTATGATGTGTTCATCCAATTTAGAATGAGAAATTCCTAAAGAACGACGGGTAATTACTACGACTTTTTGATAATCCGGATGAGCAAGCAGTTGTTGTACAGTGGCTTTTCCAACTAATCCGGTGGCTCCCAGCACCATGGCTATTTTAGATTCAGTACTCATGTATTTTATGTACTTTTGTGTACCGATGGTAAACCCAATCGGTTTGTTATTGTTTATTACAAAGTTAGACCATAATTTTTAAAACATGTCAAGATTTTATACTTTACCTGTAGCTGCTAGAAAACAGGAAACATCAGATGCGGTTTCAATTTCCTTTGAAATACCTGCTGAACTGAAAGATATTTTTGCTTATAAGCAAGGTCAATACCTTACCATACAAGCTGAAATCAGCGGAGAAAAAGTGCGCAGAGCATACTCATTATCCAGTTGCCCGGTAACTGACAACATGCATACCGTAACTGTGAAAAAAGTAGATGGTGGAAAAATGTCGAATAAAATCAACAATGAATTTCAGGTAGGCAGTATGGTGGAAGTGATGCCACCACAAGGGAGATTCTATACGGAGATGAATGCATCACAACAGAAACATTATTTTTTATTGGGAGGTGGTAGTGGTATTACACCGCTTATTTCAATTATTAAAACAGTTTTAAAATCAGAGCCACAAAGCAAGTGTACATTAATATATGGCAACAGAAATGCATCTTCTATTATTTTTAAAAATGAGCTCGATGCAATGGCACAACAATATGCTGAACGTTTAAATATCATTTATTCCATTGATCAGTCGGAAAGCGGATGGAGTGGACATACTGGTATGCTAACAGCAGAAAGTATTCGTCAGTTTATTGAACAACATCAAAGTTCAATAGCTAATAGAGAATATTTTATTTGCGGTCCGGGAGGCATGATGGAGAATGCAAAAAAAGCAGTTCAATCACTTGGAGTAAACGATGTAAATTTACACATAGAATATTTTTCAGCACCAGTCGGTAATGATACTACTGTAGAAGTTACTGCACCAGCACCTGATTTTGAAGGATCAAAAGTGATGGTAAAACTTGGTGGAAAAGAATATGAATTACATATTAAAGATCAAAGCACCATACTTTATGCAGGAATTAAAGCAGGTATAGATCCGCCTTTCTCTTGTGAAGCTGGAATTTGTTCTACATGTATGGCGAAGGTAATTGAAGGATCTGTTCGTATGGATGAAAATAATATTCTAACAGATGCTGAAGTTAAAAAAGGATACGTACTTACCTGTCAAGCACACCCAACAAGCAAAGTGGTAGTACTTGAATATTATGAATAAAATTGATATTTTTGAGTTTAAACTATTTATAGTTAAAATCATGAATAATCTACTTTCAAAATTTAAAAAGTTTTTTTTAATTGCTGGACTAAGTCTTTTATTTTCACAATGCAATAGCAACTGCGAAGTGAACAACCCAACATGTAATGAATTACCTCCTACCAACGAAATGTGTCAAGCATATTTTGAACGGTGGTTTTATAATAAAAATACAGGAAATTGTTCTTTACAGTCTTACAGCGGTTGCGGAGAATATGGATTTGCGACTCAACAGGAGTGTGAAGCTTGTGAGTGTAATTAATTGAGTTAACATTAAAATAAAAAAGCGGGAAAACTTCCCGCTTTTCTTTTATATAAAATTTGAGTATTACTTTTTCAAACTAAAAGCTTTCTTCACTGCATCAACATAATCTGTCTTTTCCCAGGTAAATAATTCCACTTTTACCTTTTTCTCATTCGCTTTTCCTTTATTAAAAATTTTAGTTACAGTTTCAGGCTTCCTTCCCATGTGACCGTAAGCTGCAGTTTCAGAATAAATCGGATTGCGAAGTTTCAGACGTTGTTCAATAGCATAAGGACGCATATCGAAAATCTTTTCAACTTTCTTAGCAATTTCACCATCGGTCATCTTCACTTTAGAAGTGCCATAAGTATTAATATATAAACCACATGGCTTAGCTACACCAATGGCATAAGATACCTGCACCAAAACTTCATCGCATAATCCTGCAGCCACTAAGTTTTTTGCTATGTGACGAGTTGCATAAGCAGCTGAACGGTCAACCTTGCTGGGGTCTTTTCCTGAGAAAGCACCACCACCGTGAGCTCCTTTACCACCATAAGTATCTACAATAATCTTTCTTCCGGTTAAACCTGTATCTCCATGAGGACCACCAATCACAAACTTTCCGGTTGGATTGATATGATAACTGATTTTATTGTTAAACAATTTTTGAATCGATGGCTTGCACTGTTTCATTACACGAGGTATAATGATATTGATGACATCCTTACGAATTTGATCAAGCATTTTTTTATCAGAATCAAAATCATCGTGTTGAGTAGAAACAACTATAGTATCAATACGTACAGGCTGATTCTGATCATTGTATTCAATGGTTACCTGACTCTTGGCATCGGGACGAAGATATTTCATTTCTTTTCCTGCACGACGTGTTTTTGATAATTCCTGTAAAATTTTGTGTGCAAGATCCAAAGCTAAGGGCATGTAATTGTCAGTCTCACGTGTTGCGTAACCAAACATCATTCCCTGATCACCAGCACCCTGAGCATCAGCCTTCGCTTCAAAACTCATCTTCTTCACTTCACGATCAACACCGCGATTAATATCAGCGCTTTGTTCATGAATGGCAGAAAGAATACCACAACTGTTCGCTTCGAACATATATTCTGCTTTTGTATATCCGATATTACGGATTACTTCGCGTGCAATGTCTTGCACATCGAGGTAACTTTTTGATTTTACTTCACCGGCTAAAACCACCTGACCTGTTGTAACCAAGGTTTCACAAGCCACTTTACTTTGTGGATCGTATGCCAAAAAATTGTCGATTAACGCATCACTGATCTGATCTGCTACTTTGTCTGGATGTCCTTCCGAAACGGATTCTGAGGTAAATAAATATGGCATATTTTTTAAGTATTTATACTAAACAAATATAAAATAAATTTCATTTGCGAAGAAAGAATAAAAAACTTGAATGATTAAATTTTAGTTTCTCCGTCTTTATACCATTCGGCGTATTGAAGATAATTATTTGCAATTCTTTCGATGAGATCTTTTACATGTTCCGGATCAACCTGCTTTACTTTTTTTGCAGGAGTACCGGCATAAATATAACCGGATTCAACATGTGTATTTTCAAGGACTACTGCTCCGGCGGCAATAATAGAGCCAGATTCAACTATTGCATGATCCATTACTATTGCTCCCATACCAATCAATACATTATCATGAATGGTACAACCATGCACAATGGCATTATGTCCAATAGATACACTATTTCCAATTGTGGTAGGTGCTTTCTGATAAGTACAATGAATGGTAGCATTGTCCTGAACATTCACTTTATTACCCAATCGAATATAATGCACATCACCTCTCACCACAGCGTTATACCAGAATGTACAATCATCACCGCAAATCATATCGCCTGTTATCACAGCAGTTTCAGCCATCCAGCAATTTTTCCCGAATGCAGGTGTTTTTCCAAGTATTGTTCTGACAATAGCCATATTAAATTATTTAAACGGAATGTATATTACTTTTTTTGTCTCAAAGAATTCTTCTTTATACATCTTGCTGATGGGGTATTCTTTAACCTTGAGTGGAAAATTTTTAATTTCATCTGCTACGTCACCACCCTTCAGATATAAAATTCCATTGGATAACGTTGATTCAGATCCGGAACGAACAAGATGCTTCACATGGCTGTAAAATTCCGGAATGGTTTCAACGGCTCTACCGGTAACAAAATCACATTTTGTTTTGAGTTGTTCAGAACGAATATGCTGAGTTTTGACATTCGATAAACCACATTCCATGGCAACTTGCTCCGCAACTCGTAATTTTTTGCCAATGGAATCCACCAGCAAAAATTCACTATCAGGAAAAGCTATGGCCAAAGGAATACCAGGGAATCCACCACCGGTGCCCATATCTATAATTTGAGTTTGAGGCGCAAAAGAAATGACGTTACAGATAGCCAGTGAATGTAAAAAATGTCGCTCTTCAAGGTTATCTATATCTTTTCTGGATACAACATTTATTTTTTCATTCCATTCTTTATAAACATTCAATGCCGTTTCAAATTGTGAAAGCTGATCTAAAGTAAATTGCGGGAAATATTGATGTATAAAAGAAAGCATAATTATAATTTTTCATTCCTCGACTGAATGATTTGCTGTAATAAATCTTTTGCGCGGAATAATTGTGCCTTTACTGTTCCCAAAGGCAAATCAAGTTTTTCAGCGATTTCTTCATAAGACATGTCTTCATAATACCTCAACTCGATTAACGCTTTGTATCGAGGTTTTAACTTGTCAACAATCTGGCGTATCGATTCTTTTTTTTGTTCTCTGATTAATTCCTCTTCCGGATCAGGCTGCTTACTCTTAATATCAATTGACAATTCTCCCCCATCTTTTCCGGGAACTGTTTTGTCGATAGAGAATGTCTGTAGTTTCTTTTTTCTTAAAAAATCAATTCCGTTATTCGTAGCAATACGATACAACCATGTACTAAAAGCATAGGTAGGCTGATAATTCTCCAAACTTTTAAATGCTTTGGTAAATGTTTCAATGGTTAAATCATCAGCATCATCTTTATTATTTACCATTTTGAGAAAAAGGAAATAAATTGAATCTCTGTGTCGGTCAAGTAACTCCGTAAAAGCTGACTGATCTGCTTCTTCCGCTGCTTTTCTTACCAACTCATGATCAGACTTCGCTTTCTCCGATAATGTTTTCTTTACTTCCATGCCTTATTTCTTCTTCCTAATGATTGAATACTGATAATTGGAATAACGAAAATATGAATAATATCGAGTAGAAAAATGTAAGGAATAAGGTCTTTTTGTAATAATTTCTTAAAAAGATAAGTAAAGGCCATCCGCTTCAACATATATAAGATTAATAGTATGATACCTGTTTCATATATATATGCTGAATGTAGAATACATAATAAAACCAATGGGAAAAATAATAGCTTGGAAAGATAAATTGAACCAATCATCAATTGTATCCTCCATGGATATTTCCAACCTGTTGTATGATGTCGGCTTTTTTGTTTTAGCCAATCATATAAAGATTGCTGAGGTGTAGAATATAAAAAGGAAGAAGGGTTTTTAATAACTGCTAATTCAATATGCGGTAACATTTGCTGTAATGTAATATCGTCATCCCCTGAAACAGGTATAGAAGAATCTGAAATTGAACTTTCCAAAACTGATATCAATTCATTTTTTTTTGAAATATGCCATCCCATATTTCTTCCCACCCCCATGTAAGGAAAACCTGCATAAGCAAATCCTGTATATTGTAACGCGATAGATAAAGCATCCCATCTTATTAAACGATTAAGTAATGTATCTTCTCTATTATATGGACTTATACCAATATATGAATTTGATTTCGGTGGAATAGATTGCACAAGTGATGACAACCAGTTTGCATCGGCCGGTTTACAATCAACATCAGTTAATATCATCCATTCGCCACTTGATTCTAATAACCCTTGTAATAAGGCATTTCTTTTACCAGAATAAATTTTATTTTCAATCTGAACAATCTTTACCAAGGGATGATTTAATTGAAGAAGCCAATTGTATGTACCATCAGTCGAGGCGTCATCAACAACAATAACTTCAAAAGATGGATAATTCTGCTCTAAAAAAAGCGGAAGATGTTGTTGTAGATTAATTAGTCCGTTTCTTGAACAGATAATTATAGAAACGAATGGAGAAGAATGATTAACAACAGATGATTTTTGATTTATCCAAGGCAATAGCAGACTTATATAGTAAACACTTAAAATAAGTGTTACCAGCAATAGCAGAAAAAAAAATATCAGTACTAAATTCATGTTGAAGCACTAAATATATGAGTTATTCATTTTATTTGTATTGAAGATTAGAGAATATGGGCAACGGAGAATTCAAAAACAGTTTTGAACTAAAAGCAAACGATTCACAATCAAACGCGAGGGTCGGTATATTCCATACTGCGCATGGTGATATTCAAACACCTATTTTTATGCCGGTAGGAACAGTTGGCACTGTAAAAGCAGTTCATCAGCGTGAATTAAAAAATGATATCAAAGCTCAGATTATTCTGGGAAATACCTATCACTTATATCTTCGTCCGGGCACTTCTATTTTAGAACAGGCAGGAGGACTTCATCGATTTATTAATTGGGACAGACCGATATTAACAGACAGTGGAGGCTATCAGATTTTCTCGTTAAAAAATAACCGTAAGTTAACTGAAGAAGGTGCGCATTTCCGCTCACACATTGATGGATCTAAACATTTGTTTACTCCAGAAAATGTTATGCATATTGAAAGACAAATAGGTGCAGACATTATGATGGCATTTGATGAATGTCCACCCTATCCTTCAGATTTCGGATATGCAAGACAATCGATGGAGCTTACACATCGTTGGTTAGATCGTTGTATCAATGCTTACCAAAATTCTAACCCTTTATATGCATATTATCAATCATTGTTTCCAATAGTTCAGGGAAGTACATTTCCTGAGCTACGTAAACAGTCGGCTGAATATATTGCTTCAAAAGATATGGATGGGAATGCCATTGGTGGCTTATCTGTTGGCGAACCGGCGGAGATGATGTATGATATGACTTCATTGGTTTGTGAAATTCTGCCAACGCATAAACCACGATATCTAATGGGCGTTGGAACTCCGGAAAATATTCTGGAGTGTATTGACAGAGGTGTAGATATGTTTGATTGTGTAATGCCAACAAGAAACGGAAGAAACGGAATGCTTTTTACACGCAGGGGAATCATCAATATGAAAAATAAAAAATGGGAAAATGATTTTTCGCCTGTTGATCCGGATAGTGATGTTTATGTTGATCAGGAATACAGCAAAGCATATTTAAGACACTTGTTCATCGTAAATGAAAGACTGGCCGGACAGATTGCAAGTATTCATAATTTGTCATTTTATTTATGGCTGGTTAAAGAGGCTCGAATAAAAATTCTGGAAGGTAATTTTCATTCATGGAAAAATGAAATGGTTAAAAATGTAACTACACGTTTATAAAGAATTCAACTTAACTTTGAATGATGCTTAAAAGAATTGACCGGTATATCATCTTTACATTTCTCGCCACATTCTTTGTGTCAATTTTTTTAATCCTGTCCTTAACCATTGTTTTTGATGTATCTGAAAAGCTTGATGGATTGATGGGACGCGGAGAAATTAAACCAACTATGTATGAAATTATTTTTGATTACTACTTAAATTTCATTCCCTATTTCTCCATTTTATTCAGTCCGCTTTTTGTATTTATATCTGTTATATTTTTCACCTCTAGAATGGCATCACGGTTAGAAATTGTTTCTATTCTTTCAACCGGAATAAGTTACTGGAGATTGCTTGTTCCATTTCTTACAGCGGCAACTATGATTGCTGTTTTAAGTTGGACATTGACTAATTTTATACTCCCAAAATCTAATGAAGTAAGAATTGGATTCGAAAAAAAATACTTTCGTAAATACAAAGAGTTCTCGCCCAATTTTCATCGTCAGCTTCAAAAAGGAGAATTTGTTTATGTAGAACGTTACGACTTTAAAGAAAACCGCGCTTCTAAGTTTGCATTTGAAAAAATTGTGGATGACAAACTTGTATTTAAAATTATGAGCGGGCATATTGTGTATGATAGCCTTACCGGAGGATGGCAATTACATGATTATATCATCAGAGGATTCAACGGTAACAAAGAAACTATAAGAAAAGGAGCTCGACTTGATACTACATTTGCATTTACTCCTTCTTTTTTTAAAATGGATTTAAAGAAAATTGATATGATGACATATCAGGAACTGAATGATTTTATTGAAGAAGAAACAGCAAGAGGGTCAGATTATATTAATCATTACCTGATTGAAAAGCACCAACGAAATTCGAATCCGTTTTCTACTATTATACTCACATTACTAGCTGTACCTATTGCCAGCAGGAAGGTTCGTGGTGGCATAGGCTTTCATTTGGCCATGGGAGTGGCACTTGCCTTTACCTATATTTTTTTCATGAGAATAACTACCACTTTTGCGTTGAACGGAATAATGATTCCATTTATAGCCGTATGGTTACCGAATATCTTTTTCGCAGGTATAGGAATTATACTTACGCGATATGCACAAAAATAATTAACTGAACATATCTTTCATCTTATCGAAAAAAGACTTGTCTTTTTTACCCTCGCCAGGCTGAAAATTTGGAGAAGATTTTAATTTTTCAAGCATTGATTTTTCTTCAGATGATAACTTTTGTGGAGTCCAGATAAAAATACGAATCAGTTGATCACCCCTACCATAATCATTAATAGAGGGGAAGCCCTTTCCTTTAAGTCTCAATAATTTTCCTGCATGTGTACCGGGTTCAATTTTGATTTTAGCCTTGCCACCCAAAGTAGGAACTTCTAATTGTGTTCCCAGTGCAGCATCGGCAAAATTTAAAAACAAGTCGTGTACAACATGACTGACTTCTCTTCTGAAATGTTCATGTTCCTCTTCTTCTATGGCAATAATTAAATCTCCGGGAACACCTTTTCTAGGACCGGCATTTCCTTTTCCGCTCATGCTTAACTGCATTCCTTCTTCCACTCCGGCAGGTATCTTTATTTCCAACACTTCTTCTCCCCTTACAATTCCATCGCCCCAGCATTTATTACATTTATCAGTTATCACTGATCCTTCGCCATTACATGTCGGACAGGTAGCTACCGT
The DNA here is from genome assembly GCA_044376575.1 of Flavobacteriales bacterium. Lineage (GTDB taxonomy): Bacteria > Bacteroidota > Bacteroidia > CAIKAF01 > CAIKAF01 > BA4. The sequence continues at coordinate 69,580 of JBILKR010000003.1, read as the reverse complement.
TTGCATCCGTCCTAAAAAGGTATTGGTTACCTGTGCTACTTGCCCTGAACCTTTACATGTGCTGCAGGTATTTCCTGAACTGCCATTTTTTGCACCCGAGCCACTACAGGTATCACAACCCACATATTTATTTACTTTAATCTTCTTCGTGGTTCCATCAGCGATTTCTTCCAGTGTCATTTTTACTTTGATACGGATGTTGGTTCCGCGGTTCACAGTTCTTCTGCCACCTCTGCTTCCTCCACCAAATCCACCGAATCCTCCAAAAATATCTCCAAACTGATCGAAGATATCCTCCATATTCATTCCGCCGCCATAGCCACCGCCGCCTCCCATGCCTGCGTGACCAAACTGATCGTAGCGTTGCTTCTTTTCTGGATTACTTAAAATCTCATACGCTTCAGCCGCTTCCTTGAATTTATCTTCCGCCTGTTTATCACCGGGATTTTTATCGGGATGATATTTAACGGCAAGTTTTCGGTATGCTTTCTTTATTTCGTCTGCTGATGCTGTTTTTGGAACACCGAGTATATCGTAATAATCTCTTTTTGACATGTTTTTATTTATTGTGCAACAATTACTTTGGGATAACGTAATATTTTATCATTCATCTTATATCCTTTCTCAACTACATCAACAATTTTTCCTTTAGATTCAGGATCAGGGGCAGGAATTTGTGTTATTGATTCATGCAAATCTGCATCGAAAAACTCTCCTGTTGGAATAATTTCTTTTAATCCTTTTTTATGTAAATTATCTTTAAGTTTTTGATGAATGAGCTCAACACCTTGCTTTAAGGATGAAATATCTGTTGTAGAATCCATCGTGATCATTGCCCTGTCAAAATCATCAAGGACAGGTAGTATCGCTGTCAAAATTTCAGAACCCGCAGAATGTATCAACTCAGATTTTTCTCTAATTGCACGATTCCTAAAATTTTGAAAATCAGCAAAAAGTCTTAGATAATCATCATACGACTTTTTATATTTTTCTTCCCAACTTTCGCCTTCAGCAGAAGCCGAATCACCTGTATTTTCTGTATTTTTAGTATTATCCTGAGGAATTGTATTATCATTTACATTCAATGATTCTTCTTCATTTGGATTCGTTTCGTTATTCATAGATCATTCAATTTTATTGATTTTCATATCCCTTAACACAAATATACTGCCAGTCAAAATAATTTGACAAATTGACACTAGTCATCATGACGGTTAATTTCCTTCACACTTTTGTTTCTTAACAAATGGTCTATAGCAGAAGCCATCATCTGAGCACAGCTGATCACTTCAATATTTGATGGTAAAGCAGACTGAGGAATACTATCACTGATCACCAGTTTTTTAAGAGAGGAGGATGCAATCTTATTCAAAGCCTCACCAGACAATACTCCATGCGTACAATATGCAGAAACAGAAAGCGCACCATGACTCATTAGTACATCTGAAGCCTTACACAATGTTCCTCCGGTATCAATCATATCATCTACAATAATTACATGCTTGCCGGCCACATCACCAATCACTTCCATACTGCTCACCTGGTTGGGTGTTAATCTCTCTTTATGAATAACAGCCATATCACAACCCAGCACACTTTTGTAAAATTTAATTCGCTTTAATCCTCCAAAATCGGGACTACACAAGCACACTTCATTAAGTTGGTAATGCTTACGAATATGTCTTACAAATTCAGTGCTCATATAAATATGATCAATTGGAATTTTGTAAAAACCTTCAATACTGGTAGTATGCATGTCCATCGTGATGATGCGGTCGGCGCCTGAATGCTCTAAAAAATCTGCAATGAGACGGGAAGAAACTGAAGATCTTGAATCATCTTTTCTTTCCTGACGACTATGAGGAAGATAAGGAATTACACAAATTATTTCTTTTGCAGAGGCCCTGCGTGCGGCATCAATTGTAATAAATAATTCAAATAAATGTTGATATGGCAAATTGACTTGCGCAATCAAAATAATGGTTTCGCCCCTTACTGATTCCTGAAAACATGAATAAACTTCACCATCTGAAAATGAAGTTGTAAAAAGCTCACCAGGAGCTTTACGCAATTGGTGGCATATACTTTCGGTGAGTTGCTTTGAATTGGAGAGTGAAAAAATTTTGTAGGTAGGTGTTGACATATAAATTTTTATTTACAGTGTTGAAATAACCAAACGAATCGTATGACTGTTTTTTTGCTCCACCCATAGATTTCTTCCCATCATCAATCGCTCAACTGTTGCCTGATTATAATTCCGAATGGTACATAATTCGAGTTTATGCTGATGCTCTATATTGAAATTGTCTTTCAATACTTCAAGCAATGGAACTAATTTTTGTGCATCATCATCTACGCAAATTTGAAAACTCAATGCTGAATGTTGCATAAGATTAACTTTTACACGAAAGTTTGCCAATGCAGAAAATATCTGACTTATATTTTCTTCTACGATAAAAGAAAAATCCTTGGGAGAAAAAGACAGTAATGTCTGATTTGTTTTAAAAATAAAGCAGGGCAATACCACCAGCGGATCATGATCATTAATTACAGTTCCTGACTGATGAGGATCGAGAAATGACTTGACATATAGCGCTATGTTTTTATTCTGCAGTGGTTTCATTGTTTTAGGATGAATAACCGTAGCTCCATAATATGCCATTTCAATGGCATCCAAATAAGATAAATGAGGAAGGAGCTGAGCATCCGGAAAAAATTTTGGATCAGCATTTAACACACCCGGAACATCTTTCCAGATTGTTACATCACTTGCATCCAAAGCATAAGCTAAAACAGAAGCAGTGTAATCAGAGCCTTCCCTACCCAACGTTGTAGAACTTCCATCTGCTGTCTGACCAATAAATCCCTGAGTAATAATTACTGATTCGTTACCATTTTTTCTTATTTGATCTACCTCTTCTTTTATCATAGAAGTTGTAGTATTCCATTCAACTTTCCCTTCGCGATAGGTAGAATCAGTTCGAATCCAATTACGTGCGTCGATATATTTAGCCGGAATTCCGTTTGTATTGAAATATGCAGCAACAATCTTCGTCGATAATATTTCACCCTGACTCACCACCTGATCATAGATAAAATTATAATCATCCCGTGAGCACGTTACAAGCAGGTGTTGAATTTGATCAAAAACTTCATCAAGCTCTCTGCGAATGGAGATAGAGGGAGAAAATAAATCATTGATTATCTGATAATGAAAATTACGAAGTGTTTCAAATTCCTTAGAATAGTCCTCATTTGCAAAGGTCTTATTTACCAATACTTCCAAAGCATTCGTTGTTTTTGCCATTGCAGATACAACCAATATTAACTGATCGTCTTTGCGAAATTCTTTTACAATAGATAATACATTCCTTACTGCATCTGCATTTTTCACAGAAGCTCCTCCGAACTTAAATATACGAGTATTTCTGTTCATCACTTCGGTTCAAAAGATTGTATTTGCTGTTCGGTTAATTTACAATTAATCCACTCATCATCCAATATGCAATCATATGCCTTATAAAAATCTATGGCTGGTGTATTCCAGTCGAGCACTTGCCAGTTCATGGCTTTTAAACCACGACGTTTAGCTTCAATGATGGTTTCTTCAAACAATTGCTTACCAATCCCTTTTCCACGAAAAGATTCTTTTACAATAATATCTTCAAGATAAAGCGTTTTCCCTTTCCATGTAGAATAACGAATGTAAAAAAGAGACATACCCACAATTTCTCCATCATATTCAGCAACTTTGGTCCAGCAAACTGGTTTCGGGCCAAAGGCATCTTTCAGTATATCTTCAACAGTATTTGTAACTTCATGGGGAGCCCTTTCGAATTCCGCCAATAATTGGATGAGTTCAAAAATGGCGGGAGCATCTTTACTCTCAGCGTTTCGAATCAGGATATGCGGAGATAAATCCATATCGACAAAGGTATATTTTTAGAGGCAACTTTAACTAAAAAAAGGCTTTAATTTTCAGATATATAATCCATACAATTTATCGTGGTTTACTGATGATAAAATACGATATTTGTCAAATTAAACCTTCATCACATGAACAGAAGTACAACGCTGGGAGAATTTATTGTAAGCAGACAAGCAGATTTCCCTTATGCCAAAGGAGAACTGACCAGTTTATTAAGTGCTATCAGACTGGCTGCAAAAGTAGTGAACCGCGAAGTAAACAGGGCCGGACTGAGCAATGATATTCTGGGTGCAACTCAAAATGAAAATATTCAGGGTGAGGTTCAGCAGAAACTTGATGTATATGCAAACGACCAGTTTATTGCCGCATTAAAAGCACGTGGTGAAGTATGTGGATTAGCATCAGAAGAAAACGACGATTATATTGCATTTGAAAGTTCACTTTCACAACATGGTAAATATGTTATATTAATTGATCCCTTGGATGGATCATCAAATATTGATGTGAATGTTTCTATTGGTACTATTTTTTCAGTTTACAGAAGAAAAACGGAAGAAGGTACTCTTTCAACAATTGATGATTTCTTACAACCCGGCATTGAACAGGTAGCAGCAGGATATGTAATCTATGGATCAAGCACAATGCTTGTATATACCACCGGGCACGGAGTTCATGGATTTACACTTGAGCCGTCCATCGGAACATTTTTCCTTTCCCATCCAGATATTCGCATACCCGAAAATGGAAATATTTATTCTGTGAATGAAGGTAACGCCAATGATTTTGATGCCGGAGTTAAAGGCTATCTTGAATATTGTAAAAGCCCGACAAACGATGCAGGTAAAGCATACTCATCAAGATATATAGGATCTCTCGTTGCAGACTTTCATCGCAATTTACTCAAAGGAGGAATTTATATGTATCCCGGAACAAAGAAAGACCCAAACGGGAAATTACGTTTATTGTACGAATGCAATCCCCTGGCATTTATTGTTGAACAAGCCGGCGGTATGGCACACAGTGGAAAAAAACGCATTATGGAAATTCAACCTGAAAAGCTACATCAGCGAACTCCTGTTTTCATTGGCTCTAAAAATATGGTGGAAAAAGCCATTGAAATTTTGAACGCATAAATCAAGCTTTTTCAAATGCCTTCTTCAGATGATATCCTGATTTCTTATCAGCAATTACTGTCCTTTCAGCAACTTAAAAAAGCTATTGATGATCAGCAAAAAAATATTGCGCTGAATCATGTGAATGGGTCTTCGCTGGCATTTATTATTTCCGGAATTGAAAAATCCACACATCAAGTTCAGTTGGTTGTTGCGAATGATAAAGAAGAAGCAGCATATATTTTAAATGATCTTGAAAATACTTCAATCAGAGAACATGTATTCTTTTATCCTGAATCTTATCGCCGAGCTTATGATGTAGAAGAAACAGATAACGCCAACATTCTGATGCGGACAGAAACGCTTAATGCATTAAGCAGCAGTCTTGCAAAAATTATAGTTACCTATCCAACGGCCTTGGCAGAAAAGGTAATCACAAGAGAAAATATAAAAGAAAAAACACTCCGTTTATTTGTTGATGAGAAAGTGGATCTTGATTTTATTTTTGATGTACTGATTGAATATGGATTTGATCGAGATGATTTTGTGTATGAACCCGGACAATTTGCCATTCGGGGTGGAATTATTGATGTATTTTCATTTGCACATGAGCTTCCCTTTCGTATTGAGTTTGAAGGGAACAAAGTTAAATCCATACGTTCATTTGATCCGGAAACACAACTTTCAAAAACACAGCATAAAGAAATTGAAATTCTGGCCAACATAGAGCAAAAACAAACGTTAGAAAAAAGAATTTCATTTTTAAATTTCATTCCTGAAAAAACAATTCTTTGGGTAAAAGATGCTATACAGGCAAGAGATATTATTCAGAAACAATTTGACAAAGCAGTCAGTGTATTTAATACACTATCGGGAGAAGTAAAACGAAATTCACCTGACGAGCTATTTATTCAGGCAGCAGATTGGCAAAACAGCATTCGATCATTTTGTGTAGTAAATACCGGTCTGACTAATGAAAAATCTCTAGAAGTATCATTTCAAACAGAACATCAACCTGCATTTCATAAAAACTTTAATGTTTTCTTTGATCACCTGAAAGAAAATATTAATAAAGGATATATCACCTATTTCTTTTCTGACCAGCAAAAGCAGATAGACCGGTTAAAAAATATATTTCATGAACTGGTAGAAAAAAATCAGAAAACATTACCTGACGGAGAGTTGTTTTATGCGGTTCCATTTTCTATTAAAGAAGGGTTTATTGATCATCAGCTGAAAATTGCGTGTTATACAGATCATCAGATTTTTGAACGATATAAGCGTTTTCAGTTAAAGAGTTCATTTCAAAAGAATCAATCATTAACATTACGTGAACTTACAAACCTGAATCCAGGAGATTTCGTAACACATATTGATCATGGAATTGGACAGTTTGCCGGACTGGAAAAAATTGATGTTAATGGCAAACCACAGGAAGCCGTAAAGCTTTTATACAAAGACGGAGATACGATTTATGTAAGTATACATTCGCTACATCGTATAGCGAAATACAGCGGCAAAGAAGGCAAGCCTCCGGTATTAAATAAAATCGGTACCAATACCTGGCAGACACTCAAAGCCAAGACGAAGAAAAAAGTAAAAGAACTTGCGTTTGATCTCATCAAATTGTATGCAAAACGAAAAGCAGAAAAGGGATTTGCATTTCATCCCGACACTTATCTTCAGCATGAGTTAGAAGCTTCATTTATGTATGAAGATACCCCAGATCAATATAAAGCTACGCAAGATGTAAAATCTGACATGGAGAAACCTTATCCAATGGATCGACTGATCTGTGGAGATGTAGGTTTTGGAAAAACTGAAATTGCTATTCGGGCAGCCTTCAAAGCAGTGGCAGACGGAAAACAGGTGGCTATTTTGGTTCCAACCACTGTGCTTGCCCTGCAGCATTATAAAACATTTTCACAACGATTAAAAGATTTTCCCTGCCAAGTAGATTACATTAATCGATTCAAATCATCAAAAGCACAAAAAGAAACCATTGAAAAATTAGCTGAAGGAAAAATTGACATATTAATTGGCACACACAAACTCGTGAGTGAACAAATTAAATTCAAAGACTTGGGATTGCTTATTATTGATGAAGAACAAAAATTTGGAGTAAGTACCAAAGACAAACTAAAAACTTTCCGGACCCACGTTGATACGCTAACTTTATCTGCAACACCTATTCCACGTACATTGCAGTTTTCATTAATGGGTGCAAGGGATTTGAGTATCATTCGCACGCCTCCACCCAACCGTTTTCCGGTGGTAACAGAATTGAAGGGATTTAATGAAGAAACCATTCGTGATGCCGTGATGTATGAAGCGAACCGCAATGGCCAGGTATTTTTTATTCACAACCGTATACAGAATATACAGGAGATTTGTGGAATGATCCAGCGACTGTGTCCGGATGTAAAAGTAAAGTATGCACATGGGCAGATGGATGGTCAGCAACTTGAAGACATCATGCTTGAATTTATTGAAGGCGATATAGATGTATTGGTTTCAACATCTATTGTAGAGAGCGGATTGGATATTCCCAATGCCAATACAATGATCATTAACGAAGCGCATCATTTCGGATTGAGTGACTTGCATCAAATGCGTGGTCGCGTGGGTCGAAGCAATAAAAAAGCATTTTGTTATTTATTATCACCACCATTAACATTAGTTACACCTGATGCCAGAAAAAGATTACATGCAATTTTGGAATTTACTGATCTTGGTTCCGGGTTTAATATTGCCATGAAAGACCTTGATATTCGAGGTGCGGGTGATTTACTTGGTGCAGATCAAAGTGGATACATCAATGAAATGGGATACGAAACCTATCAGAAAATTTTAAATGAAGCCATTCAGGAACTGAAAGAAAATGAATTCAAATCATTATTTGAAGAAGAAATAAGTTCAGTTCAACACAGCTGGGTGGAAGACTGTGTAATAGATACAGACCTCGAAATTTTATTTCCTGAAACATATATTGACCAGATTACTGAGCGCCTCATTTTATATAAGGAACTCGATGGACTGGAAAATGAAACTCAAATATATGAATTCAGACTTCGACTAATTGACAGATTTGGGGCATTGCCTGAGCAGACTGAAGAATTACTCGATACAATTCGCTTACGAAACAAAGCAAAAGAACTGGGCATCGAAAAAATTATTTTAAAGAAAAATAGTTGTATTTTTTATTTTGTATCCAATCCGCAATCAGGATATTATCAAACCGACACATTTCAATCCATCCTTGAATTTCTTCAATTGCCGGCATCACGTAGTATTGAAATGAAACATAAAAACAACAAACTCGGATTACAGTATGCAAATGTAAAATCTGTAAAAGAGGCACTTCAAAAAATTGAAGACATGATGGGTTTTTTGAGTACAAAAAAAGATGTCTTATAAATCGTTAGACATATTCTACTACAAATCACTATCCTCAAGCATAAATAAATCGTTTACTGATTTATTGAAAAATCTCGATAGTTTTAATGCAAGAATTGTGGAAGGCACATATTTATTCAACTCAATAGAATTAATGGCCTGACGGGTAACGCCAATTTGTTTTGCCAATTCATCCTGTGTAATATTTTTTATGGCCCGTTGTACTTTTAAGTTATTTTTCATTGGAAAGCATTTTTCTGTTTTTATACAATAAAAAATAAAATCTGAATATAAATATGATGAGAATGGTAAACATATTAAATATCATCACATACAGGAATCCTAATCCATAAAAAAATAACATACAGAAAATCAATATTGCATAATTGATATATGTTGCCCAGACCAATGATTCAAGACGGATATTGGCAATAAATTCATCTTCATTTTTTACTTTTGAAAACGCAACTAATAGTGCTCCCACTATTGAAAGAATTCCAAACAATTCATCGGCAATGTTGGTCTCCACAAAAGTAAATTCAGACTGACCGTTAGGAAACATAAAATCATAAAAAGCAAACATCTTTGTATGATTTAAAAATTCAAAATCATACACGTTGAACAATGCCAGCGCACCAAGAATCGAAGAGGGTATTAAAATAAACCATCCCAGTTGTTTCATGTAATGAGGAAATAAAAAATTAGTTTGCATAGGTTTTAAAGTTTAGCGTTAGAATACAAATGTAACTTATAAATTACATTTAATCAACTATTAATTACATTATGTTATCTATTGAAGTCTTTTAAAGGGCTATTCCTCATATTTTTCAGTCAGCTTTTTTAAATTAAACGTAACTCATTGAAATTCTTTTAAAAATAATTTTTTTGTTAACATACGTTAATTTTCTTGCGAATTTAAAAATCATCTAAACATTTTGAATATTAATCTTTTATATATAGTGTATTTATATAAGAGCTGAAACTTCAAACAGGGTTAAATTCAATGACCTTACTATTGGATCAATTTAATAAACTAAGTTTATGGAACATTTAAAACTTGCCAGTGATAATTATGTAGCATTTACATTTTTCATTGGTACAATGGCCATGATGGCTGCATCAGTTTTCTTCTTTTTTGAGTTAAACAATACATCAAAAAAATGGAGAACTTCAATTTTAGTATCAGGAATAATTACTTTAATTGCTGCAGTTCATTATTATTACATGAGAGGTTATAATATGGAAACAGGCGAATCACCAACATTCTTTAGGTATGTTGATTGGATTCTAACAGTTCCATTAATGTGTGTGGAGTTTTATTTAATTACTAAAAAAGCAGGAGCTAAAATCAGCTTATTATGGAAATTAATCGTCGCTTCACTAATTATGCTTGTAACCGGTTATATTGGTGAAACAATTGACAGGGATAACAGCACATGGTGGGGAGCAATTTCTGGGGTATCTTACTTTTACATTGTTTATCTTGTTTGGTTTGGAGAAGTTGCAAAACTTGCTCAAACTGCCGGACCACAAGTTGCAAAAGCAACAAGAACTCTTGCATGGTTTGTATTTGCAGGATGGGCTATTTATCCATTAGGATATATATTAGGAACACCAGGTGGATTTTTAGGAATACAGATAATATCAGATCCAGCAGCTGCTGCTCAATCAATGGATATTGCTTATAACATCGCTGATGCAATTAATAAAATTGGATTTGGATTAGTTATTTATTCATTAAGTAGAAATGATGAATAATTGATTTATTATTATTTACAATTATTTAAAAGGAGAACATTTATGATGTTCTCCTTTTTTTATCTAATTGTAATATGCAAACACCTTTGCTTTTTCTCAAATTTCACATAGCATCGATCATTCTTTCTAAATTCTCGAAGTGTCTGAATAAATAATTCCAATTGTTTGGTATAGCCATCAAACTTCTGATAACTGATATCAATTGTTTTTCCCTTGAGGTGTGCACTGTTGGATATCGCATTGGGATTACCGCCCAGTAATTCCTTTACAGATTGTTTTGTTCTGGTTAAACTTGTTATGACAAATTGATAATAAGGCACATTTTCTTTCAAACATTTTTTTTCATAAGCTTTTCCTAAATCATCAAGAAAAGTTTCCACCTTAGGTAGAACAAATGGCATTGAATGCGTCAATTCATCTATCAAATAGTACTTATTATCTTCAACCTCAACCAGCACTTTTTTTCTTAATAACTGAACAAGTCCTGAGTTGTTTTGCTGTGGTTTAATACCTTCGCGCACATAAGCCATTTCATGAATAATTACACCATCAGGAAAAGAACTATTACACCCCTTGCATTCAGCAAAATCTCCGGAAGGAGGAGGCAAAATAATTTCTTTTATCTCTTCTTTAATTGCTCTTCGGTAAGGGAAAGAACAAACACCAATAAACAAAACGACACCCAACATCACCAACCAGAATCTTTTCTTTTTCAACCAGTACATACTATTTTTTCTGATAATTATTGACTTAACTGGTCGCCTTTACTAAACTTTAATTGTTTGGTCATTTTTCCATCTTTAGAATAGAACGTCCATACTCCTTCTTTCTTTCCGTTCTTGTAAGCTCCACTAACCTGAATTCCGTTATATTCATAATAGCGAATATATTTTCCGTGAAAGGCATCATTCTTTTTGGAATATACTCCTGATTTTCTGCCGTTATTGTAATAAAACTCCCACAATCCATCTTCTTTATCATACAGATATTTTCCTCTCCTCAATAATGCACCATCTTGATAAAATTCAATCCATTTCCCATGCTTTATTCCGTCTTTATAATTTCCTGACTCCTTAATAGTTCCTATAGGATGCCAGTAAGTCCATGAACCATGTTTTGTTCCTTTGTAATAAGATCCACGATAGTCTGGTTTACCATTGTCATGAAATCCCTGCCATAAACTATCCATGGTTCCGAAGTTAAACCAACCCTGATCCCTAACTTTTCCATTCGGATAATAAGCCGTAAAAAAACCATGTTCCTTTCCTCCTGAAAAATTTCCCTTGTGTTCTATCTTCCCATCTTCATAATAATATTTCCATTCCCCGTTTTTTTCATCTCCTTTAAAACTACCTTCTTTCCACATGGAACCATTTTCATAAAAATAAATCCAGTTGCTGTCACGAAGTCCTGCTTTATACACTCCTGAATACTCTACAGATCCGGATGAAAAATACTGTGTCCAGGTTCCGTCTTGCTGATTATTTAAAAACTGACCAACCAACTCCTGCTTACCATTCGGATACCACCATTTCCACTCACCTGTTTTCATGCCGTTTTCATACATATATTCACCTTCGAGCTTGCCGTTTTCATGATAACTCTTCCATATCCCGTTAGCTGAATCTAATTTATATACGGCCTCTTCCCTAACTTTTCCATTAGTATAATAAGTAATCCACTTCCCATCTTTTTTACCATTTAAACGCTTGCCCCGAATAAGAATACTTCCTTCTTCATCCCATATCCAGGTGGAATCACTTTCCATACTTGTGATACTTTTTTTCTTCCCGTTCAGGTGAAAATACTTCCATGTACCCACAGGCTGACCATTTGTATATTTCTCTTCGGAAGCCAAATGACCTTCATTAAAAAATAACTGACATACTCCATTTTTTTTACCATTAGCATACATACAAACAGCCTCAGGCTTGCCGTCAGAATACCATGTCTTATATTCACCATCAAGAATTCCTTTATTAAATATACAGGTTTCAGACAACTGACCATTTTCATAATATGTTTTCCATCTGCCATTTTTCAATGTATCCTGAATGTAAAAACCTTCCATTTCGATGGAACCATTCTCCCCGTATTTTTTTACTTCACCGGTTGTTGCATTAAATTCTTCACGCGTATTTCCATTTTCATACCAGCGCTTCCAAAGTCCTGATTTTTTACCGTATTGATAAGTTCCTTCTGCTTCCTTTTTACCATTACTAAACCATGATACATATTCGCCATGAAGTTGTTTTTGTTCGTAATTCGCAACTATTTTCTTTTTACTCCCTTCCCAGAATTCCAACCATTGTCCATCGGGCTCATTATCCTTATATGTTGATTTCACCTGAGCTTTGCCATTCATAAAAAAAAGGTTCCACTTGCCGGATTTCATTTCCGGTGTACCCTCTCCTTCTGTAAATACTTTTCCATTTTGATAATAAATCATTGTTTTTCCTTGGTCATAATCTATCTCGCTACGGATTGATCCATCTTCAAACCATTGTTTCCAAATGCCGGATTTTTTTCCCGCTGTATAATTCCCCTGAGACTGTAATCCTCCTTCTTGAAACCACATAGTCCAAGTTCCTGATTTTTCACCTTGTTCGTAAAAAAATACACTTTCTTTTTGTTTGCCGGAATAAAATGTTTCCTGTTTGCCATGCAGCTTTCCCATTAGGTATCTGGCGACAGACTTAGGTTCTCCTTTTACAGAATAAACTATCCACGAACCATTCTTTTTTCCTTCTTTAATGGTTCCTTTTTCTTTAATACTTCCGGCTTCATCATAAATAATAACATTACCCGTTGGATATTCGGTTGTCCATTTTACACGTCCTGATGCATACCATTCTTTCCATATCCCTGTTTTTTCACCATCATCATATTTTCCCGCAGATAATTTTGCCCCGGATGCATAATATTCAGTCCACCAACCTGTTCTTTTTTCGTTTGTAGTTTGACCTTCTATCTTAATTATTCCATTCGGATAATATTCTTTAAAGGGTTCTTGGGCAAGTATCAAACCATTAGTAAAACAAAAAAATAGTATCCCGAAAACAAAACGTAGAATTTTAGTTATCATATAAACTGATCAATTAGTTTAATCCTATTCAAATGTACACGCTATACAAAGCGAAGAGACAATGGGTTATAATATATTTCAACAACGCGCCGTGAGTTGTAATTAACATTGTATTGTTTTTATCATTTACAATACAACCATCAAACAACGGGTAAATAACCTTTATCATTGTATTGTTAAGTTAAACTGGTGAAAAATATCCTACGTAAAGGTGCCTTATTATATGCAGATCCTTCATTGCAAGAATCTCCATTCAGAAAATCTGTAATTGCCATAATAGAACATAACCGCCAAGGCACTACAGGCATTATCATAAATAAGCCCATTGAATTATCACTGGATAGCTTAATACTTGATGAAATTCCCACAGATATCAATATGTATTTCGGTGGTCCGGTTGGGCAGCAATCTATTTTTTATCTACATAATAAGGGTAATCTGATTCGTGAGAGCCATCATATTTCTGAAGGTACATGGTGGGGAGGAGATTTCGAAATCATCAAAGATTTGCTCAATAATCAAATGGTCGCATCTTCATCGTTTAAATTTTTTATCGGATATAGTGGATGGGGTGCAGGACAATTGGTAGATGAACTTGAACAAAAAGCATGGATTCTTGGCAATGAAGATCTCAGCACTGTACTTCAATCTGAAGATCCCTGGAAAATGAAAATGCAGGAACTCGGAGGAAGGCATGCCCTCTGGGCCTCGCTGCCTGAAGAAATTCACCTGAACTAATACCACGTAAATATATCAGACCATATCTTAGGTCTCCTTTCCTGCTGCCACGAAAAACCTTCCAGTCTGAAGTCAACAGGATTAATGTTTTGAAGCGGATGCAATATTCCGATAGGTTTTGTCTTAAATACTATTTTAACTACTTCCTGTTTTTCCATAAAAATTACCATATCATCGCAATCCACTTCATTCAGGCCAACATAATCTCCACCATCTTCTTTCTGATAATAAAAAGATTTGCTGTTATCATATACTTCGAGGCGCGTCAATTCATTTCCCGTAAAATATGCCTTCATATCTTCACCTCCCAGCTGGTTATATTTCAATGAATCTTCTTGTGATATTAGTCTTGCCATATGATGAATATTCATGTAATACACTTCTTCTTTACCGATGCAAACGTCAACATACTCCGCAGTTATCTGATGCTGATTGTTCCAAAGTACAGGCAAGCCATACATTCGCAACAGGCTGTCGCGCTGGGTGTATGAAAGTGAATCACATAAACCCTGCATATCTTTTTTAAAAAAACGCACATGATAAAACCCATTGATTACTTTTTTCTTCAATGTATCTGTAATTGCTAAAATGGTATCTGCATGCATAAACAAAGTATCACCATCAAATACTTTCATCAGCATAGCGCTGTCTGTAATGTAATACTTCTCAATATTTCTGAATGATTCAGCAAATTGACCTGTAATTGTTGTCTGTTCAACCGTATCTTCAACTGATACGTTACCGATGGCTTTTCCATAGCCTTTTTTCCTTTCGTAATAAATACTGTCGCCACGTAAAATATTCTGATCAGAAATGATATATGCATTTTTATTGAACTGACAACGGTCGTTTCGTTTATCATACCACCCGTTCTCGCAATAAATAAAACTTTCTTCACTCTCTATGGTAGATGGACCTATGAAATAAGAAATATCAGTTACGGTATTTTGCAGAAGCGTATCAGAAAAGAGTGTATAATCGGGATGCCGGATAACCACATCACCTTTAAAAGCAAACATGCGTTTATCCACATAATAATAACCTTTTTTACTCGAAAGTTTTTCTGTGCGGGTTACAGACATCGCGCTATCCGGATAATAAGCCATCCCTGCTTTTCTGTCGTAAATCAATTGCGAGGTATTCAAGGTTAACTGGGCATCTATCAGTCTGACTCTGCCCTGCATATCTGCTATTTTAGTATTTCCGTTATATTTTAGTTGATCGCCAAAAATAGACAGGGTGTCGCCTTGTTTAATATGTATTCTTCCAAAAGCATCCAGCTGATTAGTTTGATCATACAAAAGGGCGCTATCACAAAACATGATTGCCCCTTCATGGTGTAAGGCGACTTTGCCTACAAGTTTTTGAATAGAAATGCCGTTGCGTTTGGTTCCAATTAATACATCAGCATTATAAATATCAATGGTTCTGGCAGTATCAGATTGAGCATGAATTAGCACAACATGCATCATTAAAACACATGAACATAAAATAAATCTGAATAGAATACGGCCTGTATGCATGTAACAAAAATAAAAAAGGCCGCAGAATTGCGGCCTTAATCAACGAATGATTATAATATTTTATTTTAAAGAATTAACATGCTTAGTCAACTTAGATTTTAAGTTGGCTGCCTTGTTAGCATGAATGATATTCTTTTTCGCCAGTTTGTCCAACATGGCTGTAACTTTTACTAGAGATTCTTCACCTTCTTTTTTGGTGGTAGCCTCGCGTACTTTTTTAACCACAGTACGAGTAGATTTATGTTGGTAACGGTTACGCTCATTTTTAGCTTCACTGTTACGAATTCTCTTTTTAGCTGACTTAATATTTGCCATTTTATCTAATTTAATTCCTTTCGGAAGTTTGTAGCCCGTAGGGGAATCGAACCCCTCTTGCAAGAATGAAAATCTTGAGTCCTAACCGATAGACGAACGGGCCATACGTAAAGAACAAAAACTCTAAACGGGATGCAAAAGTAAAGATTGATTTTATAAAAAACAATACTTTTTCAAATTCTTTGGGTAGTTTCATGACAAATGCATTATTCATATATTTGAAAAAAAAATTGAATATGAGTGGAATTATCAAAATACACGCCCGTCAAATACTTGATTCCAGAGGGAATCCAACTATAGAAGTGGATGTTTTTACGGATAATGGAGGCTTTGGAAGAGCTGCGGTGCCTTCAGGCGCCTCAACTGGGGTTCATGAAGCGGTAGAGCTTCGTGATGAAGATAAGAAAATTTACATGGGAAAGGGTGTATTAAAGGCTGTTCACAACGTTAACACCATCCTAAATGAAGAACTCAATGGATTTTATGTGTTTGATCAGGGTGCCATTGACCGTAAAATGATTGAACTGGACGGAACTGAAAACAAAGGGAATATTGGTGCCAATGCCATTTTAGGTGTTTCGCTGGCGGTAGCAAAAGCAGCCGCAACTGAATCCGGACAACCCCTCTACAGGTATGTTGGTGGAATCAATGCAAATGTATTGCCTGTTCCGATGATGAACATATTAAATGGCGGTAGCCATGCCGACAATGGCATTGATTTTCAAGAGTTTATGATTATGCCTTTCGGCGCTTCTTCCTTTAGCGAAGCGCTTCGTATGGGAACTGAGGTCTTTCATCAGTTAAAACAGGTATTGAAATCCAAAGGATTATCCACCAACGTGGGTGATGAAGGTGGATTTGCCCCTAACATCAAATCAAACGAAGAGGCCATTCAAATGGTAATGGAAGCCATTGACAGGGCAGGATATCGTGCAGGGCAGGATATATGGATTGCACTTGATCCGGCGAGTTCAGAATATTATAATCCGGAAAAAGACGTATATCACCTCAAAAAATCAACCGGCGATGAACTTACTTCTGCTCAGATGGTTCAATTCTGGAAAGACTGGTGTTCAAAATATCCTATCATATCAATAGAAGATGGTATGGCTGAAGACGACTGGAAGGGATGGGAATTAATGAGTAAGGAGTTGGGACAAAAAATTCAACTGGTGGGCGACGATTTATTTGTTACCAATACAAAACGCTTACGGCAGGGCATAGATCGAGGAGTAGCCAATTCCATTCTGGTAAAGGTAAATCAGATTGGTACATTGACTGAAACTTCTCAGGCCATTGAAATGGCTTACGCATCAGGATATACTGCAGTGATGAGTCATCGCTCAGGAGAAACTGAGGACAGCATTATTGCCGACCTCGCAGTTGCATTTAAAACCGGACAGATTAAAACCGGATCTGCTTCTCGCAGCGACAGGATTGCAAAATATAATCAGTTGCTAAGAATTGAAGAAATGCTAGGGAATGCGGCAATTTTTAAAGGAAAAGACTTTAAATATATTCGCTAAACTTATAGTGGTTTTATATCACTAAGCAATTCAGCATTTCTTTCTTTTGATAACCACTCGTTAAACTTTTTTTTAAGTTTTTCAGCCTCTTTTTTTGTCTCATATACAGATAACTTATGTATATCCTCCTTCTTTGGATTGGCATAACTTGAATAAATATTTGCCAACGCAGTGTATGCACCCATTCGAACATAAGACATGGGATCGTTCTTAATGATTGTTCCTAAAAACGTTATCGCTTTTTGTTTTAAAGAATGGGAAGTAGATGAAAAATAATTACCCATTGAAAAAAGAAAAGTCATTTCTGAAAATGGATCTTTTAGTTTGGTAAAATAATCAAGATACACCCAGGAAATTGAAGTATCAGCACCAGAGCCACTAAACAAATACGCTGTATTTTCTACGAAAGAAGATGGCGGATTATTTTTTAATGTTGAAAAAATAAAATTTAATGCTGTTAAGGGATCCTTAGTCACAAGTTGCCTCACTGCTACATTTCTTACTTTCCAAGAAGGAGATTGAAGCAAGTTTTTTAGAACTGGAATTAACAACTCATCTGCGACAACATCATTGGCAACATTTATTGCTGCAATAGTAAGATCTGGATCTTTATCTTCAATGATTGTTTGTAAAAGTAATTTATTTACTGTTGTATCCTTCAAAAGTGAAGAGTAAGGCAAAGATTCTATCGCTTTTGATTTTATTTTATTATGTGAATGATTGATGGCTTTCAATATAATTTCATTTTCTACAGGCTTACTTTCCAAAAGTTCCAGTTGATCTAAAATGTTTTTTCCGTTTGTAAAAAGATATTTTTTTTCATCTGCAGTAAGCGTATGATTAATTGATGCAAGCAATTCATGGTCTGGATCTAACTTCACTAAATCAGGCTTTCTTTCAAATGGAATTCTTATCGTTTTGCTTACAGCATCAATTGTGATTTTATTTCTTGTGGCAGTACCATTTACATAAATGGCAACATCAGTAGGCAATTGATAAATTGGAGCGAAGGATAAATTTTGTTTTTGCTGAACTTGTAATATGATTTCTTTTTTTTCTTCGTCATAGTCTGATGAAAATTCAATGGTAGGATACCCTTTATTCAAGAACCACTGATTAAAAAACCAGTTCAGGTCTTCGCCTGTAATTTTTTCAAAAGCTAAACGCAGATCATGAATCTCGGCAGTTTGAAATGCATGACTTGTCAAATACGTTTTTAACGATGTAAAAAAAGCATCGTCACCAACATAATTTCTGAGCATGTGTAACACCGCTCCTCCTTTATTGTATGAATGTGCATCAAACATGTCTTCCGGACCTTTATGATCATATCGAATTAAATTTACATTCTTGAACTGAGCTTCACTCATGTATGCTTGCATATCGTTGTATCGATGAATTTCAGCAGCATCTTTTCCGTATTTATGTTCAAGCCATAAATATTCACTGTAATTGGCAAAAGATTCGTTCAAAGGTAAATTGGCCCAGGATTCACAGGTAACTAAATCACCAAACCAGTGATGAAAAAGTTCATGCGCAATGGTTGTTTCATGGCTGTTACCCAGTTGTTCCTCCGGAGTCTGCTGAATATACTCGCCGAACACAACACAGGTAGTATTTTCCATCGCTCCGGATACGTAATCACGAACAAAAATCTGATCATATTTATTCCATGGAAAATCAACTCCAAGCAGATTTGAAAAATATTCAATCATTTCCGGAGTGTTTCCAAAAATATTGTATGCATGAGGTGCGTACTCTTTTTCAACTATGTATCTTAATTTTTTATCTCTCCATTGGTCTGTTATTGCTTCATACTTTCCTGCAACAATTGCGACAAGGTAAGGTGCATGAGGAAGTTTCATAGACCATTGATCTGTTCTTGTTCCATCTGTATTTCTAATCGAAGAAATTAATTCTCCGTTTGAAAAAGTTTGCAATGTGTCACCTACTGTTATCCAAAGATTGTGTGTCATTTTTTCTGTTGGATCATCGATGGTTGGGAACCATAGCGATGCATCTTCCGGTTCGTTTTGTGTCCATATCTGGTAAGGTTTTTCAGGTGTAGTATTATCAGGACGATTAAAATACAAACCATGAGCATGAGGATCCAAATCACTACAGTATTCACTGATATTATATGGATGAGCAGTGTAACTGATATAAAGCTGAATTGTATCAAAGCGATTGATATATTCTTTTAATCTGAATACAAACTGATAATTATTATACTGAACATCGAATGGAATAGACTTACCTTTATACGTTAAGTTTAGTTCAGAATATGAAAATGCTTTGGCATCTATATAAAACTCATTGATAGCATAAAAATGTGGTTTCAATTGCAATTGTGCCTTTCCTTTAACTTCTCTTTTCTCCCAGTCAAATATTAACTTCAAATCTGTATGAATCAAATCTACAAATTTCGTTCTCGAAGGCTTGTACGTATTTAAAGAAGGCTTATCAGTTGGTTCAATATTTAGCGGCTTTAATTTTACAACGGATGTATTATTTGTTTTACAAGAAAACAAAAGTGATGTTGCAAGTATGAAAAAATAAATAATATTTACGGTATAGAGTTTTAGTTTAAATTTTTTCATCGATAAATGAAATTAAATTATAGGTAATAAAAACGAATTTATCTATCAAGATGATATCATTTCGTAAAAGTATTATAATTTTTCAGTTAAATTTTTTACAAAACATCACAACTTACTGAAAATATCTACAATAGCTTATTGGTAAAGGTTCCGACGAATATTTTCATATCATAATTTCTAATGCTACTCCTGTATGGTGATTGTAGTTTTGCAATATAGAATTACACTCATTAAAACCAACCGATATGAAAAAGAAGTTCTGGATTGTTTTAACACTCTGTTTATTTCAGGTTGCCATTGCACAACCTCCTATTCCCAATCCACCTAATTGCGAAGCAAATGTCCCCTATTTTCAACTGGATCTTACCGGTGCTCCGGACAGTTTATACTTAACACCACCGGGTGTTGTTCGAACGGATCAGTGCTGTGGTAATCCGGGTCCTGAACGCTTTGTATATTTTGAAGTTATTCTTGACACCGGAACAGCCATGGTGGAAGTGGGTTTGTGGGATGGGGCTCCCTCCGGTAAATATCAGGTGGATTGTGGACCTGAAATTGACGGTCACCATCCAACTTGTATCACTGGAGTTGGTCCTCATCATATTGTATACAATAAACCAGGAAACAACCCTAATCAATATTATTTCAGAGCTATACCTAAACCCATTTTTCCAAAAGATGATAGTATAAGAATAGGATGTACAATTCCAAATCTTGAAGTGTTAGGGTTGAACACATCGAGTATAACATGGAATTCCATTTATCCTGATGCCTATGGAACATACAACAATTACTTATCGCATGCAGCTAGCTCTAACACTACTTCTTACACTCCTGCAACAGACGCTCCTTTTTATATCGACTATCAAATATGCGGAACACCATTAGCCACAGAATGCGGATATGTTTATACCTGTGATACGATGCGTATATACAATTATGATTCACTTTGGGTAACCGTTACTCCTGATCCTGCGTACTATTGCGAAGACGGACCAGGAGTTACATTGTATTCAACAGTTACAGGAGGACTAGCTCCATTCGAATACATTTGGATAAATGCAGATACTTTAGGCACCGCAGATACTGTTGTTACCACAGAAGGAGGAACACATACACTGGAAGTAAAAGATATATTTTATCATCCTTTGTATTGTAGTTCAGTAACAATACCGGTAAGCGTTATTGCATCTGAGCAACCGATTATTGATGTAGAAGGGAATAAAACCGTTTGTCCGGAATCACCTTCTACATTAATTACAGCAGAGATTCAATATGCCAATGGCTTGATCTGGTCAGGTGGAAATGGAGATTATTCTCCCAGCGATACATCACTAGCAATAATATACACACCAACACAAGAGGAAATTGAAATTGGCGCTGTAACATTATATGCAACAACAACGGGTATTGGTGGAGGTTGTAGCAGTGCTATTGATTCAATAACCATTTCTTTTCCTGATTCAATTCGCATAATACTGAATGACACCATGGTGCTTTGTCATAATGATTGGGGAACACTCAACCCACAAGTTACAGGTGGATTGGGATCTTATGGATTTGTTTGGAATAACGGTTCAGGAAATCCGGAATTTAACGGCCCTGCTGGTAATTATTGCTTGAGTGTATATGATTCTATTGGTTGTTATGCAACAGCATGTGCCAATATTATTTCTCCTGCCATTTTAAATGCATCAATATCAAGCACCGATGTGAGTAATAATTTATTAGGAACTGATGACGGCACTGCAACAGTTGTTCCCGTTGGTGGAACGGCTCCTTATACATACCTATGGAACAATGGACAAACCAATGCAACGGCCATTCAACTTGAATATGGAATATATACAGTAACTGTAACTGACAATAATGGATGTACATACGTTACAGGAGTTGTTGTAAACAAACCCAACTGTAGCGGATTTCAGGTTGGGGTGCATACTTCATCAGTCACATGTTACAACTCATCAACAGGAAGTGCTTATGCATATTTGATTGATACAACATTTGTAATTGAAAGTTTTACATGGAGTAGTCCGATTAGTTCTACATCCGATACTGCATACAATCTGTACGCCGGTAGTTACCTTTTAACAGCAATAGATACAAATGGCTGTGCTGATGTTGTTGCATTTTTAATTACGGAACCGGATCCTTTTTATAACACAATGAATGCTACAAATACTACTACAGTTGATGGAAATAATGGAACAGCTACTGCTAATCCTGTTGGCGGAACAATGCCATATTCATACCTATGGAATACAGGCGATACAACATCAGCAATAAATAATTTATATCCGGGAACATATACTATTACCATTACCGATGCCAATGGCTGTATCATTATCGATAGTATTATTGTAAACAATTACCTCTGCTCTGATTATGTTATCGCAGGATTTTCAACCCCTGTGCTTTGTAATGGAGATACAAATGGCGTTGCTTCAGCTCAGGTGCTGATTGGAAATGCTCCATATCAATATACCTGGAATACAGGAGAAACAACATCATCCATTTCAAATTTGTCTGCCGGTGTATATACTGTTTCAATTGTTGATAGTTTACAGTGTTCCTCATTTATAAGTATTACTGTACTTGAACCGGATGTTCTTTCCGCTAGTCTTGCTCCTACTCCACCCTTGTGTCACAATACAAGTGACGGAACCATTGAATTAGTCGTTACAGGAGGTACTTCTCCCTATCACTATCTTTGGAATAATGGATACATTATTGAGGACAGGTATAATTTGAGTGGTGGAAATTATACGGTAACAATTACAGATGAAAATGGCTGTAGCACTCAAACTAATACATCTTTTACCGCACCTACTCAGCTTGAAATTGAATTTACACAACAAGATCTAACCTGCTACAATGACAGCAGTGGCGCTATCGATATTACGGTAAGCGGAGGTGTTACCCCTTACGCCTATGAATGGAGCAATGGTGCAACTTCACAGGATTTAACAGGTCTTTCCAGTGGATTGTTTCTGGTAACAGTTACAGATCAGAACGGATGTATCATCAATGGCCCTGTAGGATCATTTTATATTAATCAACCTTCTGATTTGAAACTTTCAACTTATACAGTTGATTGTCCAATACCCGGAGATACATTGGCATACGTATCAGTAACACCTGAAGGTGGAAATGAAAACGGATATTTTATTTCCTTCGACAATGGTATAACTTATCAGAATGAAAATGACTTTGATGCTTATTTACCAACAGGAGAAACCTATATCATCGTTGTAAAAGACAGCAGTGAATGTACTTCTTCAATTCCAGATACCATTACCATTATTCCATACATTTTTATCTCATCCGTGGATTATAATCCATGCTTTGATGAAGGTGAAAATACAACACTAGTTACCATAAATGGCGAAGGCGGTTTGGGAAGTTATCAGGCTTCCTTCAATAATGGAATGAGCTATAATTCATGGGGAGATTTAACTGAAGTGCTTGTTGCAGATAGTACCTACTACATTATCATTCGAGATTCATTATTGTGCCAGTCAGATACTTTTACTATTCATTTATATGATACCTTAAGTGTAAATTATACACTATCCAACTATAATGGTGAAAATGTTTCATGTTACAATGCCAATGACGGATGGATTGATGTATCACCAAATGGAGGACTGGCCCCTTATCAGTTCAGCTGGAATAACAGCGATACAAGTTCAACAGCCGACAGTTTGATGGCAGGTATCTATCAGTTGATTGTAACCGATGCTCAAGGTTGTAGAGATACCACACATTACACATTAACTCAACCTGATATATTGGTTATTGACAGTATTACACCAATATTGTATGCCGGTGGATATAATATTAGTTGTAATGGCTATTCTGACGGAGCAGTTCAGGTGTATGCTCAGGGAGGAACGCTTAACTATTCATATATATGGAGCAACGGGAATACTACACAATCCATTAGCAATTTGAGCGCAGGAACATATTCAGTAACAATTACTGATCTTAACGGTTGTAGTACATCTTCACAAACAACATTGAATCAGCCACAATCACTTCAACTGAGTATAACCGCTCATCAGTATGCCGGAAATTACCAGATCAGTTGTTACGGGGAAAATGATGGATCAATCAACTTATCAGTAACTGGTGGAACACCAGGATATTTATACGACTGGAGTAATGATTCAACAAGTCAGGATTTAAATAATCTTTTTCAGGGAACATATAGTGTAATTGTTACAGATCAAAATGAATGTACTGCTGATACATTGATCACATTAACACAACCCAATGAACTGATTATTGATACGCTGATTCGAAGCTTGTATAATGGTGGATATAATATTAGCTGCCATGGACTACAGAACGGAAGTATCAATATGCAATATTCCGGGGGCACACCCAGCTATTCAATTTTGTGGAGTACAGGAAGTACTATTGAAGACATCAATAATATCGGCGCTGGTGTGTATTCCGTAAGTATCACTGATGCAAATGGATGTTCTGCTCATGCATCAACATCTTTAACACAACCACCATCTCTTGTAGTAGATAGTTTAATCTCTTCTTCATTTGCAGGAGGATACCAGATATCATGTTTTGGTTATAACGATGGCCAATTAAACCTAACTGTAAGCGGAGGAACGCCCGGATATAATTACCAATGGAGTAATGGTGCAAATACGCAGGATATTTCATCACTCACAGCAGGAACTTATAATGTTACAATTACAGATCAAAACAATTGTACTACATCATCTCAATCATCATTAACTCAACCACAACTATTGGATCTTTCTTATACTACTTCGCAATACAACGGTAATTATCAAATCAGTTGCTATGGTGAAAATGATGGAAATATCAATGTTAGTGTAACAGGTGGAACGTCTTCATATCAATACGAATGGAGTAATGGATCAACTACACAGGATATAAATAATATACAAGCCGGAAGTTATTCATTGGTGGTGTCAGATGCAAACGGTTGTAATGATTCAATATCTGTCACTTTATTACAACCTAATGAGCTAATGATTGATACGCTGATTCGAAGCATGTATAATGGTGGATACAACATCAGCTGTTATGGATTAAATAACGGTAGTATCAATATGCAGTATTCTGGAGGTACAGCCAACTACTCTATTTTATGGAGTACAGGAAGTACTATTGAAGACATCAATAATATCGGTGCAGGAATATATACCGTAAGTATTACTGATGCAAACGGATGTTCAGCTCAGGCATCAACATCCTTAACGCAACCGCCATCTCTAGTAGTAGATAGTTTAATCTCTTCTTCGTTTGCAGGAGGATATCAGATATCATGTTACGGAGCAACGGATGGAAGCCTTAACTTAACAATAAGTGGTGGAACACCAGGATATAATTATCAGTGGAGCAATGGTGGAAATACGCAGGATATATCATCAATTACTGCGGGTACATATACTATTACCGTTACCGATCAGAATAATTGTACAACATCATCTGTTAGTACATTAACTCAACCACAGGCACTAAATCTTTCATATACTACTTCACAGTATAATGGTAATTATCAGATTAGTTGCTACGGTGAAAATGATGGATTTATCAATGTAAGTGTAACAGGAGGAACGCCTTCATATCAATACGAATGGAGTAATGATGCAACATCACAGGATATAAATAATTTACAAGCTGGCATATATACTTTGGTAGTATCAGATGCAAACGGGTGCAACGATTCAATATCTGCCACTCTATTACAACCAGATGAGTTGGTTATAGACACATTAATTCCTTCGTTGTACTTAGGTGGGGTTAATATCAGTTGTTATGGATTGGCGAATGGAAATATAGAGGTTATATACAGTGGTGGAACACCTCAATATACAATTCTCTGGAGTAATGGTCATTCAACAGATTACACTGAAAACCTTGAAGCCGGAAATTACTCAGTTACCATATCTGATGCCAACGGATGTTCTGCTTCATCTTCAATAATATTGACAGAACCTGAGGAATTGAATATCGACAGTATGATTACTTCACTTTATCAGGGCGGATACAATATCAGTTGTAATAACAGTGAAGATGGCTTTATTCAGCCCGTTGTTTCGGGTGGTGTTTCTCCTTTTAATTATTTATGGAACAACGGATTCAACAGTGCTGTGCTGGAAGGTATTGCTGCCGGAAATTACACTGTTACAATTACTGATTTGAACAGTTGTTCAACTTCTGGAAGCATTGAACTTACACAACCCAGGCCATTTGCCATTCGAAGTCATATAACTAATGTACTTTGCAACGGTGCAAACGACGGATCCATTGAGTTAGCCGTATCAGGTGGTCAACCGGATTATCAATATGATTGGACAAACGGATCAACAGAACAGGATATTTATTTACTCGGTCCCGGACTATATGCTGTAAATATTACAGATGCCAACGGATGTGACACAACACTTACATTCAATCTTACTGAATATGATCCTATCATTATCAATGCTGATGTAACAAATATTGATTGTTATGGAGACGATAACGGATCAATAGAAGTAACTATTAGTGGAGGAAACGATGTATATACCATTTCATGGTCAAACGGAAATACACAGGAAGATCTTGATTCTTTAACCGGTGGATTATATATCATTACAGTGAAGGATGCCAATAATTGTATACAAACAGACACGTTTGAAATTATTGAACCACAGCCATTGCAGTTGGAGTTATCCAGCCCGATTTATTACAATGGTCATAATATTTTAATTCCCGGCGGAAACAATGGTTATATCAATGCCATTGTCAACGGGGGAACAACACCTTTTGATTTTAACTGGTCAAATGGAGCAACAACTGAAGATTTAGCTTTTGTAACTGCCGGAACATACTCAGTGATTGTTACAGATGTAAATGGTTGCAGTACGATTGATTCTATCACTTTAACACAGCCAATGATTTTGGAAATGCCCAACGCCTACTCTCCTAATGGTGATGGATTCAATGATTTCTTTATAGTCCATGGAATTGAATCATATCCCAATAATGTATTCACAGTCATTAACCGTTGGGGAAATGAAGTTTACACAAAAGAAGATTACGCAAACGAATGGAATGGAAATAATAACAATGGAGGACAAGTACCCGACGGAACATATTTCGTCATCCTGGATATCAATGAAGGAGAAATTATACTGAAAGGATATGTTGATTTGAGAAGAAGTAAATAAAACAATTAAAACGAAAAAAGATGAAACGCATTTATAAAAAAACAGGAAGCATTCTTATCGGGCTTATTTTCTCAACCCTGTTGAATGCACAGCAGGATCCGATGATTAGCCAATACATGTTTAATGGATTATTTTTAAATCCTGGTTATGCCGGCAGTCACGACTACTCTATTGCATCCATGCTTTACCGATATCAATGGGCCGGAATTGAAGGGGCTCCACATACAGGATTTTTTAGCTATGATGCACCCATTAGAAATGTAAATGTTGGAATTGGAGGAGTACTCAGTTTTGATCGTGTAGGTGTTACCAACAAAATGGATTTGGTGGGTAATTATGCCTACCACATAAGAATGGGAAGAAGCGGAAAACTATCCATTGGATTACGTACATCCATCAGTTATTACTGGGCAAATACATCTGATCTAAGGTACTGGGATAGCCAGGATCCTGTATATCAGGGTGACATCACCGGCAGAGTAATTCCGAATTTTGGTTTAGGATTATATTATTACGGTGAACGATTTTATGTAGGAGTCGTTGCACCTCAAATAATCAGTTACGATAAAAATGCTTTTCTCGGAATTGATAATGATTATTTTCAACGCAACACCAGGCACTTTTACATGAATGCCGGATACGTTTTTCACCTAGGCAGATTTGTAGATTTCAGACCTTCATTCTTACTGAAATATACACCTGAAGTTAATCCTGAAGCCGATTTAAATGTTCACTTTTTATTCAATAAAAAATTCTGGGTAGGTGCCAGTTATCGAACACTCGATGGAATCGTAGCTATGTTTGAAGTAAACGTAACACCTGATATTAGAATTGGTTATGCATTCGATTATCCTTTGCATACATGGGTCCGAAATTACACCTATGGCACACATGAAATCATGGTCGCTTTTGACATTGGTAAACCACAATTACTGAGAATTAAATCACCACGTTATTTCTAATTATACAACCCCATTAAAACCAACAAATATGAAAGGGTCTAATATTTTTATATGGTTATTTGCCATTCCTTTTTTTTCATGTATCAGCGCAAAAGAAAGAAAAGCCACGAGCGACTTTAATAATCTGAATTATCATAAATCAGCGCTTTCTTACGAAAATTTATTACAACAAAAATATGACAGCACATACCTGCCGATCATTGGCCAGTGCTATTATAAATCAAATGAATTAGACAAGGCAGCATACTGGTATGATCTTGCAGATAAAAAAAACACATTACATGATATTGATTTGTATTACTATGCTCAGATATTAAAATCACAACAAGAGCATATCAATGCAAAAATATATTATAACCGGTATTTGCTTCAACATCCCAATGATCAAGCCGCAATACTTCAACGCAATTCAATTGATTCAATACCGCAATACCATAAGGATGATGAGATTTGGCAAACCAATTATCTTTCATTCAACGACAGGTATTCAAATTTCAGTCCAACACTCTATGACAATGGATTGGTATTTTGTTCAGACCGGGATCCGGATGGAAAAATATCCAACTGGAACGGCAAACCATACCTTAATTTATATCATACACAATGGGATGAAAATGGTGAATTAAATAATACACACGACCTGAGCAAAACAATTGAAAGTACTTATCATGAAGGTCCTGCTGTATTTACAAAAGAGAACAACACATTATACTTCTGTAAAAATGTATTAACGAAAAGTGGCAAACCAAAAAAAAATGAAAAAGGAGATAATATCATTTCCATATTTATGTCTACAAAAGAAGGAAATAACTGGAGTAAACCGGTCCAACTTCCATTCTGCGATGAAAATTACAGTTGTATGCATCCTGCACTCTCGCATGATGAGAATACTTTATACTTTTCATCCGATCGTCCGGGTGGATTTGGAGGTATGGATTTATATATGATCACAAAAACAAATGATGAATGGGGTGAACCATTTAATTTAGGACATAAAATAAACACGAGGGAAAATGATGTATTCCCAACCGTAGCCATGTCAAAAGAAAATCAAGAATTTCTTTATTACTCAACTGCCGGAAAAGGTGGTGTTGGAGGTATGGATATATTTTATACCGCACTCAATTCTCCGATGCCAAGTGGTGAAGTAAAACATTTTAATTCACCTATCAATTCAGAAGGTGATGATTTTGGATTGATATGGAAAGAACATTTATTGAAAGGATATATTTCAACAACCAGAAATAATAGAAATGGTATTGATAAGATCTATGAAATTGAAAGACTGATTCCGAAATTTTATCTTGAAATTTATGTGTTGAATAAAAAAACCAGAGCGCGAATTGAAAATGCAGAAATTGAAATTAATCAGACTTCAGGAAATAAAATTTACAAAACAAGATCTGATGAAAAAGGAATGTGTTTTTTAGAAATCGATTCCAATTCAACTTATGAAATCACTGCAAAAAAAGAATTGTTTTTTAATGGGATTGAAAATACAGGAACTTTAGGAAAAAGAAGAACAGATACCATGGAAGTTGTCGTGTTGTTAGATCCTATGGTGATTGAAAAACCAATTATTCTAGAAAATATATTTTATGATTTTGACAAATGGAATATTCGTCCGGATGCCGCTATTGAGCTGGATAAATTGGTAAAAACACTTAACGAGCATCCTGAGATTAGTATTGAATTAAGTTCACATGCCGATTGCAGAGGAAGTGATGATTACAACTTACGCTTAACATCAAAAAGAGCAAAATCGGCAGTAGATTACATCATCAAAAAAGGGATAAGCTCTCTGCGGATTAAATCTAAAGGGTACGGGGAATCGAAACTGATTAATCATTGTAAAGATGGAGTAGAATGTTCAGAAGACGAACATCAGAAAAACAGAAGAACAGAATTTAAAATCACAAAAATTCTGAAGAGATAAGAAATAAGCCCCGAAAATTCGGGGCTTATTTTTTATAATTATCCAAGACCTACATCAAGTATCATCATGATTAAAAACCCTCCGATAAAGCCAAGAACAGCCACATCTGTAAAACGATCACGCTGTGTCTCCGGAATCACCTCTTCTATCACAACATAGATCATTGCACCAGCGGCAAATGCAAGCGCAAAAGGCAATACTGCCTGTATATAAATTACCGTAAGTGCGCCAACAACTCCTGCCACCGGTTCAACAATCGCACTTAATTGTCCATACCAAAAAGATTTAAAACGCGACACGCCCTGTCTTCTCAAAGGCATAGAAACAGCTATACCTTCAGGAAAATTCTGAATTCCTATTCCAATGGCCAAAGCTACCGCTGCTTGAATGGAAGCCCCTTCTAAACCTAATGCCGATCCACCAAACAACACCCCAACTGCAAGCCCTTCGGGTATATTGTGTAACGTAATGGCAAGAATCAATAACGTTGTTTTATGCCACTCAGTTTTTACACCTTCTTTTTCATCTTCCTTAAAATTTATATGCAAGTGGGGCATAAATTT
Organism: Flavobacteriales bacterium; assembly: GCA_044376575.1. Classification (GTDB taxonomy): domain Bacteria; phylum Bacteroidota; class Bacteroidia; order CAIKAF01; family CAIKAF01; genus BA4. Next base: position 38,930 of record JBILKR010000003.1, on the reverse strand, counting down.
ATCGAGTGCATAAATAAATAATGCACCAAATAAAAAACCAACAGACGCAGGCATCCATTTCATGGAAGGATATAATTTCTCACTCATTTCAATGGCAGGATTTAACAACGACCAAAAACTGGCCGCTACCATCACACCGCCCGTAAATCCTAGCATCACATCCAACACTTTTCGATTGAGTCCTTTAAACAAAAAAACAAATGAAGCTCCCAGAGCCGTTAGCAACCATGTAAAAACAGTAGCTAATAATGCAGCATAAACAGGACCAATATCAATCAAAAAAGAATACAGACTACTCATAAATATATTTTTAGTTAAATCTAAATTATAATTTTTAATAGTGCAATTTTTTAAGAATTTTTTAAAACTTTAACGGTTAAATACAAAAAAATAAAAGGATAATCTGAGGTTTCATTTTGCCTGTCCCTCTAAATTGATATTTTTGCAATCGAATTCAGAATTACTATCATTCAATTTATACATCTATGAGCCAGGATTTATTCAATGTTATCAGAGAATTAAAAACCCCTTCGGGAAATAAAAAATATTACAGTCTAAAAGAACTGGAAAAACAGGGACATGCGATTTCAAAACTTCCATTCTCTATTCGGGTATTGGTTGAAAATGCACTTCGTAATTATGATGGACTGCGAGTTACGGAAGAAAATGTAAAAACAATTCTTGACTGGAAAGCGAAAGAAGCAAGCGATAAAGATATTCCATTCATGCCTGCAAGAGTTTTATTACAAGACTTTACGGGTGTACCTTGTGTAGTTGATCTGGCATCGTTACGCGCTGAAGCGGCAAGAAAAGGAAAAGATGTATCTAAAATAAATCCCTTAATTCCTGTTGATTTAGTGATAGACCACTCTGTGCAGGTTGAATATTTTGGCAGCAACCTGGCATTAAAGAAAAACGTTGACCTGGAATATAAAAATAATGGTGAGCGCTACATGTTGTTGAAGTGGGCACAGAAAGCATTTAATAACTTTTCTGCCGTTCCTCCTGGAATGGGAATTTGCCATCAGGTGAATTTAGAATATTTAAGTAAAGTTGTATTGGAGCGTGATGGAATTGTATTTCCTGATTCTTGTTTTGGAACTGATAGTCACACTCCAATGGTGAATGGAATTGGTGTTGTTGCATGGGGTGTCGGAGGTATTGAAGCAGAGGCTGCTATGCTTGGTCAGCCTTCTTATTTCATTATGCCTGAAGTGGTAGGTTTAAAATTAACAGGTAAACTTCCGCAAGGTGCAACAGCAACAGATTTAGTATTGGCAGTAACACAACTATTACGCAAACATGGCGTGGTGGGTAAATTTGTAGAAGTATTTGGTGATGGATTAAATAACCTGGCGGTAACCGATCGTGCTACCATCAGCAACATGAGTCCTGAATTCGGATGTACCATTACCTATTTCCCGGTAGATAATCAAACTATTGAATTTCTTCGAAGAACTGCACGTGATGAAAAAGTGGTACAAACTGTTGAAGCTTATTGCAAAGAGAACATGCTTTGGAGAGAAAATGAAGCAGCGATTGAATATAGCACTGTTCTTGAATTGGATTTAAATAGTATAGAACCGGCAGTAGCCGGTCCTAAAAGACCACAAGATCGGATATTATTAAAAGACTTAGATAAAACCGTTCGCAAAGTGTTGGCTGAACAATATCAGCGCGAATATGTAAGTATTGAAGATCGCTGGGCACATGCTACAGATGAAGGAAAAATGAAAACTGTAACCATTACACAGGGATCACAGCAATATCAATTGAGTGACGGTGCAGTTGTAATTGCTGCGATTACTTCATGTACAAACACTTCTAATCCTTCGGTAATGTTAGGCGCTGGACTAGTGGCAAAAAAAGCAGTAGAAAGAGGACTGGATGTTAAGCCATGGGTTAAGACTTCACTTGCTCCGGGTTCGCGCGTGGTGACCAACTATCTTGAAAAAGCAGGCCTGACTGAATATCTCGAAGCATTAAGATTCCATACTGTTGGATATGGATGTACAACCTGTATCGGTAATTCAGGTGCACTTCCTCCACATATTGACAAAGCAATTACGGATGCTGATTTATCAGTTGCTTCTGTATTAAGCGGAAACAGAAACTTTGAGGCCCGTGTTCATCCAAACGTAAAAATGAATTTCCTTGCTTCTCCGATGTTGGTAGTAGTATATGCAATTGCAGGCAGAACAGATATCGATATTTATAATGAACCTATTGGATGGGACGGAAACAGTGAGCCGGTATATATGAAAGACATCTGGCCAACGGATGAAGAAATTGCAACAGTATTAAACAGTGCTCTTGATCCGAAAGATTATGCATCCAACTATGCCACTGCTTTTGATGGAGATGCTGCATGGCAGGCACTTCAAGCCCCATCAGGACAGTTGTTCGAATGGGATGCAAAATCAACTTATGTAAAAGAAGCGCCTTTCTTCCAGAACATATCTGAAACAGTAGAAGCTCCAAAAAATATTATTGATGCGAAAACACTTTTAGTATTGGGAGATTCAATTACAACAGACCATATTTCTCCGGCAGGTTCATTCAAAGAAACAACACCGGCCGGTAAATATCTAGTGGAAAGAGGAGTTGCCAAAGCAGAATTTAACAGTTATGGAGCACGCCGTGGTAATCATGAAGTGATGATGCGCGGTACATTTGCGAATGTTCGTATCAAAAACAAACTGGCTTCTAAAGAGGGTGGATATACATTAAATCATTCTACCGGAGAAGAGACAACTATTTTTGAAGCATCGGAATATTACATGAACAATAATATTCCAACCATCATTTTAGGTGGAAAAGAATACGGTAACGGATCAAGCCGCGACTGGGCTGCTAAAGGACCTAATTTATTAGGAGTAAAAGCCGTGATTGCTGAATCATTTGAGCGTATTCACCGCAGTAACCTGGCTGGAATGGGAATTTTACCTTTGTTATATAAAGATGGACAAAATGCAGATTCATTAGGATTAACCGGACATGAAACTTATACCATCACTGGTATTGAAGAAGGATTAAGTCCACATCAAACCATTTATGTAAAAGCGGTTTCAAAAGATGGAAAAGTTATTGAATTTGAAACAAAGTCAAGACTGGATTCCAAAATTGAAATTGAATACTATAAAAATGGAGGTATCCTGAATTATGTATTGCGTCAGTTTTTGAAAGATTAATACAAATAGATAAAATAAAAAAGCCCCGAAAATTTTCGGGGCTTTTTTTGATTTATCTATTTATTGATATTCAGGATCAAGTTGTTCTTCTGATTCTACAGAAGGCATGGCCTGTTCAGATTCTTGCGGAATATCGGTATTACTATTTTCATCTGCAGAAGGAGTCTCTTCTGAATTATTTTTTTTAGCATTTTCCCCTCCACTATCCTGAGTATCCAATGTGCCTTTATTAAGAATGATGTTTTTATATTCTTCTCTCTTTTTATTCCAATACTGATCGTAATATTCGCTTTCCCACATCGTACCTTTACCCTCATACACTTCATTCAAAGGGTGTACCAACTGATTGGTTAATACCAAAGCACGATCATAATTTCCTTCATTGATATAAATTCTAACAGAATCTTCAATTTATTCAAGCTGGGAATTGATTTTTTTCGCTTCTTCAGTCTGGTTCGTGCTGTATATCATAATAACTCCTCCTAGGATTAACATGCCAAGGACAGCTCCAACAGCGATGATTGCATTTTGAAATTCAACCATAAAAGCCTGAAAATTTTTTCCCTGTCTTCTAAGTTCATCAGCACGTTGTTTTCTTTCAGCTCTTTCTTTAGCTTCAAGTTCTGCTCGTTGACGATCTTCTTCCATTTCTAATCTTCTCTTTTTTTCTTCCATTTGAGCTTTCAGAGCCATTTCAGCTTCCTTGGCTTCCCTGCGTTCTCTGTTCTCTGCAACCTTTGCATTATGAATTGAGCGTCTCTCCTCATCTGACATAGGAGGAGGCGTGGATGTAGTAGGTTTTGATTTATTTACAGGCCCGATATAACTACAATATGTATTTGAGTGGTTAAAGTCAACAGCATCTGGATCTTCTCCAATTTCTGCAGCTGCCTTTCTGCATATCAATCTTTTATCAGGATCATTAGGAGTCCAACTCATTCGTTGTTTAGGAAATTCAACTTCCGTTGTCTTTGATTTCATGGTTCCATTATAATTCAACCATAAAGAAACTTTATATCTATACATAGTTATTGGATTATATTTGTAAATATATATAAATTCAACTGAGTATAACACATTAGACTAACTTTACAATATGCATAAAAACATTTTTATAACCATTGCTATTATTACAGGATTTGCATTGTCATTTAATGCTCAAGTTGTACATAAAAGAGATACAATTGAAACTACAATTCAAATAATTCCTGCACCACCCAACGGATACGTTCAGGTATCCCTATTCCATCCCATTGGTACTTCATGGACAAAATCAAAATATAAAACCTACAATTTTTCACTGAATATAATTCACGGACAAACCGGGGGTATTAATGGTTTTGAATTCGGGCCTTTTTCAAATGTAACACGAGGTGATGTGAGAGGAGTTCAAATCGGTGGAGTAAATGTGGTTAAAGGCAAAGCAGTAAATGGAATACAATTCGGATTGCTGGCAAATGTTACATTAGCCAATACAAAAGGCTTGCAGTTATCCGGTGGATGGACGCACAACCATGGTGAGTTTTATGGATTCCAATTTTCATGGTTGGGTAATACCAACTGGAATTCAGTATATGGTGCTCAGTTAAGTCACTTGTGGAACCATAGCCAAAAAAACCTTTATGGATTGCAGTTTGCATTGGGCCCGAATACAGTAAAAGAAAATGCATACGGTATTCAGTTTTCTGCGAGTATGAATTATGCGGGTAAAGAACATAAAGGTGCGCAGTTTGCATTTTTTGCCAACTATGCAGGGAGTTCTGAAGGGTTTCAACTTGGGATGGTTAATATTTCAAAACAATACGCAGGAATACAGGGCGGACTGTTTAATTATGCAGGAAAATCAAATCAACTTCAAGCCGGATTGATAAATATTGCTCCTAAAGGAGCTAAGCTACAAGTAGGATTAATCAACTATTCAGGAGATAGTTTGGTGGCTCCTGTTGGTTTAATTAACGTAGTAAAAAACGGATATAACAAATTGGAAGTATGGGGCAGTGAATTACAGTCGTTTAACCTCGCAATAAAAACTGGCGGACATAAATTCTACAGTATTTTATCAGCAGGAACAAATCCATTCAACGAAAATAAATACTGGACAATGGGTTGGGGAGTTGGATCACACATTCAAATTACAAAACGATTCTACAGCGACATTGATAACATCACATCAATTGTAAATATCAATGAACCCATTTCATTCGGAACAGGGAAGAATACGTTTTTAAATCAAACCCGTTTTACTGCAGGTTTTGCTTTTCATAAAAAAGTGGCATTGTATATCGGTCCTATGATTAATTTCCTGATTTCAGACAATAACCAACTTGTTGATGGAAAAAACGGGATAGTACTTGCCCCTACTTTCAGAACAGCATACGGTAGTATTGGAAATTATCAGTTTGCTTTATGGCCGGGAATTACTGGAGGTATCAGATTTTTTTAAAATTATTTTGTTAAACCCTTAATACCCTCATTTAGATAATATTAAATTTAAATAACATATTTTGTTGAAGTAAACATTTCCTAAAAGTCATTGTTTATTATTTTTGCTACCTTACAACAATGGAAAACAAAACGATTATACAATGTATTAAGAGATTGGCTAATCTATATCATTCTGTTTCTTCGCCTGAGAGCAAGCCAGAAATTCATGAAGATATAAAATTACAGTATTACCAGGATGTAAAAAATTATATTGATACTGTTGGTTCAAATTATGGAATTTCATTTTTAACTATTGATGTTAGCGAAGAAGAATTAAATGCATTCAGTAAAGAATTTAACGAGCCATTTGTTGCATTTTCCAAAAATTTAAGTTCAATTTTTATTTTCGAAAAAAGAGACAGAAAGGGGATAGAAATTACAGAAATAAAAAATGCAACTGATGCTGTTAATATAAAAGTTAAAGAAATTGATTTTTCTGTTTTTTATTCAGAAAACAACCGTTATCCTGTTCTCATTCCAACTGTTCAAACTTCATTATTTGGAGCAAATGATGATTTAAGTCAATCAGAAAATGAAGAACTTACACCTTTTAAAAAGTGTATCCGTCTTCTTAAAGTTGACAAAAAAGAAATTATTTATTTGTACATCTATGCTATCATCAACGGGCTTGTGAATTTATCACTACCCATAGGTGTACAATCTATCATTGGATTGGTAATGGGAGCACAAATTTCAACTTCATTGGTAGTGTTAATTTCATTGGTAATATTAGGGGTTGTTTTTTCAGGCGTTCTTACCATCATGCAACAATGGATTGTAGAAGCAATGCAACAGCGTGTATTTGTTAGATCTTCATTTGAATTTGCATACAGGGTACCACGTTTAAAACTAGATGCATTAAAAAATGCATATCCTCCTGAACTTATCAATCGTTTCTTTGAAACTGTTACCATTCAAAAAACATTACCTAAACTTTTGATAGATTTTTCTACTGCACTGCTTCAAATTTTATTTGGATTATTGCTGTTATCATTTTATCACCCTGCATTTCTTTTTTTAAGTATTGCCATCAGTATTTTAATTTATCTGATCATTAGATTCACTGGACCTCAGGTAATGAAAGCCAGTTTAAATGAATCAAAATATAAATATGAAGTTGCGTTCTGGCTGGAGGAGATTGCAAGAACAATGCGAATTTTCAAATTAGCAGGTAATACTCAACTACCGACTCAAAAAACTGATGAAAATGTTACAAAATATCTGATTGCAAGAAAACAAAAATTCAAAACATTAATCAATCAGTTTTCATTTATAATTTTGTTTAAAACAATTATTACAGGAGCCTTATTGATTCTTGGAAGCTCTCTTGTAATGAATGAACAGATTAACATCGGACAATTTATAGCAGCTGAAATTATTATTATTTTGATTCTTAATTCTGTTGAGAAGGTGATTTTATCAATGGAAAACATTTATGATCTGCTTACTTCCGTTGAAAAAATATCTAATGTTACAGATATTCCTCTTGAACGAGAAGATGGAATTCTCTTTGACCATATCGACTCAGGGAAAGGTGTTTCTATTGAAGTAAAAAATTTATTTCAATATTCAAAAAATAAAGAAAGGTCAATTCTACAGAACTTATCTTTCAAAATTCAACCCGGCGAAGTGATTTGTATTTCAGGGATGAGTGGATCAGGAAAAAGTTCGTTGCTTAGTTTAATTGCAGGTTTAAGTGATGATTATAAAGGTTCAATTTCTTTTAATGGAATTCCTATCGGCAATATTAACTTAAGGAGTTTACACGATTACGTTTCTGAAAATTTTGCCAACGAAATGATTTTTAAAGGAACTGTTTTTGAAAATATTACTGTCGGTCGTAATAAAATAAGCTGGGATGATGTGCAATGGGCGGTGAATGCGTGCGGACTGAATAAATTTATTCAGCAGTTACCAGATGGATACAATACAATACTTATTCCTGAAGACAGAAGTTTACCTTCTGGTGACCTTAGAAAACTTGTATTGGCAAGATGCCTGGCTGAACGTCCAAAACTTTTATTATTGGAAGACTTTTTAGATGTATTTGATAGTAATGAGAAAACAGAATTGATAAATTTATTGTGTCGTAACAACGATTCCATGACTGTTTTGGCTATTTCTAACGACAAAGAATTTGCGCTGGCGTCGGATAAGGTTATGCTTATCGACAAAGGAAATATTATTCACTTTGATCCGTTAAATGAGCAAAAAATGATTCAACAATATTCACATATTTACAAGTAAAAATCATGTTGAACATTACAGAAAATAAAATACCCAATCATGCAAAACTTACTCATCGTTTTGGTTCGTTCAATCATGTAACCAATCCTAAATCTGCTGAGAAATTAACGTATTGGCTATTGGGATTATTTGGATTCATATTTATTATGATGTTTATGCCCTGGACTCAGAATATTCGATCATCAGGTAAAACAACTACTTTAACACCTCAAGATCGACCACAGGAAATACAATCTATGATTGATGGTAGAATTGAAAAATGGTTTGTGCGTGAGGGTGACTCCATCAAAGCAGGAGATACTATTGTATTTATCACAGAAATTAAAGATCAGTATTGGGATCCTAATCTTCTGAACAGAACTAAAGAACAATTGGTTGCCAAAGAATCTACTGGTATGGCATATCAAAATAAAATTGGAAGTTTAGAAAAACAGATTAAAGCTGAAAAATTAAACCTGGACCTAAAACTAAAACAGGCTAAGAATAAAGTTAAAATATCAAGACAAAAAATCTCTATTGACTCAGCAGAAGTAGAAGCAGCTAAAGTTGCCTACAAAATTGCTGATGATCAATATAAGCGTGCTGAAAAAATGTATTCAGATCAGGGAATTATTTCATTGAAAGATCTCGAAGACAGAAGAAATAAAAAGCAGGAAGCAGCAGCAAAATTGATATCAGCAGAAAATAAATTAGCGAATGCACAACAGGATTTAATTAACACCACCATCGAATTAAATGCTATTGAATCAGAATATTTTTCTAAAATATTTAAAATTGAATCTGAGATTCAAAGTGCAAATTCAGAGTTGTTTAAAACAGATGAAGAAATTTCAAAGCTGAATAATCAGTATGCCAATTACAGCATACGATCAAGGTACTGGTATATTACTGCACCTAAAGACGGACAGATTGTAAAAATAGGCAAATCAGGCATTGGCGAAAACATCAAACAGGGTGAATCGATTGTTACCATAACCGCATTAAATCCTTCGCTGGCCGTTGAATTATATATCAATCCGGTTGATGTGCCTTTGATGCGAATCAATAAAAAAGTTCGGATCATTTTTGATGGATGGCCAACAATAATATTTTCAGGATGGCCTGGTGCATCAGTTGGAACATTTGGTGGTCGGGTTGCGGCTATTGATAGTGATATCAGCCCTAATGGGAAATACAGAATTTTAGTAAAACCGGATCCTGAGGAAGAAGGCTGGCCTCATCAGGTGCGCGTAGGTGCCGGTGCGCAAGGAATAGCATTAATGAACGATGTGCCAATATGGTATGAACTCTGGAGAAGAGTGAATGGATTCCCGCCGGATTTTTATCAGCCGGAAGAAAAGCAAACCCAGAAAAAGAAGTAAATGTATAGACTCATCATCATTCCTTTGATATGTATTCAATCTATCTTGATTGCACAGGATACACTTACTTTTAACGAATTTATTTATGCAATTAAAAATTATCACCCTGTTGTAAAACAAGCTAACTTAATTCCGGAACTTGCCAACCAGGGATTACTCAAATCAAGAGGGGCTTTTGATCCTGTACTTGCTGCATCTTTTGATCAAAAGAATTTTGATGGAAAAAATTACTGGACAATTCTTGAGAGTAAACTTCAGATTCCTACATATTATGGTATATCTGTTGAAGGTGGTTATCAATTTGTAACAGGCGATTATACTGATCCGTCACGAACACTTCCATCCATAGGACTTCCGCAAGCAGGTATTACGGCAACCTTAGGTAAAGGTTTATACATGGATGAACGCAGAGCGTTCTTAAAGCAGGCAAAACTTTTTAAAACTGTAAGTAAATACGAACAAATAAAAGAACTCAATGAAATATATACCTCATCGGTGAGGGCATATATTAATTGGAGTTTTGCATTTGAACAGCAAAAAACATATATCAATGCAGTTGGACTTGCACGAGAAAGACATATCGGTTTAAAAAATGCATTCTTTTTGGGAGAACGTCCGGCTGTGGATACGCTTGAGTCATACATTTTATTACAAACCAGAGAGGCCTCATTACAACAGGCAGATCTTGAATATACTGAAGCGAAACTGCGACTTTCCACATTCCTTTGGATGATTGATGAAACACCTGCTGAATTAAAGGAAAATGTATCACCTGTTTTATTAAAAAACATGTCGATTACATACGAATGGAATAATGATAGTCTTTCAGCATCAACGCGACAACTTTATGAAATACATCCTGATATAAAAATACTAGAGTATAAAAACAGCGTTCTTGATATCGATAAGAAACTTAAGATTTCAAAATTACTTCCTCAACTGGATGTAAAATATAATTTCTTATACAATCCTAATCAGGCAATCTTTTTTAGCGATAATTATAAATGGGGGGTTGATTTCAAAATACCTATTCCCATGCGTGAAGCGAGAGGAGATTTGGGTATCACAAAATTAAAAATCAAAGAAACAGAATATGCCATTGCAATGAAAAAAATGGAGTTATCTGCGAAACTGAATACAAATTTTATCAAATATAATAACTACCAATCCCAACGAAACTTGCATAGAGAAATGTATAGAAATTATCAAACCTTATTTCAGGCAGAGGTGAGTCGTTTTGATTTGGGAGAAAGCTCCGTGTTTCTTGTTAATTCTCGAGAAATAAAACTTATTGAAGCAGAATTGAAATGGTATGAAATGATTGCTAAAAGCACTAACGCATTCTATGAACTGATTCAATCAACAGGTAAATTGATATTCTGATTTTTTACTGAAAACAACACCCATTCTCCTGATTGAAAAACAGGATTTACATATATATCTAAATATTTACAATCATTTTTATTTATCAATTGAAAATCAATTTCAGGAAATAAATGTATAGCAGGTGGTATAGAATTATATCTATCATCCAGTTTATCATAAACATTTCGAGACAATCCATCTTCCAAACTAACGTGATAAGTTTTACAGAAAACAGAGAACCAGGGCAACATAAACCATGGCTCGTGTACAATTGCCCTGTAGCCAGAAACTGTACTTCGTTTTGCTTCACACTGAAAAGCATCATTGGTAGCAGGTATCAAAAATAAAGCATCCAGGGGAGTATTTTTTTCAATCCATTCATGCATCATTTGCAAATCTGATTTCCTGTAATTCCCAACCATATATTTGCCCTGAATAGAATCAATAGGAATATTGGCAGATTGGGTCAATATAAGTAAAGAAGAGCCTGAAAAAAACAAAAGAAAAAATATAAAAAATCGTGATGTAAAAAATTGATGAATCCTATGAAATAATATACGATCAAACAGATATGCTATAAAAACGGAAGAGAACATAGAGAGCCAGATAGTTGTTCCTTTTGGCCACTGAGTTTTTCCGAATGACATGACCCCCAGTTTTTCCAATCCCAACCAATAAACCAATAAGCCAAACAATACCATTACATAAAAGTAAACGACCATACTTTTTTGCTTAACGGGTAAATACAATAATAAAATCAATCCTAATCCGGTTAAACCAAAAAACTTGAAATAATGATTTAATTTAAACAGTGATGGATAAAAATGATGATAATTTCTAAAGATATATTGTATCTTATAATACAAGGAATGATCATATACCATTGTATCAAATAACTGTCGCTGAATCATAGGAATAAGCATCATAGATGAAACTCCGAAATAGATAATAAACAATAGTGGGATTTCTTTCCATGAATATCGATCTCGGTAAAAAAAGATAAATCCTGAAAATAATAAAAGAAAAACATTAAAAGCAAACATCACATGAAACAATCCCGCAATACCTAATACAAAAAATGACCAACGAAAATGATGTGTAAAAAAAAGCGAGATGCTCAATGCCGTTAATGCCAGTCCAAAAGAACCACTAAGCAAAATACTTTCTTGAATGTAATTGGTCCCTAAACTGAAATAATTATAAAAAATAAAAAGTATAAAAAGTGGTGAAATATAAGCAGTAATCAACCTTTCGCTCAAAGTCCATGCAAGTAACCAGAACGACCATACACTTAAAGAAATACAAAATATGGTTAATCCAAAAACAACCGATGAAATTTCAAATAATTGAGAAAGAAAGACGATAAGCTGAACATAAAAAAAACGAACCGTAAAAACTTTTGATGCAGGTTCAACAAAATAATCCTGAGTGTATAATTCCGGCTGAATTTGTTTATATACAAGGGGTAAATGTTCTGCCTGATCGCCAGTATTGAATTGATATCCGTATATCAACAAAAAAAGCAAAGCAATAGCAACAGAATAAAGAATTACACGAAAAGATAAAGCAGATGAAATTGAAGAATTACTCATGTAAAGATTTTTCTTTTACAATGTAAGTTGGTCTGTTTTTAGATTGCATAAAAAGCTTGCCTAAATATTCACCCAATACACCTAAAAACAAAAGTTGAATTCCTCCCATAAACAGAACACTTACAAGTACCGAAGCCCACCCTGCTACAGCACGTTCAGGGAAAAACATATACAATACTACCGCATACATGGCATATATGAATGCAAAGAAAGAAATCAACATTCCCATTACTATAGAAAAACGAAGCGGCTTAATACTAAAAGAAGTAATTCCATTTAATGCAAAACTGAACATCTTTCGAAAAGAGTATTTTGTCTTACCTGAATGTCGGGAGGCGGCATGGTATGTGATTCGATGCTGACGAAACCCCATCCAGGATACAAATCCCCTGATGAATAAATTAGATTCATTAGTATTTCTGATAATTTCAGCAACACGCTGATCAACCAACCTGAAATCAGCTGTTCCTGGATCTAATTTAACTTCAGATAGCTTATTCATTATGGAATAAAATAAAGCAGAACTGAATCTTTTAAAAAATGATATTTCTTTTTCTTCTACACGTTGTGTGTAAACGATATCATAACCTTCCTTCCATTTTGAAATCATATCAGGTATCAATGATGGCGGATGCTGTAAATCTGCATCCATAGTGATGATACATTCTCCTGTGGCATGATCTATTCCACATTTAATAGCATTCTGGTGACCGAAATTTCTTGAAAAAGATAAATACCGAAAACGATTATCCTCCTGGTGTAGTTGCTTTAATACATCCAAGGTTGAGTCAGTGCTTCCATCATCAACAAACAAAACCTCAAAATCATCCTGCAAAACATCTTTCAACTGCTTTGACAGAGGTAAAATATTGTTCTCTTCATTAAATGCAGGAATTACAATTGAAACTTTCATTGGTGTATTTAGAGTATAAAAATAACAACCTTTTTGAATAAGATCAGATAAATTTTCTACCTCTTCTTCTAAATTGCGTCCATTGTTCTGCAGTCGGGAATGAATAATATGAAGAAGGATAATTATTTATTTTAGACTGAATGCTATTCATTCTAATTGAATCCAGGGCATCAAGCAGTAGTGTTGAACTCAAGACAAAGCACTTTTCATAAAGATCAGCAACTGTATCTGAATCTTTTATAAAAATCTCCTGTTGAGAGAGCACGGGTCCCTGATCAATTTTATCAACCATTACATGTATGGTTACTCCTACTTTATCTTCTCCATTCCGCAACGCCTGAAATACCGGCCATAATCCTCCATACGACGGCAACAACCCACTATGACGGTTAATGCAAGCTATTCGGGGAATATTCAATATTTTTTTTGAAAAATACAATGAGTTAGAACTGATAATTATATCCGGCTGTAACGAAGTAATAAAATCAATTACAGGTGAATTGTTTAATGAATTTTGAACAAAAATAAAAGGGGCTTCAAAGGTCTTGCAAACAGTTTTTACAGAATAAAAATGTTTGGAATTACGTGTTGGTCGATTGAATAAATCAAAAACTGAATAAATCAATTTACGATATACGAGTTTTAAAATTTCGACAAAAGACAGAAAATAAAAATGTCGTTTTAAATAATCCTCTATGCTGTTTTTTTGAGGTATCTTGGTAACTATGCAAACGCCCATTACCTTATCTTTGGTTCGCCGAAGAAAATCAGCCAGCATATCCGGATGATAAAAACGGGTTTCATCAATAATAATTACCAGTTTCATTTTCTATTTTCCAATTGAACTATCCATGATTTCATCTCATCACTAAGCAAAACATTTTTTTCCAAAGTTCTCTTATCGCTAAAATAATATTTAATTAAAGACGGATACTTTTCCCAGTATTGCTCCTCTCCTGCTGCTGCTTTTCCTGGATGTAATAAAATCTCAATATCTGAAGATGAATTCTGAATGAGTTTTATACTATTTTTTATTAATGATAAATTCATTTTTCCTGTATGAAGCACACCTATAAAATCACGGGTATAAAATTTATCAGGCAACTTCACTCGTGCCATTGATGAAAGCTGACGAAGCAGCAATACTTTAATCCATCCTGATGAAATAAATGAGCCTGCATTCAAAGAATTAAAAGAAATTTTTTCACCGGGAATACGAATGTATTTGATATCTAATTCATGAATCAATTCAGATAGCGCTTCCCAAAACAAAGGAATCATGTGTACATGCTGGTGACTATCCACACATAGCAGCGCATTAGGTTTGAATTGTGATTTAACTTTTAATATTTGAGATTTCATTTCATTTTTAATGATGCTTTTCCATTCCTCTCTCTCTCTACCCTTTACCAACATCGTCTTTCTCAACAAAGTAATAAACGACAATGAAAAATCATTTTCTGAATCCACTAAAAATGAAGATTGAGTATCTACATGCAATGGTTTTCCTTCAATAAAATTGAGATGTACATGAATATCAAATGAATGCTGATGATATATATTGATGGCTTCATCAAAAGCGTACCCATTGGGAATGATACTCACAGCATGTAATACACCATTTTGGTGTGCTTCAAGTATTGACTGATTGATACCTGAGGTTAAACCAAAATCATCTGCATGTATTCGAATGCCCATAGTTCAAAGTTGTAACAAATTCCTGAATTCTATATGTATTAATCCTTACTTTTACTACATATTAATTTGTTGTGATATGAATTCTCTTGATACTTTCGTAAAAAAAGCATCCCGTTCAAAGTTTTATTTATTTCTACTTAATCAGGGTTTATGGTCTAAAATTCCATTCAATAAACCTCATGGATTTAAAATTACTGCCATTACTGAAAATGGTTTTGAGATGGAAATGCCTTATAAAAGAAACAATCTGAATCATATCAAAGGGCTACATGCCTGTGGACTGGCTACGATTTCTGAATATGTTGCCGGACTTACTTTATTAAGAAAAGTAGGTATTGATAATTACCGTTTGATCATGGAAAGCATCCACATGAAGTATTTTTATCAGGCAAAAATGGCGGTAAAGGTTCGGTTTGAATTGACAGATGAATTTGTAAGAGAAAATGTACGTGAACCTCTTGAAAATAATGATGCTGTTATGATTGATTTACATGTGAATATTTATGATTTAGCTCAACATCATATATGTGAAGGCACTACAAGATGGCAAGTAAAAAAATGGGATAAAGTAAAAACAAAGGTTTAGGGTATTAATGATTCGGTCCGCAATTACAGCCGTTTGAGAAGAATATTTCTACCTGAGGTAAATTATTTTTTAGGGTTTCCTGATCTCCCTGACCCATATCAGAGTTTCGCAAATCTATATATTGAAGGCTCGCGCATTGAATAATACTGTCAGGCATTCTGAACAGAGGATTGCCATTTAGGTTTAGGTATTCGAGTTTGTTTAAAGCACCTATGTCAGAAGGTAATTGCCATATTTTATTTTTTCTGAGATCAATTTTTCTGAGTCTTTTTAGTTGTGTAAATGTAGCAGGCAGTACTTCAATTTTATTTAAAGCGATATTCAAATCTTCCAGTTTTGTTAACTGACTGATTTCGTCGGGCAGTTTTTCAAGTTTATTTCGGCTTAAATCGAGTTCAACTAAGTTCTTGAACAAAAAAACTTCTTTAGGTATTTTCTTTAATTTTTTCCCCTGTAATGAAAGTCGTTTTACTTTCGAAGGATTTTCCATTGCAATTTTCAAATCAGTATAAAGCACTTCTTCCTTAAATACTTCCTGTGCTTTTAACTGAATAAAAGAAAATAGCACAAAACATATCCATAAGAAATTCCTAATCATGCTGATAAATTTAAAATTCGTTTAGCAGTCATTTCGTCTCGCTGAATTTGTAAACGCAGAGATTCAGCATCATTAAATTTCTGTTCATCACGAATACGGTCAACCACCTCAATGGTAACTTGTTTCCCATATAAATCAAGAGAAAGATCAAAAATGTGAACTTCTATACTGAGGTCGCCATCATTTTCAAAAGTTGGTCTTTTACCGATGTTCATCATTCCATTCAAAACCATATGATCAACAATGACTTTAACCGCATATATACCCATATCAGGAAGTATTTTCAGTTGTTCAACAAGTTGAATATTAGCTGTTGGATAACCTAAAGTTCTGCCAATCTGCTGTCCTTTAATAACTGTACCGAAAAAACTAAATGATCGGGTAAGATACGTATTTGCCGTTTGGATATCTCCGATTAAAATGGCATTCCTTATTTTGGTACTGCTCACTTTAATATCATCAATATCTTGTGGTGGAATTTCTTCAATTTCAAAATTAAACTGAGGAGCCAGTTGTTTCAGTTGTTCAATGCTTCCCTCGCGGTTTCGGCCGAACTGATGATCATATCCAATAACCAGTTGATGAACATGTAATTTACCAACAAGTATTTCTTTTACGAATTCAAACGATGTGATTCTGGAAAAATCGCGGGTAAATGGAACGATCACAACATGCTGCACACCAGCTTTTTCAAGTAATCCCAATTTCTCATCCAGTGTTGTAATCATTTGTACCTGATGGTCATCCGGAAACAGCACAATTCTGGGATGAGGATCAAAGGTAACGACTACAGATTCTCCGTTCAGCTGATCAGCCAGTTGGATAATTCGCTGAATTATTTTTTGGTGTCCCACATGAACGCCATCAAAAGTACCGGCAGTAATAACCGGTTTTTTGATTTGAAAAACATAATCTAATCCTTTGTAAACCTTCATTTGATGAGACATAGATGCAAAGATAATTAATTAGATATTGGTTTTAATGAACATCCTTGCAAGATTGTTCAAAAATGATCATAAAAAAGGAGAATCTATATACAGTTATCAATAGAAATTTATAATTTCGCGCCACCATATTAAATTAAATAAAAGTTTATCATGTCAACTGCTTCAGGTAAAATTGTTCAGATTATCGGTCCGGTAATCGACGTAAGATTTGAGAAAGAAAGTCACATCCCTAATATTTTAGATGCGCTGGAAGTGACAAAAGAAAATGGAGATGTACTGGTATTGGAATGTCAGCAAGATATTGGCGAAAATACAGTACGTTGTATCTCTATGGACTCAACTGATGGATTGCGCAGAGGCATGGAAGTAGTTGCAAAAGGACGTCAGATTACCATGCCAATTGGTGATCAGATTAAAGGACGTTTGTTTAATGTCGTTGGTCAGGCTATTGACGGTTTACCAGCTATCGATAATACTAAAGGGTATTCAATTCACAGACAGCCCCCTAAATTTGAAGATTTATCTACTGCACAAGAAGTTTTATTTACAGGAATTAAAGTTATTGACTTGATTGAGCCTTATGCAAAAGGTGGTAAAATCGGATTGTTTGGTGGTGCCGGTGTAGGTAAAACCGTATTGATTCAGGAGTTGATTAATAATATTGCCAAGGGTTACGGAGGATTATCGGTATTTGCCGGTGTTGGAGAAAGAACCCGTGAAGGAAACGACTTGATGCGTGAAATGATTGAAGCGGGAATTTTAAAATATGGTGATGCATTTATTCATTCAATGGAAAAAGGCGGATGGGATTTATCTGCGGTAAATATGGATGAATTAAAAGATTCAAAAGCCACCTTCGTATTCGGACAGATGAATGAACCGCCCGGAGCACGTGCACGTGTGGCACTGTCTGGTCTTTCTGTCGCTGAATATTTCCGTGATGGTGAAGAGAACAGTGGTCAGGGAAAAGATATCCTATTCTTTATTGATAATATCTTCCGCTTTACTCAGGCAGGTTCTGAAGTATCAGCTTTATTAGGACGTATGCCTTCAGCGGTAGGTTATCAGCCTACATTAGCCACAGAAATGGGATTAATGCAAGAGCGTATTACTTCTACCAAGCGTGGTTCTATTACCTCTGTACAGGCAGTTTACGTTCCTGCAGATGACTTAACGGACCCTGCTCCGGCAACAACGTTCTCTCACTTGGATGCTACAACAGTACTAAGTCGTAAAATTGCTGAGTTGGGAATTTATCCTGCGGTAGATCCACTGGATTCAACTTCACGAATTCTTACAGAAGAGATTGTTGGTGAAAACCACTACAAAACTGCTCAGCGTGTAAAACAAATATTACAGCGTTACAAAGAACTTCAGGATATCATTGCGATTTTAGGTATGGATGAATTGAGTGAAGAAGATAAACTTGTTGTACACCGCGCTCGTCGTGTTCAGCGTTTCTTATCTCAGCCATTCCACGTTGCTGAACAATTTACCGGTATCCCGGGAGTATTTGTTGGTATTGAAGATACCATTAAAGGATTTAACATGATCCTGAATGGAGAAGTTGATCAATACCCTGAAGCAGCATTTAATTTAAAAGGTACGATTGAAGATGTAATCGAAGCCGGGGAAAAAATGTTAGCAGAATCTAAATAAATAATTGCTGATTCATATGCAACTTGAAATTATTAGTCCTGAAAAAACAATGTTTGAAGGTAGTGCCAAACTGGTACAACTACCAGGTAGTGATGGATCGTTCGAAATCATGGAGAACCACGCACCTATTATTTCCACATTAAAAAAAGGGAAAATAAAAATTATCAGTGAAAGTAATCAAACAGAGTTCATTGAAATTAATGGTGGGGTTATAGAAATGATGAAAAATAAAATCATTATTCTGGCAGAACCTTCCAAGAATTAAAATAGTTGAAAGATTTGAAAAAGCTCATCAAAATTTTGGTGAGCTTTTTTATTTTATAGAAACATGTAATCTGCATTTTCAATATTTTCAACTACATTTGAATATCCAATTTTATATATATTATTACTGACCTATGCAAGTCAAAACAGCTGCAAAAATTACACTTGAAAGCCTCCACAAAGTAATTCAGCAATTGTCTGTTCAGTATTACTCTCAACCCATTAACGTTTTAAACGGATCTACAATTGGTGAACACACACGGCATATCATTGAATTCTTTCAGTGCTTAGAAAAACAAGCTCAAACAGGAATCATTAATTATGATAAACGCGAACGGAATGCACTAATTCAACAGGACCCCAATCAGGCAGCTTTTGCGATTGAACAAGTCATTCATTTTGTAAACAACAGCGATGAAAAAATAATTCTTACACTTGAGGCAGGTTATGACGCTTCATCTGATGATACAGACGTGATGGCCACCAACATGAAAAGGGAAATTACTTATGCCCTCGAGCATGCCATACATCACATGGCATTGATAAAAATTGGAATATTGCAAACCGGCATCCCCGTAATACTTGACGATGATTTTGGGATTGCTGTTTCAACCATAAAGTATAAACAAACATGTGCACCGTAAGTTATATACATACCGGTAAAAACTCATTTATACTTACCTCTAACCGTGATGAAAACCCAAAGAGAGGAACAGATTCGCCCGACAATCATGTAACTATCATTGGCAACGAAAGTCTTATTTTTCCTAAAGATCAACTGGCCGGAGGAACATGGATTGCTACTTCAAAAAAAAATCAAACAGCGTGTTTATTAAATGGTGCTTTTGTAAAACATAAACATCATCCTCCATACAGAAAAAGCAGGGGTTTAATTTTACTAGATTTCTTTCAATACAAAGATCCGATAGAATTTAATGAGAACATAGACCTAAATGAAATTGAACCGTTCACTATGGTTATGATTTCAGAATACAAGTTGTATGTATTAAAATACGACGGCGTAAACAAACATTTCAAGATGCTAGATGCTGACTCAAATTATATATGGTCATCAGCAACATTATACAATAACGAAACTGCAGAAAAAAAAGAAAATAAATTCAAGCATTGGATTTTGAAAGAAGAAAATAAAACTCCTGAAAGTATATTGCAATTTCACGGATTGAACAATACAGAAGGATTTATTTTAAATAAAGATCATGTAAAAACCGTAAGTATTACATCTGTTTATAATAACGGAAAAAAATCAGAAATGCAGTATCATGACCTTTTAAGTTCTACATCAGTTTCAACAATTATTGCCATTGAAAATGATTAAACCGAAATATCTTCGATGGAAAGACAGACCGTTTTTTATTCGGTTGTTTCATTGGGAATACTGGCCATTTGAAGTAGTTTATTTTCCTGTATTTTTTTATTACTTATGGCTAAGTATAAGAGCGCGCACGTGTTGGTTCTTCAATGCTGCCAATCCGGGAATTGAAACCGGAGGTATGCTTGGCGAATCAAAAACACCCATTCTTGAAATGGTGCCGGATGAATACAAACCCAAAACAATTAGTGTTCATTCAGGATTGACAAGTACAGAAATTTATCAACGCATTCAGGATGCTAATATGCAATACCCTTTACTTTGTAAACCTGATCGTGGAGAGAGAGGATTAATGGTAGAAAGAATTGAAGATGCAGCAGCGCTGAATTCTTATATTCATTCAACACGCGTTCCGTTTCTAATACAGGAGTTTGTTGATTTTCCAGTAGAATTAGGAGTTTTATATTATCGACTACCTACAGAAAAAAAAGGAAAAGTTGTATCCGTCGTAATGAAAGAATTTCTTTCTGTTACCGGCGATGGTAAATCTACGCTGTGTGAATTGATTTTTCGGCGTCAGCGAGCCATATTACAATGGAAAAAATTGTATGAAAAATTTTCATCCATTTGGAATGATATCATTCCTGCCGGCAAGTATATTTTACTGGAACCGATTGGGAATCATGCAAGGGGAACAAAATTTATTAATGGGAATCAATTGATAGATGATCGACTTCATCAGGTCTTTGATCATATTACTGATCAGTTAAGCGGAGTATATTATTGCCGGTATGATTTGAAATGCAACAGCATTGAAGAATTAAAAGAAGGAAAAAGTATACGTATTGTTGAAGTAAATGGTGTGGGATCTGAACCCGCTCATATTTATGATCCTGCTTATTCGATTTTCAGCGCATGGAAAGACATCATTCATCTTTGGGGTATTATTTATCAAATTGCCAAGGAGAATCATAAAAAAGGTATTGCTTATATGACAACTTCTGAAATTATTGATCAATGGAAACTGGTGAAAGCATATCGAAAAACAACCACTCATGAATGATTATATCCGTGAATTTTTAATTGGATTTGGTATTAGCTTTATCTTTTCACTTCCTCCCGGAATGATTAGCCTGAATGTAATGCAAACCACCACGCAACAAGGCATTAAAGGTGCTTTCTGGCTGGCGCTTGCTGCAGTGCTTGTAGAAGCTGTACAGGCGTTTATCGGAGTACAGTTTTCCGGATGGATCAATACAAGACCTTCCATTCAGACCGGACTGGAATTATTTGTTATTCCTGTTTTTATCGTAATGGGGATCATGAATATTCTAGCAGGATTAAAATCAAGAAAACATAACCAGAAAGACGATCATCAACCCCGAAAAATCATTGGCAGTTTTTGGAAGGGATTACTTGTAAGTGCGCTTAATCCGGTGGCTATACCTTTTTGGGTGGTCTGGGCTTCAGGGATGAGCAGTAAAAACCTGCTAATTTTTGAAACTTCTCACATATTGGTTTTTGTTCTTGCTACAACGCTGGGAACATTCGCTTGCTTGATGTTATATGCTTTATTCAGCGCTTTTGTTGTGCGTAAGTTCAAAGCCATCAAGCAATGGATGAATCTCCTGATTGGAATATTATTTATCGGTTTGGCATTATTCCAGTTGATAAATATTATGATGAAATAATAACCGAGCAACTGAGGAATTTATTTCATTCAATAATTGCTATTTTTGAGGCCTTAAAAGAATTGTATGGAAAGAGAAATCAGAGTTCGATTTGCCCCCAGTCCAACGGGACCATTACACCTGGGTGGTGTTCGTACTGCATTATATAATTACCTTTTTGCACGCAAGCACAATGGTAAATTAATATTACGAATTGAAGACACAGACCAAACCCGTTTTTATCCGGGAGCAGAGCAATACATCGTGGATTCTCTTACCTGGTGCGGAATTCAATTTGATGAAGGAGTACATATCGGTGGTCCGGATGAGCCTTATCGTCAAAGTGAAAGAAAAGAGATGTATAGTCAGTATGCAGAATTTCTGATAGAACAAGGGCATGCTTATTACGCATTTGATTCATCGGAAGAGCTGGAGTCCATTCGTGAAAAAATGAAGGCCGCAGGGAATAATTCATGGCAATACAATAACATCACCAGGGTGAACATGAAAAACTCACTGACGCTTCCTGCAGATGAAGTAAAGCGTAGATTGGATTCAGGTGAACCTTATGTCATTCGTATCAAGATTCCGAGAAACGAAGAAATAAAACTCACTGATTTAATACGTGGTGTAGTTGTGGTAAATTCCAATAATATTGATGATAAAGTATTGTTCAAGTCTGATGGTATGCCTACATATCACCTGGCCAATGTTGTTGATGATTACCTGATGCGTATTTCACACGTAATCCGTGGGGAAGAATGGTTACCCTCTGCCCCGCTCCATGTGTTGCTATATAAATATCTGGGATGGGAGAATGTAATGCCTGAATTTGCACATCTTCCATTAATTCTAAAACCTGACGGAAACGGTAAACTAAGCAAACGTGACGGTGACAGATTGGGATTTCCGGTATTCCCGCTGGAATGGAAAGATCCGTTTTCTGGTGAAATTTCTTCTGGATACAGAGAGTCGGGATGGTTTGCCGATGCTGTGGTAAATATTGTTGCATTGTTAGGATGGCACCCGGCAGACAATAAAGAGGTATTTACCATGCAGGAATTAATTGATGCATTTAGTTTGGAAAGGGTTTCCAAATCAGGAGCGAAATTTGATGTGGATAAGGCGCGATGGTTTAACCAGCATTATTTACGCGAAAAAACAGACGAA
Organism: Flavobacteriales bacterium; assembly: GCA_044376575.1. Classification (GTDB taxonomy): domain Bacteria; phylum Bacteroidota; class Bacteroidia; order CAIKAF01; family CAIKAF01; genus BA4. Next base: position 15,852 of record JBILKR010000003.1, on the reverse strand, counting down.
CAGTTGGCAGCACTTGTTAAACCCTATTTTGAGAACGATGGCATTCAGGTGGACATGAATAAATTAGTTCGTGTTACTTCAGCCCTTAAAGAAAGGGCTTTGTTCCCCAAAGATATATACAACGAATCAGGATATTTCTTTCATGCACCAAGTGCATTGGATATAGACCAACTAAAGAAAAAATGGAAGCCTGAATCTGCATCTGTGATTGAAAAAATCATTGAACGATACTCAACACTTGAAAACTTTAGTGCAACTGAATTAGAGACGGAAATAAAACAGATACTGGAAAGCATGCAAATGGGAGTTGGAGCTATCATGCCGATTATACGTATCTATTTAACCGGTTCATTAATAGGACCTGCAGTATTTGATATTGCATCAATACTGGGCAAAAATGATACAATTGATAGAATGAAGAAGGGCCTTGAAGTTTGTCAATCCATATAAAACCTTTTGTGAAAGGTAAAATTGAATTAAATAATATGAAGTTTTACGCCTATCATGGCGTACATTCTTTTGAAAGAGAAAAAGGTGGCTGGTATTCTGTTTCGGTAACATTAGAGACAGAAATTGATGAAGCAGCCATAAATGACAACCTGAGCGGAACCATTAATTATGAAGAAATTTATCGCTTAGTTGAAAGTGAAATGAAAATTCCTGTTTCTCTTATTGAACATCTGGCCTACAAAATTGTTATGCATATTGGTAATTCGTTTCCACTTTTAAAAAACGTGATGGTTTGTGTTGACAAACACCAGCCACCTGTTGGCGGGGAAACAGAAAAAGCAAGGATAACAATATTTTTAGACGATGTCAGAAAAAAAGAAATTGGTCAATAAAATGTGTCCGCGTTGCAATAAGGAATTTATTTGCAACGAAGATGCAGGTTGTCAATGCGAACAGATTTTTTTAACGAAAGATATTCTTGCTTCCCTTCGCACAAAATATGTTGATTGCCTTTGCGGTGAGTGTTTACGATCATTTACACATTCTGAAAACTAATACAGTATATATTTATACTTATACAAGGATAAAGCGAAACACACGTTAGTAAATAAACTTTTCTTACTTTTATCGAATGAAGTTTGTAAATCTATTTTTTATAGTTTTCTTTTCTCATTTTATCATATATGGGCAAACCGAAGGAACAATGGTAATTCATTATGATAATGGTTTAGAAAGTACAATTGCGGGCTATCACGAGCAGATTAAAGAAGTTAAACCTAAAGGATTTCGAGTGCAACTTTGTTCTGAATCAGGAAATAATGCACGAACTTTGGCTAATGCAGTTAAATCACAATTTCTTAAAGATTTCACCAATGAAAATGCGTATTTGATCTGGGAATCACCCAACTTTAAAGTTCGTGTTGGAGATTTTAAAACCAGGCTTGATGCTACATTATTCTGGATGCAATTACAACCTTTTTTCCCTCAGGCATATGTTGTTATCGACGAGATCAACATGCAAAAAATAGATTGATTTTATTCAACCTTAATTATAGGCACTGTATATATACGGTCTAAAGTAATCATTCGAATCCAATAACAGCCGGGATTTAATAATAATATATCTACTGAAAGATTACTTATTAATTCTGATTCAGATAAATTAATCTTCTCACTTCCTGATGCATCTATAAAAGAAATGGATTTTATTTTTTTCATCAAATCATCAGGTAAGGATATATAAATTTTTTCTCTGGCAGGATTCGGATAAACAGATTGAATGATATGTTCATCCATTTCATCCATTGCCATTACAGGTGTATTTGTTGTTGCTCCAAGACTATCTGTTTTAACCATAAAACAAGCATACGGGCCAGGTCCAAAGTTTTCAATCATTCCAACGATAACATAAGAAGAATCAAATGTTTTAATGATATCATACGTGAATTCATTTTTGGAAGTTCCAAATATGGTGGCATGTACAACTGAACTGAAACCATAAGATGTTCTTCTAAAACTAATCTGATATTTTGTTGATGCATCATCTTTATAGGTATATGCTGCATAAAATTTTCCCCCTAAACCTTCATTTTTAACTATTGTCTGCAACCTTTCATAGGGAAATAAAGGACTTCCCTCCACTGAATACAAAAAGTTGCCATTGATATCCAACCTGTATAGAACATCAATAGTAATATCATTTGCTGCAACATATCTATTGCCACCTATGCAATACGACATGTTATCAGAATTATCAAAATATAAATCGCCGGAAGTAAACCATTCCTCTTCAGGTGTTCCATAAATTTTAGTAAAAAGCGTATCACCTGCAGAATTTAGCTTTACAAAATAAAAGTCTTTGTTATTATTCAATCCGCTGCTGGTTTCTCCAAGGGCAACAATGTTACTGTCTCTGTCCTGAAATATGCGCGTAGCAAAATCATCCTCAACTCCACCAATCGTTTGTGACCAGATTATATTGCCATTTAAATCAATTTTTATTACCCACACATCTTTATTTCCATTACCAAAGCTGCTGGTTTCACCTGTAACAATTATATTTTGATCAAATGTTGTATCAATATCGTAAGCCATATCCCAGTCAGAACCACCGAATGTTTTAGTCCATAAGGTATCACCATTCAAATCAATGTAAACAACATAAAAGTCATACTGGCCGGCACCATAACTATTCGTATGACCTGCCAAAATAAATCCATTGCCACCTGGTGCTTTCATCAGTTTTTTGGCTCCATCGCTTCCACTTCCTCCATACATTTTCATCCATTGTTGCTGACCATTTCTATCGGTTTTAAAAATTAATACATCAGATTCTTCAAGACCATAACTTGAAGTGACGCCCGCTACAATATAACCTGAATCAGGTGTTTCCTGAATACTATATGCCGCATCATAATAGCCGCCGCCGTATGTTCTGAAGAAAGGTTGCTGAGCTTTTGCTATCATTGATAGTGTCGCACAAACAATAAGAAATAATTTTAGAATAAATCTCATAATTAAAAATTCCTGGATAATTTAAGGCCAGCACTTAATCCGGTTGAAAATGTATTCGGGATGATGCCTTCCAGATTTTTAGTATGTAATATCATCGTATATCCTTTACCAAAATCAACACCTAATTCGAAGCCGACATTTAGGGTTCCAAAACCACCATATCCCAATGAAGTGCCTATCATCAAGCGTGTGTGTGGATAAAAAATACCTCTTGCATAAGTATATGGGAAATATGACTGACTGATCCGGGCATTGACACCGCATTGAAAAACAATCCTATTGTCAAGAAAAAAGCGAGTGTATGCAGCATGAAACTGTGCAGGCAGAAATATATATCCCATGGTTTGATCTTCTCGTTTCAGGTAATATTGATCCAGTGAATCTACTAACTGACTAAAAGACTCTCCGGGATTGGAAAACACATTTGAAATCTCCACTCCTGAAAACAGTAGTGTTGAGTCCACACGATAGGATTGTAGTGGTCTTGACCAATAAATAAATCCGATATCATGTGCCTGAAATGAAACAGTATTTTTACCCCATGAATACTGATAATCCAAATCCAATGAAAGACCTGTTCCATTATTTTTAAAAAAGGTAAAATCTTCCGGTTTTTGAAAATTCAATGAAGCATTGGCATTCACATCAATATACTCAGCATTTGCTTCAGTAAATAAAGTAAATCGTTGAAGTGATGCATTATTGTAAAAATTTCCATTAACATAACTCAAGGCAAAACCCAGTGTATGTGACGAAGAAGGTCTTATCCAGTTTTTTACAAACCCCATTTGAAATTGCTGATACATCATTAACGAACCTGCAGTTCCTGATAAATGTGCAGTATCACCTGCAAACTCTTTATTTCCATAAAATGCAAGACGGAAAAGATCTCGGCTGAAATTTCCTTCAGCATACAATCTGTTTTTGAAACCGGCATAAAACCCCCACCCCTTTCCAATCAAAGAATCATTCATATTAAAATAACTTACTTCCGAATTCCAATCCAAGCCAAATCGATTGGATGAAAGTAAACGGTCGGATACTGAATTTTTTAAAGATTCATCCAGATAATTTCCGGTTAAAAATTGATGAATAAATAATGTATTGATTGCAGATGATCCAAATTCAGCATTCGTATGTATTTGAACAGCTCTTTTGGAATTACCATAGCGATGCATAAAATGCTGATGAAATGATGAGTTATTAAACATCAGATAAACAGGAAGCACATACCATATAGTTTTCAGCGTATCCATTACAATTGAATTCGGTATTTAATATCAGCTTTAAGTTTAATTCGCAAGAAGTAGTCGCTATACATTTGTAGAAGTTGCATCGACGGCGATGTATTAAACTTCGCTTTAATAATGATATGTGATGCATTTTTTATATGATATGCTTTATTTAATTCGAAGGGGAAATTAAGCGTAGAAAATAAAGAAGTCACAACACGGTTTTGTGCATTCACCGGAGCCGGACTTACTATGTTTTGAGTAATGAGTGAATCTGTAATCACTCCTGATTCACTTACTGTGTATAGTTGTATTTCAGCACCCAGAGGAAATTTATTTTCAACCTGTAATTTTAATTCTCCATCTAAAAACCGATCTATTTGTATCTCATTAAAAACAGGATTTTCAAGGGTATCAATAAATGAAATATTTTGCACTGAAGCTCGCAAAGGTGTTGAAACACTCAACGTAATTTTTGGAGGATATGAAGTATAAATAAAATCGTTGGCCGACTGAACCTGACTATTCGGATTCAACTGTAACTGAGCACTAAGATTAAATCGATCGGGTAAATTTTCAACGAGTTGTTCAATATTGCTATTGCCTGAATTAAATACCATACTATATTGAGATGGAATAACCGGTGGAATAGAATTCGGAATATGTTGTGGTCTCTCTAAATTGATAAACTGTCCAATAGATGGATGCGAAAGCGATAATGTATTCTGATAAATTTCGCTCACTGATTGAAGCTGCAATATCCTGAAACGCATATCCAAACCAAGTGAGTTGATAAATTTTAATTGCAAGCGAATACTATCAAGATTAATCCAACCGCCTTTAATAAAAGAAGACAATTGTGTAGATAATAATTCAGAATTGATTTGCTCATTTACTGATTTAAATTTGCCTTGTACAAAAGCCGGCTGAATTTCGTTTAATCTATTTTCAGCTTTAAATAAGAACTGCTGATTAGTTATCGGGTATGGATCACCATTGGGATCAAATGTTGGCGTGAGATAAATATATAATACATTCACTTCGTTGGCATTTACCCCTTTAAGATCCAGCAGATAGCCTGAGAGGTCAATAGTTTTAGTGAAAAATGTAGTATCACCGGGAGTAGCTGCAGGAATAGTTTCTGTAATTGTGAATGGAACACCGTTTAGTGTTGCTTTAGGGATGGTATATTGAACTGAAACTTTTCTTGGAATAACAGATTTGATCTTGACATTAATTTCACCGGAACTAATAATCGCCGAAGTTAAATCTGCACGATTACCAATACCAAATTCAAGTTTAAAGGGGAAAGCAGGCAGAGTGCTCCCGGGAGGAATTGTAAAATTAGGAAGTGTCCACTTGATATCATAAGCATACATCGTATCAGGAATAGCAATTAAAGAATCCAGATCAAATAAACTCAACGTATCCTGATAATTGAGAATTAGTGCACTGTCTGGATTTTCCTGCAATACAGTGTTTCCAATAGCATCCTGCAATGTAAAGGTTGTTTCAACAACAGGCGCTAACCCGTCGATATCCCATGAAGTACCATCGATGCTACATGAATATAAAAACGAGAAGATGAAAGCTGCAAAAAAGTTACGTAATTGCATATCATCAAAAATGCAAAATAAATATGAGAGATAAAAAAGCTTAGGCAAATATTCCTTTCAGGGGAACAGAAACCAAAGGATTCTGTTGAATATTTTCTTTAGAAAATATTTCATTTGCAGCAATTGATCCTGATGTAAATGCCGCTTCCATAAGCATGGTACAGTTATTCATTTTAACCCAGTCGCCGGCAACATATAATCCTGGAATTCCGGTAATCACTTCTGGTCTGTTGGCATATTGATGGGTATGGAAACCCGGGAAATCATCCCGATGCTGAAAATAAGAATGCTTAATATTCATTCCTTTCAATTCAGGGAAGTAATGCAAAAACTCTTCCATCAGACTTTCCTTCACCTCATCATCAGAGACCATATTTTTGGGAACTGCATAACTATGCAATTCAAAAATTCCACCTTGATTTTTTTGACTCCATTCAGCAGATTCTTTTTCCATTTTATGATACAGGGTTACACTGTCTAAACATTTTAACCGATCAGTAAATATGAAAAAAGGTAATGACTGATCTTTTTCAAAAACATCTGTCCATAATCTCCACACAGCATATCTTCCGCTTTGTTTAAGATCAGTAAGTTTATTTACAGCAGCAGGCCATGCTTCAAATCCGGTGGACGACTGCATCAATCGTTTTGTATGTTTCACATCAGAACATATCACACAATAATCAAAATTTTGATTTTCAATTTCAAAACCGTTTTCAGTTTTATGGATTGTGTTAACAGGTTGACTATAATGAATTGTTGCATGATGTGCAGAGAGAAATTTTTCGCAATACTGAATAAAACTATGTTGAAAATCCTGATCCAATACATCGTACAGCAATCCATCTTCATTACTTAAAAAATAAAAATGGAAACTCTTGATTAATTCAGCCATCGACATATCTTCAGGTTCAGCAAAAAATGCACGTGCAAACGAATTAAATACCAAGCGCATTTTAGCCGGCATCATAGTTCGGTTGGCAAATGATTCAAAACTCTCCCCATCAAATTGCTTGTATGTTTTTTCAAAATCAAACTTCATGAGATTCAGGAAAGGCATACTCATGGGGTTAATTAATGTTAGGAAATTAAACACTCCATGTTTCCGCAGATCCAATATATTGAATCCGGGAGTTGGATCAAGACCTTTAAATCCTTGTTTTTTATTTTGATCAAACAAAACAACGTAATCATCAATAGGAATTAAATGATGATCACATCCTAATTTTTTCAGAAAATTACGCAGGTTATGATACTGTCTGAAAAATGCGTGGAATCCATGCTCTGTCCTCAATAGTTCACCGTTGGATTCAAATTCCCATGAGCCAACTTTACCACCCAAAAATTTTTCTTTTTCAAAAAGATGCACCTCAAATCCTCTTTCGGCAAGATTGCAAGCAGCAGAAATACCTGCAATACCACCACCGATTACCGCCACACGTTTCTTCGACTTCGGTTGTAATGGCAATGAAGCATCAGGCTGATTTAGTTGTATTTGATAATTACTAAGCTTCTTCCGAATTTTCTTTCTCAGATACTGCTCCATATTGCTTTGTATTTCTGTTCCACAATTTTGTAAATTCAAATGTCACCTCATCAGACTTTATCAGCATATCATGTCTTCTTGTCTGATCATGGTAATGTTTATTGCTTTCAAGAAAGGCAATATCCTCTTCTACAATTTTCAAACTTTTTTGCAGCATGAACCATTTGGCGAACCATGGATTATAACGGAAAATATTATGCCAAGTAGTCATCTGTATCATCATAACATGATCTTCATCTATTTCATAAAAATGCTCATAGATAACCATCTGACGCGAAGGCATGGTAAAATGTGCCGGGAATCGAAGATCTAACTTACTTGTATGAGGGAACCAGTATCCAAAATGGGTATCTACATTTTTAGAAAATCCAAAATATAATTTTTCAAATATACTGCCTTCATTTGCTCTGGGATAGCTTCCTTCAATCGAAAGATCTGTTACTTTCAGATTAAAATTCATTTTTTCATCATGAAGATTTCCCATGAATGTTTTAATACTGTTGCGATGCACATGATTGATGTGATAAGCATCAAATAAACTTTCAGCCACTAATTTAATATTTGCCTTAATGGCATGATAATTAAATACGATTGGCCATTTTTCCATTTCATGCATAGGAGGAAGAGAAACCTTGTCTTTCAATTCTTCATCCCCAAACCATGCCCAAACAGCTTTGTACTTTAACTGTACATGATACTTTTTTATACATGCTGTTTTAGGTATTGATTCTCCCTGCGGTAAGGAAGGAATAACTTTACACTCGCCAGAACCGCCAAATTCCCATCCATGGTATCCGCATTTAATGTGCTCACCATGCACATACCCCAGGGAAAGATGTACATTACGATGACAACACCGATCTTCCAGCACATGAATTTGTCCGCTTTTAGTTTTAAAAGCTACGACTTCCTGTCCTACTATTTTTTTTGAAATCGGTTGAAGAGCATCTAATTCTTCAATAAAACAAACAATATACCATTGATTTACTATCATCTTTTAATTATATGTGGATGAACAATTTTTAAAAAGTAAGGTTTAAAGGTTATGGCACTAAAGTAAAGAAATTAAGAATTTTAAAGATGAATTTTAAGATTGTAATTTCTAATATTTATTAATACTATTGTCGCCATAATTCTGATCCGGACAGAAATTTAAACCGGAGGGGAGTTCCGAAAACCCAAAGAGTAGGAGATAATAATAAAAAAAATGAAAAAGTTAATTTTATCTGTAGCTTGCATGTTAAGCTTAAGCGCAATTAGTTTTGCTCAGGATTTCAAAGTTGTTACTATTGTTGAATCTATTGTTCCCGGGGGATTAGGACGCTCCCGTATTATTGAAAACAAAGGAGAAGTTAATATCAATGATGTTACTACTCAGCGTGACGGAAATAAATCAAACAGCGGTAATGTAAAAAGAACAGATTTAAAAGAAGAGGGAGATAATTTATTAGAAACTAAACTTTTAAACTTTTACTCTTTTGCAGGTATTAACTTCAGTAACGTTGCAACAAATGATGCTATTATTACTGCTAAAATCAATGATTTAGTGAAGCAAGGATGGAAAGTAGCTCATATTGCTAGCGGAGTAGAATCAGATGCCGGAAAATCAGATGGATACGGAATATTTATTACGCGTATTTATTTGACAAAATAAAAAGACATTAAAAATTCTAAAAAAAGGAACGGACTCGTTCCTTTTTTTTATTTTTATTAAATACATTTTATGAAATACCAAATCATTATTTTTTTATTAGTGTTGAGCGGCACTCAACATTTAAGTGCTCAATTGTATGAAAGTTCAAGACTGGCAGAAGCAAAATTTAATCATAAAAGCATGGCTATACTACCGGTATATGTAGCTGAAAAAGACAATTCCGGTCAGGCAAAAAAAGAAGGACGACAAGGAGTAGTAAAAGAAGATGAAAGTGAAGGATATAACTTACAGCGTAGTTTTTACAATTATTTTATCACACGTAAACCCAAAAAAGTAAATTGGACTGTTGAAATTCAAACTTACGAAGAAACAAATAAGAAATTAAGTGAAGCTAATATTACATACAGTGATATTACACAAACACCAAAAGACGAACTGGCTAAAATATTAGGTGTAGATGCTTTATACTTTTGTGAAGTAAAAAAACTTAGGACAATATCAGACGGTGGAGCAGTTGCATTGGATTTTTTTATCGGCTATGGTGGTTATACCGGAAACATTGATATAGAATCATCAATTTATGAAGGCGAAAGCGGAGAACTGATGTGGAAATACGACAGGCAATTACCAACCAGTTACTGGGGACAATCAGATTTTCTGGTAGATAATTTAATGAAGCGAACGATTGAAAAATTTCCTTACAAGGAAAAAATTAAATAAGTTACTTCTTTTTTGATAACCATTCAAATTGAATCGATTACTCACAATAATTTCGAAGTGTATTCGCTATAAGTAACGTATATTTTGATATGGAAAAAATAAAAAGGATTGAATTAAAAAACGGGATTCAATTTATTCACTATCCTATTTCTTCACCCATTTCATATATTGGACTGCTCATCAATACAGGCTCCAGAGACGAATTAAAAAATGAACTGGGTGCCGCCCACATGATGGAGCATATGCTTTTTAAATCAACTAAAAGAAGAAACACAAATCAGATATTAAATTATATTGATGAGATTGGCGGGGAACTCAATGCTTACACAACCAAAGAAAATACTTTCATTTATGCTTCTTTGGTCTCTGATTTCGAGGATCGTGCTTTTGATTTAATCAGTGATATAACTTTTGAATCAGTATTTCCACCAAAAGAGTTGGAAAAAGAGAAGGCCGTTGTTATGGATGAAATCAACTCATACAAAGAAGATCCAAGTGAAGAGATTGGCGACCAGTTTGATGAATTAATGTTTTCCGGGCATGGACTGGGAACTCCAATTCTTGGGACAGAAAAAAGTGTAGCCTCATTTACTTCAAACAAATTAATAAAATTCCATCGACGCACTTATACAACAGATCAGATAGTAATTTGCTACATCGGAGCATCAGATATTAAATCTGTTTTATCAAAAGTTGAAAAGCATTTTGGAGAATTAAAAACAACCAAAAGAAAATTCAAACGTGAAAAATTCAGGAAATACAAGCCTTTTCATGTTTCCTTAGAAAAGGATAATCATTCTTGTCATGCTATGTTAGGTAACATTGCTTATGATGTTTATCATAAGAACCGAATTCCTTTTTTTATATTAAACAATTTACTTGGAGGTCCTTCTCTCAATTCAAGACTAAGTTTGAACATACGCGAAAAATATGGTTATACATACTTTATTGAATCAAATTATTCAGCATTTGAAGATACCGGAATGTGGTGGATTTATTATGCAACAGAGAAAAAGAATTTTGAAAAAACAGGAGTTTTAATTCAGAAAGAACTACAAAAATTACGGGACAAAAAATTATCTGAAACACAGATGTTTCATATAAAAAGGCAGGTTAAAGGTCAGTTGGCAATAGCCAATGAAAATTATTCAAATCTGCTGCATACCATTTGCAGGAATTTTCTTTTTTATAATCATTTTGAAAGCCTGGAAAAAACATATCGTAAAATTGACGATATAACATCAGATCAATTATGGGATATCGCAAATGATATTTTTGACCCAAAAAAAATAAGTTTACTTCAATATATCTCATCAAAATAATATGGAATTTTTACCTGAAGAAATTGAAAGCTATGCGTTGATGCATACTACTGATGAAGATCCTGTTTTACAGGAACTATTCAGAGAAACGCACTTGAAAATATTACGTCCAAGAATGCTTAGTGGTCATTTACAGGGGAAAATACTGGAGATGATGAGCCAGATGATACAACCCAAAAATATTTTGGAAATAGGCACCTACACTGGTTATTCTGCAATTTGCCTGGCAAAAGGCTTATCAAATGGCGGCAAGTTGCATACCATTGATATTAATGATGAATTATCATCAATAGTTCTACGATATATCAAATTATCAGAGAATACAGATAAAATTATTCCTTACATAGGAAATGCGCTTCAAATCATACCTACTTTGAATCAAATTTGGGATTTGGTATTTATTGATGCAGATAAAGAAAATTACAGCAACTATTTTGATTTAGTAATTGATAATGTTAGACAGGGTGGATTTATCGTAGCTGACAATGTACTTTGGAGCGGTAAAGTAACGAACATGAAAGAACAGGATGAGGAAACATTATTCATTCGGTCATTTAACGAGAAAATAAAACTGGATAATCGAGTAGAACAGGTATTAATACCTGTTCGTGATGGATTAACAGTGATGAGAAAAAAATAAAGCCTGATGAAATTCACCAGGCTTTATCAAATAAAATAGATATTTATTACTCTTCAGTAGCAGTTTCACTTTCTGCACTTTTTTCAGCTGCAGGAGTTTCAGTTTTTGCTTTTGTTGTTCCGGCACGACGTGTGCGTTTCTTAGCAGGAGCTTTAGCAGCTTTATCTGATAGTAAGTTAGCATTGTAGTCAACGAACTCAATCATTGCCATTTCAGCGTTATCACCTTGTCTGTTTCCAAGTTTAATGATGCGCAAATAACCACCCGGACGATCTGAAATTTTTCCGGCAACTTCTCTGAATAATTCAGAAACTGCCTCTTTATTGTTCAGATAGCTGAATACCATTCTTCTTGAATGAGTAGAATCAACTTTTGATTTAGTAACCAGTGGCTCTACATATTTTCTTAATTCCTTGGCCTTAGCAACAGTTGTCTGTATTCTCTTGTGAGTAATCAAAGAAACTGCCAGGTTTGCCAACAAGGCTTTTCTGTGTCCGGCTTTTCTGCCTAAGTGATTGTCTTTTCTTCCGTGTCTCATCTCTATTCGGATTTTGGGGAATTCCCCTCATTAATGATTAATCTTTATCCAGTTTATATTTCGCTACATTCATACCGAAATGTAACCCTTTAGAACGTACCAAATCTTCTAATTCAACTAACGACTTCTTACCGAAGTTTCTGAATTTGAGCAGGTCATTTTTATTGAATGATACCAATTCACCTAATGTTTCAACATCAGCTGCTTTTAAGCAGTTCAATGCACGTACTGACAAATCCATGTCAACCAATTTAGTTTTCAATAGCTGACGCATGTGAAGTGACTCTTCATCAAACTCTTCAGACTGTGATTTTTCTTCAGTATCTAATGTGATTTTTTCATCAGAAAATAACATGAAGTGATGAATAAGAATTTTAGCTGCCTCTTTTAATGCATCTTTTGGATGAATAGATCCATCAGATTGCAATTCAACTACTAATTTCTCATAGTCGGTTTTTTGTTCTACACGATAATTTTCAATGTTATATTTCACATTAACAATAGGTGTAAAAATACTATCAACAGGAATAACTCCGGCATCTAAACCACCATGCTTATTTTCTTCAGCAGGACGGTATCCTCTACCTTTATCAATAGTTAATTCAATGTTTAATTTAACTTTTTCATCCATGTTGCAGATAACCATATCCGGATTCAACACTTGAAAAGCAGAAGTATATTTTCCAATATCACCTGCAACAAACTTGTTAGCACCAGAAAACTGAATTACAACACGCTCATGATCTATTGTATCAATTTGTCTTTTGAATCTTACTTTTTTAAGATTCAGAATAATTTCAGTTACATCTTCAACCACACCTTTTAGTGAAGAGAATTCGTGACTTGCACCATCTATTTTAATAGTAGAGATAGCAAATCCTTCCAATGAAGAAAGCAGAATTCTACGAAGAGAATTACCAATAGTGATTCCGTATCCGGGTTCCAGTGGCCTGAATTCGAATTTACCTTTAAAGTCATCAGACTCAATCATGATTACTTTATCGGGTTTTTGAAAATCTAGAATTGCCATGTGATTATTATTGGTTAAATGATTATTAATGATTATTTAGAATACAATTCAACGATAAGCTGTTCTCTGATATTTTCAGCAATCTGCTCTCTGCGAGGAGGCATTACGAAAGTACCTTTCATATGGTTCGCATCCCAGCTTAACCAATCTTGCTTAACTTGTGAGTTACTGATAGAGTTCAAGATTACACCCAATGATTTAGATTTTTCTCTTACTTCAACAATATCACCTGATTTCAACTGATATGAAGGAATATTGATTAATTCACCGTTAACAAGAATATGTTTGTGTGAAACCAATTGTCTTGCAGAAGAACGAGTAGGCGCAATCCCTAGACGATATACAATATTGTCAAGACGAGATTCACAAAGCATTAGGAGGTTTTCACCTGTAATACCTTTTAATCTTGCTGCCTTTTCAAACATTTTACGGAACTGTCTTTCTAATATACCATAAGTATATTTAGCTTTTTGCTTTTCCTGTAACTGAACTGCATATTCAGACTGCTTTCTTTTTCTTTTAGATGGTCCGTGCATTCCGGGAGGATAATTCTTCTTTTGAAGGTATTTATCCGGTCCGAAGATAGGTTCTCTGAACTTTCTTGCAATCTTTGATTTTGGGCCTGTATATCTTGCCATTGTACTTTAATCTGAAATTATAACTTAACTATTAAACTCTTCTTTTCTTGGGTGGTCGACAACCATTGTGCGGGATTGGTGTAATATCAAAGATTTCAGTTACTTCAATACCTGCATTGTGGATAGAACGAATCGCAGACTCTCTTCCGGCACCCGGTCCTTTTACAAATACTTTTACCCTGCGCAATCCGTAATCAAAAGCTTCTTTTGCACAATCCTGAGCCGCCATCTGAGCTGCATAAGGAGTATTCTTTTTTGATCCTCTGAAGCCCATCTTACCGGCAGATGACCAGGAAATCACCTGTCCTTGATTATTGGTTAATGAGATGATTACATTATTGAACGTAGCGTTAATATGGCACTGTCCAACTGCTTCAACCTTAACCGACTTTTTAACTTGTTTTTGCTTTGACATGATTCAAAACTTTATTTCAATTTTACTTAGTTACTTTTTTCTTGTTCGCAACTGTCTTTCTCTTACCTTTTCTTGTACGACAGTTGTTTTTTGTTTTTTGACCACGAACTGGAAGTCCAACGCGGTGACGAATACCTCTGTAGCAACCGATATCCATCAATCGTTTAATACTCAATTGAACTTCTGAACGCAATGCTCCTTCAACTTTAATTTCGTTGTTGATGATTGTACGTATTTTACCCAACTGATCATCATCCCAGTCACCAACCTTGGTATCATAATCAATACCGGCTTTTTCCAGAATCTTACGGGATGAACTACGTCCAATTCCATAAATGTATGTAAGGCCTATTTCGCCTCTTTTATTTTTTGGTAAATCTATACCTGAAATTCTTGCCATATCTTATATTCCAATTAATTCAATTAAACATTATCCTTGTCTTTGTTTATAACGAGGATTTTTCTTGTTGATCACATAAAGTCTGCCTTTTCTGCGAACAATTTTGCATTCAGCACTTCTTTTTTTAATCGCTGCTTTTACTTTCATGACTTTTTTACTTATATCTGTAACTAATTCTTCCTTTGGTTAAGTCGTATGGCGACATTTCAACTTTTACTTTATCTCCTGGTAAAATTTTAATGTAATTCATTCTCATTTTACCTGAGATATGACATACAATCACATGTCCGTTTTCAAGCTCAACCTTGAACATAGCATTTGACAATGCCTCTATGATTGTTCCGTCTTGCTCTATGGATGATTGTTTCGCCATTTATATTTAACTCACCGTTAGGTTTTTATTTTCTTTAATTACTTTTTCTATCTCTGCAAATGATGATAAAACATCAGCCTTTTCATTCGTCACTGCTACCGTATGCTCAAAATGAGCTGATGGCAATCCATCTCTTGTAGCTACCGTCCATCCATCCGCAAGAGTTTTAACTTCTTTCTTTCCCTGATTGATCATTGGCTCTATTGCTATAACCAACCCTTGCTTCATCGTTGGGCCGTTTCCTTTTTTCCCATAATTGGGAACTTCGGGACTTTCATGTAAATTTTTTCCAATTCCATGACCAACCAACTCTCTGACCACTGAAAAACCATTCGTTTCCGCATGGTGCTGAACTGCATTTCCTACATCTCCGATTCTGTTGCCTGACAATGCTTTTTCAATGGCAAGTATCAAACTTTCTTTGGTTACACGGAGCAACTTTTGAGTTTGCTCAGGTATTGATCCCAAAGCGAAGGTATAAGCAGAATCTCCATGATATCCATTTTTGAATACACCGCAATCAACAGAAATGATATCTCCTTCTTTATATTCTACTGAAGAAGGAAAACCATGCACCACCATCGAATTTACAGATACACATAGCGTATATGGATAACCGTGATAATTTTTAAACGACGGCACTGCGTGATGATCACGAATGAAGGTTTCAGCTAACGCATCCAATTCAAGCCCCGTTATTCCGGGACGGATATGTTTGGCTACTTCAGCCAGTGTTTTACCAACAAGTAAAGAACTTTCTCTTA
>JBILKR010000065.1:0-6675 GCA_044376575.1 Flavobacteriales bacterium | reverse complement strand
CAGGTGCCTATACATCTCTAACTGCCGCTTTCAACGATTTAGTGTTTAACAGTTTAACATGTCCGGTAATTTTTGAATTACAGGCAGCGTATAATAGTTCTGTTGAAACTTTCCCATTAAATCTTGGATTCTTTGGTGGTTCAGCAGTTAAAACATTAACTGTGCGTCCGGAAATTGGTGCTACAGGATTGAGTATTTCATCTTCAAATGCATCGGCTACTTTACGTCTGAATGGGGCAACCTACGCAACTTTTGATGGACGTCCCGGTGGTATTGGTATCAACCGTGAGTTAACCATTAGTAATTCTGATGCAATTGCTGCATCAGCAGTACTTTTTGAAAATAATACACAAAATTGTGCATTAACATATCTAAACATCAGAGGTGCAGAAACTTCTACTACCAGTGGTGTGGTGAGATTTGGAAATGCATTGGCAACTGGCGGCGGTAATAGTAACAATAATATCAATAATTGTGATATTTATGATGGCGCGACAACCCCGTTAAATATTATTTATTCTGCAAATAGTACTTCTTCAACCTTTAATGAAAATAATACTGTTCAGAACAACACCATTAGAAACTTCTTCAATGCAACTACTGCAACTTCCGGAATAAACCTTAATACTGGTAATAGTTCATGGAATATTTCAAACAATAGTTTGTATCAAACAACTACCAGAAACTATTCCGCATCATTAACTCATAACGCTATCGTAATTGGAAGTAATAATGGAGGAAATTATACCATTACAGGAAACTTTATAGGTGGTACATTACCTAATTGTGGTGGTTCTCCTTATAATATGTCATTCGTTACTGCAACTGGAAATCGTTTTAATGGTATTCGTTTTTCTGCTACCGGATTAGTGCAAAGTACGATAAGCAATAATACCATTGCCAATTTCACTATGAGCACCAATAGTAGCCAATCAAGTGATGGTGGTAATTGGGCGGGTATTGTATTAACAGGTACCGGAACTACAGCCTCGGTTACAGGCAATACTATTGGAAGCGGCACAGTAACTGGAAGTATAGTTACTACCACATCTAGCAACTCTGGTGGACTTATGACAGGAATTGCTTGTTTGGCAACAGGTAATACGACCATTAATAATAATATAATTGGAGGTCTAAGTGCTCTGGGTACAGGAGCTACACCTCCAAATACATCAATAATTGCTATTAATTATCCAACTTC
The DNA here is from genome assembly GCA_044376575.1 of Flavobacteriales bacterium. Taxonomy (GTDB): domain Bacteria; phylum Bacteroidota; class Bacteroidia; order CAIKAF01; family CAIKAF01; genus BA4. Next base: position 5,474 of record JBILKR010000065.1, on the reverse strand, counting down.
TGCTGCTTCTGCAATCAGAACTGTTTCTGGGAATCAGATTGGTAGTGTATTGCTTAGCAATAGTATTCAAAATGCTGTCTCCACATCAACCACGGGAACTATAGTAGCTAATTTAGTAGGAATATCCGCAACAACGAATAGTACTTATATTATTACTAATAACTCAATAACCGGTTTATTTAACCAATATACAGGAACAAGCAATTCTTCTATCACAAGAGGTATAAATATAACCTCAGGTGTAGCAACTATTACTGGAAATCAAGTAGCTGGTATTTCGACGTTAGCACCAAATACTTCGACTGGAAGTAGTGCTAGTTTAATTGGAATCAATAATTCATCAAGTACTTCCGGTTCGGCTAACTTAATTCAAGGTAATACAATTGGTGGTTTGTTCAATGTAAACACCGGTACTGTTGGGGTTCATGTATATGGAATCAATTATGGTTCTTCTAATTCAGGTACTATTCAAAAAAACAATATAGGTTATCTTGGTTCAAACTCAACAGGAACAACTGCTTTAACTACTCCTACAATCATTGGTATTTCATCCGTAGGTTCTGGAGTAGCTAATTTCTATAACAATTTTGTGAACCTAGGATTAAATCCTGATGGAACATCAAGAACTGCATCACATATTTATGAAGGATTTAGAAAAGCAAATTCTGTTACTAATCGAATAGCATTCAACACTATTGCAATTCAGGGTACTGGTGTTACGGGTACTTTTGCGGCACCTACTTATGCCTTTAACAGAACTTCTACCGGAGTTGATTCAGTATATAATAACGTATTGTTCAATGGTCGTTCAAATGCAACATCTACAGGAAAGCATTATTCAATCTACCTAAACAATACAACTACATTTGTTTCTCGCAATAATGATTTATTTGGTAACGGAACAGGCTATGTATTAGGTGGAGTTCTATTGCCATTGTTAGATTATGCCAACTTAACTGCTTGGCAAGCGATCGCTGCAGGTTGGGAAGGATTGTCAATCTCAGCTGATCCTAACTTTGTAAATGCAACTGATCTTCATATCAATATTGCCACACCTAGTCAGTTGGAATCAACAGGTCAGTTATTTGGAAATGTTTCAGATGATGTTGATAACCAACTGCGTCCCGGTCCGGTTCCTTCTGTAAATGGCGGAGCCATCAATCCGGATATGGGAGCTGATGAGCATGATGGAATACCTGTTCCTAACAGTAATATTGATTTAAGTGTATTATCTGTAGTCAATCCTTCTAATACTGATTGCTTTACCAATAACCAGTTGGTAACGGTAAGAGTAAAAAATAATGGGTTGGGAACCCATGACTTTGTGGCTAACAATGCCAGCATTACTGTAACAGTTACTGGTCCAAATCCTGCTACATTAGGTCCTGTTGTGGTAAATACCGGAACATTAGCTTCAGGAGCTACCATTGATGTTGATATTACTTCAACCTATAATATGTCTACATTTGGAAACTACGGATTTACAGCTTCATTGGTGGTAAACAATGATATTAATACTGCAAATAATAGTAAAGTTAAAACTGTAACTAGCGTTGGACAAACTACTGTTAACGCAGGTTCGGATGTAGCCATTTGTGAGGGATTTTCTACTAATTTAAATGCGGTTCCTGCTTCTGCATGGACAACTACTAATCCAAGTTCATTAACAACTCAAATTAATACTACTAGTCTTGCTATTCCTGATAATGATTTAGTAACTGGAGCAACATCTACAATCACCATTCCTGCTTCATTGTCAGTTTTGCCAGCAAATTCTGTAATAAATGTAAATCTATCAATCAATCATACTTATAATTCAGATTTAGCAATTTATCTAATAGCACCAAACAATTCTCAAATTACTTTAGCCAATGGAAATGGTGGTTCCGGAGACAATTTTAATAACGTTACATTTACTATGTCTGCTGCAGCTAACATTTCAACAGCTCCAACAAATACAATTACAGGTTCTTGGATTCCGCAACAAGCCTTCTCCGGTTTAACTGGAAATGCAGGTGGTGTATGGAAGTTAAAAATGACAGATGCATTTGGCGGAGATGAGGGTACATTACTAAATTGGTCGATTACATTACCAGGTCCACAAGGGGTTACTTATACGTGGACACCTTCTACAGGTTTAAGCAGCACTACGATTGCTAACCCTGTGGCCAATCCAACAACAACTACAAATTATTCTGTGCAGGTTACAGATGAAAGAGGTTGTACAGCTACAGATAACGTATTGGTAACTGTAAACACAAATCCTGTAATTACTAAAAATATAACAGATCCTACTTGTGTTCCCGGTTTTGATGGTATTATTGATATCTCAGTTGCCGGTAACCCAGGATTTAATTATTACTGGAATACAACTGCTACCACTCAGGATTTATCAGGGTTAAGTTTCGGAACTTATATTCTTACGGTAACTGATACTAATTCATGTATCTCAACTGATACTACTGTATTCCAGGTGGTAGGGTTTAATGTAACCGGAAATATTACGAATGTTAGCTGTTTCAACGGAAACGATGGTGCAGTTGACATTACAGTAGCAGGTGGTACATTACCATATTCAGCTTATGCCTGGAGTAACTCAGCTACAACCGAAGATATCAATACATTGGTTGACGGCTCTTATTCAGTTACTGTTACAGATGCTGTCGGATGTACTACTACAAATACATTTGTGGTAACAGAACCTACTGCACTGGCATCTTCTTTCGCTGTTACCAATGTTGATTGTAACAGTAATGCGACAGGTATCGTTGATTTAACTCCAGCAGGTGGTACTACTCCATATACTTATGCATGGAGTACCAGTGCAACAACGCAGGATATCAACGCACTTGTTTCAGGTTCTTATACAGTAACCATCACTGATGACAATAACTGTATATTGATTGATACAGCTGTTGTAACTCAGCCTAATGCATTGGCTACAACAATTGATACCACAAACGTATCTTGTTTTGGTTTCGATGATGGAGAAGCTGATTTAACTGTATCAGGTGGAACTACTCCATATAGCTATGCATGGACAAACAGTGCAACAACACAGGATTTAACTAACCTTGCTCCGGGTAACTATACTGTAATTGTTACAGATGCAAATAACTGTATCATTTCAGATTCATTATTAATTACAGAACCGGATACATTACAAACTACGGTTCAGGCAACAGATGTGATTTGCTACGGTGAAAATTCCGGTATTGGAATAGTGACTCCACAAGGTGGTACAGTGCCTTATGACTATTTATGGTCAAGCGGTGCAACTGATTCATTAGCAAACTTTGTTGCAGGTAACTTTACAGTTGTTGTAACTGATGCCAATGGTTGTACATCTACAAATAGTATCACTGTTGATCAGCCATTGTTGTTGACTGCTTCTATCATTGAATCAGCGAATGTAACATGTAATGACGCTGCTGATGGATCTGCGACCGTAGTTGCAGGGTTCGGAACACCAACATATACTTACGCTTGGTCAAATGGTAATACAACACCTTCTGTATCTTCACTTGATGCGGGTACATATTCTGTAGTTGTTACAGATATTAACGGATGTACGGCTATGGATGAAGTAGTAATCACTGAACCTACAGCAATTGATGCTTCAGATATCATTAATAACGAAGTTTACGGATTCGATGGTGCTATTAATATTACTCCTTCAGGTGGTCAGTTACCTTACAACTACAATTGGAGTAACGGTGCAACAAGCCAGGATATCAATGGATTGATTGCAGGTACATATACAGTTACTATTACTGACGGTAATGGTTGTACAGAGTCATTTACATATACAGTAATGAGTACAATGAATGTGGATGGGGCTGCAACTGAAATAGGAAATATTCAGTTCTATCCAAATCCATCTGATGGAATATTTAATATGAATGTTGCCGGATTTAACGGATCTTCAATGAATGTTGAAATCATGGATATGAATGGAAAAGTAGTGAACGTTTCAAGAATTGAAAATGCTTCACAGAACTTCACTCAGTCATTTGATGTAAGAACCTTATCTGAAGGTACATACTTTATCAGAGTAACTTCTGAAACAGGATCAGCTACATCTCGCATGGTGATTGTAAAATAATCATCATTGAATAAAAATAGAAAAGGCTGCAAGTTATCTTGCAGCCTTTTTTTATTGCTTTAATTCGATGGAAAGATCCTCGAAAAAATCGAAAAAATGATCTTCCAGTTTTTCATACTTTTCCTGTAATATTTCATTGGTAATGGTAGCATGCGTAAACAATGGTGTTCGGTGTTGCAGATGTTCAATGGTTTGGTTTAGATATGCATACTTTGCATAATTACTGAGCCATCGGTGTGCGCTCATTCTTGAAAACATAAATCTGAATTTTTCACTGAAATGAGATTCATAAGTTAATGTTTTACGGTATGTATCATCTTCAAAGGTTATTAGCGGAAGATGATGATAGTTTTGCCAGTGTTTGGCGAGATAGTGATCAAAAATTACATCCACCATTACGGCTGCATAATGACGAATGTGCGGAAAAAAATACGAACGGCACTCAATCACTAAGGGGTGACTATCCGTGTAACGATCAATCTGCCGGTGATGCAAAACTCCTTTTTGTAAGTGTAACGGCAGCAATTCAAATTGCTTTCGGTTCACGGCATCAGCCATTAAATTACCAACGATCATTCCTTCGTTTTCGCCGGCTAAATATGCATGGGCTAAAAAATTCATGTGCAGATGAGGTTACATCTTTTTCAGAGATTACATTAATTTTGATGCGATGAAGAAAACGTATTCGGTAGAGGTAAGTAATGGGACAGTAAATGTAGAAATGAGAGGTAAGGGAATACCGGTACTCTGGCTACATGGATTTTGTGAAGACTGTTCTTTTTTTGACACGCTGATCGAAAAATTTATTCCGGGTTTTCTGCATATAACATTAGATTTTCCGGGTTATGGAAAATCCTTAGCTTCTAAAGACTTTTCCTTTTCTATGCACGACATGGCAACGGCTGTGGAGCAATGTCTTGAAAAGCTAAATATATCCAGAGTTCATGTTATCGGGCATTCTATGGGAGGATATGTTGCGTTGAAGTTGCAAGAACTCAGACCTGAAAAAATATTTTCAATTGTATTGTTGCATTCCACTGCTGATGCTGATTCTCAGGTAAAAAAAGATAATCGCAATCGTACCATAGAAGTGGTGAGGAACAACAAAGCACTTTTTCTTCGTGAATTTCATCTCAATCTGTTTCATCAGCCCAACAGATTGCGGTTACAGAACGAAATACATACCATTCAGGAAAAAGCTACGCAGGTCTTATCCTCTGAAACAATCATACAGACGTTGAAGGGATTGAGAGACAGGCCTTCTCATCTAAAAAGATTACAAAAGAGTAATGTTGCATTACATTATATCATCGGTAAACATGATCCCATTTTACCTGCAGAAGAACTTGTTAATCAGACATCTCTATTA